>JBBRTT010000089.1:0-1661 GCA_038244165.1 Lysobacterales bacterium | reverse complement strand
TGGGTGATTGCCGACATGGAACTCAATAGCGAAGTCCTCACGCGCGGAACAGGTGGCCGACCGGACGGCGCATCCTGCAACGTGATAAGCGGCGTCAATTGCAATTTTGCCGGCACCGCAGCGCCGGGTGGCGGAACTTATCAGTCCGATTTGTTCATGAAAAGTTTCACGCCGCAGTATTCGCGTTGCCAGGCGTGTACAGGCGCATCCGGTAGCGGCGCGATCGTCTACACGCCATCTTCAACCTTGCGCAACAACGTCAACGCCGGATCGATCCAGACAACCGTTGGCGGTCAAGGCGCGCTCGGAAGCAGCACGGTTTTATGGGCCGCGGACATTCCGTGGTACACGATGTTTTCTGGAAATTTTCCGCCGTACGGCAACGACCAGCATCCGTTCCTGATCTGGAACATGTATCGCATCAACGCGGACGGCAGCCTCGAACAGATTGGTCGTTCGGGCGTGAAGCACGCATTCCTCACAACGAATGTCGGCTGTGCGGATGGCCGTTCGTCGGGTCACGTAATTGGGCCGGCATGCGAGGACACGTACGCCGTCAGCAACAATGACGACAACACACGCCTTGGTCCGCGTACGGAGATCATTCCGGCTACCAACCAATGGGGCCGCTGCGGATCGATCTACGACGCCGATTGCAACGGCACCAATGACAATCCGAGCGTGGGCAACTACGACTATCGGTTGAAAGTGAGCGAGTCGCAGGTCAGCCTGACATCGCACCCGGGTTCGACTTTCACCTTCGAATCGTGGTACCTCGCGCGCCAAGATGTGAACATCTACAACTCGATGGGCACGGTGTTAACCACCCAAGCATGGAACGGAAGCATGTGGCCGATTTCGGCATCGACCTACAAGCTCGGCCCGGCAATCGACCGCTGGGTGGATCCGGTCAGCCCGCCCGCGAATGCGATGAACAGCGAACTCAACGTTGGCGAGGGCCATGCGAAGCTCGCGGTGAAGGTCACCGACAATGGCGATGGCACCTGGCGGTATGACTATGCCGTGATGAACCTGGATTTCGCGCGCGCCGTCACCCAGGGCGCGGAGCCGAATCTGAGCGTACTCAGCAACAAGGGGTTCGACCGTTTCAGCGTGCCGCTGCCGCCGGGTGCAGTGGTGAGCGCGACGCGCTTCAGCGATGGCGATCTCGATGCCGGCAACGACTGGTCGGTCAGTACGACCGGCAACCAGGCAATGTGGAGCGCGGCGGCTGCGGGTCCGAATCTCGATTGGGGCACGCTGTATGCGTTCTCGATCACCGTCAATGTCGCGCCCGCCAGCGCCAGCGCAACGCTGCATGTTGCACAAAGCGGCAGTCCTGCCAGCTTCGACCTGCTGACGCTGGGTGCTGCCACGGCACCTCCGATCCCGATGGCCGTGATTTCTCCGAGCGGCCTTTCCCTAAGTCTTGTCGCGGGCAGCAGCGGCAACGCCCAATTCGGTATCTCCAATGGCGGAGCGGCCGGCAGCATCCTGAACTACACGATCGATACGGCCCTGACGGCGTGCGCGAGTCCGGGACCGGTTGCGTGGCTCGGCCGGTCGCCCGAAGGGGGCGCGCTCGCACAAGGCGCACCCGCAGCGACGGTCACCGCGACAGTGGATGCCGGGACACTTGCTCCCGGCAGTTACGCAGCTCT
>JBBRTT010000088.1:0-2862 GCA_038244165.1 Lysobacterales bacterium | reverse complement strand
TCACCGCTCATGCGAAACCCGGCGCAACCCGGATTACGTTGCTGGGCGCTCCGACGTCGAGCGAGGCCGGCCGAACCTACACACTGGCGTTGCTGGGTCCGACACGCTGAAACGTGCACGCGGCCAACGAACCGTAATGGATCATTCGATGCGCTGGATTCATCTACTACGCAGCAGCTGTGCGATGGCAGCATTGTTTATCGCATCATCCGTGCTGGCGAGCGGCGCACCTGCTACCGAGCAGTGGTTGGCGGTTTCACACCATCTTTCTGTCACCGACAGTGCCGTCGATTTCACCCGCCATGGCACGCAGCCGGGCCTCAGTTACGATTTGGCCGAGACCAATCAGTGTTCCGGTTGCCACGGTGGCGGCAGCGCCCCATCGTCCACTTTCCGGCCCTATCCCACCTGGGCTGGCAGCATGATGGCAAATGCCGCGCGTGATCCGCTGTTCTTCGCCGCCCTCGATATCGCGAACAAGGACGCGCCTGGCGTCGGCGACTACTGCCTGCGCTGCCACACGTCGCGCGGCTGGTATCGCGGACACGTGGTGAAGGCAGGCTTCGGACAACCGGACAACAGCGTGACACTCGGTGCTTCCGCTTGTCTGCTGACCGGTGGCTACGACTGGGAAGACAATCTCGACAATGATTACAGCGGTGTGCCGTACCACTACTGTCATCGCTTGAGCGATACAGGCCCCGGCGGAGAACCGGCGATGATCGGCAACGCCGACGCATGGGTCGACGATCAGGCCTGCGATGCCAGTGCCGGCGAACCATGCCGGCGCGGTCCGTATGGTTATCCGACAGGATCTGTGCCGCCCCATCCGTGGCAGCAATCGGCGTATCAAACCCAAGGACGCCTCTGCGGTTTGTGCCACGACGTTACTTCGCCGGATGCCGGCAGCGGTCCGTTGAAGACGTTGAAGCTCGCGAATGGAACTGACACAGGTCACGCGTTTCCGATCGAGCGTACGTACTCGGAGTGGAACCAAAGTCTGTTTGCGGACTTGATATTCCGCGATGGCTTCGATGATCTCCCCGCCGACGTACCGGCCTTGGCGCGCGCCGAACAATGCCAGTCCTGTCATATGCCAACCAGTGAGGATCCGTCGGCAACGGCGTGTTCGCTGATCGGATATCCCAACCGCACAGGCAACCTGCCGGTGCACTCGTTCGTGGGCGGCAATACCTGGGTGCCGGGCATCATCAAGGGCGAATTCGGTGATACCTCGTCGATTCCGGGCGCATACGGCGGTGTCGGCCGGCAGAATTCGTTCGATCAGACCGTGACTTGGACAAGACAAATGCTCGGCAATGCGGCGAGCATGAGAGCGACGATCCAGAGCTTCACGCCACCGACCGGGAGCGCGGGATCGATGGCCGTGCGCGTCAAGGTCACCAACCTGAGTGGCCACAAGTTGCCGACGGGCTATTCCGAAGGCCGGCGCATGTGGGTGAATCTGCAAGTGCACGATGCCAATGGTGCGCTGGTGTTTGAGAGTGGTGCGTACAATGCGGCTGGCGCGACGCTCACGCTCGATCCGCAGGTGCGCGTATACGAAGTGCAGCAAGGAATTTTCAACGCGAACGGCACGGGCATTTGCGATATCGAAAATGGAAGCGGCAACGCGATGTTCCATTTCGTGCTGAACGATTGCGTCGCCAAGGACAATCGCATTCCTCCGCTCGGCTTCAAGCCGGCGACCGCTGCCGATCCGAATGGTTATGACCTGCGTCCTGTCGGCGCGATCTATCCGGAAACTACACCAGGGTCAGGCATCCTGGTCAACTACGACACGGTCGATTACAGCGTGCCGGTGCCGGTCGGTGCGGTTGCTCCGCTGACCGTGAACGCGCGGCTGTACTACCAGCTCTCCAGCAAGGACTACATCGCGTTCCTGCGTGATGAGGCGGTGGCCAATGCAACCGCGGGCGAAAATCAGTTGTGCATGAGTGCATCGAATCGGCCCTTCGTGGTCGGGCCGCAAGGGCGGACGCGCGGCGAGTACATGTATGAACTATGGAACAACGCGGCGAATAATCCGATCCAGCCCGGCTACGGCAAGTCGCCGCCGGAACTGATGCAGAACGCGTCGGCGACGACGCCTTGATGGAATACCGACCGGCGTCCTGGTTTCGCGCCGGCGCAAAAAGGCGGATGTGAGGTATGGGCGAAGACTGCGTTCAGAGGCGACTGAGATTGCGCCCTGAAATCCGGGCTCTTTCCGCGCCTTGCATTGATCTACCGTATCGGTCGCCGCTCCGCGCCTGTATCGTGTCGCCGGGGCGAAGCTGATCCGATTTCGTGGCTGCACACATATTCTAATGGGAAGCCGCTATGAAGTATCTTTTTTTAATGCTGTTGCTTGTCTTTGCTGCTCCGTCGTTGGTTCAGGCGCGAGGGCCCGCTGCGGCCAAGAACGCAGCTACAGCTGAGGCTTCCTGGTCTGTCTGGGGCGGTGAAGTCGGCGTGCATTGGAATCGCGACCTTGCGCGCGACATTGGCCTGCACGTCGCGTTGCCGAGCAATCGGCTTGCGGACATGCCCGATCATCATTTCGAACGCTTTGCCGTACTTCAAAGAGGCGCGCTCGATTTTCGACTCGATGGCAATAAATTTCGTGGTTTCAACGGCGGATCGTTGCAGGCACGCGGCGGTTACGTCGTGGATTTCGTCGGTGGGCGCATCGACTTGCGCGACTTCCGGCTGGTCCCGCGTGCGGATGCTCCGTTACTGCTGGATCTGGTTTCGGCCGACGGCAAGGCCTGGTTCTATATCGATCGCCTGATGTATGAAAGAACCGGACAGGATGGCCTGCTGTCGGTGCGCACGATGGATGTGCGCATCGGTGCTGAT
>JBBRTT010000087.1:0-2968 GCA_038244165.1 Lysobacterales bacterium | reverse complement strand
GCGTTTGAGCGATTTGCGTGTCGTCCACAAGCGTGGGTCGGCAGTGGTCATCTCGGACACGGCCAAGCCCGCGCCCAGCCGCTTGCACAGCTGGCGGAACGGCTTGTCGGTAACGCCGGCCATCGGCGCGAGCACGACGGGTGGGTCGATGAGGTGCGAACCAATACGCATCGCACATTCTAGCAAGGGCAGTCTGTGCCTTGTACTTCAGCCGCCGTCAAAGCCGTCCGCGAATACGGCATCGTGATCGATGAGGATGCGCATGATCGCGAAATGCGGAGTGACGTCGGGACCGATATTCGGCAAGCCGCCAGCGACGATAAGTTTGCCATCCGGCTGCAGTGCAAATCGACCTGCGTTGAAGGGTCTGCCGTCAGGTCCTTCAACGACAACTATGCCGTCTTTGCCAAAGTCGTAGTCCGGGTTGCCATTCGCGTCAAAACGCGCCAGCACAATCGCCGTATTGAAGTATTCGATACCATCAGTGAGAGGGCCAGCCACCAGCCATCCACCTTTGCCTGTTACTGCAATCAATGAAGGCAGCGGAAACCCAGCAGCCAGCTGTATGCTGCCGGTGCCATTGGTTCCAAAGCTGTAATCTGGAGACCCGTCTTCGTTGACACGTGCAAGGAACAATTGACCAACCGCAGGAACAGCACCACAGCCGCCGGCGATCAACATTTTGCCGTTCGTCGTTGACAGCAATGCCGACGCAACGGCGTAAGGCAAATCAAGGCGGATTCGGCTGTACTGACCAAAGGTTGTATCGAAGTCGCCATCGGGTTGCGCGCGAAATGCGGCGGCATCTTGATCTATCGGGTCTGCGGTGGCGCCAGCGACCACAATGCGGTCAAAATTGTCCAGGGCCAGCGCGTAAGGGAAATTTTTTTTACTATGCTGATGCGGCGGGCCCGGATCGACCCAAAACGTCAGCGGATGAAGTCCGCCGTAGAAACTCGAATCCAGCAGCCCGTCAGGTGTCAGCCGGGTCAGTCCGAACCAGTATTCAAGCGGCGTGTTTACCGAAAAATATTCAACCGTCGTTCCAGTAACAACGATGTTTCCGGATCCATCAACAACGAGACGGCTCCCCTGATCGATGTTGCCGAAATTGGCGAAACCGAAATGTAACGTTCCACCCTGGCCGAAGGTGGAATCGAGATCGCCATTGCCATCCACTCGCGCCAACGCGAACTGCGAATTGACCCCGGCGAAACCGAAATGTGCTTCGCCGAGGCCGGTCACGGATCCGTCAGCGTGCACAGTGAGGTCATTGATTACATCATCGCTGTGGCTGCCGATACCGTCGAGGTCGAAGTCGATCAAGCGGAAGCCACTGCCTTCAAGTGCGTACGTCGTGTCGAGCAGTCCATCGGGCAGCAGCCGGAACAGGGCAAAATCCCGGTCGCCATGAGGACCGATGGCGCTGCCGCCCACCAGGATGCGCTGGGCGCTATCGGCACCGATCGCATTGGCCTGAGCCGCGCCTGCGGGCCAGCCGATTTCGACAATGCCGCCATTGCCGAAATCAGGATCGAGAGTGCCATCGCCAGCCAATGCTGCGATGGGCAGCGACACGATCGCGAGCAGGAACAGGACAATACGCATACACGAACTCCCGCAGAAGGCACGCACGTCTTCATGATAGCGCTGCCGCGACCCGCTGGAGCAATACGCGGTTAGACTGCGCTGCCCGTAAAGAATTGAGCCATTGGTGGACGATTCGGCGTTGGGCGCCCACCCAACGCGTATCCGTTGAACGCGATGAACTTTCCCAATGGATTTCCTTGACCAGCTGATCAATTTCTTCACCCTGCACGGCTATATGGCGGTTTTTGCAGTGCTGATGATCTGCAGCCTGGGTATTCCGATTCCGGAAGACATATCGCTGGTTGCCGGCGTCGTGATTGCCGAACTCGGCTACGCGGACGTGCGCTTGATGTGCGTGGTCGGCCTCGCTGGAGTGCTGATCGGCGACGCACTGATGTTCCTGGCCGGACGCTAATTTGGCGTGCGTGCATTGCGAATTCGTTGGGTGGCGACGCTGCTGACGCCGCGGCGCTACGCGCAGGTGCAGGAAGAATTCGATCGTTACGGCAATCGCCGGATGTTCGTTGCGCGCTTCCTGCCCGGCATGCGCACCGCCGTATTTTTCAGCGCCGGCATGACCTGGCGGGTCACATTCCTGCGGTTCCTGCTGCTCGACGGCCTCGCCGCGCTGATTTCCGCGCCGTTCTGGGTGTGGCTCGGTTACTACGGTGCCGAGAATCGCGAATGGCTGCTGGCGTGGATCAACCACGGTCAAAGCAGTGTCGCGGTGCTCGCCGGCGTGATTGTGAGCGGCACTTGCTGGTTGATATGGCGGCGCGGCCAGCAGCGACGTGCGCGCCTGCTTGAGCATCGAGCGCTACGCAGTGCGCGCCCGATGTAGCAATCGAGCAGCGCGCACAAATAGGCGCTACTCAGGAAAAGCGCGCGATGACCTGGTCGAACCGCGCCATTGCAGGCGCGGTGCCCACAATCTCGGTCGACATCGCGGCGGCGCGGTTCGCATGCACGACCGCATCACGGAACGGGCGTTCCGAAAAACGCAGCAGCGCCGCGACGAGCGTGCCCGAAAATGCATCGCCGGCGCCGGTCGAGTCGATCGCGTTCACGCGTTCGGGCGCGATCCGGTAGAACGCCTCGCTGTCGCCGCGACGATCGTTCTCGCCGTGCGAGACAAAGCAACCCTGCGCGCCAAGCGTGATCACGACGGTGTCGACATCGAGCCGGCGCGCGAGCGCGTGCAGGTCGGCGTCATCGCGCGATGCAAGTTTTGCCGCATCGACGTGCACTCCGACGATGCGTTCGAGCAGCAACGCGAACTCGGTCTCGTTCGGTGTGATCAGATTGCACTGCGCAAGCAACGTCGCGTCGAGTTGTGGGTGCACGGGCGCCGGATTGAGCACGCGCAGGAGTCCATTTC
>JBBRTT010000086.1:0-3027 GCA_038244165.1 Lysobacterales bacterium | reverse complement strand
GTTAGGCCGCTAGACATATGATCGGATTTCATTGCGCAACCTGCGGCAAGTTCCATGATGAGCTACCCATGTCCCTTGGGAGCCCAGCCCCTGCGGCGTGGTTCGATATTCCTGAGGCTGACCGCGATGAGCGGGCTGCACTCTCGAGCGATCAATGCATCATCGACGATGAGCACTTCTTTCTACTTGGGCAACTCCACATTCCGGTCCTGAACTCAGATCAGCCATTTACTTGGCTAACCTGGGTTTCGGTTAGTGAGGCAAGCTTTTGTCGCGCCTCTGACCTCTGGCACACAAAGGGCCGGGAGTCGGAGCCGCCATACTTCGCATGGGTTCAAAGCGCGTTACCCTATTTGCCGGGCACTCTGAACCTAAAAGCCGCACTTCGTACACAACCGCTCGGAGAACGCCCCCTGGTTCAACTTGAACCTTCCGAGCACCCGCTTGCGCTTGAGCAGCACAATGGAATCACTATGGCCCGGGTGCAGGAGATTGTAGAAAGATCGCTTCATTTCGGCGCGGCCTAACCAATCGTTCAAGGTGACCGCCCACCGCGGGGCGCGGTCAAAGCGTCATTTCATTGTGCTTTGCCCACTCCCCGCAGCGGGCGGCACCTTAACTCAAGCGTTGAGGTTGTAGAAAAACCCCTTTTCGGACCCGCGCGATGACCGCGACGGAGTTTCGGAGGCGCTGCACGTCACGGTGATCTTCTGCTGACGCGCTCGTGGTGTGCATCGTCGCCACGCTCACACGCGCCTGACGCGCATAGCGATCGAATCGCGCGGCTTTTCTGCTTCCCTTCACGCCGCTTTTCGATAGTTCGCCCACTTCTCAAGATTGTGGACGAGAGCAAACAACTTCCACTGGCCGTCGACTTTCTTCTGGCCGCGCAGCGTGAATCGATTGAGCTGCTTGTTGTGACGCAGATTGCCGAACACGGGTTCGACGGTGGCGAAGCGCTGGCCGTACTGTTCTTTGCCTTTGTCGCTGTCGATGCGTTCGCGCATGCGTTGCGTGTGCGTGACGATGGCTTTGCGCGTGAGCACCGCGACTTGGCGCACCGGTGTGGTGTCGGGTTTGCGCAGGCATTGGGTTCGCAACGCGCAGTCTTTGCAAGCGCAAGCGGGTGCGCGGAACTTGATCGCGCTGTAGGGCCGTAGAGCGGGTCTTAGACCCGCCGCTTTTGTTCGATCCGCTGAGCCCAGGAAGGTGGAGGCGAACAGACGGCGCGTCCAAGACGCGCCCTACGTGCTCGATCGCACGCGTGCGAATGCGCCAGCAGTACCGCCTTGAGCAGCATGCCTGGCGCGTGAGCCGATGCGCTGACCTCATCGTTACGGTAGTGCGCATCGAACGCGGAAAGGTCGAGCGCGTCGACCACGTGGTAGGCGGCATGTGCGAACGAGCCGGGCACCAGTTGCGCCTCCAGATCCACCGGCAGCAGCCGCTGACTCATGTACACCAACTTGTACCGCGCCATCGCCGACTCCCTTGATCGCCTCGCTTGATGCGAGCAAGATCGGCGCCAGTTTTTCTACAGCCTCGTTAGGCATCGCAAATGAAGCCTTCCGCAACCGTCACTTTTGTACTTGATTCAGAGTACGGCCTGAAAGCTTTGGCCCATGCACGAGCCAATCCAGTTTGGCTTGTAGGGTCGCCGCACAACGCTCAAGCCGCAGACGCGGCGCGAGCGGCGGGGCTCGATGTCACACTTCTCACCGCAAACGGCCTGAGCCCCGAAGACTGGTTTCTCAATCATGTCGACACCGTCGACCAGCATCACAATGGACATGCCAAGCCGATCGGCTACTCGGAGCTGCAAGCTATCGGTGTTGAGCTCACTCCAAGAATCGAACAGTACTTGCCCGAGTTCGGCTTCGAGCAATGGGCACCAACGGTTGAAGGGGTTGTAGCCAAGAAGGTTTTGTCGCCGTCAAAGGTAGGCGATGACTAACCCTTCAATAGAGAGGACGTCACCCGGCAAGCCGGGCGCCGCCTCTCATCTCAAACGTTAGGCATCACACCAGTCCGGGTGTCCGGTTAGGGTGCCCTTTCTTGTATGGAGTAGTGAAAAGGTCGGTCAGGGCTTGCCGCGCTTATGCCGGCGATGCCCTTCCGTCGCCGCTGCCACTCCTTCCAGGACGTTCAATGAAACTGCACTTCACAGCGAAGGCCCGGCTGCGTAGCGCCTTGAACCAGGTCTTGTTTCTGTCCATTTCGAGTCTGAGCGCAGCACACGATGCGCGAGCGGCTGATGGCTATTTCGACACGACGTTCGGAACAGCCGGAGTCTTGCTGGTCGACGTTTCCGCGGCCGCGAAGGACGCGGGACAAGCAATGCAGGTCCTCCCAGATGGCAGATTGTTCCTGGCGGGCACGTGCTACAGGACGGAACCTCCTGCAATCGGCGATTTTCCAGCGTTTTGCGCGACGCGGTTGCACCCCGATGGCAGCTACGACAGCAGTTTCGGCCCTGGCGGCGTCGGCTACGTGCGCTTCGACCAGCTCAATGAATCCGACTTGCCTAACAATACGGCGCTGTACGATGCGATCAGACTTCGCGACGGGCGCATGTTGTTTGTCGGCCGACCAACCGGCAGTGGCATCATTCTCGCGGCGCTCAAAGCCGACGGCAGCGCGCTCGATCCAAACGTCGGCGGCGGCGGCGCCCAGGGATATGTCCAGTTCGGCTCGGATCCTCCCAGCGCAGGCACACCGTTCGATGCACACGGCATCCCCTCACGCCTGATCGAACAGTCCGATGGAAAAATCCTGGTTTCCGGCTCCGACGATGGCCCCACCGGCAACGCGGACTTTTCGATCATGCGCGTGTTGCCGGATCTGAGCGGCGTGGACACTTCGTTCGGCACCAACGGGCGTCAAACCGTCACCTTCGATCTCGGCGGACCGTCCGGAATCAACGCTGATGCTCCAGGGGCGATGGCATTGCAGACCGATGGAAAGATTCTGCTCGCCGGCTACGCCCAGCTCAGTGCAAGCACGTTGGATATCTCGATCGCACGCTTG
>JBBRTT010000085.1:0-3204 GCA_038244165.1 Lysobacterales bacterium | reverse complement strand
TCGACATCAAGGATCTGGGTGCTGTTATCAACTACGAACTGCCGCCCGATCCGGACATTTATCTGCACCGCATCGGTCGCACCGGCCGCGCTGGACGCACGGGGTTGGCCCTGAATCTGGTCACGCCACGCGAGATGCCGCGCGCCCTCGCGCTGGAGAAACAGCAAGGCACGGCGCTGCGCTGGGTGCAGCCGAAGGTCGTCGCGGGGAAATCGGAGGACGCGTTGCAGGCGGCAATGGTCACCCTGCGCATCGATTCGGGTCGTGCGGAAAAAATGCGGCCCGGCGACATACTCGGCGCACTCACCGGCGAAGCGGGACTGCCGGCCGACGCAGTTGGCAAGATCGACGTGTTCGCCACGCGGTCGTATGTCGCGATCCGCCGTGCCGAAGCAGGCAAGGCGCTCACGCGTCTGCGCGAGGGCAAGATCAAGGGGCGCAACGTGCGCGTCGCGCGTATCTGATGGTGGACGACCCGGCGCATCCAGCGGGCGCATCCGCTATCGAAGCGGATGCGGATGCCGACGTCATCGCGTCAACGCGTCGCTGGATCGAGGGCGCGGTGATCGGGCTGAACCTGTGCCCGTTCGCGCGCGCGCCGTTCGCGCAGGAGCGTATCCGCTTTCGCGTGAGCCATGCCTCCGATACGACAACCCTGCTGGCCGATCTGCGCGATGAACTGCTCGCGTTGCAAGCGTCCGATCCTACGGCTTGCGAGACGACGTTACTGATTCATCCGGCCGTCCTCGGCGATTTCCTCGACTTCAACGATTTTCTCGACGACGCCGACGCGCTGCTGGAAGAACTCGAACTGGACGGCGAAATCCAGGTCGCCAGCTTCCACCCCGACTATCAGTTCGCCGATGCGCAACCCGACGCGATCGAGAACTTCACGAATCGTTCGCCCTACCCGACCCTGCATCTGTTGCGTGAATCGAGCATCGACCAGGCCGTCGCGTCGGGCGTGGACACCGATGCGATCTACCGGCGCAATATCGAAACGCTGCGCGACCTTGGACCTGAGGGATGGCAATCTCTGTGGCGCGGCGAAGTTTCCATCTGAACCCGGCAGACAATGCGACGTTGTGCATTGACGTTCTCGCAAAAGTGATTAGGATTTGCCGTACGGGGCGACCTGCGCAAGCAGCGCCCTCCCATTCCACCGACACGAGGAGTACCCCATGAAGGGCATGGACCAGAAGAAGAGCGACAAGAAGAAACCGGAAAAGACCCTGAAGGAAAAACGCACCGAGAAGGACGCGAAGAAGGCCGCCAAGGGTCGTTGAACGGGAGTGTCAAACCTGCGGGCGTTACGCTCGGGGTGTTTCAATATCCGGTCGCGCCCGACACCGCTGCACACAGGGCTGTTGGGCGCGGCATGAAACGACAAGAGAACGCGAGCGCGCCACTGCAGTGCCCGTCACACCCGATGTTCAGTGCACTGCCGCTGCATTCGCCGAAGCCGACGCGCTACGAGGACGCCAAAAATCGCGCTGGATGATCGCTACCAGCGCAGCCGTATAGCGCTGCGCGTCGGCTGCCGACAGGTGCGACCACTCCGGTTGCTCAAGTCCCTGAAGTTCCGGGTAATCCTCAAAATGGATGCCCGCAACACCCGTGCGATTGAGCAGCGCGTCCCAGGTGGTCACACGCGGAAATACGTGGTTCTCGAAATCCAGAAACGGCCCTGTGCTGGGCGGGCGCACAAACAGCATCTGCACGCCGCGCGCGCGCAGCTTGGCCACGGCATCGACCGCACGCTGCAGCTGCTGATCGATCAACTTCTGCACCTTTTCTGGCGTATCCATGGTCGGCGGCGGCGGCCCATGCAGAGTTTCCAGCCAGATGCCGCGCGCCAACTCGCGATACGCCGGATCGGTTTCCAGTTTGCTCCAGATATGGGTGTTGCGGTCGGCATCCGATACGCGCAATTCGCGCACGGTGGTCTTCCGGCTCATGCCTGGGCGCAGCGGCCAGTCCTGCCGGCGAATCACGGCCGCCAGCCCGAAATCGGATCCATCGAACGCAAAGTACGGTTCCAGCAGATGCATCGACAACCAGTTGCCAATGCGCTGCGACGGACTTTGCTTGTGATAGAACGGCACCACTTCGCCACGGTAAGCGAAGCCGCTGAAGAACAATTGTGGCGCCACGCCGATCAGCAGGTGGCCGGTGAAGTTCGGATCAGCCGCCAGGTCCTCCAGCAAAGGCACCGATGAGGTGCCTTCGATAGCCAGCTGGATGGGACGCTCGCCAGTCAGTTGTTCCCACACCGGCAACTGCACGTCGAACAACACGCGTGAGGAGCCGATCAGTACGGTCTTGCCGCCCTCGCCTTCATCGATGCGCCGGCGTTGCATGGCCCATTCGCCATTGCTGTTGCGGTAGGTCGGCAAGGCACCGAAGTCGCGCCAATGCCATTCCCACGCAGCGAGCAGCGCAGCCGCCAGCAGCAATGTGCCGATCCAGATCGCGCCCCACGGCTGCTGCGGAATATCACGCACCGGCACCGGTTGCGCCACGCCAGGACGATCAGATGCGGTCAGGCGCACGCGCGCATCCACCGCTTGCAATGATTCAGAACTGGAAATAGATGAAGGCATTGCCCGTCCCCTGTGCGATCACGATCAAGAACAGCATCACCGCCCACGTCACTGACAGCACTGGCGCAGGCACTCGCGCAAGCGCCGATTCCAGCGTGCGTTCTCGCATCAACCAATGTGCGACGACGATGCCCGTGACGATGGCGAGCACCGGCACCAGATGCTCAGTCGGCAGGATCGGCTTCGCGTCCGCGTTGAATCCGGCCATGCCGTTCAATACGCGCCAGGCGCCGCCGAAGGTCTTCGATCGAAAGAACACCCACGTCACATTGATCAGCATGTAGGTCAGCAAGCCGAGACCGAACAACGCGAACGGCCCGGGGCGATAGCCGGCGAAACGCCCGCGCAGCACGCGCTCGGCAGACAGGTAAATGCCGTGCAGGCCGCCCCAGACCACGAAGGTCCAGCTCGCGCCGTGCCACAGACCGCCGAGCAGCATCGTTCCCATCAGCGCAAGGTACGTACGCGCGCTGCCATGACGATTGCCGCCGAGTGGAATGTAGAGATAGTCGCGCAGCCACGCGGACAGCGTGATGTGCCAGCGTCGCCAGAAATCGGAGAAGCCGATCGCCGCGTACGGAAACCGGAAGTTGTCCGGCAT
>JBBRTT010000084.1:0-3240 GCA_038244165.1 Lysobacterales bacterium | reverse complement strand
GGATGCGCTGGAACGATCCGCATGGGCAAACGTGGCGAGCAGGCGCACCGGTGGGCGCGATCGCGTGTAGCGCGCGCCCTTGCCGGCAACATGGAGCGCATAGCGCTTTGCCACGTCGATCGCGATGCCGGTATACAGGCTGCCATCGCGACATTCGAGGACGTAAACGAACCAGCTCATGGCGTCAGGATCAGAAAGACTTTCCGTCCACTGCGACGGTTACGCCGCGGAACCTGATTGGAGTGAGAACGCTTGTAATTCAAATGACGTGACGGCGTGTGTGCGCCGCTACGGTGAATTGTCTACTTTCGCATCGCGCCAGCGGCAACGAGGCCGAGCCCGACCAGCACGCCGATACCGCCGA
Organism: Lysobacterales bacterium; assembly: GCA_038244165.1. Lineage (GTDB taxonomy): Bacteria > Pseudomonadota > Gammaproteobacteria > Xanthomonadales > Rhodanobacteraceae > Rudaea. Next base: position 2,876 of record JBBRTT010000084.1, on the reverse strand, counting down.
TCCACTGCGGCACAGTCTTGTCCTGCTTCACCGATGCAGACAGGCCACCGACCTTCACGACTTCTTTGTCCTGCGTGAAGTTGAGATTGCCGGTAAAGCCGGCAGCGCCGACCGCAATGAGAATGATGCCGGCAAGGATGAGTCCGATACGCATGTGAGAATCCCCTTTCGATTGGAAGAGTGCGCCTCTGACGGCGCGCGTCGGTGGATCATAACCGAGCTTGAACCAGCGCCCGCAATATGACCCGGATATTGCCAGGCGGCACACGCATTGACGACGATCAGCTATCGAGTGTGACGCCAGGCAGGCTGAGCACGTAGTCCGCGCCCATCAATTGCGAAGGCGTGTAGTAGTCGCCCGCAGGCTTCGCAGCAATTACATGCTGCGCGATTCCGAGCGCCGATTGTACGGTCAGCGCGTAGCCGTTTGGCGTCGTGAGCTTGAGTCGCACTTGCGCACCCGCCGCATTCCGAGCCTCGCCCCATATCGTGCAATGTGTTGTTTCGCGACGTTGCGCATCAGGGCCGGGCACAGCGCCGGCGCGTGACTTGAGCAATCGCTGCAGCGGCGCGAAGCCAAGCAAGGGCTGCAGATGACGCAGCCAGCGCATGCGCGCAATCGTCTGCGGCGGCACCGCCATGTAGGTTTCCACATTCGGGATGCCGGTCGACACAAACGCTGTATAGACGTCGCCCCAAGGAATCGTCATTGCCGTGCGTTGCAGGCCGTCGCGCTCGAACATACGCGTCTTCCACGCCAGCGGCACGTCGACAAGCTTGCCGGCAATGCGAGCGCGACCGCCCTTCGCGAGGCCTTCCACACTGGTCTTGGCAGTACCGGGACTGGCGCCACCGCCTGCTTCGAATGCGAGCACCAGTTCAGTTGCATCGGGTAGACGCTGTTTCAACATTGCTGCCGTGCAGTCGGTCGGCACGACGTCGAAACCGACGCCGGGCGCGACGACAATCCCTTGCCGCTTCGCACGCGATTGCGCGTGATGGCAGAGCGCGAACACGTCAATTTCGCCGGTGATGTCGAGATAGTGCACTCGACGTTCGAGGCAGACCTCAAGCAACGACGCGGCGGTGCGCGAGAAGGGGCCGGCACAATTGAGCAGAAGATCGACGTCGTCGAAGTTGCGCGCGATCTCGGCCGGATCATTGAGCACGAACACGCGTCGCGTCAGCGACAGCCGCTGCGCAAGCGCATCCAGCGCGTCGCGATTGCGTCCGGCAAGAATCGGCTTCATGCCGCGCCGCACGGCTTCCTCGGAAATCAACGCGCCGGTGTAACCGTTGGCTCCATAGATCAGGATTCTGCTCATCAAATCGTTCGTCTCGGTCGCGGCGATGATAGGACCTTGCGTTTCCGTGCGCTTCCGCGGTCAGCCAGCGAGAAGGCCACCGCACGCCGTGCCTTCGCTGGATCGATTCTCATTCCCAATCTATTTCGTACAAGCGGGCTTCGCGATTTCCACGCGGCGATTACGCGCACGGCCTTCATCGGTTTCGTTGCTGGCGACCGGATGCGTCTTGCCATAGCCTTTGAAGGAGAGCCGGTCTGCGGCGACTCCATGCTGGATGATCCAATTCATCACGGCTTTGGCCCGCGCATCGGACAGGCTCTGGTTGTAGTCGTCACTGCCGACATTGTCGGTGTGGCCTTGCACCTCAAGCTTCAGCGCCGGGTCTTGCTGAAGAAATGCAAGCACATGTTGCAGCACGCTGTCCGACTCCGGCTTGAGACTTGCCTTGTTGAAATCAAATAGCACGCCGTAAAGCGCGACGTGACAATCCTTTGCGAATTGTTTGGCGATGTCATTGCTGGCGCCAACGTCGGCCACCTTGATCGAGTATTCCTCGCCGCCCATGTGCAGATAGACCCAGATGTCGCGGCCATTGGCTGCGTAATGCGCGGTCAATGTGGCGTCCGAGCCATGGTTCTGCGCGATGATGGTCCAACCTGCTTTGCTCAGCGCATCGTGATAAGCGTTTACGAAGGCCAGGGTCGAAACATTCGGCAAATTTCCGTAGAACTTGGTAATGGTGCCGGTGCCGACAATCTGTACCTCGTCCGATCCGGGCAAGGCAACTTCCATCGCCCCAGCATCACGCGCGCCGCTGCCAAATTTCGACCCGGGCAGCGCTGGCAGATAGGGAAAGTCGCCTTTCTCGGCCGCAAATTTCTCCGGAGTCGCAGCGGGCGGGTTGATCGTCAGCAAATTCGCCGACTGCGCAACCTCGACGAGATTGAGCCGCATGTCGTCGCTACCGAAAATCTTGATGTACCCCCAGACGTCCCGACCGTCTTTTTGGTAGCGCATCATCGACGAAAACGGATTGGAGTCGTATTCGATCGGAATGGTCCAACCGCCAGCGAGCAGCGATGGCTTGAGTTGCGCCCAGATGCCTTTGCCGTCGATACCGTCGGGCGGATTCTTCAGTTCAAGAGGCGCATACCAACGCTTGCCCTGCTTGACGATGACATCGTCGCTACCGGGCTGGTAAAAATCCGACTCACCAAAATCCTCGAAGGTGACACCGCTGCCACCGCTGGCCACTCCGAAGCCAGACGGCAACGTGAAATAGGAAGGCAGCGCCGGCGCGATCACGCTCTTCTGTGCATACGCCGGGAAGGACACGATGAGACCAAGACCTAAAATCATCGATGCGATGCGTTTCATTTCGACCCCTGTTGCATGCGACGCGAATTTTTTGACTGCTCAGATAAAGGGCAGACCGAAATATTTCAAGCCTCAAACATTCATTGCCGCCAAAGAACAAGCGTTGGCGTCATGTCTATCGTCCTAGCCTCAAGTGCGAATTCAATTTCGAAGTGCAGCACATGATCAAATGGGGAGGCACCGGCGCAATAG
>JBBRTT010000083.1:0-3507 GCA_038244165.1 Lysobacterales bacterium | reverse complement strand
TCGTGGCAGCGACGCTGTCTCCGGAGACTTTCGCGCCTGCGCCGTCGTAGTTCAAGAAGATCGAGAAACCGCGTTCAGCTTTCGAGTTCGTCGCCGGTGCCGTCCAGCGCGTGGCCATGTCGACGCCTTCGCGCGCGAAGACTGCGAGCACCTCGGCTTGCGCAACCGCACCGCTACCGGTGTTGTCATTGCCCCAGTTGTATTCGGTGATCGCAAGCTTGGTGCCGGGACAATACTGATTGATCCACGCCCTGACGCGGGGGATCAGATTGGGCTTGTTGTAGTGATTGGCGTCGGTGTCGCCGAGACCTCCCATCCACGAATCCGCTATCCAGGTCGGATCATAAAGCTCCTTCACCGACTTGAGCCGGCGCGCCGCCGTTGCCGCCGAATCGTCGTTGTTGAGGGCGACGTTGGTGCCCTGCGGGTAGTAGTGCAGATCGATGTAGTCGACCAGATGCTTGCCGCCAGCGAGCGGATTGGCGCACACCTGCTGCAGATACCAGGCGACGAAAGGCAGACCAGCGTGCGCCGTGCGATCGGTGCCCTGCAGGCAGTTGCCGCGCGTGGCGTCATCGGCCGAGGTGAAAAGGTCGCAATAGCCCCAGGTGACCGGGCCAGTGACGAGCGCGTCCGGCTCCTGCTGCTTGATAGCCGTGGCATAGGCGACTGCCGTGCCCCAGATCTCATTGTATGTCGGACCGTTCGGATGCAGGTCGCGATGCGTGGAGTTCCATAACATCACTTCGTTGTCGAGCGTAAAGAATTTCACACCGCCGTTCGCAGCCGTGCCGTGGGCAGACTGCATGTGCGCGACCCAGCCCTTCTGGAAATTCTGGTCGACCGCGCTGGAGGTGTCGTGCGGATCGTTGTTGATGAGGTGATACCAGCCGTTCGCCGCGTTGTAGAGCACGCAGTTCGGCGAAGCGTTGCTGGCCGGATTGCATTCGCCGCTGCCGGCGTTCGTGTCGTAGGGATCGACCGCGTCGCTCTGAAATGGAAACGGCACCTGATTGCCGTACTTGCTCACCGCAAAGCTGGCCAGATATGGGTGATTGAGCGGCGAGTTCGCTCGGGGCGTCCAGCCTATCGTCGGGATCGTCATGAGCGGCTGGATGCCTGAAGCGATCGCCGCGCCGATGAACGCGTCGGCGTCGTTGCCAAGCGGTGGGATCTGTGTGCGGTCGGAACTGCCCGGAATGTTTTCCCAGAAGTAGTCGCTTGCGGTGCTGTGCACGTCGACTTGCCAGTTGTAGCGCGTGGCCCCGTTGCCACCCCACCGGTCCACCGTGTAGCCCATTTGCGCATTGCGCGCCGTATCGCCATACGCGACACCGAAGATCAGTGGATTGATCGGGCGAACGTTGGTGGTGGCGTTGACGGTTACCGCGACGCTCCCGCCGCCGGGCGGTGCGCTGGTGCGCGGGTTGAAAACGATCTGGTCGATGTACGCCGCTGGTTGCCCCGTCGCGACGTCGTTGTTGCCGTCCGCGTCCATGATCACGAGACAATTGAAGGTGCCGAAAGTGAGGTTCGCGCTGTCGAGATCCAGTGTCGCCGTCGCCCAGCCGTTGCTTGGAATGCTGCCGCCGGGGATTAACGCGCCGACCTGGAACACGTTGGGATCCGTCAGGTTTATGTAATTGTCGCAGACATACATCTGCAGTTTCTGTCCGCCACTGGCGCCGCCGTGCACATGGAACGTCACGCTCTGATAGTCGACCAGGTTGAATTCAGCATTGTTGACGAATTGCAGGCCACCCCAGCCGCGCGCGACGAACCGAATCGAGTCCGCGCTGCCGCCATAGGTCGGCGAGGTATTGATCAAACTGTAGTCAGCGGCATTGGCCCAGGTGCCGTTGTTGAAGCCGCTTTGCAAGGCGTCGCCGTAGATAACCAACGCCGGCACCGCCTGCGCGGCTAACGGGAATAGCGACAAGAAGAGACTGACTAAACGCATGACCCGCTCCGTGACGTGTTCGACGCGCAAGCTAGCAGCTTCGACCAGGCAATATCCGGGATTGCGTCACACCAGGAGCTTGCTGCGTGACGCACTGCGCCTCACTCCACCGGAACCACCAGGCGCGTCTGCAATTGTTCCACCGGGGTATTGCCCGGGTCGCTGACGTATTCCTCGATCAACCGATCCTTGGGTTTGTAGCCCTGCACGGCGAGCCACGCATACGCTTTTTTGGTGGTGTCCCCGATGTTGTCGTAGGAGCCGACGTGGGTGAACTGCACGGCCTTGCCGGCGTAGGTCGTCCCGGCGTGCAAGTCTTCCGTTGGCGCAACATCGTTGTGGTCCACAGGCAACGCGGCATCGAACGACCAGCCATTGGCGTCATAGTTCGTCGTGATCGTCATCGGCGCACCCTGCATGGTGATGGTGCTGGATTGCAGAAAGCTGCCGAGCTTGGCGTACGCCGCCGCGAGCACGGCCTTGGCCGACTCCGGATCGCTACCGCTGCTGGCGCTGACAAAGTATATTTTTTGCGGCGCGCGCTGCACTTCCTGGCCTTGCACACCGGAGATATCCATCGCCGGGAAGCTCTCGACGAGGGTCTTGAGTTTGGGCAGGCCTTTGTCGTAGTCCTTGCCGACGTACGAATCCATCATCAAGCCGAAATAGCGGCTGATCAGCTTGCCATTGAAGCTCATGTCGAAGCTCCAGGTGAGTTGGGTCCCCTGCCCGGCGGGAGTCAGCTGGAACATCGCCGTCGACTTGCCCATCTCGCCGAAATCCAGCGCCGTCTTCACCATCTCGTTCGGTTTGCTTTCGACGATTTCCTGACTGCCGCTGCCAACATCCTTGTTGCCGGCCCAGGCGTACTTCGCCCCGACTCCGGACGCTGGTCCGGTGATCGTCACCTTGGCATGCGGGTCCGTCTCGAACCATGGCGACCAGTCGTTGAAGCGGCGGTAGCTGTTGAGCACGGCGAATACTTGCGACGGTGGTCGCGCAATCGTGATCGTGCGCTGGACGTGCGCGGTGTCGGGAAGGAAGAACGCGATGGCGACCAGCAGCACGACGACGCCGGCCAGAAATATCAGCAGCTTCTTCAGGATTCGCATGACCTCTCCCCGAGGCGAATGGCGCCGCTATCGTAATCCTGGGCCACTGCGTTGGCTACCGCGCAGGTTGCGCGGTACAACATCTTGATGAGGGGGATAGGCTGGCTGGATAAAAGCTCTCCCTGTGCTGGGCAATCACAGGGAGAGTTCAATCAGCTTGATAAAGGTATCGTATGAATTACCCGTCACGGTGCGTCAAAGCGATGCTCCGTGAACGCTACCAGTCGCTAACACCTCGACCGGCTTTGCTCAGGCCAATCCCTTGGCCTTAGGATATGAGCCTTACTTCTTCTTTGCGGTCTTGCGTGCAGTCTTCTTTGCAGCCTTGGCCTTCACAGTCTTCTTGACGGCCTTCTTCGCAGCTTTCTTAGCAGGTTTTTTTGCAGCTTTCTTCATAGCCATATCGCGTCTTAGCTCCTCGTCAGTTGGTAGTTG
>JBBRTT010000082.1:0-3800 GCA_038244165.1 Lysobacterales bacterium | reverse complement strand
GGTCTCGCGGATGTCGCGGGCGGCGGCGAGCGGATCGGGCTTGCCGTTGGGGCCTTCGGGATTGACGTATATCAGGCCCATCTGCACGGCGCCGAGCGAGCCTTGGAGCTCGCGGTCGCCGCTGTAGCGCTCGTCAGCCAGCCACTTGCCTTCGGGACCCCAGTAGATGTCCTCTTCCGGTTCCCAGACGTCGGCGCGACCACCCGCAAATCCAAACGTCTTGAAGCCCATCGATTCCAGCGCGACGTTGCCGGTGAGGATCATCAGGTCGGCCCAGGAGATCTTGTTGCCGTACTTCTGCTTGATCGGCCACAGGAGCCGGCGTGCCTTGTCGAGGTTGACGTTGTCAGGCCAGCTGTTGAGCGGCGCAAAGCGCTGCTGTCCGGCACCGGCGCCGCCGCGGCCATCGCCGATCCGGTAGGTGCCGGCGCTGTGCCAGGCCATCCGAATGAACAGCGGTCCGTAATGGCCGAAGTCGGCCGGCCACCACTCCTGCGAATCCGTCATTAGCGCGTGCAGGTCCTTCCGCAGCGCCTCGATGTCGAGCTTCCCAAATTCCTTGGCGTAGTCGAACGCTTCGCCCATCGGGTTGGACAGGGCCGAATGCTGGTGGAGAACGCTGAGATTGAGCTGGTTCGGCCACCACTCCCGGTTGGTGTGTTTGCTGCTGGCGCCATGCATCACCGGGCACTTGCCGGCGTTCTCGCCATCATTTCCGTCCATGTTTCTCTCCGTTCGTCGCTGGCTTGATTGAACTGCTGTGTGAACGGTGCCCATGACGTCGGGGTGACGCCGGCTACGCATCCTCGCGGCTGGAATGGTTCTAGCACAGCCCTTTCATCAGTTTAAGTGTGATTTACTGATTGCCGTGATAAGCTGACATTATGAGCAACCTGACCCTGAAGCAGCTCCGCTATTTCGAAGCATTGGCGCGGCACGGCCATTTTGGCCGCGCGGCGGATGCCTGCGCGATCTCGCAGCCGGCGCTGTCGATGCAGATCAGGGAATTGGAGGGGGAATTGGGTGCGGCGTTGTTCGAACGCGGCGCTCGCCAGATCCGGCTGACAAGTTTTGGCGAGGAATTCGGCTCGCGGGTTCGCAGCATCCTGCGCTCGGTCGAGGAACTGGAAGACCTGGCGCGGGCCTCCGGCGACCGGCTGGCGGGACGGTTGCGGATCGGCGTCATTCCCACCATCGCGCCGTATCTGCTGCCGACCATCATCGGCAACCTCACGCGCCAATATGCCGACCTGGAAATTCACGTCCGCGAGACCGTGACGCCGAAGCTGATTCAGGAGTTGTCCGAAGGCCGGCTCGATACCGCCATCGTCGCACTGCCGGTGTCGGAACCTTCGTTTACGGAAGTGGCGCTGTTTGCCGAGGACTTCGTGCTGGTGCGACCGGGCGAGGACGAGGGCAAGCCAGTGCCCAATGGCGAAGCGCTGGCCAAGATGCGGCTGCTGCTGCTGGAGGAGGGACATTGTTTTCGCGATCAGGCGCTGTCGTTCTGCAACCGGCATTCGGCGCTGCCGCGCGAATTGCTGGACGGCAGTTCGCTGTCGACGCTGGTACAGATGGTCGGTGCCGGCATCGGCGTCACCCTGATCCCGGAAATGGCGGTAACGGTCGAGACGCGCTCGGCGCCGGTGTCGATCGCGCGCTTTGGGAAACCAGAGCCGTCACGGACCATCGGCATGATCTGGCGCCGGACAAGCCCGCTCGCCAAGCAGTTGTCGCAGATTTCCGAAGTCGTTCGCCAGTCCGCCGAAGGTCTGCGCGAGCAGCAAGGCAAGGTTGCGTCGCCGCGCCGGCGCTGAGGCCGCTTCCGTCCAAAACTTACGAAAGATCGGACTTATGCGACGTCGGCCTGGGCGCCCTGATTTTCCTCGGCAACCAGCGCATCGAGATCGACGAGTTCCGGATCGTCTGCTGCGGGATCGCCATGCGCTTCGCTGCCGTGAAGATGCGTCAAGGTCTGCACACGCCTTGCATTGAGATAGTCGACATGGTGATGCCGCAGCGCGACCGATAGCAGCGTCTTCGGCAGCCCGACCATGACAAAGGCAGGCACCCTGCGCATCTCGCTGCCTTCGCGCCACAGCAGCGGATGCAGGGTGTAGATCATCTGCCGCTCGATCTCGGCCGAGGGCGGCTGCTCGGATTCAGATGGCGCGGGCAAGGCGACGTTGGCGTTACCCGCACGTTCGCGCACCGCGGCGGATCGCAACTCCCAGCAGATCAGATCCACTGCCGAGGCGACCTCGCGACGCACCGCATCCACGCTGGTCGAGAACCGGGTTGCCTCCGGCATCGACGCCGGACTTGTCGTCACCGCTTCGATCAGCGTGGCGGCGCTGGCTTGAAATCCCGGTGCGGCCCGTTCAATGGCCGCAGCCATCGCCTCGATCGCGTCGGCGCTGATATTGCGGTCGTGCTGCGCTTTGGCTTCAGTCAAGGCGCGGTCGGCCGAGGCGACCTGTTCGTCAAGCTCTGCCAGTGCGGCACGCAGCGTCCTGGCGCGATCCTCGGCGGCGCGCATGCTGGCTTCCGCCCGATCGAGTTTGGCACTGGCGGCACCGGTCACCGCCAGCCGTTCGGCCGCGGCGCGTTTTTCTGCCAGTTCCTTTTCGGCGATGCTCGATTGGTTGGCCAGTTTCTGCCGCGCCGCCAGCTTGTCCTTCAACACGCTCTCGAAGCGCTCGACCGGGCCAAGCTCGCGCTTGAAAAATGCCATCGCAATCACCTCATGCTTCGCAATCAACAGCCGAATCGGCCGACGCTCTATTCTACGCGAGAGCTAGTCGGAAACTTGGATGACATTGCGGCCTTGGCCGCTGTGGTTTTTCGCGTCAACGTCAGGCCTGACGCGCACGCGCGCTTGCCTATCGACAATCGAAATTGTGGCGTAACGCGCGTCAAAATAGGGCACCGATGCTGTCCTTTGCTGTCGGCCTTAATTAGAGGCGCTTTAATTTTTAGACTTTAGGGAATTGATTCGAGGTCGCGGCGGCGTCTGTCTGGATTGGTTGCAGGACGGAGCGACTCCATGCGCGTTGCGTTGATAGTTGCGTCGATATTCGCGTTGACGACGCCTTCGGAAGCTTCGAGTTCTTGCATGAGCAAGAGCGAGGCGCGTCAGCATTTTGGTTCGCTGCATATTTACTGGCATGGACCCAACCATTGCTGGGATGCGACGCCGGGCCGGAATCGGCAGGTCCGCAAAAATCAGTCGAATGCCGATCGACAGGTTGAGCGCGCAAGCCCGCATTCCGACTGGCGTCAGGCCAGATCGGAAATGCTGCCCGATGATGGACCTGTTCAATTGCCCGGCGCGCAAATTGCCGCAAGTGCGGCGACCTTCAGCGCAAGTTGGCTGGATCGATGGATCGATATCGTACCGGTGGTGCCGCAGCTGCGGGCCGAATCCGGGCACGCGGTCGCGTCGCCAACTCTCGCGAGCGAGCCAGAAGCCGCCAGCATGCCGCACATCGTCGTTGTTTTGGCCTTCTTTGCTTTCCTGCTGATATTCGCCACCATCGAAATTCTGTTCCGCAACGACGAACAGCAGAAGTAGCGGTTGCGTGCTTGATATCGCGCGCATGCAAGGTGCGACAAATTAACCCGACGGGCAAAATTCCTTTTGCCCCGTCGCACAAATCACTGGTCTAATTCCGCCCGTCTCACCCGATTGAGGGGCGGCTCGCGATCGTCATGAACGTGCGGTGGGATGCGGTGGACGCTGGGTAACAACGACGAGTGTGGTGTTAGCGTACGGTGAAATCGTGAGGGTCCGACGCCCC
>JBBRTT010000081.1:0-4155 GCA_038244165.1 Lysobacterales bacterium | reverse complement strand
GATCTGGCTGGCCAGCGCGCGCGCCTCGTCGCGTTTGCCTTGCGCTGCCAAGGCCTGAGTCAGGGCCACTTCGACTTCAAGAACTCGCGGATGCGTTGGCGGGTGGGGCGGGCTGCGCAGTTTCAGCGCTTCGCGCAGCAACGGTTCGGCCTCAGTCGCCTGTCCGCGCGCCAGACAAACACGGGCAAGCGAATACAAGGCGAAGCCGGTACGAAAATCGTCGGTGGGATATGCCTTGTGCGCAAAGTCGAGCGCGCTGCGAGCGCTTGCTTCTGCGGCAGCCGGATCGCCGGCGTCGAGTTCCGCTTCGCTGCGCTCGGCCAATGTTATCGGGCGCCAGCCACTGGTTGCCGACGTCGAGGCCGGAAAATCGGTGGCCTCTTTTGCCAGTACCAGCGCGTCGGTGTAGCGATGGTGCAAACGCAATACGTCAGCGATCGCGCCTTTCAGGGCGCGCGCGGTTGGCGGATCCGGCGGCTTTTGCGCGAGAGCGATCGCCAGCGCATCGCGCAGAAGTTTCTCGGCCTCATCGTAGCGGCCAGTGGTCGTCAGTATCACTCCGAGTTCGCGGCGAGCGATGCTGTCGTTGACGTTGTCGTGCGCGCCGCCCCCTTGAGCGCCGAGTTCGAGCGCCTTGCGCAGGGTGGCTTCGGCGTCTGCGAAACGGCCGAGCTGCGAATAGTCATAGCCCATCCACTGCAAGCCATTGGCGAGTTGCCGCGGAGTCGCCATGCCGGGCCCGGCGGCGCGCGCTTCCAACTGCTCGCGTTGCGGCAGCGCTTCGACGATATGACCCCGGCGTTCCATCAGGACCAGAAGGTTGTGTTCGGCGGAGAGTGTCTTTCGATGGTTGGGACCAACTGCTGCGCGATAAATGCGCAGAACCTCGCGATTGGATTTCTCCGCGGCGTCGATGCGGTTGGCTCTGGATTGAATAAGTGACTGTTCGTTGAGCGCGTGGCCGAGGTCGAAACCGTCGTTTCCGTAGAGCGCCCTATAGGCCGTGATACCGTGGCTGAACGCGTCCTCGGCTTCATCGAAACGGTTGAGCACGCCAAGCGTCCAGCCGAGCAGGACCCACTCCTCGGCGACCGACTTGTTGTTGTCGCCGAGCGCTGCGCGGTCTTGCGCCAGACTTGCGCGCAGGAATCGTTCCGTCTCCGCCGGTTCGCCCTTGCCATCGAGCGCCTGGGCGACGTGCACGTGCATCGATGCCATCGCGTGCGGGTCGGCATGCGCGTCCGCCTCAAGCAGAGCCAGGCCTTGGCGCGCATAGGCTAGACCCTCGTCGTATTTCGAGTTGCCCGTCGAAATTTCTGCAACACCGCCGAGCACGCGCGCACGCACGTCGGTAGGCATATCCGATCTTTCGCTCAGTTTCAGCGCGCGGTCGAGCAAGGTCTTGGCGCGCTCGTAGTCGCTGTTGTCGATGTAGAGCTGGCCGAGCTGGGTCAACATATCGGCTTGGAGTGCCGGCTGCGCGTCGAAGCGGCCGATCAGCGCTTCTCCCTTGCCGATCAACTGCAGCGGTGTGATCGGCTGGCCGCCGTTCTGGTTCGGATCGGCCTGGTTGATCACGTCACTGAGAAACGTCTGCATCGCCGTGGCGCGCTGTGCCTGCGCCACCGCGCGTTCAGCTTCCAGCCTGCGCTCGTGCGCCTGCCACATTGCGGTTGCGGTCAGCGCCAACAGTGCCCCGAGAGCTACCGCGGCGGCCGCGACCGCAAAGCGATTGCGGCGCACGAAGCGTCCGACGGTGTAGCCGAGTCCGGGTCGTGCGATCGTCAGTGGTCGGTAATCGAGCCAGCGCGCCAGATCCTCGCGCAGCAAAGCGACCGAGGCGTAGCGTAGCGCCGGCTTTGCCGCCAACGCGTGCGCGATGATGCGGCCGAGATCGCCGCGTAGCAGACGCGTTAGCGTTTTCGGTTCGCTGGGAGTGGATGGGGTTCGCGCACCCGTCTGCGTCGTCGTTGCATGGCGCGCCAGCTCCGCCGTCGTCCACTCGGCGTCGCCGCCACCGCGTTCAAGTGTAGGCAGGCGTTTGCCGCAGACAAGTTCGTACAGCATGAGTCCGAGGCCAAAGACGTCGGTTGCCGTGGTCGCACGTTCGCCGCGCAGTTGCTCGGGTGCAGCGTACTCCGGGGTGAACACCCGCGTAGCCGGCATCTGCTCGTCGCTGGGATCCAGCACCAGCGCAATGCCGAAATCCAGCAGCTTGGCGGTGCCGTCGGCAGCCACCAGCACATTGGAAGGTTTCAAGTCGCGATGCACGACCAGTTGCGAATGTGCGTGGGCGACTGCGGCGCAAACCTGGTCGAACAGGCGCACGCGTTCGCGCGTATCAAGACCGTGGTGCTGGCAGTAGTCGTGCAACGGTTCGCCATCGACGTATTCCATCGCCAGCCACGCGCGTCCGTTTTCGCTGCCGGCATCGATGAAAGCGGTGATGTTCGGATGTGCGAGTGCGGCCAGAATGCGCCGCTCGCGCGCAGCCAGGCGCGACATGCGTGCAGCGTCGCCGTCGAGCAACTTGAGCGCGACGCGCTGGGTGAAGTCGGCACCGCTGCGCTCGGCGAGATAAACCACGCCCATGCCGCCGGCGCCAATGCGCTCGAGCAGACGGAACGGGCCGATGCTTGCCGGCATCGACTCGGGTGGCAGCAGGCGTTCGAAAACGCTCTGCACAGACGGCGTGGCGCTGCCGCGTGTTCCTTCCAGCAGCGTGCGCACGCTGGCGGCTAGTTCGGCATCATCCACTGCGATGCGTTCAAGCTCCAGCACCTGCTGCTCGGGCGACATCTCGGACAATTTGTCGAGCAGGGAGCGCACTACGCTCCAGCGTTCGGCGGAAAAAAGCGGATTTCCCGTATCCAGACTCATGCGGCACCCGCCAAGGCCAGACGCAAATAGTTGCGCGCCACGACCAGTTCACGCTGCACTGCGCGCTCGTTGCTACCGCGCAGCTCGGCGATTTTTTGCGTACTCAACCCAGCGAACACGCGCCAGCTCAAGGTCTGGGCAAGTCCAGGATCCTGGCGATCGAGTGCGGCCAGGCCTTGTTCGATGGCCAGAGCCTGCTGCGCGTCGAGCATGGCATCGGGAACCTTGTCGTCGAGTTCAGTGCGCACCAGATCGCCGCCGCGTTTCTGCGCCAGCCGTTCGCGCGCGTAGTCGATCACGGTCTGGCGCATGGCGCGCGCGGCCAGATTGAAAAAATGCTGGCGATCGTTGAGCGCGGCGAGCGCGCCGCCGGTGAGTTTCAGAAAAGCCTCGTGCACGAGCACGGTCGGGGTCAATGTTGCGCCACCGCGCGGGTCGGCCATCTGGCGCGCGGCAATACGGCGAAGCTCGGCATAGATCTGCGCGTAGGCGCGTTGCCCGGCTCCCTCGTCGCCGCCGCCAGCTGCGCGCAGCCAATCGGTAAGTGGTGTCTCATCGCCCATGGATTCTTCCCCTGTGGCTGCGCGCCGTGATGCCATGCACGTGACCCTGCGTAAGCATAGCTCAAGCCGGCCCGCCGGCAATTGCGCCGAATTGCTTTTCCCAGGCAGGAGTAACTCCGGGCGTTCGTTTTGGCTCCGTGCTGCATTTAGTTGGTATTGCCACCGGGAGTGCTCCATGAATCTCCAACGCAGTTTCCTCGGCGAATCGCCCCGATTCCTGTTCGCGATGTTGTTGTCCTGCGGCTGGATCGCGGCGCGCGCGGCAACCAGTTGCGTGAGCAGTTCCCTGCAACTGGCCATAGCCTTGAATGTGGCGCAGAACAATGGCGAAGACGACTACATCGAGATGGAGGTCGGCAACTACCTGCTTGGGGGCGAACTGGACTACTTTGCCGCCGCCGGCGAGACCCACGCCCTGACTATCTCCGGCGGCTGGGCGCCGGGTTGCTTCGTGCGCTCGACTTCCGGCAGCAGCGTGCTCGACGGCCAGCACCTGTACCGGCCGCTGTACATTTCCGCCAAGGGCAATGTCAGCATTTTCGGCGTGACGTTCCAAAACGGCAACCCGGCACTATACGCCGGCGGCGCATTGAACGTGAGCAGCACGGCCGGCAGCGTAATCGCAATCGATTCCAGCCTCTTCGTCAACAATCAGAGCGCGACGACGAGCGGTGGCGCCATCTATCTGTCGTCGCCGGGCACCATGATCTTG
>JBBRTT010000080.1:0-4425 GCA_038244165.1 Lysobacterales bacterium | reverse complement strand
GATGGACAATAAATCCACCCCAAGGCGCCCACACAAGTCACCTGCGCACACTGTCAAAGAACTCAAATATTCCCGCTGACGTTTCGTCCGCGGAGCCGCGCATTATACATCCGCTTGGGGGATCGTCAACATCCCGTAACAAACGAAAATTCAACTGGCGGCGACGAGCCGCACGCGCGCATAACCGCGCTTGCCGAGCTGCAGCAGATGCTCACCACCCACGCCTAGTGTCAGCTCGCGATCCTCCACCACGGTGCCATCGACACGCACCGCACGCTCGTTTAGTTTGCGCACCGCTTCAGATGTGCTCGGCGCCAATCCCGCCGCCTTCAGCAGCGCCCCGATGCGGATGCCGTCAGCAGGCACCGCAATAGTCGTCAGCGCTATGTCCTGCGGCACGCCGCCACCCTGCACGACATCGTGCCAATGCCGGATCGACGCTTGCGCGGCGGCCTGATCGTGGAAGCGCTCGGCGAGTTCTGCAGCCAGCTGCATCTTGAAATCGCGCGGGTTGGATCCTGCCGCCACGGCCTCGCGCATCTTCGCGATATCGGGTAGGGATTTGGCGAACGACAGGAGTTCGAAATAGCGCCACATCAGATCGTCGGAGATGCGCATGATCTTGCCGAAGATTTCGTTCGCCGGCTCGTTGATGCCAATGTAGTTGCCGAGCGACTTCGACATCTTGTTGACGCCGTCGGTACCCTCGAGCAAGGGCATCGTCAGCACGATTTGCGGCGGCTGGCCTGAATCCTCCTGCAATTGACGCCCGACCAGCAGATTGAATTTTTGGTCGGTGCCGCCGAGTTCCACGTCGGCCTTGAGCGCGACCGAGTCGTAGCCCTGCACCAACGGATAGAGGAACTCGTGGATGGCGATCGGCTGTCCACTTTTATAGCGCTTGTCGAAGTCGTCGCGCTCGAGCATGCGCGCGACCGTGTGCTTGGCTGCCAGCTTGATCATGCCGGCCGCATCCATTGCTGCGAACCATTCGGAGTTGAAACGCACCTCGGTACGTTCGCGATCCAGCACTTTGTATACTTGCGCGGCGTACGTCTCGGCATTCGCCAGTACGTCTTCGCGAGTGAGTGGCTTGCGCGTGACGTTCTTGCCGCTGGGGTCGCCGATCATCCCGGTGAAATCGCCGATCAGGAAAATCACCTGATGCCCCAACTGCTGAAACTGGCGCATCTTGTTCAGCAGCACGGTGTGGCCCAGATGCAGGTCCGGCGCGGTCGGATCGAAGCCGGCCTTGATCCGCAACGGACGACCAAGCTTCAGCCGCGCCTCAAGATCGGCGAGCTTGATGATCTCTTCAGCGCCCCGGCCAATCACTTCGAGGGCGGATGAAATATCGTTCATGTATACCTCGATAAGACCGAAATTCACACGGGATTCGGGTGCTGGACAAAGGCCGATCGAGCACGCTCGATTGGCACTCGACGTTAATTATTCGTTAATCGCGCAATCGGCGCAAATCCTTGTGCCGCCTCGCGTTGACGAGGTCGGTGCAGCGGGCTAAGGTACAGCGCGTTGGGGGAAGCCGACCGTACCCAAGAATAGCAGCGCCGTGCATCTTATACGACGAGCCCGGCGGCGACTCATGGATGGATCCCGAAAATTCCGGTCACATTTCCACTTTAATAAACTTTCCACAATGCAAATATTGCTACGCGACATCATCGCCGCGCCCCTGACATGCCGGCGCCGACATTGGCTGGTCGCCGGCATTTTGCTGGTATTGACGGTTGTCGCCGGCACGGTCATTCCGCGCTTTGCCAACGCCACGCGCCAGACCAGCGAACTGACTACGCTTAACCTCGAGGTGCCGCCGCTGCCGCCGGTCGAAGTACTTGACGCAAGCGCCGATTCTGCATCAGCGATGATTTCATCCAGCGACGACGCCGACTGGCAGATCGTCACCGTGCATGCCGGCCAGACGGCTGGCGATATTTTCCAGCAGCAGGGCCTGTCCGCCAGTCAACTGCACAAGCTGCTCGACGATCGCAACAATGCGGCGGCTTTGCGCAATATCCACCCGGGTGATGAGTTTGCTTTTTTGCGCGCCGCCGACGGCAACATCCGCAGCGTGCGCTTCGATCGCGACGAGCACACCCGTGTGATCGAAACCTTTGCCAGCGGCGGTGTCCACGAGCTCGTCCAGGATCGCAGCTTCGAGCGCCGCACCTATGTGGCGCACGGTGTGATTGAAAGTTCGCTGTTCGACGCGGGCGAACAGGCCGGCATGAACGATTCGATGGTGCTCAAGCTTGCCAATGCGTTCGGATACGACATCGACTTCGCCCAGGATTTGCGCCAAGGCGACAGCTTCACTGTCATCTATGACGACGTTTACTGCGAGGGTTTGCGCAAGCACGATGGCGACATCATTGCCGCGACCTTCATCAATCACGGCAAGCGTTTTAGCGCGTTCCGCTATACAGACAATGCCGGCAACACGCTGTTTTACAGCGATGACGGCCGCCCGCTACGCAAAGCTTTCCTGCGTACACCGGTGGAATTTTCCCGGATATCTTCCTTGTTCACTGCCGGTCGCATGCATCCCATTCTCGGCACGATGCGCGCGCATCGCGGCGTCGACTACGCGGCGCCCACCGGCACACCGATCCACGCCGCCGGCGAAGGCAAAGTGACGTTCCGTGGCTGGCAAAATGGTTACGGCAACGTAGTGGTGCTGCAGCACGGCGGCCGCTACAGCACGTTGTACGGCCACATGTCGAAGTTTGTTTCACTGCACGTGGGTCAGCACATCGGCCAGGGCCAGACCATCGGTTTCGTCGGTATGACCGGCATGGCCACCGGGCCGCATCTGCACTACGAATTCCGCGTTGACGGAATGCACCGCGATCCGCTCACAGTGACCTTGCCGAAGCCCGAGCCACTGCCCGCGACGGAACTGGCGCGCTTCCAACGCCAGAGCCAGCCGCAGCTGGCCAAGCTGAAAAAGCTCGAAGCCACGCAACTCGCGCTGGCGAAATAGCGCTCGGTGAGGTGACCCCACCTGCGCTCTACATTGGCCTGATTTCGGGCACCAGCGCCGATGGCGTTGATGTCGCTCTGGCAAGTTTCGACCCGCAGCCGCGACTGCACGGGGCGCTGACGCATCCGTATCCTGACGATCTGCGCGAGCGCATCCTCGCGCTGGCGCAAGGCGACGGCCGCATCGCGCTGGATGAATTCGGCGCGCTTGATGTCGAAATTGCCAGGAATTTCGCCGCTGCCGCCAATGCGTTGCTCAGGCGTACCGGCACGGCGCCGGAGGCCGTGACCGCGCTCGGCTCGCATGGGCAAACCGTGCGCCATCGCCCGCTCGGCGCGACGCCCTATACCTTGCAACTCGGCGATCCGAATATCATCGCGGAAGAGACCAGAATAACCACCGTCGCCGATTTCCGCCGTCGCGATATGGCTGCAGGTGGCCAGGGCGCGCCGCTGGCGCCCGCGTTCCATGCGGCAATGCTGGCGCGTAGCCAGGTGTCACGCGTGGTCCTCAATCTCGGCGGCATCGCCAATATCACGATCCTCCCGGGCGACGCGCTGGGGCCCGTGCGCGGCTTCGACACCGGTCCGGCAAGCTGCCTCCTCGACGCCTGGATGCAGAGGCATCGGGGGCAGCCTTTCGATTCTGACGGCACATTTGCGGCGTCCGGCGTCGTCGATCAGGCACTGCTGGCGCGATTGTTATCTGACCCCTATTTCGCTGCGCCGCCGCCAAAAAGCACCGGACGCGAAGTGTTCCATCTGACCTGGCTGCAGCAACATCTGCGCGGGTGCGATCTCGCTCCCGCCGACGTGCAGGCGACACTGGTCGTACTGAGCGCGCGCAGCATCGCCGACGCTGTGCACGCCTTTGCGCCAGGCACGCAAGAAGTGCTGGTCTGCGGCGGCGGTGTCCGCAATCCGGTATTGATGGCAGCGCTGGCAGCGGCGCTGGCGCCAGCATCCGTCTCCAGCACGGCAACGCTCGGCATCGATCCGGATTTTGTCGAAGCAATGTTGTTCGCGTGGCTGGCGCACGAGCGCCTGGCAAACCGGGCGGCGGAAAATGTATTCACGGTTACGGGTGCGCGCGGTGCGCGCGTACTCGGCGGCGTCTACTTCGGTTTCTGAACACCGGCTTTTGGCGTATCGACGAATAATGGCTTGCCGTCGATCTGCTCGAACGCTTCCAGTGCCGTGCGGAACGCGGCACTTTCGCGCGAATCCCAGGTGCCGCCCAGTGAAGCGATGTCCTGGATCTCGCGGCGCACGATGTCGTCGCCGCCAAAGCCCAGGCTGTGGCGCAACACGTGCAGGATGACTTCGTTGATCGACCAGCTGCGTTCGCGAGCGATCGCCTTGATCCGATCGGCGACGACGTCTTCGATGTTGCGCACGAGTATGTCGGGCATTACCGTTTCACTT
>JBBRTT010000079.1:0-4915 GCA_038244165.1 Lysobacterales bacterium | reverse complement strand
TGGCGACGCTCAGAATGGTGACGCTCTGCGCGCCTGCACGCCCGACCTGTTTGCCGAACAGGCCGGCAAGGATCGCGCCCAGCAACGGAGCCAGCGCGATCGCCAGCAGCACAAACCTGGAGATTGCGAGACTGTTATCAAACATGTCGACGCCTGGCATGCTCAGCCCTTCAACGTATCGAGATCGGCCACGTCGATCGTGCGCCGGTTGCGGAACAGAGTGACCAGGATCGCGAGGCCAATGGCGGCCTCAGCTGCGGCCACCGTCAGGATGAAGAATACGAAGACCTGGCCGGCGGCATCGCCAAGCTGGCGCGAGAACGCGACGAAGTTGATGTTGACCGCGAGCAGCATCAGCTCGATGCACATCAGCAGCACGATCACGTTCTTGCGATTTAGGAAGATGCCGGCGAGGCTGATGCAGAACAGCGCCGCGCCAAGTGCGAGGTAATGGCCAAGCGCCAGGTTCGTAACGGCAAGAGGGATCATGGCTTGGCCTCCTCAATCGGCGGCGCGGGCGCTGCGGCCGGCTTCACGCTCTCCATCTTCACCATGCGCAAGCGATCGCCAGGCCGCACGCGCGTCTGAGCCCCAGGATCCTGGTGCTTGGCGCCGACACGGCGACGCAGTGTCAACATCACCGCCGCGATCACCGCAATCGTCAGGATCACCGCGGCAACCTCAAACGGCAGCAGGAAATCGGTGAACAACGCTCGCGCCAACCATGTCGTATTGGGCACATCGCCACTGCCGGACGCCATCGCGATATTGTCGGCAAACGGCGTGGCGCTGCGTGCCCGGATGCCGATAAGGGCGACCATTTCGGCCAGCATTACGACGGCCACCAACAGTCCGACCGGCAGGTAACGCACGTAGCCTTCGCGGATGCGTGCAACGTCGATGTCAAGCATCATCACCACGAACAGGAACAGCACCATCACCGCGCCGACATACACCAGCACAAGTGCGATGCCGAGGAACTCGGCACCAGCGAGTATCCAGGTGCATGCAACGGTGAAGAAGGTCAGCACCAGGAACAACGCGGCCTGTACCGGATTGCGCACGCTGATCACCGCGACCGCGGACATCACGGTCGCAGCAGCGAAAGCGTAGAAAGCGAGTAGCGGATAGTCCATGCGGTTCTCGGCAGGCTTCAGCGATCAGTCACGGTCAACGGTACGGGGCGTCGGCGGCACGACGCGAGGCGATGTCCGCCTCGAAGCGGTCCCCGATCGCGAGCAGCTGCGGCTTGGTCAACACGTTCTGGCCGCGCTGGTCGAAGTGGTATTCGAGGACGTGCGTCTCCACGATCGAATCGACCGGACACGACTCCTCGCAGAAGCCGCAATAGATGCACTTGAACAGATCGATGTCGTAGCGCGTGGTGCGGCGGGTGCCATCCGCGCGCTGTTCCGAGTCGATGGTGATCGCCAGCGCCGGGCATACCGCCTCGCAGAGCTTGCATGCAATGCAGCGCTCTTCGCCATTGGGGTAGCGGCGCAGCGCATGCAGACCACGGAAACGCGGCGATTGCGGCGTTTTTTCCATCGGGTACATCAGCGTGTACTTGGGACGGAACAGATACTTGAGCGTCAGCCACAATCCCTGCAGAAGCTCCAGCAGCAACAGGCTCCGGAAGTAGTGGACCATCTTCTTGCCCATGGCGCCATTGGCATTGGCTGCGGTGCCCATCAGCGCCCTGCCTCGAACACGCCGTAGTACGCCATCAATGCGGTCACGAAAATCCAGACGATGGTAATCGGAATGAAGACCTTCCAGCCCAACCGCATGATCTGGTCGTAGCGATAGCGCGGAAACGATGCGCGGAACCAGATGAAGCAGCTAGCGAAGAAGAATACCTTAGCGAACAGCCACCACCAGCCATCAACCGACAGCAACGGGATGCCCATTCCATGCAGGGGGCTGAGCCAGCCACCCATGAAGAAGATCGAGGTCAGGAAACTGATCAGGATCATGTTCGCGTATTCGCTGAGGAAGAACAGCGCGAACTGCGAGCCGGAGTACTCGACCATGTGGCCGGCGACTATTTCCGATTCACCCTCGACCACGTCGAATGGCGCGCGGTTGGTTTCGGCCACTCCCGACACGAAATACACGACGAACAACGGCAGCAGAGGGAACCAGAACCACTCGAACGGGCCTGCATCGCCAGCCTGCGCCATCACGATGTCGGTCAGGTTGAGGCTCCCGGCGGCGATCAGCACGCCGACCATCGCGAAACCCATCGCGATCTCGTAGCTCACCACCTGCGCCGCCGCGCGCATCGCGCCCAGGAACGCATACTTCGAGTTCGACGCCCAACCCGCAATCATGATTCCGTACACGCCGAGCGAGGTCATCGCCAATAGATACAGAAGGCCGGCGTTGGCGTTCGAGAGGACGAGTTTCGCGTCGAACGGCACTACCGCCCACGCCGCGAACGCCGGCACCAGCGTGATCAGCGGCGCGAGGATGAACAGAGCACGCTGCGCGCTGCTCGGCTGGATCACTTCCTTGAACAGCAATTTGAAGACATCGGCGAACGCCTGCAGCACCCCCATGCCCACATACATCGGTCCATGGCGTACGTGCATCCAGCCAATCAGCTTGCGCTCCCACACTACGTAGAAGGCGACGGTGATGATCACCGGCACCGCGATCGCGAGCACCTTGAGCACGATCCACACCAGCAGGCCGATGGCGCCGAAGGACAGCAGCCAGTCGCGGAAAGGGTCGACGATGTCAAGCATCAGCAGGTTCATGCGCGGCGGACCTCCACGCGTGCCGACGCAGCGAGCGGCGCGGTGGCCCCGTAGCCGGACTCCACCCACGCGCAGCCGACGGCAACGCGATCGCTGAGCTCAACCGGCAGGCTGGCGGTGCCAACCTGCGTCACCACCTTTGCGACGTTGCCGCTTTCCACTGCAGCGGCCTGCGCGTCCTTTGGATTCAGCACCACGCGCGCCCCGAATGTCAGCGGATGCGCCTGCAACGCGGCGGCGCGGCGCAGCGTGGCGTCCGTGCGGTAGATGGCTTGCGAGACGACGAGTTCCAGGCCTGCGGCTGGGCCTTGCAAGGCGCTGGTGTTCGCGCGCGAAGCGGCCACTTCGGCGGTCTCGACCGTTTCCAGCTCGTCGGCCTGGAACCAGGCACGAGTTGCGCCCTCCGCAGCCTTCGCTGTCGCAGGCTGCGGCGACGGCCGATTCATCGCGCCGCGCAAACCCGCGAGGTCGGTAAAGTCGAATCCGGCGGCACCCAGTTCGCCGCCCAGCGCCCGCAAGACGCGCCAGCCGGGGCGAGCCTCGCCTGGCAACTTGCCGCCGGCCGCGGCACGCTGGTCCCGGCCGTCAAGGTTGGTGAGCGTCGCTTCGATCTCCGGCAATGCGCCGATCGGAAGGATCACGTCCGCAATCGCACGCGTCGACTGGCAGGCGAAGTGACTGAACGAGATTACTTGGGCCTTGCCAAGCGCCTGCATCGCCAGTGCTTGATCCACGAAATCCAGGCCGGGCTCGATGCCGTAAAGAACGTAGGCACTCCTGGCATCGCGCAGCATCGCTTGCGCATCGCGCGACGCGGGGAGTACGCCCGCTTGCGTAAGACCAACTGAATTGGCGCCCTGCGGGATGCGACACAACGCCGCATGATTGGCGCTTGCGAAATTTCGCGCGGCAGTGCGGATGGCGCTGGCATACGGTCCGGCTTCGGCAATATTGCCAACAATGATCACCGCGCGGCAGGCATCCCCGAGCTTCACCCTGGCGATGGCATCCGCGAGCTGCGACGGCGGCACGATCTGCTTGTTGGCGATTTCGAACGTGAAGTCGAAGTCGACCGGATTGACAACATGCACCTTGGCGCCACGCTGCACGGCCTTGCGCACGCGTGCATGCAGCAGCGGAAGCTCGTGACGCAATTGCGATCCGACGATGACAATGGCGTCGGCGTGCTCGATTTCCGCGACCGGCATAGCAAACACCTGCGCGATGGCGCCGTCGGACAGATCCAGCTGGGCAATGCGGTGGTCGAGGTTTCCGGTGCCGAGCGCTTCGGCAAGGCGTGCGAGCAACGCGCCCTCTTCGTTCGAGGTCGCTGGATGCACCAGCATGCCGAGTTGATCGGCGCCGTTGTCGCGCAGGATTTGTGCTGTGCGAGCGAATGCTTCCTCCCACGAAGCATCGTGCCACTCGCCGCCCACCTTGATCATCGGCGTGACTGCACGGTCTTCGGCATACAGGCCCTGGTGCGAATAGCGATCGCGATCTGACAACCAGCATTCGTTGACGGCTTCGTTGTCGCGCGGCACCGCGCGCATCACATCGCCTCGACGCGAATGCAGGAACAGATTGCTGCCGAGCGCGTCGTGATAACCAAGCGATGCTTTCGCGATCAGTTCCCACGGGCGTGCGCGGAATCGGAACACCTTGTTGGTGAGCGCACCGACCGGACAGACGTCGATTACGTTGCCGGACAGCTCCGTCGTCAACGGTTTGCCGTCGTAGGTGCCGATCTGCAGGTTTTCCCCGCGCAGCATGCCGCCGAGCTCGTAAGTACCGGCGATTTCCGCCGTAAAGCGCACGCAACGCGTGCACTGGATGCAGCGCGTCATGTCGGTAGCGACCAGCGGTCCGAGATCCTCGTCGGCGACCACGCGTTTGCGTTCGCTGAAACGGCTGACCGAGCGTCCGTAGCCGAGCGAAAGATCCTGCAACTCGCATTCGCCACCCTGATCGCAGATCGGGCAGTCCAGCGGATGGTTGATCAGCAGGAACTCCATCACGTTGCGCTGCGCCTTGAGCGCCTTGTCGCTGCGCGTGCGCACCTTCATGCCGTCCATCACCGGCGTGGCGCAGGCCGGCGCCGGCTTCGGGCTCTTCTCGACATCGACCAGACACATGCGGCAGTTGGCCGCGAT
>JBBRTT010000078.1:0-5586 GCA_038244165.1 Lysobacterales bacterium | reverse complement strand
TTGCGCGGCTAGCCGAGAAACTTCATGTAGCCGCTCGCCGGGTTGTAGTTCGTCGACGCGGAGAAGTTGCTCAGATTCGGGAAGATCGTGGTGATATCGCTGCCGCTCAACCCGAACCAGTTCGCCAGCGTGGCTGCGTACTGATCCACCGACGTCGTCGGAATCAGACGCCCGTTGCCGTCGCCCGGATCGTTCTTGTTCGGCGATGGCACGCCATAACTGGGTGGCGTCGGATTGGTCAGGCTCGGCATCACCACACCGAAGTTGGGAGCGGCAGTAAAACCGCAGCCGTTGCCGTAGAACTTGCCGCCCTGCACCGCACCGCCGATGACGAAGTGATGCGAACCCCAGCCGTGGTCGGTGCCGTTGGTGTTGGACGTCATGGAGCGACCGAAGTCTGAGGCTGTGAACGCGGTGGCGACATTGGCCAGTGTCTGCGTACCGCCGATGTTGACGCTCTTCAACGCCCTGTAGAAGCTGTCCAGCACTTTAGACAACACCGGCAGAAGATTCTGGTCCTGCTGCACGAGCTGATCCGAATGCGTGTCGTAGCCGCCCGCGTTGACGAAGAACACCTGACGCTTCATCCCGACGTAGCCGGGCACGTTGTTGTACGCGGCCCAGATCAGGCGCGCTGCAGTTTGCAGTTGCGCGTCGAAGTTGGTGCCGTCGGAGTTCGGGAAATAAGTAGCGAAGTCCGGTGCGCCGGCGGCGGTCAGTGCCATATTGGTGAGCAGCGCCGTGGCGATCGAATGATTCAACGTGCCGGCCAGCGTGCGCTCCATCACGTGGGCTTGCGTGCCTTGCGCCTGCAGCGCATTGAACGCGGTCTGCAATCCGGGGTTGCCGTTGTCGTACGGCACCTGGATGGTTTGCGCCTGGCTCGCGTGCATGATGTAACCGTTCACGGTGTTGCCGCGAATGAAGGCATCGCTGCCGCTGAGCGAGGTCATGATCGGAATATTCGGCGACGCATTGGCGCTCTGCAGCAAGTCGCACATGCGACCGCCCCAGCCGGTGATGGGCGTGTTCGTCGGCGGCGAGGATTGCCAGTACGCCGCTTGATCGGCATGTGAATACAGTTGCGGTGGCAACGTCGGATTGATGTCGGCCTGTTGCACCGGACCGACCAGCGTGCCGACGTTGGACAGAATCGCGAGCGGACTGCTGGGCTGGTTGAACAGCGTGGCGAGTTCCGGCATCTGCGCGTGCATCGCGTACTGAATGCCATCGGCGGATGTGTTCGTCGCATCGTTCAAAGGATGCAGTGCGGCGCGGCTCAGCGAGAGTTGCGGTCGCACGCCACCGGCTCCGTAGAAACTGTTGTAATTGGCGAGCGAGTACGGAACGATCGTATTGAACCCATCGTTGCCGCCGTACAGGAACACGCACACCAGCGCCTTGTAGTCGGTAAAGCTGTAATTGGCAGTCGCCGCCTGCAGCAACTGGATATTGCCGAGAGCGGAATACACGCTCGCGCCACCGAGGGCGGCGCTGAGCGTCTTCTGGATGAATTTGCGACGATCGACGTTCATGGCCGGTCCTTATTTCTGGATCAGATATTCGGGGGAGGTACTGATCAGTAGCAAGGCGCGGTTAATGCGCTGGAACTTCCAGTCCGCACCGCTGCCGCTGCCGATCGTGTTGAGGTAGCTGAGCAGCGTCTGGCGCATGAACGGCGACATCTGTCCCGCCATGAAGCGCTTGTTGTAGGCGTCGACCAGCGCGGTGGCCGGATCGCTCGGGCCGCCGTTCACGCTGCCGGCCAGCGCCAGATCCTGCGTGCGGTTCAGCGCGATGTCGCCGATAGGATCGGCGGCGCAAGCATCGGTCAGATCGCCGTTGAACGATTTTCCAAACAGGCTATTCGTCGATGAGACGATCAGCGAGTCGGTGGCGATCTGGAACTCCGGACCTTTCAGCGAGCGCGTCGCCATCTCGCCCGCCGGCACGAAGGACGGCTTGAAGAAGTTGAACACCGTCGGCGAGTCGACCGGGGCCTGGCCCACGCCGCTGCCGTAGGTTTCGTCGGACGTGCCATAGGCAGTTGTGTAGCCCGCGTAGCGGTACGGCTGGTTCGCGTAATGCAGGCCGCCGACGTCCAGTCCGCAATGATGCAGCGCGCCGGTCGCACGCCAGAAATGCGTCATGCGCAGCAGCGGCTCGCGCAGCTTGCCGAAGGAATCCGGAGCCCGGTACTGGCCGATGCGCGCTTCCTGGTCGAGCAGGATTGCCTGCACCACGGCCTTGAGATCACCGCGCACGCCGGAGCCATTGTTGTTGAACACGTTGGTGATGCGCTGCACGTACGCCGGGCTCGGGTTGCTCGTCACCAGGCGCTGGATCAGCTGCTTGCCGATGAACGGACCGACGTTGGGATGATTGAAGATGTTGTCGAGGGCGAACGTGAGATCGCTTTGTGGCGTGCCGCCGGCAACGAGTACACCGCCGTTCACCGCACCCGGGTACGACAACAACTGTTTGCTGACGATATCGTTGGTCAGATTAGTGCCGTTGTCGTGCCACGCGGAGAACGCCGCCATCGGCAGCGTGAAGTCGCCGTTCTGATAACCGCAGTTGAGGTAGTTGCCAGACGTGCACGACGCCCAGTTCCACCCGGTGAATACATGCGCGAACGCAGTGATCACCGGCTGTGTATACGTCGGCACCGGTTGTCCGGCCTGCAACTGCAGGCTGCCGTCGCCGTTGAGGAAGACCAGACCGACCGTGAACAACTGGTTGATCTCGCGCGCGTAGTTTTCGTCGGGATGCCGGTTCTGGGTCAGATCCGCGCGCGGATTGCTCACCATGTTCAGGTACACGCCCATGTCCGTGGACAGCGTGACTTTTTCCAGCAGCACGCGGAAATTGCCGAAGGCATTGTCGGACAGGATGTCGTAGTAAGTGACCTCGCCCTCGGGATGCTGGTTGAGCAGCGTGTTCTGGTCGGAGATCACGAAGATCTCGCTCAGCGCGAACGCGACGCGCTGGCGCAGCTGATCGGTGTGGATGATGAGGTTGTTCTGCGGATCCGGTCCGCCGAGCGCATCCAGGAACCAGGCCTCGCGAAGCACGTTGCCGGTGTTTTCTGCGAGCGTGTTCCCGACCCAGTTGTGGTACGTGGTCATCGACGACGCCGGTG
This sequence comes from Lysobacterales bacterium, assembly GCA_038244165.1. Lineage (GTDB taxonomy): Bacteria > Pseudomonadota > Gammaproteobacteria > Xanthomonadales > Rhodanobacteraceae > Rudaea. Next base: position 2,444 of record JBBRTT010000078.1, on the reverse strand, counting down.
CGGCAAATTGTTCGTTGAGCCATGCCTGATAGCCCGCGCCGCCGTTCGGCGCGACAAGGCTGCGCAGATGCGCGATGTCCGCGTCGATGGGCCCGAACGTCGCCTGCGTCAAAAACCGCGCGGCATCAGAATCGGTGTACGGACCAAAGGTGACTGCCTGGAATCCGTCGTAGAACATCGGATCCGGCGAATGACTGAGCGATTGCGCGCCGGCAGAAAAGGTTGCCATAGTGACGAGAGCCAGGACGGACGCGCGCGAGGCGAACCGTACTGCACGATTGGATCGGAACATTGAGTAACTCCCCAAATGCGGACACCAAGCCTAACGGGCAACACGCTGGAAGAACGTGCGCGTTACAGCAGATTCTTGCACGAACCGGCGGGCGTAGTGAGCCGCCCATCCAAGTAAAACGCCCGACGAGTCAAAATAGAACGCCGTTTGGGGCTGAGATACGACATCCCGAGGGGAACTTTTCTTTCGCGGCCGCGATTCTGCTGCGTTTGGCTTCCGATGGCGCCAGCGAACTAGGGAGCGGCGCCAAGTGTTCGCCCCCTGGCCGCCAGAAACGGCAGCGCCGGACTTTCCGCGGAGCGGGTTGTCGAAGTGCTGAGCGAGCACTCTGAATCACCCCATCCGGTATCATCCGACGGCAGGTGTTCCGGAGCATCGAAGATGAATGAGCCTTCAATGATGTTGCCAGCGCCTGTGTCGGCCGGAATTGCGGCACTGCAAGGCATGGACCAGTCCGTCTACGCCGAACTCATGCGCATGGCGCGCGCTCAAATCGGGCGCAGCGGAACCCTGTCCCTGGATGCGCCGTCGCTGGTCCACGAAGCCTACCTGCGGTTCGCCAAGCAAGGCGCGGTCGCGACTGCGCAGCGCGGGATTTTTTTTGCCTACGCGGCACAAGTGATGCGAACTGTGATCGTCGACTACGTTCGCGAACGTCATGCGCAGAAGCGTGGTGGCGGCGACGCGATGATCACGTTGACGACCGGAATTCCCGGAGTGAGCATCGACGAAGACGCAATCGGCCTGCTCCACGAGGCCCTGAAGTCGCTGGAAAGAATCGACGCGCGTTCGCATTTTGTCGTCGAAATGCGCTATTTCGGCGGCTTGACCGAGGAACAGATCGCCGATCTGCTCGAGGTTTCGGTGCCGACGGTGAAACGTGACTGGCGCAAGGCGCGCGCATTCCTGTTCGACGCGATCGGCAAGGAAATCTGATGGACGACGCAAGCGACCCGCAGAACTCCGCTCGCGACGCGTACACCCTGTTCGCGCAGTGGCTAGCACTTGATGCGGCCGAGCGTACTCGCCTGCTCGATGGCCTGGGCGCGCAACGTCCGCTCGTGCACCGTCGCCTGTTGGAACTGATTCGCGCCGACAATGAAGCGGAGCGTGCGCGTTTCATGACGGCTGGTGCGATCGAGGACGCCGCTACCGCGTTTCATGAGCCGGAAGCGAACGTCGACAGTAGCGGACAACGCATCGGCAACTGGAAACTGGAGCGCTCACTGGGCGCCGGCGGCATGGGTCAGGTCTGGCTCGCGCAGCGCTGCGATGGGCTGCATGAAGGTCACGCCGCGATCAAGATGCTGCGCGTTGTCGTCGCCGATGCGCGAGCGAACGTGCGTTTTGCTCAAGAAGGCCAGATTCTTGCGCGCCTCGTGCACCCGCACATTGCGATGTTGCTCGACGCCGGATTTACCGACGACGGTCAGCGTTACCTGGTGCTGGAATATGTCGCCGGCGCTCGCATCGACCACTGGTGCGATGCGCATGGGCTGGATATTGGCGCGCGGCTGGAACTGTTTATGCAAGTGTGCGAAGCGGTCGCGTACGCGCATGCAAACCTGATCGTTCATCGTGACCTGAAGCCATCCAATATTCTTGTCCTGGAAGATGGCAATGCCAAGCTGCTGGATTTCGGCATCGCCAAGCTGCTCGAATCTGACACCGAGTTCACGGCGCAACTGACGGGTGAAGCCGGCGCCGCGATGACACCTGGGTACGCGGCGCCCGAACAGATCAGCGGCGGCGCAATCACCGTCGCCACAGATGTTTATGCTCTTGGCGTGATCCTCTATCGTCTCCTTGGCGGAATCAGTCCGTACGGTCACGACAGCCTGAGTCCCTTGCAACTTGCGCGCGCAGTTGTGGAAAGCGAACCAAAGCGCCTGTCTGACGTTGTGCAAAATGCAGATATGGCGCAGGTTCTGGACGCGCGCAACAGTTCTGCGGAACGACTGCGCCGAAGTCTGCGCGGCGATCTTGATGTGATCGTGGCCAAAGCGCTTAAGAAAAATCCGGCAGAACGCTATGCCAGTGTGCAGGCGATGGCCGACGACGTGCGTCGCCATTTGCGCCATCTGCCAATCTTGGCGCGCGCCGACAGCGCCACCTATCGCCTACGCAAGTTCGTACGCCGGCACTGGATCGG
>JBBRTT010000077.1:0-5888 GCA_038244165.1 Lysobacterales bacterium | reverse complement strand
CCACGCCGGAAATTTCGCCGATGTCTTCAAGCACGCAATTTTGATTGCATTGCTGGAGGCCCTGAAGGCGAAGCCCGCCGCATTTTGCTATGTCGATACACACGCCGGACGCGGCCGCTACGACTTGCGTGGTGACGAGGCGGAGCGCACGCGCGAATACGCCGATGGCATCCAGCGCTTGCTTGAAGCAACGGAACTGCCGCGGGCGCTACGCGAATACGTCGATCTGGTACGCGCCTTCGATGCCGACAACACCTCGGCGCTGGCTCACTATCCCGGCTCTCCCCTGATCGCAGCAAAAATGATGCGCGAGCAGGATCGAGCAATCGTGTGCGAGCTGCACGAAGAGGAAGCGACAGCGCTCAAGTCAGCGCTGCGCGGCGATGCACGCTTCGCCGTACACCAGCGTGACGGATACGGCGCGCTCAAGGCCTTGTTGCCGCCGGCGCAGAAGCGCGGCCTGGTGCTGATCGATCCGCCGTTCGAGGCGCAAGGCGGCGAATTCGTCGAGATCCAGAATGCGCTGACGCAATCATTCGCGCGTTGGCCGAATGCGATCCAGGCGATCTGGTATCCGATCAAGAAGCGCGAAACGATCGCACCGTTTCATCGCTGGCTGTACGCGAACAGCGGCGCGGCCAGCGTGCTGGTCACCCAATTGCTAATGCATCCGGACAATTCGCCGTTGCGCTTGAATGGCTGCGGGGTCGCCATCGTGAATCCGCCGTGGCGCTTCGAGCAGGCACTGAGAACATTCGTGCCGGCGTTGAAAGATCTGCTCGCACCCGGCCGCGACGGGAGCGCGCACATCGAGCTCCTCAAGACCGCTCCCTGACACCGGCAAATCCCTCGACAACCGGATTCGCGCAGAATGTGACACGGTCGACGTCTGCGCTGCGAAGCACTACCGCGCAATCATCCTGTATCGCGACCTAAGCTTGCCCCTCTGAACGCAGGAGTACCTACATGGCGTCTTTTCGATGGCTTGCGGCGGGTGCCTTGTGGGCGATACCGTTGCTGGCAAACGCGATCGTTTGGCCCGGGGCGAGCCCCTGCAATGGCACTCTGCAAGCGTGTATCAACAGCGCCAGCCCGGGCTCAACCGTCGAGGTGGCGAGCAATGCGGTGATCGACGAAAACCTGAGCTTCGGCATTCCATTGACGCTGCGCGCGGCGTCCGGATATTCGCCGACGCTCGCTGTCGACCGTGCCATCCTGCCAAGTGCGAGTACCAGTGGCACTTATGCGGTCGAAGGATTTACCCTGCAGCGCGGTTTTGTCAGCGTCACCCACAACGCTGGCAACGCGACTATCGTGGTAAGAAGAGTGCGTGTGCTTGCGCCTGTCACAAGCGGTTCTGCAGAAATCAGTGTGTACAGTAATGCGAGCTCGCCGCTCGTTTACGAACTATCCGAAAACGACGTCGATTTCGCGTGGGATACCTACGACGGCGGCATCCATGCGGCCATCCAGGTCTTGCGCAGCGGCAGCGGCAACACCGATGGGCGCATCCACGACAATCGCGTGAATGCAGGCGGCGGCTGGTCGACCGGCATCTTGGTCACCAGTCAGGACAACGTCCACACCGCACGCCTCTACGACAACTGGATTCGCGGCGGCGCCAGCCACGGCAGCATCGATCTGCGCCAGGGTAGCCTGATCGGCAGCGGTGGCGGCAGCTTGAATGCGGACGTGCTGAACAACGTCGTCACGCCCCTGGTGCACAGCGGCGACGCCCATGGAATCGACGTCGATGCGTATTTAGGTAGCGTCAATCTGCAGGCGTTCAACAATACGGTCACCGGCGCATACACCGGCATCAACGTCTACGTCGCACCTGGCTCGATGGGCAATGGGCGCATTGCAAACAATCTGCTCAGCGGCAACTCTGTCAATATCGAGCTCGATAATAGTGGCAGCGGCACGATCAGCAACGACCACAATCTGATCTTCAACGGCATTATAGTCGGTACGGTCGCGGGCCCAGGCACGGTCACGACCGACCCGAAGCTGCGCGGCGCGCCGGGCAACCCTTGGCTCAACGCGACGTCGCCGGCAATCGACGCCGCCGATAGCGTTGCGCTGGACAGCGTGCTCACGACTGCCGCCATCGCACGCGTCGATGGCGCCGGCCTGCGTCGCTTCAAGGGCGGCAGCAACCTCGCCGACATTGGCGCGCTCGAATTCGGCGACATCACCTTTCTGCACCGTGTTCATGAGGTCACGCCGAGCGCGTTCAGTCGAATCGACCATCCCGCGATCAATGGCCTGGCGTTCCGTTATCCACAAATAACCTCCAGCTGGAATCCTGATGGCGCCATCAGCTGCGTCTACAATCCGCATCCGGACAGCATTTGGTATGACGGGATATCGCACTACTGGAATATGCGCAATGAAGACCTCGCCGTATTGCCGGAAGGTGCCAGCTTCAACATCTTTTCTCCGGCTTACGGGAATGGCAATTTCGATCACGTCGTGACCGCAGGGAACCTCTCCGGCTACACAACTGCGTTGTCAGCTATCGGGGCGCTCCACGGGCATCCTGACCGCATTCTGCTTGTTACACGCGATTCGCTCGATCCGGATGGCAATATGTACGGCGACGCGCATCCGTTAGGCGCATTTTATTTCACGTTCGGTGGCCCAGGCGAATGGTACATCGCGCATCTGGATCACGCCCCGATGGTTGCCGGGGGTGGCCATCATGTCTACTGGCAGGAACCAAGCGCCAATGCATTCGTCCACACTGCGACAGCGGGTAACAGCGCCGGCGACTACACGGTACTCGACCATCCCTTGTTGAACGGACGCTCGTGTGCACGCTTTCATGTGACGCAGAGCATTGGAGGCGCAGTTTTTAATGCGCACCCGGTCGGCGTGTACTACTTTGGCGGTCGCTGGGCGATTTTTAATGAGGACCTGAGCGCGATACCAGCCGGGACGAATTTCTACGTCGTGGTGGATGCCCAGCAGGTCTTCGAATGCAGTGACGTGATATTCGCTAACGGGCTTGAGTGAATCGCTGCACTGCGCTGTCATCGTGGGTAGCGTGATACCGCGCTGCGCGTCGAATAATCGATGCGCAGCGTCAGCCGGACACTTCGCGATAGGCTGCAAGCGCCTGCGCGCGCGACAAGGCCAGGTCGACGATCGCCACTGGATATTCGCTGCGGCGCAATTGTTCGGGATTGCGCCAGGGTTGGTGGATGTCACGGGCGGAGAACGCGCGCAGCTCGGGGACCCAGCGGCGCACATAATCGCCGTTTTTATCAAACCGCTCGCCTTGGGTAACGGGATTGAAGATACGGAAATATGGCGCGGCATCGGCGCCGGATCCTGCGGTCCACTGCCAACCCTGTGTGTTGTTGGCGAGATCCGCGTCGACCAAAGTGTCCCAGAACCAGCGTGCGCCGTGCAGCCAGTGCTGGCGCAGGTTTTTGGTCAGGAACGAGGCGACGAGCATGCGTACTCGATTGTGCATGTAGCCGGTTTCCCACAGCTCGCGCATGCCTGCATCGACGATCGGAATGCCCGTACGTCCGCGCTGCCAGCGACGCAGGGCGACCTCGTCATCCGCTGCCCACGGGAAATGATCGAAGCGCGGATTGAGATTCTTCTGTGGCGTCTGCGGGAAATGAAACAGCAGGTGATGCGAGAACTCGCGCCAGCCGATCTCGCGCAGATACGGTTCCGTTTCCGCCGCATCCTGCGCACTCGCGGCCATTTCCTGAAGCGCCCAGGCAATCTGCATCGGCGATATTTCTCCGAAATGCAGATGAGGCGAAAGGCGCGAGGTGCCTTCTTGCGCCGGCACGTCGCGCGCAGTCGCGTAGTCAGCAATTGGACCCTTGCAGAAGTTGCGCAACGCTTTGGCCGCGCCCGCTTCACCGGGTTGCCAAGTCTCATGGAATTGGCTGTCCCAGACGCTAGTCGGCAGCAGACCGAGATCATCGAGCGAGCACCCTGCGCCGACTTCAGGCATCGGAACGCGCCTGGGTGCCGAAAGCGGCGGGCGTACTTCGAGCCGCGCGCGGGCCTTGCGCCAGAAGGGCGTGAACACCTTGTAGGGACCATCATCGCCGGTCGCGATTTCCCATGGCTCGAACAGCAGCGCCGCGTTGAAACTGCGCGCGTCCACGCCGGCATCAAGCAAGTGCTGCTTGATTCCCGCGTCGCGTTCAATCACTGCAGGTTCGTACAGGCGGTTCCAGTAGACCGCGTCCGCGCCAGTCGATTTCAGCAAGCGTTGCAGCGTATCCAACGAAGGGCCCTGCTCGATCTGCAAACGCGCGCCTCGTTTGTGCAAATCGGCGTCGAGCGCTGCCAGCGAATGATGCAGCCACCAGTGACTTGCGGCACCGGGTCGCCACGGCGCTTCCTCGTCGGGCGAATGGATGTAGAGCGCAACCACCGCGTCGTGTGCTTTCAGTGCCGCAGCGAATGCCGTGTTGTCCACAAGACGCAGGTCGCGGCGGAACCAGACGATGGCAGTGCTCATGTGCTCTCACGTTCGACGGACGTAGCAAAGGGTAACGGCAAAGAGGCCGCCGCGGATGCACGCCCGTATCCTGTGCCAATCCGGCAGACAATCGTCAGTTCCTGCCTGCGGCTCGCCACAATGGCTCGCCTATACTTCGCATGCACGTCGGAGTCGCAAGTTTTGCGTTGCTATACGACGTTCAACCACCTTGCGCCTGTTTGATAATCGGGGAATCAACAATGGAAGTGTGTTCAGCCATGCCGCCGCTGCGGCTCATTGCCGCGACTGCACTCTTCTCGCTTGCGCTCGGATTGTGCGCCTGCAACCGCCAGCCCGAAGGCGTGCCCGCGGTGCAAGGCAAGAAGACGGTCGCCGCTGAACCTGCGAAGGCAGAGAAACCGCAGGGCTTCGTACTCGCCTCCGCGCGGCCCGAGCAGTATCAGGGGCAGCTCGCAATCGCGCTCGAATTCAGCCAGCCGGTGGTCGGCACTCAGGCGTTCGATACATTGATCGTCGTCAACGATGCCAAGGGCGGCACCGTGCAGGGCAGCTGGGCCCTTGATGAGGATGGCAAGACGCTGCGTTTTCCGTACATCCAGGCTGACCAGAGCTACACCCTGCATATCAAGGGCGAGTTCGCCGCTGCCGATGGCAACACGCTCGGCACCGAGATTAGCAAGGAGATCTACACCGGCCCGATGGAACCGGCCGCCGGCTTCGCCTCGCAAGGCAACGTATTGCCGGCGCGCGAGACGCGCGGCCTGCCGGTCGTGTCAGTCAACGTGAAGGAAGTCGACGTCGAATTTCTGCGCGTGCACGACGACAAGGTTTCCGATTTCTTCGCCGCATACCAGAAGAACGGCAAGCGCGGCACCTACGAGCTTGACCCGCGTGGTTCCTGGTACAACCGCAAGGGCCAGCCGGTGGTCGACATCGCCGACTCGGTCTACGCGAACCGGTTCACCCTTCCGGCCAAGGACAACGAGCGCACGCTGAACTACCTGCCGATCCAGAACATCAGCGAACTGGCACAACCGGGCCTGTATTTCGCGACGATGAAGCGCGCCGGCACTTTCAGCGATGAATTTGAGACCAGTTACTTTTTCGTCAGCGACATCGGCTTGCACACGCGCGCCTACAAAGATTCGTTGTTTGTGCACGCGGCGTCGCTCAAAACTGGCGAACCGCTGACCGGCATCGAATTGTCGATTCTCGATGCGAAGGGTGAATCCGTCATTGCGGGCAAGACCGACGCCAATGGCAACGCGCAGCTCGCTTATGAACTCAAGGCCGACCAGGTGCTTGTCGCGAAAAGCGGCAAGGACGTTTCCCTGCTGCCGTTCAACCAGCCTGCGCTCGATGTCTCCGACTTCGCCGTTGCTGGCCGCAAGCAGGCCTGGTTCGACGT
>JBBRTT010000076.1:0-6617 GCA_038244165.1 Lysobacterales bacterium | reverse complement strand
TGCCCTGCACCAGCTTCAGCGCCACCTGCTTGTCGAAGCTGGCATCGGCGCGCTCGGCCAGATACACATCGCCCATCCCGCCGCGCCCGATCACCCGCAACACCCGCCAAGCACCCACGCGCGAGCCGCTGGGCAGTTCGCTTGCAGCGGCAGCACTGTTACCGACGATGTGGGTTGGCTCGTTCAGGGTATTGCTCCAATACGCATTGCTGCGCTCAACCCGTGCTGCGTACTGGTCTCAATTGGTTTCTCGCCGAAACTGATCAAAGAATGATTGGTCGATTTCGAAGACTTGCTTGGGCTTCACTCCGAGATTCTTGTCTTCGAACAAGCCGACCAATCTCTCGCCATCGACTAGCTCGATCGGAACAACTCCGTCGCGCGTCGCTTCGGTTTCAGCGTCTCGGGTGAACCGGCCCGTGGTGATAAAAACGCCTTTCTCGGCTCTTCCAAGCAAAGCGTTGCGAAATTCGCCGACGGCAGCGCGCGAAACCACGTCCTTGTATCTCTTGGCCTGAAAGGCGACTTTCATACTGACGAACGGACTCAGCCGGAGCACGCCGTAACCATCGATTCCGCCATCGCGGGACTTCTGCGTCACTTGCACATCTTCGAATCCGTGCTCGCGGAGCAGTCGCTCGCAAAGCAGCTCGAAACCATACGGCGGCAGCGATTTGAGGACGTCGAGAAGTGATAGTTCCTGGAGCACGTCCAGTGGAAGCACTTCTTGCAATTCCTGTGAGCGCCCAACGTCGTCAACGACCGCTGCTGGCTGGCTGAGCTTGACTCGATTGGTGAGAATTCTCTGCGCTTCCAATGGATCAAGCTTCGTGTTCCATCCCAATGGAGTAAGCGACCAAACACCACGCTTGGTGTCGTCTATCATTCCCTGATAAACCAAATACTGCCTTGCCCACTGCACTTGATTGTGAAAGCGATTCGCCCCTGACTTCAACACTGGCTCAGTGACTTCGGGAGGCAGATTTAGTTCACGCTGAATCCATGCAGAAACTTCCTTCGGCTTTGCCGCGCCACCCACTGCGCGCAAACAATCCAAGAGTGGCCCCATCCATTTTGTGAATTCGGACTGCCCCGACTTTTTGCCCTTGCTCACAACGCGTCCCCATCCAACTCCCCCGTACGAATCCGCACCACGCGATCAAGGTCGTAGACGAAAATCTTGCCGTCGCCAATCTTGCCGCTGCCGGCGGTGTGCATGATCGCTTCGACGACGCGCTCGACCTGGTCTTCGGCAACGGCAATCTCCAGTTTGATCTTGGGCAGGAAATCGACCACGTATTCGGCGCCGCGATACAGTTCGGTGTGGCCTTTCTGCCGGCCGAAACCCTTGACCTCGGTGGCTGTGATGCCGTTGAAGCCTACTTACGACAGCGCCTCTCGCACATCGTAGAGTTTGAACGGCTTGATGATCGCCATGATCATTTTCATGCGGCGGCTCCCGGCTTCATGTGTGTGGATGTCCGTGCGGCGCACGACGCGACGCGACGCGACGCGACCATTGTGCATTACAGGTTGTAGCCGCGTTCGTCGTGCAGCACCAGGTCGAGGCCTTCGGTTTCGCCATCGGCGCTTACCCGCAGCGGCAGCACGCGGTTGACCAGCAGTAACGCGGCGGCGGTTACCGTGCCCGACCACAGCATCGTCACCGCTACCGCCAACGCCTGGATGCCGACCTGCTTGAGCATGCCGATACCGTCGGCATAGCCAATTCCACCAAGCGTCGCATCCGCGAACACGCCGGTCAGCAGCGCGCCGACAATGCCGCCGACGCCATGCACGCCAAACACGTCCAGTGAATCGTCGTAGCCCAACCAGCGTTTGATCCGTGATGCGGCGACAAAACAGATCCCACCTGCCGCTATCCCGATCACCAGCGCGCCCAGCGGTCCGCAGGAACCACTGGCGGGCGTGATCGCGACCAGGCCGGCGACCGCGCCAGTGACGATGCCGAGTAAGGACGGCTTGCCATGCGCGATCCACTCGGTGCACATCCACGCCAATGCCGCGCCCGCGGTGGCGATCTGGGTGACCAGCATCGCCATGCCGGCGCTGCCATTCGCCGCCCCCGCGCTACCGGCGTTGAAACCAAACCAGCCGACCCACAGCATCGCCGCGCCGATCATGGTGAAGGTGAGGTTGTGCGGCGGCATCGGCTGTTGCGGGTAGCCCTTGCGCGGGCCGATCAGCAGGCAGGCGACCAACCCGGCGATGCCGGCATTGATGTGCACCACGGTGCCGCCGGCGAAATCCAGCACGCCCCAATCCTGAAACAGGCCGCCGGGGCCGGCCCAAGTCATGTGCGCGATCGGCAGGTAGGAGAAGGTGAACCACAGCGCGGTGAACGCCAGCATCGGCGCGAAGCGAACGCGTTCGGCAAACGCGCCGACGATCAATGCCGGGGTGATCGCGGCGAAGGTCAGCTGGAACATCACGAACACGGTTTCCGGGATGCTGCCGACCAGGCTGTCGCGGTGGACGCCGAGCAGGAATGCCTTGCCGAAGCCACCGAAGACGCTTGCCCGATTCAGCGCCCCGACCTGCATGCCGGTGGTGTCGAAGGCGACGCTGTATCCGTATACCAGCCACAGCAGGCTGATCATGCAGACGATGGCGAAACACTGCATCAGCACGCTGAGCACGTTCTTGGTGCGCACCAGGCCGCCGTAGAACAAGGCCAGGCCGGGAATGGTCATCATCAGCACCAGCAGGCTGGAGACCAGCATCCACGCGGTGTCGCCGGAATCGGGTTGCGCAATCGCGGTTTGCGCGTGCACCGATCCGATCAGCAGGGCGCACGGCAGCAGGAGCGCCCAGCGGGCGGCGGAAAGTCGGTTCATGGTTGCTCCCTTGGAGGAAGACGCAAGCATGCAAGGAGACTGGCAATTGATTGCTCGCCGGCTACGTGGTTTATTGGGCGTCCCGGCGAATCGGGCAGACACCAATGACTAGGAATTTTCCTAGATCGATTCGGTGCATCTTCCGATCCCCCGGGTGATCCATTGGCGCCAGACTGCAAGGCGTCAACCCAAGGAGCACGCAGATGATCGATTCCACTTCCGGCAAACCGCCCTTCCTCAACCTGACCTCGATCGACGAGATCGCGCGCCGCCTGCATGAGATGGTGCCGCCGGGTGCACGTGAGGCGCAGGCCGATTTGCAACAGCATTTTCGCGCGACCTTGCAGGCCGGCTTGTCACGGCTGGACCTGGTGACGCGCGAGGAATTCGACGTACAACGCGCGGTGCTGCTGCGCACGCGCGAGCAAGTCGAACTGGTCGAACGCATGTTGCTATTGCTGGAAGCGCGGATGGAAGCGCTGACCGGCCGCAACCACTAATCGCGCGTCACAAACGATCATGAGTCTGGCGCTGGTTCACAGCCGCGCCCGCGTCGGCGTGAGCGCGCCGCCGGTGCGGGTAGAGGTGCATCTGTCCGGCGGCCTGCCGGGGATGTCGATCGTCGGCCTGCCCGAGGCTGCGGTGCGCGAAAGCAAGGATCGCGTGCGTGCGGCGATCCAGTGCGCGCAACTGGAATTTCCGCAGCGACGGATCACGGTTAATTTGGCACCGGCGGACCTGCCCAAGGATGGCGGCCGTTTCGATCTGCCGATTGCGCTGGGCATTCTGGCGGCGTCAGGGCAACTGCCGGTGGAAGCCTTGTCGAACGTGGAATGCATTGGAGAACTCGCACTCACTGGCGAGTTGCGCAAGGTCGATGGCGTGCTGCCGGCCGCACTGGCGACCACGCGCGCCGGGCGCATGCTGATTCTGCCGTGCGAGAACGGCGCGGAAGCATCGCTGGTGTCAAACGTGGATGCCCGCGTTGCGCGCACCTTGCTTGAAGTCTGCGCGCACTTGCAGGGCATCAAGCCGCTGCCGGTCGCGGAGTCCGCGCCGGCCACGGCTGCATTCGATTTACTCGACTTGATGGATGTGCGCGGTCAGGCGCACGCGCGGCGCGCATTGGAAATCGCGGCCGCGGGCAATCACCATCTGCTGTTGATCGGTCCGCCCGGCTGCGGCAAGACATTGCTGGCCTCGCGCCTGCCCGGAATTCTGCCCGCTGCATCGGAAGAAGAAGCGCTGGAGTCCGCGGCGATTGCATCGGTCAGCGGTCGTGGGCTGGATCTCGCACGCTGGCGGCAGCGACCGTTCCGCGCCCCGCACCACACAGCAAGCGCCGTCGCGCTGGTCGGTGGCGGAGCGGATCCGCGTCCTGGCGAAATCTCGCTTGCGCATCATGGCGTCTTGTTTCTCGACGAGCTTGCCGAATGGAATCGGCAGACACTCGACGTACTGCGCGAGCCGCTGGAATCGGGCGTGGTCACTATTTCTCGTGCTGCTAGGCAAGCCGAATTTCCGGCGCGTTTTCAATTGGTAGCTGCGATGAATCCGTGTCCGTGCGGCTGGGCCGGCGATCCTTCGGCGCGCTGCCGTTGCAGTGGCGAACAAATCGGGCGTTACCGCGCACGCCTCTCAGGACCGTTGCTCGATCGCATCGACCTGCACGTGTCGGTGCCGCGGCTGGCGCCACACGAACTACGGATGGATGCGCCACATGGCGAAGCTTCAGCAATAGTGCGTGATCGCGTGCTGCGGGCACGCGCCGTGCAATTGGCGCGCAATGGTCGCGCCAACGCGCAACTCTCGCAACGCGAAACCGAACGCGAATGCCGGCTGACCGAACCAGACCAGCTGTTGCTGGAGCGCGCGATGGATGCACTGCAACTGTCCGCGCGCGGCACCCATCGCATCCTGCGGGTGGCGCGCACGATCGCCGACTTGGCCAATGCTGACCGCATCGGCACCGCGCACCTGACCGAGGCAATCGGCTATCGGCGACTGGATCGCGGCGTCGCGATCGAGCCGGCGATTACGACAAAGAGATTATCTTATAATTGATTAGAGGGTGGCGTGGTACGGCAGGGTAAGAAATCACAATTTCCGCCAAAATTTCCAAGCGGACTGGTCGAATCGCTCATATTAGGATCCCTGACAAGCCCACTTTCTGTGCGACCACTCGGATACCTGAAGCTCACTGTTTGACCGCTGGAAATGCTGGCCAATCCATGCGAAAGACGATAAACCCCCACGGCTTGAGACATGGCCGCACCCCGGACTTCGCCAATATCCGATTCAGTGACTCCATGGATTGACGATCGATTCTGATATTCGGAACTCCCCAGATTGATACTCACCACTCCCGCGATTGCGATGCCCGTTGCCAGGAGTCCAGCGATCAACCAGCGCTTCTTGCTCATGTTCATGTTCATGTTCGGCATCCCCGTTAGTTTGTTATGGTCTGTGATGCGTTTTTTCCACGATTTGATCAGCCATCTGCCTCGCTGTCGTCATGTCTGCAGGTGACAACATCAACTCCCTCAACTGCGCATCGTATGAGGCGTATCCACACCCTCCCGCGTTGAAACACACATTGGCCAGCAACTGGCTCATTGGTCCGCAATCCATGCCCAATTTACAGGCGGCCAGAACGTAAGCCTCTGACGCTAGCTTGCTGCCCGCAGGCACATCGAAAAGCTGGTCGCGATTTGGGTTGTACATGACAGAACTCAGCCCAAAAATCGCTCTCGCATTTCCAGACTCAACGATATCTTCTACAGTCGAGGCGAGATGGTCAGCAGGTATGGTGTCCCAATGCATGGATTCATCCGCCAACAGCGTAGCCTTGGCTTCTGCATTCTGGTTTTTTGCGGCTTTATTTAGTCGGGCGAGCTTCACTGTGTGGCTTTCAAAATCGGTTTTTGCAAACCGTCCGCAGCGCGACTGCTCCTGTACCCGCAACGCTGCAACATAATTTCGCGCGTCCGGATGCAGCTTCGCCCAACCATCGGGAATGCCGAACCGATCGTAGCCGGGAGCGGAGGTTCCGCCATTCAAGACGAACGCCCTGCACTCGTTTTCCAGGTCAATCAGCACCATCGCCGCGTCGTCGTCGCCTTGGTCTGCCCGGGCACGTAGGTCCTGATCCAGTGCGAAAAGGTCGGTACTGCTGTCGTAGGTTTGCCTCAGCGATCGTGGCTGCGCTGCACGCGGAGAAAGAACCGTTGCCGGATCATGCTCGCTGTCCGTAGATGAAACAGTCTCCGACGCCCGCTCCGCTGCACTGGGCAGGTTTTCGAAATGATTTGTCGCTATGTTTCGGTCGGACTTCCCGAAAACTGCGTATCCAAGAATCCCGAGTACGGCCAACACCGCGGCTAAGATCAAACCATATCGACGCATCTACTCCGCCTCTTTCAGTCAGGGCAGGAATGTAATCTACCCCCCCCCCTCAATGTCAACAGAAATTTTCGGGGATGGCGCGACCGCAATCTATCGCGCGCGCGCCGTGCTCTCGCTAAGCTGCCGGTCTGGCTACCTGCGGGGAAACGAACGTGCTCGATGCCACCGGTGATGCCGCAAAGCTACTGCGCTCGATTCCGCTGTTCGAAGGACTATCGGCCGACGATTTGAATGCATTGTCTGGTGCGCTCAGCCTGCGTACCTTCAAGGCTGGCACGATGGTGTTTGCGCATGGCGACGCAGGCGACGCGATGTATATCGTCGACTCGGGCGACATCAATATCCACTTGCCCG
>JBBRTT010000075.1:0-6618 GCA_038244165.1 Lysobacterales bacterium | reverse complement strand
TGGTCGGGAAGGCCTCCTGATTGTTGCTGAAGTTGTTGTTGCAATAGATCAGGATGCGCGCGTCCTTGTCGGGAAACATTTCCGCGAGTTTGGCCACGGTGATATCCGAGAAACTCAAGTTTACTGCGCCCTTCACATGCAGCAGGTCGTACTTCTCCCTGCTGCGCGCATCCAGCACGATGGTGCCGGGGTCGCGGCTCAGGCGCAGGAAATCCTTCTCGCTCAGACGATGCGTGGCGCGGTGGTCAGCGGCCTGCATCGCCACGGCCAGATATCCCTGCATGTCGATCGCCGGATTGACGGGTGGGTACGTGTCGAGCACCTGGATCTCGGCCGCTGCGCTGGATACGCAATACATCGCAACGCAGCAAGTCAGAATATGAAATCTGGATTTCATGATCGCATCCTCAATGATGGAAGTTTCAGTGATGGGAGTCAGTGCGCCGCGCCGCCGTCGTATTTCAGGCCCTTCTTTTCCGCCTGCGCCTTGACTGCGCCGTAGATCTTTTCGTCCAGCGAATCGGCGCTGCCGGCGCGGGTCTTGAGGTCGGCGGCGATGAACTCGCTGCGTTGCTTGCCCAGGTCCTGGATCTGGGCGTTGAGGCGCGCGCGCGCGTCCGCTTTTTCCTTGACGACTTTCGCCTGTTCATCTTTGCTCATCTGGCGAAGCGGTGCGGGCAAGGCTTCCGGTGCGAGCGTGGCCAGATCGACGCGGCCATTGGCGACGGCGTCCACCAGTTCGCTGTCGCCGAGCAGGTTTTTTTCTCCGGCAGCGGAAGCGTTGAACATCGCGCGCTTGACCCGCGAGCCGGTCGTTGCGCCGGCGTTCAATTTGTCGGTGGCCGCTGACTTGCCGGCCATCTCGCGCTGCTTGTCGGCGTCGCCGTAGAACAGGCGCGTGTCATCCAGTGCGCGCGACAGCGCCGCGATTTTTTCGTCGAACGGCGAGGTCACGGCCAGTGCGCTGCCGGACTGCGCAACCTGGAAATACTCGCCCTGGTTGAGCATGGCGATATGACGCCATTCCTGAGTCGTGGTCGGATCGACGCCGGCCTGGATGGCGTTGATCACGATGCCGCGCGCCGTGGCCGCCTTTATCGTGTCCGGATATTTCACGTCATCCGGATAATCCATGTGCGGCGGCGCGTCGCCGACCAGAAAGATCACTTTGTAGCTGTTGGAATCCTGGCTCCACGAGATGCGATGTACGGCGTCGTACAGACCCTGGTTCACGCTTTCCGGCCCATCGCCGCCGCCGGATGCCTGAAAATCCATCAACGTGGCGTACATGGAATCCAAATCAGTGGACAGGTCCACCACCCTGGTGACGTAGTCGTCGCCGCGATCGCGGAAAGCCACCAGACCCATGTGCACTTCGGGTGTCGGTTTGGCCTGGGCCATGCTGCTGGCGATCGACCAGATATTTTCCTTCGCGCCCTGGATCAAACCGCTCATGCTCGATGTGGTGTCGAGCACGAACACCACTTCGACTTTCGGATGCGCGGCCGCCGCGATTTGCGCAGGCTTGTTCGCGCCAGCGGCGGGAATGGGTTTGGCTGCGACGGCAGCCACGGGAGCACCGCGCGTTGCCGGATAGCCGATCAGAGCGCCGGCAGTAACAACGAACAATGAGGCAATCAACAGTTTCGTTTTCATTCGAACTCTCCTTCAGGGATGGGCGGTAAGGCGGCGCACCGCGGCTTCAGCCGAGCGATGTGCCTGGTCGAAACGGTCTTCGTCGTGACTGCTTTGATCAAAGCGGAGTGCAGCCGCGGTGCGTGGCCGCAACGTGTCGGGAATCAGCACGAACAAGGCCTGCACCAGGAAGTAACTCCATAGCGCCAGGAACAGGCTGTGACTGTGCGCTGCGCCGACCATCGCGGCAGCCAGCGCAAACAAACACAACGCACCGTCGGCGAGCGCGGCAACGAAGCTGCCGTAGCAGCACCAGCAGCGCAGTAGCCAGATCGCAAACGTCTGCGCCAGCAGCCACAGCAGCAGCGCTGGATCCAGGGCAAACAAGGCAATGTCCAGTGCAAGCCACGCCGCGATCGCGATCATGCGACCGGCGCGTGCTTGCACGCCACGCATCAGTAGAACCGCATAGACGATGCCGAGGCCGGCGATGATCAAGCGCAATGACGCCGCCGATCCAACAAACGCCGCCATTGCGGGATACGCGATCGCGCCAACGATGCTGAGCGCGAGCGCGACGCCGACTTCGCGCCAGAAACCGGGCCGCTTCATGACACCTTCCGCTGTTGCTGTTCGCGCAGAAGGGCAAGGTCAATGTCGTCTTCGCTCACTGCGATGTCGGGCGTGTTCCAGGCGGCGTCGGATTTTTCCGCAGCGCAGTCCACATCGAAGATCGCTGCCTTCTGGCGCATGCCCTCCAGGCGCTGACGCTGATCCTCGAGCGCGCTGCGGCGCTGCGCAATGTCGGCGCTCTGCCGGGCCACACGCTGGCCCAGATGCTGGGTCAGGCGCTCGCCTTCCAGGCGTCGGCGCAACAGGATGCGCACGAGGTTGCGGTTGTCGGCGGCAAAGCACAGGTCCAGTTCGCCGGCAATGCCGGACAACGTCGCCTGGATCTCGCCGATCTGCCGGCGCGTGTGTTCGTTTTCGAGCTCGCGCGCCTTGAGCGCCTGGGCGTTGCGCGTCGTCTCGTCTTCCATCTCGCGCACGGCCTGGCGCAGCAGGATTTGCGGTTCTTCCAGACGATCGAGCACGGCGTGCGCGTCGGCGCGGAACAAGCGGGTCAAGCGAGTGATCAGGGCCATGTCGGGCTCCAGCGTGGACTGGTGCCCAGATTAGGAATCGGCGCCCGTCAATTGAAGGCCGCTCCGGGTAAATTCTTCGTGGCTCGGTTTACAAATGTTTTACATGCGGCGTGCGCCGCGGCTTGATAGGCTAGCGGTGAACTTTTTCAGGATCGTCCGCCACGTGCAGCGCAAGCTCCGCCTACTTGTCGTCGAAGACGAAACCGCGATCCGTACCGGGCTCGTCGACGTCTTCGTCTATCACGGTTACGAAGTGGATTTCGCCGTCGACGGGCCGACAGGTCTTGCGATGGCGCAGAATGGCCGCTACGACCTGATCCTGCTCGACGTCATGCTGCCCGGCCGCAACGGCTACGAGATCTGCGAGGCGATCCGCGAACGCGACCGCGAGCAGCCGATCATCATGCTCACGGCGAAATCTGGCGACGCCGACATCATCCAGGGCCTGGCCCTGGGCGCCGACGACTACGTCACCAAACCTTTTTCTGTCGCCCAACTCGTATTGCGCGTGCAGGCCGTGCTGCGGCGTACGCGCGTCTCGACGACCGACCCAATGGGGATTGATCTGGACGATGGCATCCACATCGACACGCAAAACATGTGCGCGCAAATCGGCGCGCGCCCGGTGCGCTTCACCCGGCGCGAGATCGAAATTCTGCAATACCTGAGCGAACACAGCGAACGTCCGGTGTCGCGCGAAGAACTGCTGCACAAGGTGTGGGGTTATGCGCGGGATCTGGAAATCGAGACGCGCACCGTGGATATCCACATTGCAAAATTACGCCGCAAGCTCGAGCCCGATGCCAAGCAGCCCAAGCACCTCGTCACCGTGCGTGGCGGTGGCTATAGACTTTTGCGGAGCGGGCAATGAGGCGCTGGTCCGCCCGCAGCTTCAGCCGCGCGCGCCTGGCGACGATGCTGGGTTTGCTCTTTGTTGCGCTCGCGACGCCGACGGTCGTGCTGCTGGTGCAGACCCAGCGCCAGATCAAGTTCGAGTCTTTCTTCCAATACCGCACGCTCGCCGATGAACTGGGTTTGCGCATCGATGCGGAATTGCAGCGCATGATCGCTGGCGAGGAAGCGCGCGGCTACGCCGACTATCGTTTCGTCGTCGTCGCAGGCGATCCGGCGACATCGAACTTCCTGCAGCGTTCACCGCTGGCGCGTTTTCCGGTGCAGTCGGAAATTCCCGGCGTGATCGGCTATTTCCAGGTCGGCGCGGATGGTGAGTTCAGCACGCCGGCCGTGCCGGAAGATCTGTCCGATCCGGCACGCTGGGGCCTGGACAGCACTGAACTCGCCCAACGCACGGCATTGCGCGATCGTCTGCTTGATGTCTTGCGGCGCAATCAATTGTTGGAGCGTCACAGCGACAGCGCCGTTGCGGCAAATGCAACGCCAGCGAAAGATGTCGTCACCACGACGGCGACGGCGGAAAAGAAAGGACGCGTCGGCGGCAAGACCACTATATCCCCCGCCCCATCAACCCGAGCCACTGCGAACGGCACGGTCAAGGCCGACGCCGTGACCAGCATCGACGCTGACAAGGTCGATGCCGACAAGAATGCGGCGCAGAAACAAGCGCTAGCCGATGCCGAAACGCCTGCGCCGCCGATCGCGTCGCAGGCCGCGTTCGATCAGTTGAACAAGATCGAAATATCCGGATCCAATATCAAGCGCAACGACCTGGGCAAAGTGGACGACTTGCGCATCGCCAAGAATTTCCCGGCGGAGAACCCGCCGCAAGCCGAGCAACGCCTGGCGCCAGCCTATGAACAGAAACTCAAGGCGAACGTGCAGGCGCGCGCGGCGCGCAAGGAACAGAGCGCGGTCGTCGAGGCGCCGGAACGCCAGCGCAACATCTCCGACAACGGCCGTGACGACAAGGTCGCGGTGCAGCGCGTGCACACCTTCGAGAGTGAACTTGATCCCTTCGAATTCAGCCTGCTCGAGGATGGCCACGGCGTGCTGTTTCGCAAGGTCTGGCGCGATGGCCGGCGCACGATCCAGGGTGCGATTCTGGACGAAAAAGTTTTCATCGAAGGCGCGATCACGCGGTTGTTCCAGGAAACCGCACTGGCGCAGATGAGCGACATGGTCGTCGCCTATCGCCACGACGTGCTGCAAGTCACGCGCGCAGCAGAAGCCAGCTATTCGCGCAGCAGCGCAACGCAGGTTCAAGGCGAATTGCTGCATCAACTGCATTTGTCGGCGCCGCTTGGGGACTTTGAGCTGCTATGGAACATCAAGCATCTGCCGATCGGACCGGGCGGCCGCATCGTGACCTGGGCCGGCGCCGTGCTGTTTGTCGTGCTGGTGCTGGGTTTCGTCGCGCTATACCGGCTCGGCCTGCGCCAGATCCTGCTGGCGCGCCAGCAGCAGGATTTTGTTTCCGCGGTCAGCCACGAATTGAACACGCCGCTGACCTCAATCCGCATGTATGCCGAGATCCTGCGCGAAGGCTGGTCGGGCGAAGACAAGAAACGCGAGTACTACGCCTACATCCACGACGAGAGCGAACGCCTGTCGCGCCTGATCGCCAACGTCCTGCAATTGGCACGCATGGAACGCAACGAGTTGCGCCTGGAACTCAAACCCATGCGCGTGAATTCGCTTGTGGACTTGTTGCGTTCCAAGCTGACCAGCCAGATCGAGCGCGCGCATTTCGAGTGCAATTACCTGATCGAGGCGGCGGCAGCCGAACGCGAGGTGTCGGTCGATGCCGATGCGTTCGTGCAGATCGTCATCAACCTGGTCGACAACGCGATCAAGTTCTCGGCCAAGGCGCCGCGTCGGGCGATCGATATCGGCGTGCGCGTGCGCGGCGACAAGTCCGTGGTGTTCAGCGTACGCGACTACGGCCCGGGCGTGGAAAAATCCCAGGTGCGCAAGATCTTCGCGTTGTTCTATCGTGCCGGCAACGAGCTGACGCGCGACACTCTCGGCACCGGCATCGGCCTTTCCCTCGTGCGCCAGCTCGCCCGCGCCATGCACGGCGAAGCGGACGTGATTCAGCGCGATCCCGGTGCCGAGTTCGTGCTGGTGCTGCCGGTGATAGCTTCCAGGAACAATGAAGTCCAGAATGCGCCTCCACAGTAGTCTCATGCCCACGCCTACATTTCACATGAGCCCAATTCCAACCACGGTTCCAGGCATCCAGTCGCCGCTTGCGCATTGCCAAGCACGCTCGTCACCCGCCATGCCGCGCGTGTCGACACTCGTGCTGGCGTTGATCCTGATGTTGTCCTGCGTCGTCAATGCTCAGGCGAACGTTTCCTACGTCATCGTCGGCGGCCAGGGGCTGACGTTTTCGCCACAGACGATCGACATCAATGCCGGCGACACGGTGACGTTCCTCAACTTCGGCGGCGTGCACAATGTCGTTGCGGACGATGGTTCGTTTCGCTGCGCGCACGGCTGCGACAACGATGGACACGGCGGCAACGGCGGGGCGACGGGTCAACTGTGGTTAGTGTCCATTGACTTTCCAAATGCCGGCACGGTCGGTTATTTTTGCGAAACCCACGGCACGCCCGGCACCGGCATGTTCGGTACCATCAACGTGATTGCCGCGCCGCCACCACCACCTCCGCCAGCCGCGAGCGAGGTATCGCTTGGTGGAAAGTGGTTTCTTGCACTGCTCGGCGCCGCACTGGTCGCGTGCGCGGCGCCGTGGTTGCGCCGCGCACGCAGAACCTTGCGCGGCTAGCCGAGAAACTTCATGTAGCCGCTCGCCGGGTTGTAGTTCGTCGACGCGGAGAAGTTGCTCAGATTCGGGAAGATCGTGGTGATATCGCTGCCGCTCAACCCGAACCAGTTCGCCAGCGTGGCTGCGTAC
>JBBRTT010000074.1:0-6692 GCA_038244165.1 Lysobacterales bacterium | reverse complement strand
GTTCTCCCGCCTGAGTTTCGAACCGCGCAGGTGCACGTTCAAGCCGACCGCGGTCGGCAGCACTTCGGCACCGATGCGCTTCTACGCACGCAGCAGTGGTTCATTGCCGCTCACGATCGACAGCGTCGCCGGTGGCGGAGTACGTTTTCCGCTTATCGCCACGACCTGCACCATCGGGATGACCCTGCAACCGGGCACCGCGTGCACGCTCGACGAAACGTTTCAGCCCAGTCTTGCCGGCGTTGTGAGCAGCGCCGTGCGCATCGAGTACCACGCCAGCGATGCGCCAGCCAACTCGGCGATGTCGATGCCGCTGAGCGGCACCGGCACAGCAGGCGGCGACGCGGTTTTCACTAACGGATTCGAGTCGACGCTGTGCATCGATTGAATGCCCACGGTCGACCACGCTGATCTTCGGCGTTAGATGGCCACGTGGGATCGGATGAAGCGCGACTCGGCGTCGCTGTTGGCCCCTGCGATCGCCATCTTGCGTGGATAGGGGAAACGTCCTAGGAGATTCTCCGATGCGCCATGCCAACCTGATCCTCGTGCTGTCCTTCCTTGGGCTGTTTGCCACGCGTAGCGGGCATGCCGAGCAGACCTATTGCGTCGGCAGCGTCGCTGAGCTACGAAACGCGCTCGACCAGGCCGAAGTAGATGCCCAGGACAGCCGCATCCAGGTACGCAGCGGCACCTACAATTTCACCAGCGAACTGCGTTTCGACCCGGATCTGGAATACATCGTCCCGGTCGGCAGCCTGACGATCGAGGGCGGCTACAGCTCAGCATGCGCATCGCGCGTGGACGACGCGTCCCTGACCGTGCTGCATTCCAACAGCGGCGAGGCGTTCGTCGTGGCGACCGAGAGCGCGTCGGTCGTGTTCAAGACGCTCACGCTCGATCAGGCGCCGTTGTTGTTCAGAGGCAACCTGCCACTGGGCGAAAACCCGTGCGCGTCGAACGATCTGAAGTTCGAGGCGCGGCGCCTGCGCATGATCGGCGGAAAGT
Source organism: Lysobacterales bacterium (assembly GCA_038244165.1). Classification (GTDB taxonomy): domain Bacteria; phylum Pseudomonadota; class Gammaproteobacteria; order Xanthomonadales; family Rhodanobacteraceae; genus Rudaea. The sequence goes on along the minus strand of JBBRTT010000074.1, from coordinate 5,684 downwards.
TGAATACGTCTAGCCAGTGCCACGACATCGTGGTGCGCGACAGCTTGTTCATCAATGCAGCCGATGGTACGGCCATCGACATCGCCCTGGCCGAGGACAACGACCATGTCACGACCTCGTTGACGATGGTCAATAGCACCGTTGCCGACGGACGACTGTACGTCAACTCCTGCTGCGACCACCAGGGCACCGCCTTCCTCTACAACAATGTCTTTCGCAACACGGACACCGAAATTTCGGCGGTATCGACCAACGTGTTCGCATTCAACAACCGTTACGACAGTCTGGTCTTTTCTAGCAACGGCGCGCTTTCGGCGGGTAGCTTGCAAGGGGCGTCCAACGTCTCGTCCAATCCCGACCTCGACGCGAACTATCGGCCGAATCCCGGCTCACCAATGATCAATTCCGGTACCTCCACCGTGCCCGACGGGTTGCTGTCGATCGACCTGTACGGTGGACCGCGCGTGATCGGTTCGGCCGTGGATCGCGGTGCGCTGGAATCACCGTTCGACGGCAGCGGGGTCTATACCGTCATCAACACCAATTCATCCGGTGCCGGCTCGCTCAGCGACGCGATCAACCTCGCCAATGCGGATTCCGGCTTCAATGTCATCAACTTCAATATTCCGGGCAGCTGCCCGCGCCGCATTGTGCTGCCCACCACGCTGTACCTGCGCGATCCGGTACGGCTTGACGGCTGGAGCCAACCAGGCAGTGTGCAGAACAGTCAGAGCGCCCTGTGGGACGCCAAACCCTGCGTCATCCTCGATGGCAACGGCACACTGCTGACCGGCATCAACACGGGAGCGCAACTGGGCAACGGCATTGTCACCATTCGCGGACTCGCCTTCGAAGGGTTCACCACGGCGATCCTGCTGACCTACGGCAACGGCAGCTATATCCATGGCAATCAGTTCGGTGGCCGCATCGGAGATTCGGGACCGTTGCTCGCCGGCAATGGCACGGCCATTACCGTCGGCCTGTCGGCGGTCAACTCCTTGATCGGCGGCAGCGAAGACGCGCAGGCCAATCTGATCGGCGGATCATCGGCCGAGGGCATTGCCGTTCAGATTGGATCCACCGGCAACCAGATCGTCGGCAACCGGATCGGCACCGACAAAGACGGTATCAGCGCTCTGCCGAATCAGGACGGAATCCACATTTCCACGGCCAACAACAGCGTCCGCGACAACATCATTTCGCGCAATGCACGCGACGGCATCCTGCTGACCGGAGTCAACGCCAACGGGAACGTGATCGGCGACAACAAGATTGGCGGCAACACGGGGTTCCTCGGCACGCCGGGCAACGGCCGCGAAGGCGTCATGCTCGACAACGACGCCCACGACAACTCGATCACTGGCAACATCATCAAGCGCAATAGCGACAGTGGCGTGCGCGTGCTGGCGGCGGCTGGTGGGCGCAACACAATCCAGGGCAATGCGATCGATGCCAATATCGGCATCGGTATCGACCTCGGCGCAAACGGCGTGACAGCCAATGACTGGGATCCGCAGTTCTGCACCGGAGAACAAGGGTGCAGCGCCAATCGCGAGCAGAACTTTCCGCGCCTGACCGAGGCCCTGCGCGTGCACAGTGGAGTCGTTCCAGCAGGCCGGCCGATTCGCGTCAGCGGCTCGCTGACATCGACGGTCTCCGGCACGCCGTATCATATTGAGTTCTACGGCAGCGACGCCTGCCACAGCGCCGGCAACGGTCAGGGCACGCGCTATCTCGGTTCGATCGATATCGTGGTTGCCTCATCCGGAATCTGCGGTCCGGGCAACAATTGCAGCAAGACCTTTCAGGCCTACGTTACCGAGCTCAACGTCGACATCGGTGACGTGATCACAGCGACGGCGACCAGCCCGGGCGGTGACACGTCGGAATTTTCCGAATGCATGCAGGTAACGGAGGAAGTAACCGATCGTATCTTCGCCGATGATTTCGAATAGACAAGACGGGTGCAACGATGCGCATTGGATACGACTCACCGATCGATCTTCTGCTGGTCGGCCATGAACAACAACGCACTCGAGCCGCTTGGGTTGCATCAATTGTCACCTCCAGATTCCGGCAACCAAGGCATGTGGAGCACCGAACCGCCGACGCTCTGGTTCACGATCGATGCGGCGGCCGCCCCGCGCCGCAGGGCAGGCAACTGCCCGATCAGCAATTCGTCGGTACGGACCGGGCATGCCGTCGCCGGGTACCCATTCAGCGCAAGTACTTGGGCCCGGCAGCAACAGCGACGTCGGTCGGTAGAATGGTGCGCATCTGACAGCTATTCAAATAGCAACTATTCAAAGCCGTTGCGAAAAATCAGATCCGGGCTCAGACGCATGACGTTGATGCTGTAGTTGGAATCGCCGGCGCTTGCCTTGTAGCTGCCGCCGAGCAAAACGCGAGCCTTCGAGTCGACGCTGGGAATGGCGGGTCGATCGCCTGGGTTGTCACCAAAGCCCCCTGAGGCGCTGTACAGGACCACGCTGGAATTGGTTCCGTTCCCACCCCAGTTCGACGTCGGAACCAGGTCCCCATCGAGTCCCTGGGCAAAAAAGAACTCAGTGTCCGGGCCCACGGTGCCGGTCAGCAGCAGCTTGCTGGTGCCACTGTTCGGGTTGAAATAGCGGATGCCACCGACGCGATACTGCAGGGGTGCACCCAAACCCACATCAGTCAGTCCTTCGTTCGCGTAATCGCCATTCAGTGCGACCTTTTGCGTGAATACGCGATAATCGAAGTTGCCCGTGTCATGTGTTCCGGCATAGACCATTTCGCCGCTGATATTGACCGCCACCGAAGTGACGAAGTCGCTCAGGTTGTCCCCAGCCTGGCCGTAGAAGAGCACACGCTTGCCATTGTTGATCGAGGTATAGGGGCCCTGAAAGGTGCAGGTCGTAGGACAGAAGTTGCCGTCGAGCGTGCCCGCAGGCAGCACCTTGGCCAAGCCAATGCGGGTCGTGCTGCCATCCGTGGCGTAGCCAGCCAGATAAATCTGATCCGCGCGAAGAGCGAGCGCCGTGGCGCCATCAAAGCCGACTCCAGCCAGATCAAACGCGATCGTCAGTTTTCCGCCGGTGGCGAAGGACGTATCCAGCGCGCCATTGCTGGTCAGGCGCAGCACGGCAAAGTCCGTGTCGGTGGCGGAAAACTTTGCACTACCTGCCATCACGATTCGGCCGGTAGCATCGATCGCCATCGCTTCTGCAACGTCGTTGTTTAGCGACGTGAAATTGCCGGGCGTGGCGATGCCGTCGCCATCAAAGCTGGTGTCAGGCTGACCATTGGGGAGCAAGCGGATGACCTTGAACTGAAAAACTGATCCGAACTGCTCCGTCCCCGCAATTAGGATGCGGCCTTGGCTGTCGATGGCAGCGGCCTTGACCAGATAGGGGTCAAGCACGATGCCGCCGGTGCGCTTGGAAAAGCTGTGTGTGATGGGAACGGTTATTGCTCCCAAAGGGCTACCTGCCGCATTGAATGGATACAGGCCTAGACAATGTCGCCCAGCGGGACAAGCATTGCCATCGTAGGTCACGACGGCGATCGAGGTGCCATCGGGCCGCGCGAGATGTGCCAGCGTGCGGAAGTCGGAACCCGGGAAAGACAGGTTGAGGCGCCCGGCACTGGCGAAGCTGGTGTCAATGTCGTAAAGCGCGGCGTGACAAGTGCTGACAGTCGCCAAGAAAGTGGTCGCCGTGTACAGAACCATGGATAGGTAGTGATTTTTCATAAGGCACCTGTTTTTCCGGAAGTCATAGGGCTCAACGAATACCGCGGAGCGGCCGTTCGTCGAATTCGATTTCGCTGCGAAAAGCGTGGTACAGATATCGCGAGACGCGTTTCGGTTTGCACGAAAGCACGGATCGTTGCCGGTAGCGTCGGCCACGATGCGTTCAGCGGGCATTGCCTGCGTACTCGCGAAACAGCGTTCGCGACGGACATCTGGGCGAAGGGCGACGGACATTCGCGTATGAATGCGCTGAGATCGCGGCGCATCCGCGCAAACCAAAATGAGCGGGTAAGCCCAAGATTGCTAGTCGGACTGCGCGCGGGGCATCTGCGACCGGCAGCGCGAATCAGCTCAGGTCGGCGTGGATTTCCGACGGAACTACCGAGGTGTTTCGCTCGCCACCCGCCAGGCGTTCCAGCGCAGCACACTGGGGTGATGTTCCCCCAGTTCGTTCGCCAGCGCGTCGGTCAACGCGCTCTGCGATGACAGCGTTCCGGCTTGTCGCGCTTGCCACAGTTGCAGCCAGATACGATCGATACCATCGATCGTTTCGTCGCCAGGTGGCTTGCGCAGCATCGGTTCGAGGAGCTGCTCGGCGAGTGACACATGATTTGCGGCAAGCAAACGCTCAGCGGCACCCAGGCGCTGCCGGATTGCCCCGCGAACACCCAGACCGCCCTGTGCAGTGACGGCGGCCAGCGCCGCGTCAGCGACAACGACATTGGCCGCAGTGGATTCACGATTGAGTTGAAGCACTGCACGCACCGCCCGCAGCAACACGGCAATGGCGGGCGCGTCGGTGAAGCTGATAGATGCCACCGTCTGCGTCGCGACGTCGATGTTGCCGAGCCAGTTCGCGATGTCGGCGAGCGCCAGTCGGACTCGCTGACAATCCAGCGCCTCGGGTCCGACCGCCGAGCAGAATGCGCTACTCGCATTTTGCGCCATCGTGATGGCGCGTTCATCCTGCCCCATCAAGGCCAGTGCGCGCGCCATCGATAGCTGTCCAGCCCAATGCGCTGGAGCGTTGTCACTGGCCGACGCGTGTGTCGCGATCTCTTCATACAGGGCGAGGGCTCTTGCCGGATGGCCGCTGAGCTGCTCAAGGTTGGCCAGATTGGTCGATGCGGTGAGATAGCTCACCATCGATTGCATTCCGGCGCGCTGCCAATCATCCAGGCCGCGTCGCGCCCATTGTCTGGCGAGGGCGATGTCGCCCGCGTACATCGCATTGAGTGCGGCGTTGGTGCGCAGTTGACCCAGACGCATCGGACTGATGTAGGTATCGGAGTCCGACAACTCGACGGCGCGCCGCGCCTGCTGCAGGGAACCGGCCACATCGCCCTGTGAGCGCATCAGCTGTGCGCGAACAATGGCGAGCGCAGCGCGGGCGAGGCGGATACGCGAATCAGGCACCCGCTCTGCGGCAGCCTCGCCCTGCACCAGGATGGCATTGATCTCATCGACGCGACCCACGCGTAAATATGCGCTCGCGAGTGTTTCCGCATAGCTCACCTGCTCCCACGCGCTCAATCGCTCGCGCCTCGGTGCCAGAGCTTCCAGCGCTTCAATGGCGGCTGCAAAATTGTTTCGCACTATCTGCAGGTCTGCGACCGCGATCTGCAGGGAGTCCTGCGCATCCGGATCCTGCGCAACCACGGTCTGACGAGTGTCGGCAATCTCGTCAATCAGCACTTCCGGTGTAATCGGTTTGTCCAATGCCAGCAGGCGATTGAACAGACTGGCGTAGTGCTCCTGCAGCAACTCTTGCCGACGCAGATCGCGCGTGGCTGAGTCGCGCTCGTGTTCGGCTTGAGTCGCAAACTGATTTGCACGTTGAGCCTGCCAAAGTGCAACGGCCGTTGCCGCAATCAGAACGGTCGCGACAGCCACGAGCACGCCCCGGCGCCGCAGCCATTTTCGCAGTCGATAGCGGCGTCCGCCCGCG
>JBBRTT010000073.1:0-9483 GCA_038244165.1 Lysobacterales bacterium | reverse complement strand
GCATGAGCGCCATCCCGGCAACTGCTCCTGCGTTGCCGGGATACCGGCCATCCATGGCCATAAAAGGTTTAGATGACTTCCGGCACTTCGGCGCTGGCATGCGGATAAGCGATGGTGCGATTGCCGGAACGCCCGCAAGCGCCTATTCTTTTTGGTCTTTTTGGTCCCACTCTTCTGGCTTCCTAATCGGTAAACGTCCATGTCCCTGAATATCGAACTCGCACGCCACAACATGATCGAGCAACAGGTGCGTCCCTGGGACGTGCTCGACAGCCGCGTGCTGGAAGCCCTCACCGCGATACGCCGCGAGGATTTCGTGCCGCCGGCCTGCCGCAACCTGGCTTTCGCCGACCTTTGCCTGCCGCTGGGTCATGGCGAAGTAATGATGAAGCCCGTAGTCGAGGGCCGCGTGTTGCAGGCGGTATCACCCTCGCGCGAAGACAGTGTTCTGGAAATCGGCAGCGGCGCCGGTTTCCTCACGGCGTGCCTGGCGCGCCTGGCTGGCGAAGTGCTCAGCATCGAGCAACACGCCGATTTTGCCGATGCCGCACGCACGCGCTTGCATGCCGCCAATGTGCGCAACGCGAAAATCGAAGTCGCCGACGCCGTCAAGGAATTCGAACCGAAGCGCCAGTTCGACGTGATGGTTGTCACTGGCGCGGTGAATGCGTTGCCGCAAAACTGGCGCGGCTGGATCAAGCCCGGCGGCCGGCTGTTTGCCGTGGTCGGCGCCTCGCCAGCGCAACGTGCGACTTTGTATACACTGCGCGGAGATTCGCAATGGGACGAGCAGGTCATGTTCGAAACCGACCTGCCGTACCTGGCCAACGCCGCACCGCCGAAACTTTTCGTTCTCTAATTCAATCTGAATGCGCGCGCCGAACATGAAATTCAACCTTCAAGGAAATGCCGTAATGCTTACACGATTCCGATGGAACGCCCTGGCGCTGGCGCTCGCCGCAGCCTGTGTATCGATGCCGGCAGCGGCCGAAGATCTGTTGCAGATCTATCAGCAGGCGCGTCAGGCCGACCCGACTCTGGCGATCGCTGACGCCACCAAGAATGCCGTAGGCGAAGGCGTTGCGGAGGCGCGTGCGCCAATGCTGCCGCAGATCAGCGCCAGCCTGGGCTACCTGCACAACGACGGCGGCCGCAGCAGCATCAGCCCCGTATCCGATGGTTCCGGCAATCTGGTGCTGTTGCCGGAAAGCAGCAGCTTCCAAGATCGCAGCCGCCAGGCACAGGGCGTGCTGACCCAGTCGCTGTTCAACTGGGGCAATATCACGCGGCTGCGTGGCGCACGCGCAAGCGCTGAGGCTTCCGCCAGCGACTACGACGCGGCCTTGCAGGATCTGATCGTGCGCACGGCTACCGCGTACTTCGGTCTGCTCACGTCCGAGGACCAGTTCGCATTCGCGCAGGCCAACGAAAAAGCGCTGGCGCGCCAGCTCGACCAGGCTGAGCAACGCTATCAGGTTGGCCTTTCGGCGATCACCGACGTGCACAATGCGCGCGCCAATCACGACTCAGCCGTGGCCCAGGCGATCTCCGCACAAAACGCGATGGACACCGCGCGCGAAACCGTGGTCCAGATTACCGGCAAGGAGTTTGGCGACCTGAAGAAATTGCGCGATCAGCTGCCGCTGGAAAAGCCCGAGCCGCACGAATTGCAAGCCTGGGTCGATGTCGCAATCAAGCAAAGCCCACTGCTGGCGTCGCGCCAGCACTCGCTGGACGCGGCCGACTACAATATTTCCACCCAGCGCTCAGGCCATCTGCCAACGCTCAATGCTTCGCTCGTGCGCACCGATACACCGGCTTGGGGCACCAATACGACGTCATTTGGCAGTAGTGGACTGGGCAGCTTTCCTGCGACCGGATTGACGACCAGCACCACCATCGGCGTCACCTTGAACGTGCCGATCTTCACTGGCGGACTGGTCTCGGCGCAGACGCGTCAGGCCGTGTTCCAACGTGACGCCGCACAGGATCAGTTCGAACTGCAACGCCGTGGCGTCGTCGCCAGCACGCGCAACGCCTATCGCGCGGTTATCGCCGGTATCAGTGAAGTGGAAGCGACCAAGCAGGCGGTGACGTCGGCGCAGAGTTCGCTCGATGCGACCCAGGCCGGTTTCGAAGTCGGCACCCGCACTATCGTCGATGTGCTGTTGGCCCAGCAGACGCTGTTCCAGGCGCAGAGCGCGTATTCGCAGGCGCGGCATCAGTTCGTGCTCAGCGGTCTGCAGCTCAAGCAGGCGGCCGGTGTCGTCGAGATCAAGGACATCGAAGCGGTAAACGCGTTGCTGGACTAAGCAAGAAAAAGGAAACGTAGGGCGCGTCTCGGACGCGCCGTGCATGTGCCGATCCCGATCGGACCTGCAGGCATCGAAGCGGCGCATCCGAGATGCGCCCTATGGTTAGTCGCCAGTTCCCGATTTGCCGATTCCGCGCTCTTCGAGCACTTTTTCCACAATCCCCACCGTGCGCAGAACCCCGCCTTGTTCGCGCTCGAAGGCGGCGCGTCCGGCATCGCCAATGCGTCGGCGCAATTGTTCGTCGGCCAGGAGCTTGATCACGGCCGTGCTCAATTCATCGGCCCCGGCAATGCACAACGCGGCGCCGGCTTCGATCAGGCTCGCGGTGATATCGGTGAAATTGAATGTCTGCGGACCGACGATGACCGGCACCGACAACGCCGCCGGTTCGAGCACGTTGTGGCCGCCGATCGGCACCAGGCTGCCGCCGACGAAGGCGACATCGGCCGCCGCATAAAAACGCAGCAATTCGCCAAGAGTGTCGACTACGAAGCACTGCGTATCGCCATCGGCGCTGCCGCCTTCGCTGCGCGTGCGCGTGATGAATCCGAAACTGCGGCAGGCCAGCGCGACCGGTTTGAATCGTTCCGGATGGCGCGGCGCGAACAAAAGAAGTGCATCGGGAAATTGCCGCAGCACCGCGGCGTGCGCCTTGAGCACCGGTTCCTCTTCACCCTCGTGTGTGCTCGCCGCGATCCATACCGGACGCCGCTCGCCCCAACCGGCACGCATGCTCTGCGCCTGAGTCTTGAAGTCCGCCGGCACAGTCATGTCGTATTTGAGATTGCCGACGACGCCCAGGCGCTCGGGCTCGGCGCCGAGGTCACGCAGCCGCGCCGCATCGGTCATCGACTGTGCGGCGACGTAGTGCGCACTGGCCAGCGCGCTTCGCGCCAGCGGCCGCACCGGCCCGTAGCCACGCAGACTTTTCTCCGAAAGACGCGCGTTCGCCACGACGATGGGCACGCCGCGCGCGCGGCAGCCGAAGAACAGGTTTGGCCAGATTTCGGTTTCCATCACCACGATAAGACGTGGCTGCACGCGATCGAGGAAACGGCGGATGGAAGCCGGCAGGTCGTAAGGCAAATAAACGTTGAACACGCGATCACCGTAGACCCGGCGCACGCGATCCGAACCGGTCGGCGTCACTGTCGTGATTACAAACGGCGTGCCTTCATAACGCTGCATCAAGGCGTCGATCAGTGGCATGGCCGCGTTGACTTCGCCCATTGACACGGCGTGGATCCAGATGCTGTCGCGAATCTTGGGATCCTCGAAGAAACCGAAGCGCTCGCGCCAGCGCGAAAAATAATCCGGATAGCGCAAGCCGCGCACCGCCAACCGGTACAGGATCACCGGCGTCAGCAGGTACATCGTCAGGGTATAGATGAAGCGTCGCAGCGGCATGAGATCGCGCATAGGCGGGCGAAGTATAACGGCTGGTTGTCGGTTGTCGGTTCGCGGTTGTTGGAAAGATGCGGAACATGCGTGTTTACCGACAACCGTCCCTGAAGCGCCGTTACAATCGGGCGATGAGTGCATCTGCCCCACCTCCGTTCAGCGCCAGCCTGCTGTTGCCGCAATATTGGCCATCGTGGCTGGCGCTGGGCCTTATCTGGCTTATCGCGCGCCTGCCCTATCGCGCCTTGCTCGCATTGGGGCGAATGCTCGGCGCGATGACGGCACATCTGCCAGGCGAACGCCGCCATGTCGCGCAACGCAACCTGGAAATTTGCTTCCCTGAATTGGCCCCGGCTGCGCGCGCACGCCTGCTGCGCGCGACGCTGGCCGACCTTGGCCTCATGCTGGTCGAGTTCGCACTGGCGTGGATGGCGAGCGACAGCGGCATCGCCCGCGTTCCGTGTTCGATCCAGGGCCTGGAACATCTGGACCGCTTCCGCCAGCAGGGCCGCGGCGTACTTCTCGTCGGTGCGCATTTTTCCCATCTGGAACTTTGCGCACGGCTGGTGTCGCGCCGTATCGGCATTGCCGGCATGTATCGGATCATGGACAACCGCGCGTTCGAATGGGTCGTGCTGCGCGCACGCCTGCGCTATGCCGATGCGATGTTCACCAAGGACGATCTGCGCGGAACGGTGAAATACTTAAAGCGCGGCGGCACGGTCTGGTATGCGCCCGACCAGGACATGCGCGGCAAGGATGCGGTGTTCGTGCCGTTTTTTGGCGTGCCGGCCGCCACCATCACGGCGACGCATCATCTGGCGCGACTTTCTGGCGCGGCGGTCATTCCCTTTTTCCATCGACGCAGGGATGATGGCCGCGGCTACGAGATTCGGCTGGAACCCGCACTACAGGATTTTCCGGGCACGGACGTCGTGGCCGACACGGCACGCGTGAATGCAGAAATCCAAGTGATGGTGCGCGAGGCACCGGCGCAATACCTGTGGGTGCACAAACGTTTTAAGTCGCGGCCGCCGGGGGAGCTGCCGCTGTATTGATTCGGGAAAGGAAATGCTGCTCAGCATGGGGATGCTGCGGCAGGTGCGGAATTCTTTTGGGGAGAGTGGCAATGACGTTCCTGTTCATGGTGGTCGGCGCCCTGCTGGGTCCGTTTGTGTGCGCGGGGATGTTCGGCGAGCACACCGGTTGGACCAGCGCGTTGTTCGGCGCCCTGGCCGGCCTGGCGCTTGCCCAACTGCAGCAGTTGCGTCGGCGCATGGTCGATCTGGAACGCAGCATCGCGCAGCATCGTGCGCTGACGCCCGAGCGCAGCGTCACGGCGGCGCCAGCGCGCGTTGCCGCAGCACCTAGCGCGGCGATTTCGCAACCGGGTGTTGCGCCGATCCCGAGCGCAGTGCTGGAAATCGTCGTCGCGCCAACCATGGCGCAACCGCTCACGATCGCGGCAACGCCTCAAGTTCCGCCGCCAATACCCGCGCCCAGACCGCCGTCGCCACCTCGCGTGCCACCGCAGCCCGACGCAATCACGCAGGCATTTACGCGCGTGAAGCAGTGGTTCACCGAAGGCAACGTGCCAGTGAAGGTCGGCGTGCTCGTGCTGTTCCTAGGCGTGGGCGCCTTGCTCAAGTACGCAGCCGATTCGGGCTGGCTGCGCGTGCCGGTCGAGTTCCGCCTCGCCGGCATCGCCGCGGCGGCCCTGGGCGCGCTGATCTTCGCCTGGCGCAAGCGCGAATCGCACCGCGCGTTCGCGCTGAGTCTTCAGGGTGGCGCCATCGGCGTGCTGATCCTGACCATCTTCGCCGCATTCAGGCTCTACCATCTGCTGCCGTCGGGCCTTGCGTTTGCATTGCTCGTCATCGTCGTCGCCGGCGCCGGCATGCTCGCGGTCCTGCAGGATGCGCTGGCGCTGGCCGTACTCGCGATCATCGGCGGTTTTCTTGCCCCGATCCTGGTCGCGACGGATAGCGGCAATCATGTGGCCCTGTTCAGTTACTACGCGCTGCTGAACACGATGATCTTCGCGGTTGCCTGGATTCGTCCGTGGCGTGCCTTGAATCTGCTCGGCTTCGTGTTTACGTTCGGCATTGGTACGGCCTGGGGCGTACTCAAATACCGCCCGGAACTGTTCGCCAGCACCGAGCCGTTCCTTTTGTTATTTTTTGCTTTTTACCTTTTGATACCTTTGTTCTACGCGCGCCGGCTCGATCCGGACAAGCGCGACCTGATCGATTCCACCCTGGTCTTCGGCCTGCCGCTGCTCGCGTTTCCGCTGCAGGCCGCGCTGTTGCATGGCGATCGCACCGAGTTGGCGTTCAGCGCAATTGGCGCCGCCGCGATCTACACCGTGCTGGCCGCGCTCGAGCTGCGCCGTCTGGGCCTGCGCCTGCTGGGGCAATCGCATGCGTTGCTCGCGCTCGGCTTTGCCACGCTGGCAGTGCCCCTGGCGCTGTCGGCGCGCGCGACCGCGTGCACCTGGGCGATCGAGGGCGCCGCGCTGGTCTGGCTCGGTCTGCGTCAGCACCGCGCGCTGCCGCGCTGGATCGGTTACGGCCTGCAGGCGTGCGCGGGGCTCGCCTTCCTCTACGGCTACGCAAATGCGACGACCGACAACGTGGTCATGTTGAACGGCGAATTTTTCGGCGCGTTCCTGATAGCGCTCGCGGGAATTGTCAGCGCGCGCCTGCTGTCTCGCGCCGACGCGCGCACGCCGCTGGCTGTGTTGCTGTTCCTGTGGGGCTGGGGCTGGTGGATCGCCGCGTTCGGCCATGAGATCGCACGTTTCGCGCCCAGCGCGTTGCAAACGGATTGGTGGCTGGTGCTCATTGCCGTCAGCGGAGCCCTGTCCGCCGTCGCGTTCCGACGCATGGATTGGCCGGAGAGCGCGTGGCCGGTATTGGCGATGTTTGCATTGGCCCCGCTCATGCTCGCGTTCATTTCCGACGACAATCATGGTCCGCTGGAAGGCTGGGCAGCGGCGGCGTGGGCGATCTGGCTGGTCGCGGCCCTGGTCGGACTATCGAGCCTGGCTTCCCGCGCTCATGCATTTATCCACATTGTCCACTTTGCGTTTTTGTGGACAATCGCGCTGGTGCTCGGCGTCGAATTCGGCCATCTGGCCTATGCGCACCTTGAGCTGGGCGACGCCTGGGTCGGCGTGGCCGCACTGGCACCGCTGGTGGCGTTGTTCTGCCTGATCCTCGTCCGCGCTGCGTTCGTGCTTTGGCCGGATGCAGACGCCGCGGAACGCCTGCGCCACTGGCTGCTGGCCAGCCTCGCTGCCGTGCTTGGCATCGCCTGGCTCATCGGATTGTTCATCGAAGGCCAGCCGGCGCCTGTGTCTTATGTGCCCTTGCTCAACCCACTGGAGCTGTCACAGTTCGGATTCCTGCTGTTGCTGCTGGCCTGGTACCGGCGCGCCGCGCTCGAAGGCAGTGCGCTGCTGAATGCCGAGTTCCGCGCACGCGCACTGGCCGTGGCCGGCGTGATTCTGCTGACCGCAATCACCCTGCGCAGCGCGCATTTTCTCGGGGACGTGCCCTGGAGCGATGCGCTGTGGAATTCCGCGCTGGCACAGGCGGCGTTGTCGATCAGCTGGACGGTGGCCGGCATCGCCGCAATGCTGCTCGGCAAATACCGCGGCTCGCGCGCTGTCTGGATCGGCGGCGGCGTGCTGATGGGCGTGGTCATCCTGAAACTGCTGCTGATCGATCGCCAGCACCTGCACGACCTGCCGGCGATCATCGGCATGCTCGCCGTCGGCGTGTTGCTGATCAGCGTCGGCTATTTCGCACCGGTGCCGCCACGCAACGCCGGAGAGCAATCATGAGCATTCGTCGTATTGTTGCCTTGTATTTTTGTACACTTTTTGCCTGCGTGTTTGCGCGCGCCGGCACACCAGACGACTACGCCTATGCGTGGCCATTGCAGACCGCGGGCGACAGCGCCGCCTGGCAGGTCGAGCTGACGCCGGAAATCTACGCCGCGGTAGGTACCGAAGACTTGCGCGATGTCGAAGTCGTCAATGCCGCGGGCGAGAGCGTGCCGTTCGCGCCGTATCGTGTCTTCATCGGCCCTGCGGCGCAGGAGACTGGCGTTCCCGTACCCATGTTCGAATTGCCGCAAACGCCGGCGCCTTCGCCGGGGACGCAGGGCGACGATTCGATCCGCCTGCATATCGAGCGCGGTGCGGACGGCAAGCTGCGACGCCTGGATGCCGAAGTCGGCGGCCTTGCCGCATCGGCGCTTCCGCACTCTGGCACAGTCAGCCGCGGAGCGCGCATGGGCGTGGGCACCGCGAGCGGAGCGAGCGCACCGACCGCACCGCCTGCAACAACCACTCAACGCGACTTGCTGCTAGATGCAAGCAGCGTCAAGGACCCGCTCGGCGGTCTGCGCGTCGACTGGGACGAGAACGGCGCCGACGTCACCGCGCAATTTGCGCTCAGCGCCAGCGATGACCTGCAAACCTGGCGCAGCGTGCTCGCGAGCGCCACGGTGTTGCGCCTGAATCAGGATGGCAATCGTCTGGATCGTCACGAGATTGCGCTCGCCGCCTTGCATGCCGCGTACTTGCGCCTGCGCCGGATCGACGATGGCCCGGCGCTGCCGCATCTTCGCATCCTGGTTCATCGCGTACCGCGCTCGACCGTCGAGCAACCGGCGCGGCAATGGCTGGCGGCGACACTCGCGGGCAGCGACGTGCAGCACGTGGATCGCACGCTGCCTGCAGGCGACGGTCAACAAGTCGTCGCGTATCGCTATCAGCTGCCTGCAGCACTCGCCATCGAGGCGCTGAAAATAGAACTGGCCGACGACAATTCACTCGCGCGCGTGCACGTCCTGAGTCGCGCAGGCAAGGACGACGCGAGCGCATGGGTCTCGCGCGCGGAACTGGTCGCATTCCGCTTGCGCCAGGACGACGCAGTCCTCGGCAACGATGAGGTTCTCACCTCAGGCATGGGCCGCATGCAGGACTGGCGTATCGAGTTCGCCACGCCGCTCGCGCACGCACCCGCATTGTCGGTTGCCTACCTGCCGCAGCGCTTCGTATTTCTCAGCCAGGGCGCCGGCCCCTATCGTCTGCTCGCCGGCAGCGCGCGCGCACGCCGCGGTGACTATCCGATCGATGGCGCACTGGCGCAACTACGCGCCAAGTCCGGCGCTGGCTGGCAACCGCCGTTGGCAGCTCTGGGTGCACGCGCAACGTTGCAAGGCGAACATGCGCTGGTAGCGCAACCGGTTGTGGTTCAGCGCGATTGGAAGACGTGGGTGTTGTGGGCGGTGCTCGCAGGCGCAGCGGCGCTGATTGGTGGACTCGCCCTCAGCCTGTTGCGTGGGCCCAAGTCACCGTAGTTAGAAAAACAAAGCGGAAAAGATCGTCTATCGCTGTGCGCGATCGCGCCGCCGCGCCTCGTATACTTTTGCATATTTCAAAAAAACGTAAAACGCGCCAGTGGCGGCACTGATGAATCCCGCCCAGCCATTCAGAAAATAGCGCTTGAAAAAGTATTGTCGAACGAAGAACACCGGCGGGTAGAGCAACATGCGCACACCGAGAAAGCGTTGGCGCCGGCGCAGTTTGTCGGCGACGAGTCCGCTGGAATAGGCATTGATTTTTTCCACCTTGGTGCGGATATCCGGTTCGCCGTAGTGCAGCAAGACGGCACCGCGCAACGTCGGCACCGCGCCGTCCGTTTCCGGGGCAGCATGCACCGGCACCGTATTCATGCGCGTGCGGCGCCGGTCG
>JBBRTT010000072.1:0-10437 GCA_038244165.1 Lysobacterales bacterium | reverse complement strand
GTCACTGCCCCGACCGGTTTCAAGAGCATTTCCGGCCAGGGCGCACAGGCACAAACCGCCGCTGGCATGGTCTTTCTCGGCAATCGGTTGCTGATGGACACCCAGAAACTTACGCTCGGGCCCTTGGAAACTGACGCCGTGCGGCTGCAAGGCGAAGGCCGCACGGTGGTGCACGTTGCGCAGAACGGCAAGGTGATCGGCCTGATCGCCATTGCCGACGCCATCCGACCCACGGCGAAGGCCGCCGTCGCAAAACTGCGCGCGGCTGGTATCGAGGTGGTGATGCTCACTGGCGACAACGCCGGCACCGCCAAGCGCATCGCTGCCGACCTGGGCATCACTAGCGTGTTGTCCGATGTGCTGCCCGGCCAGAAGGCCGCCAAGATCAAGGAACTTCAGGCTACCGGTAAACTAGTCGGCATGGTGGGTGATGGCGTCAACGACGCGCCGGCTCTGACCCAGGCCAACGTGGGCTTCGCGATCGGCGCTGGTACCGATGTGGCGGTGGAAAGCGCCGATGTGGTGCTGATGAAAAGCGACCCCTACGACATCGTCGGTGCGATCGAGCTGTCGCGCGCAACCTTGCGCAAGATGCACCAGAACCTGTGGTGGGCGGTGGGCTACAACGTGGTCGCCTTCCCGCTGGCCGCCGGGGTGCTTTATCCGTTCACGCTCTCGCCTGAGATTGCGGCATTGTCGATGTCGGGCAGTTCTGCGGTGGTTGCGATCAATGCGCTGCTGCTTAATCGCACCAAACTGGCCGGCATCAAGAGTGGCAAGCCCAAAGCCGCCGGTGAGGCAACTGCATGAAGGAGCAATCTCATGCGGACGGTGGAACATTCTGTCGCAGACAAACATATGAGATGTCAACCAGCAGCGCCGCTTGAGATGGTCGGTCATAACCAGCCATTCTTGAACCCAGCCCGCTGCAGTCCCGCGACGACATAAGGGCAATGCCGCATCAATCTCCAGATCAAGCCCGAACGGTAGTTCTCGATCATCGCGATGTTGGGCCCCTGATTGAGCGCGTAATGCATGCTGCATACCCAGCCCGTTCCGTCTCCCGACTGCGACGGGTAGGTCGGATTGAAGCTACCGACGAATCCGTAGGAGGTCCGGGTCTGTGGATACATTTCCTGACAATGCTGAATCGCCGGGAGTGCGATCTCCGGCGCGAACGGCAAAGAGGCAATGATGCCCCACGGCGCGAGCGTGCCATCGTCCGGCCCGTATGGCACGCCGCGCGCCCGATATCCGAAGAAGCGACGCAAAACGCCGTTGATCTGACGTGACTGCGGCCCGGGACCGTCGCTGGCTGTGAGGCCCCAGGCCAATTTTCCATAACCCTTGAACCCGAACGGATTGCGCACCGCGTATTCCTGCTGCACGTAGGTCGCTCGCCGGCTGTTTTCGAAATAGTCGATTCCCTTGTCGCGCATGTACTCATCTTGAATTCCACGGAAGTCAATCCACAGATGTGAGAATTGATGGATAAACAGAGGGCCTGCGTAGACGAACTCGTGACCATAGATTGTCGTCCAGTCATAGGTCGAAGTCCAAGCGGCGTAACTCTCTTCAGACAGCGGGTATGTCGGTGATCCGAGGCCCAGCACATAGAGAAGCAGCGCCTCGTCATAGCCTTTCCAACGGTATTTCAGGAAACCGCTCTTCGACTTCCATCCGTGTGTGACTGTTGGTTTGCCGTTCTGCGCCCACCGCCAATCGACTCGCCGGTATAGTGCGTCAGCAAGTGCTTTAATCTCCACCTCATCCTTGGTCTCTTGGTCGAAATACGCCGCAGCGGATAACATGCCAGCGATCAGAAACGTTGTGTCGATGGTGGACAATTCGCAGTCCCACACCCTCCGTCCGGTCTTCATGTCTAGAAAGTGGTAATAAAACCCTTTGTAGCCGGTCGCGCCCGGCTCGGTTCCCTGGGGGCTATTCCAGAAAAACCGCAGTGTCGTCAACGTAAGTGCGACAGCCTGTGCACGCGACCAGAATCCCCGTTCAACCGCTACCGGATACGCCGCCAACGCAAAGCCCACTACCGCAATGCTGGCTGGTGCGCCATCTTCCGTCCGGTCGGATACCAACCCATTGGCGCGATTCGTCTGGTCCAGGAAGTAGGCAAACGTATCCCGCTGGATGCTCTCCAACATGTCATCGTCAATAGACGACCGGATCATATTCTCTCCGTTGTTGAGGGGTATCTGCGCGCCATCAAGGTCTAGCCGAGTACGACCCGTAGCGAATGGGTTTGGCCGTCATCCGCCAAAATGATGGCCCCCGTGGTGGTGAGTGCTGCGCCGTCGAGTTCCATGTGAGTTACCCCTTGACAAACATGATTTGGATTTTCGACCGTGATGACGTAACGGGTAATGGCTTGTTGGCGTCCGCACCGCAGATAGGTGAGCTCGAAGCCGGACCAGGATTTTGGGATGTGCGGATCAATTCGCAGACGTTCGCCGCGAAGCTGGAAGCCGAGCACCGCTTCGAGACCGGCGCGATACAACCAAGCGGCGGAACCGGTGTACCAGGTCCAGCCACCACGGCCGATATGCGGCGCGACGGAATAAACGTCGGCGCAAGCCACATACGGTTCCACTTTGTAGCGGGCCACCGCTTCGGCATTGTCGCTGTGGTGGATCGGGTTTAGCAGGTCGAACATCGCACCGGCGCGATCGCCGTCACCGAGTTGGGCCCAGGCGAAGATCGACCAGGTCGCGCCGTGTGTGTATTGGCCACCGTTTTCGCGCACGCCCGGCGGATAGCCTTTGATGTAGCCGGGGTTTTGCGTGTCGCGGTCGAAAGGCGGGGTGAACAACTGCGCGATCTGGTTCTGATGATCAACAAGCAGGCGATCGACCGAGGTCATGGCCTGTGCGGCGTATTGCGGGTTCTCGACCCCTGCCAGCACACTCCACGATTGTGCGATGCTGTCAATCTGGCATCCCTCGCTTACGTGCGAGCCCAGTGGCGCACCGTTGTCGTAGTAGCCGCGGCGGTACCACTGACCGTCCCATGCCTGCTCCAATGCAACGCGCATCGCAGCGGCGTAATCACGCCAGCGATTTACGCGCTCGGATTCGCCGCGTTGCTCGGCGATTGGCGTGAACGCCGCGATGGTGGCCAGCAAAAACCACGCAAGCCAGGTGCTTTCACCGCGGCCTTGTTCACCGACGCTGTTCATGCCGTCGTTCCAGTCTCCGGTTTGAATCAGCGGTAGGCCGTGGGCGCCGCGCGTCAGGCTGGAGTCAAGCGCGCGGGCACAGTGTTCATATACGCTGACCTTCTGGTCAGACTCGCCTGGCTGAAAAAAGGCGTCGGTGTCGTCGCCTGGTATGACCCGACCAGTAAGGAAAGGCACCACCTCGTCCAGCACTGAGACATCACCAGTCGCTTCGACATAATGCATTGCAACGTAAGCGAGCCAGATGCGGTCGTCAGCAATCTTGGTGCGAATGCCCTGCCCCGCTGGCGGCAACCACCAGTGTTGCACGTCGCCTTCGGCAAACTGGCGACCGGCCGCGCGCAGCAGATGTTCGCGGGCGAGATTGGGCCGACTCACGCACAGCGCCATCATGTCCTGCAACTGATCGCGAAAACCATATGCACCACTCGCCTGATAGTAGGCTGTGCGCGCCCACACGCGGCAACTCAGAACCTGGTACAGCAGCCAGTCGTTGAGCATGATGTCCATTGCCCGATCCGGCGTGTGTACCTGCACCGTATCGAGCAGATCGCTCCACTGCACGGCGACTTCGGCGAGCACCTGGTCGATGCCGATTGCGCGGTATTTCATGACCAATGTCTGCGCGTCTGCGTCACAAGTGGATTCACCGATCACAAAAATGAGGTCGAACTGTGTATTTGGCGGCAGTTCGATCCGCGTCTGCAGTGCGCCGCACGGATCAAGACCCGCGCCGAGGCGACCCGACAGCGGCCTGTCGCCTTGCAGCGCGGCCGGCTGGTCAACCGCGCCGAACAGACCGAGAAACTCACGGCGATCGCCGCTCATCGATTGTTGCTGGCCAGCCATGTCGATGAACGCGACATGTTCGCCAATATCGCTGCGCCATGGGTTGCGCGCGAACAGCGCTCCCGTTTGCGCATCACGCGAGGTGACCACAAACTGCGCCGGTGTAGTGCCGTTCGCCCCCAGCGCCCATTCGACATAGCCGGTGACGACCAAGTGCCGCGCGCGCGTCGAGCGGTTGCACAGACGCAGCCGCGACAACTTGATTGGATCGGTAGTTGGTACGCACAGTGTTAGCTCCAGCTCTACGCCATGGGCATCGTTTGTAAAGTAGCTATAGCCCTTGCCATGGGTGATCTTGTAGGTCGCACCGAGGACGCGAATCGGCAGCGCTGTGGCGCTCCATAAAGCACCGCTGTCTTCGTCGCGCAGATACAAGATCTCATGTGGCATATCACTGACCGGATCGTTCGGCCACGGCGTGATCGGGTTCTGCTGGCTGTTACTCGACCACACATAACCGCCGCCCTCGGCCGAAACGAGAAAGCCGAATGTAGGATTCGCGATCACATTGACCCAGGGTGCCGGTGTGCAGTGCTGGTCATCGAGATGGATGTGATACGCGCGACCGGCATGGCTGAAGCCACCGCTGCCATTGGCGAATTCCAGTGGGCCTAGCAACGCTTTGGCAGTGTGTGCCGGCGTGCTGGCAATAATGGCCGCGCCCGCCTTTAGAGCGGCACCCTGGACAATGCGAGTGGATTCGTTGGCGCCGAGCAGCACGCGGGCCAGCGTCAGCAGGCCGTTGCGAAAGTCGTCGCTGATCTCGTCATCACGCAACACAAACACACCGGCCTTCACCATCGAGGTATCGGCTTTCAGCAACTCCTGCTGCCCGCTCACCAGTGGTTCCAGCGCGTTGTGCAGCGCCTCACCAGCGGCGCCGAAGGCGGTATTCAACAGCACCACATCGACGGCAAAGCGCTTGCTGCGCCAGTCGTTTTGCGCCAGCAGCAGTCCCTGCACGCGCGGCAGTTCAGCCGGGTTGTCGAGGCACAGCAGGACCATCGGGCGATCACCGGAAATTCCGGCCGTCCAAAGCGTGCGCGGTCCGCCGCGACCGCGCACCAACACATCGGCGGCTGCACGTTGGCGCGGATCGCTGATTACCAACGCACTAAGCCAATGCGCTAAACGTTCGACGTGCACCGCGTCGATGCCGAAGCGCGTATGTTCGGCTGCAGCAAATCGTGCGGCACCAGCGAATAATTGTCCTGCAGCGTTCACGTTGTTCAATTGCGCGGTCAATGCCAGCGCGCCCTCTCGCAAATCGGCCAACCGTGTCCACAGTAACAGTCGTACGCTGGCACCGGGCGCGATCGTGACTCGGTGGCGCAGGCTGAAGATAGGATCGAGCACGGTGCCAGTGGTGTTCGACAAGGCGGCGCCCGGTTGCATTGCCTGCGCATTGCGCAAAGTTCGGCAACGCCCGAGAAACCGAGCGCGATCAGTTTCGTATTCGAGCGCACGGTCAATTGGCTGACCTTCGATTTGCAACGCATGGGCAGCCCAAATTTCCGGTTCCCCGACCACGCGCCGCCGCCGTGTGGCCAGCAACAGCCCATGTTGCGGATCCCACTCGGTTTGCACGAACATTTTGGAGAACGCCGGATGTGCGTTGTCGGCTCCGGTCGGCCCGAGCACCAACTCGGCATAGGAGGTTATCGACAAGGAACGCGGATTCTCGCCGTGGTTGCGCAGGGTGAGGCGGCGCAACTCGATATCGGCGTCGTCGGCCACGGCGATTTCCAGCGTGCTGTCCAACGCGTCATCGCGGCGGACAAACTCTGCGAGACCGGCACCAAAATTCATTACAACATCCTGTGATGCAGCGCCCAAGGGTTGCCGTGTGGCCGACCATGCGACGCCGCTGTCTTCGTCGCGCAGCAGCAGATAACTGCCCCAGCTATCGCGGGTGGAATCCTCGCGCCAGCGCGTTACCGACAGGTCTCGCCATTGACTGTATCCGGAACCGCTGTCGCTGAGCATCACGCTATACGTGCCGTTCGAGAGCAGGCACAGCCGACGTGAGGCGCTGTCGCCGGGTGCGGAAGGGGAAAGTCCGGCGATGGCGTCAGATTCCATTGCATCCGTGGGTAATGGAGCCCCCTTGCGGGTGACTGGCCTGTGTTCTATCACTCATAATTTCTCTCCAAGATATGACTTTTCATGGATCGCTAGGCGTTTTTAGCCCCGCCGTCAGTGTCTCACTGACGATCGCCCGCGCTTCCGTCAGGATGCGGTGCAGATGATCCTCGCCCTGCAAGCTCTCCGCATAAATCGTGTAGATGTCTTCCGTACCAGAAGGCCGCGCGGCAAACCAGCCGTTTTCGGAGATAACTTTCAAACCACCGATTGCGGCGCCGTTTCCCGGCGCTTGTGTAAGAATATTTTGAATTTTTTCACCGGCCAATTCCTTAGACTTAACTTGCGCTGAAGTGATCTTCGACAGAAGTGATTTCTCAGCGGGTGTTGCAGGCGAATCGACCCGCTCAAATGCCGGCTCACCGAATTCGCGCGCCAGGTCGCAATAGATCTCGCCCGGGTCGCATTCCATGCACGCCGTGATTTCTGCAGCGAGCAGCGATGGAATCATGCCGTCTTTGTCGGTCGTCCACACGCTGCCGTCTGTGCGCAAAAAAGACGCGCCGGCACTCTCTTCGCCGCCGAAACCGAGCGAGCCATCGAGTAGCCCGTTCACGAACCATTTGAATCCGACCGGCACTTCATAAAGTCGGCGGCCCAGTTTGGCGGCCACGCGATCAATCATGACGCTGCTCACGACAGTCTTGCCGATTGCTGCGTCTTTGCCCCACTTCGGCCGGTGTTGAATCAAGTAATGGACTGCAACGGCAAGAAAATGATTGGGCGGCATTAAACCTTGGCTGCGGGTAACGATTCCGTGCCGGTCGTGATCGGTATCGCAGGCGAACGCAACGTCGAACCGATCTTTCAATCCGATCAGGCTTTGCATGGCATAAGGAGAAGATGGATCCATTCGGATCCTGCCATCCCAGTCGACCGTCATAAAACCAAAAGTCGGGTCAACCAAGTCCCTGACCACGGTGAGGTCGAGCCTGTGATGCTCGGCAATCCGAGCCCAGTAGTGCACACCGGCCCCACCGAGTGGATCGACTCCAATACGAACCTTGGCATCGCGGATCACGTCGAAATCGATCACATTGCCGAGGTCGGCGACGTACGCTCCCAGGAAGTCGTGGCGGTGCGTCGTCTTCGCGCGCAGTGCCTGCGCATACGGAAATCGCCTGACACCGGTCAGCGCAGCTTGGAGATAGCGGTTAGCGCAGTCCCCTATCCAGGTCGTTACGACGGAACTTGCAGGACCACCGTTTGGCGAGTTGTATTTGAACCCGCCGTTGTCCGGCGGATTGTGCGATGGCGTCACCACGATGCCGTCGGCCAAGCCCGATGGTCGTCCGCGGTTGTGCTCCAGTATCGCATGCGAGACTGCCGGTGTCGGCGTGTACTCGTCGCCCATTGCCAGCATCACGTCGACGCCGTTGGCGGCCAGCACTTCGAGCGCACTCGCGCAGGCCGGCTGCGACAGAGCATGGGTATCAATACCCAGGAACAGTGGCCCGGTGATGTGCTCACTCTGGCGGTAGTCACAGATGGCTTGTGTGATCGCCAGCACATGCCTCTCGTTAAACGAGAGGTCGAAAGACGAGCCGCGATGGCCTGAAGTACCGAAGGCTACGCACTGGGACGGCACCGATGGATCGGGCTCCCCGGTGTAGTAGGCGGTGACAAGCCGTGGCACGTCAACGAGCATGGAGCGCGGCGCTGGTTTTCCAGCCAAGGTGCTGATTAGGGTGGTCATCGACTGTCCTTTAGGCTTGGGTGGCAGTTGGATCTACCCGGCGCTGCAGTCGATAGCGCTCAATCAGGGCGTTGGTCGAGCTGTCGTGGGACAGCGGCGGCATGCGGGGATTGGCTGTCGCTGCCAACTCGGGCAGCACGCGTTGCGCAAGCGCCTTACCGAGTTCGACCCCCCACTGGTCGAACGAGTCGATGCCCCAGATCACGCCTTGCGTGAAGACACTGTGCTCGTACAGCGCAATCAGCGCGCCCAGCGTCGCTGGTGTCAATCGTTCGGCAAGGATTGTATTGCTGGGCCGGTTGCCTTCAAAGACGCGGTGCGGTATTAACGTCGACTCCGTTCCCTGGGCAGCAACCTCTTTGGCTGTCTTGCCGAACGCCAGAGCCTCACTCTGCGCGAAGAGGTTGGCCATTAGCAGGTCATGTTGTTCGCCCAGCGGATTCAGGCTTTGGCAGAAGCCGATGAAGTCGCAGGGCACCAGCTGCGTGCCCTGGTGCAACAGCTGATAGAAGGAGTGCTGACCGTTAGTGCCCGGCTCACCCCAGAGAATGGGGGCGGTCTGGACATCGACGCGTGTGCCGCCTTGTGTCACGTGTTTGCCGTTGCTCTCCATGGTTAACTGCTGCAAATACGCTGGAAAGCGCTTCAGGTACTGGTCGTAAGGCAGAACAGCCGCCGTTGCCGCACCGAGGAAGTTGTTGTTCCAAATCGCCAGCAGCCCTAGCAGCGCAGGCATGTTCTGCTCAATCGGTGCTTGGCGAAAGTGTTCGTCCATCGCGTGCAAGCCAGCCAGAAAGTCCCGATAGTGTGGTGGTCCGATGGCGATCATTAATGAAATGCCAATCGCTGAATCGACCGAGTAGCGGCCGCCAACCCAGTCCCAAAAGCCGAACATGTGCTCCGGCTCGATGCCGAATTGCGCTACGGCTTTAGCATTTGTCGAAACCGCAACGAAATGGCGTGCCACCGCCGCCTCATTGCCAAGCTGAGAGACGGCCCATGCACGCGCTGCGTGAGCGTTGGTCAAGGTCTCCTGTGTGGTGAAAGTTTTAGAGCAGACGATGAACAAGGTTTCAGCGGCGTCGAGATCGCGCGTGGCCTCAACCAGATCGGTTCCGTCAACGTTAGAAACGAACCGCATGTTGAGGTCGCGCTGGCTGTAATGGCGCAGGGCCTCGAAGGCCATCACTGGACCGAGATCCGATCCACCGATGCCGATGCTGACGATATTGCGAATACGTTTGCCGGTGTGGCCGAGCCAGCGGCCGCTGCGCACCGCATCAGCGAATACTGTCATCCGTGCCAGGACCGCATGGACATGTGCGACTACATTGACGCCGTCGACCATGAGCCTTTCGCTGGCTGGCGCGCGCAGCGCGACGTGCATTGCCGCGCGCTTCTCGGTGGTATTGATCGGGTCGCCGCAGAACATGGCCTGAATGCGGTCGCGCAAACCGCATTCGTTGGAAAGCGCAGCGAGCAGCTGGAGCGTCTGCCTATCGACGCGGTTTTTCGAATAGTCAAGATACAAGCCAGCCGCTTCGAGCGTGAAGTGCCGACCACGCTGAGCGTCGGCCGCAAACAAGTCGCGGAGATGAACTTGGCCTGCCTTAGTATTTTGGACACAGAGCGCCTGCCATGCCGGCCGCGAGACCAGCAACTCTGATTGGCCGCGCGTCGCAGCAGCATCTTCAGAAGTCATGTTCCTGTCCCCACTAGGTTGGCGCTCTTTTCGTGAATGCGCGCCAGTAGCACCTGCCACGACGCTGCGAAAGATTCGGCACCCTCGCGCTGCAAGCGCGCGGCCAGTGCTTCATCGTCAACGCCCTCGCGCCTGAACTCTTCCAGCACTTCCTCGGCGTAGCCTCCGTCGGCTGACAACACGGTCCCCACCTTTCCGTGGTCGGCGAATGCCTTCAGTGTGTTCTCAGGAATCGTGTTGATGGTGTCGGGCGCGGCCAGCGCCTGAACGTACAGCGTGTCGGGCGCCGCCGGGTCTTTGGTGGCGGTGCTGGCCCACAGCAGCCGCTGCGGCCGCGCACCGGCTGCAGCCAGCTTCTCCAAGCGCGGTGATGCAAGTAGATCGCGGTACGCCACATAGGTGCGCATGGCAATTGCAATGCCCAACCTGTTCTGATACGGGGCCGATACCGCGTCCCGCACCGCCACATCCCAGCGGCTGACGAATAAGGATGCAACCGAGGACACGTTCGGATCCAAGCCGGCCGCCAGGCGGCGTTCGATCCCGCGCATATAAGCCTCGGCCGCCGCGATGTATTGTTCACGCGAAAACAGCAAGGTTACGTTGACATGCACCCCCGCGAAGACCGATTCCTCAATGGCTTTGATACCAGCCGGCGTACCCGGGATCTTGATGTAGAGATTTGGCCTGTCCGCAGACTCATGCAACCATGCGGCGGCGCGGATCGTCTTCTCCACGTTGTCGGCGAGCAAGGGGGATACCTCGAGCGAGACCCAGCCGTCAATGCCCTTAGAAGCATCGAAGACTGGCCGAAACAGGTCGGCCGCCGCCTTAAGATCATCGAGCGCTAGGGTG
>JBBRTT010000071.1:0-11844 GCA_038244165.1 Lysobacterales bacterium | reverse complement strand
GGGCTTGCGCCCAGCTTGGACAAGTTCAACCATTTGCTGACGAAACTGCGCCGGATAGGGCGGCTTGGGGGTGTGCGGCTTAGGCATCTCGGACTCCTTCTATAAGAACAATAAGGTGTCCGCGAAATGGGGTCAACTTCACTCCGTCGAGGCGGTGGCTGCGACAGTGCCGGGCCGATCCTGCCATTGCCACAGCCAGAACGATAGCGCGAGGACCAACAAGGCTCCACCAAGGAAAGACCAAGGTCGTACGGAAGTGCGCGATTCGGCGGTGCCGGTCGATGTTGTCTTGAGTCCGGTCAGCATGCTGCGAACCAGATTCTCGCGGTGAAGGAAACTGCCAATTGCGACTCCCGCAAGGTGAACAACTACCAGCGCCAGCAACACATTAGCAACCACCTCGTGTGATCCACCAAGCCAGCGTCCACCGATACCCTCATAGCTTGCCCAGCCCGACGCGGTGGTGAAAATGATCAACGCGAGCATTCCGACGATCGCGACAGCGCCCGCTGGATTGTGGCCTACATGATGCTCCGGATGCATACTGATCAGACTCTTGAGGTATCCCAACGTTGCGGTAGGTCCGCGTACGAAGCTGGCAAATCGAGCGTAACGTGTTCCGACGAAGCCCCACACAATGCGCAGTGCCACCAGTCCAGCCATGGTGTAGCCCAGTGTGACGTGAATTGGCCGCCAGCGTTCACTTTCAGCGGTTAACCAAGCGCCCGCAAAGCAAAGTACAAGCAGCCAATGGAACACCCGAACCGGAACATCCCACACAAGTGCTTTTTTCGTTGTCGAATTAGTCATGATCATTTCACTTATTTTGGAATGCGCAGATCGTGTTCACTGAAACTACCATGCGCGGAATTGGTATGGCACGCAGCGCAATTGCTGGCGCTGCGGATGGAGGGTCGCGACCACAGGTTTGATGAAACCTCGCGGTGCTTGCGTAAAAAATCCGCCCCCAGCGTCAAACGATCTTGGGGCGGCCGCGTTGTCGTGCGCCGACTGGCGTTGTCGGTGAGCCATGTTGAGAGCGCCTGCGTCGTGGTTGGATCGACCGACGCATCGGTACCGAAGTGTTTGTCGAGAGACGACATCACGGCTTTCCACGAGGCCGCCGGAAGCATTGGCGCCGGAAACGGTGCGTGACAAGAGGCGCATTCCTCGATGTACTTCGCCGGCGGCGGCTGACGGCTTCCACTTTCGGCAAGAGCTGACGACGTGACGCCAACGTTGGCTGCGGCGATAAGCAGCTTGACGACAAGTCGCGCCAGTCGGGCAGCGTGGATATCGTATCGTTGAGTGTCCATCTTGTTGGTCCTTTCGTTCATTTGACAGCGATCAACCATGCCAGGATATTGGCTTTTTCGGACGCGGTGCATTCGCGGCCAACAACATCGTTG
Source organism: Lysobacterales bacterium (assembly GCA_038244165.1). GTDB lineage: Bacteria > Pseudomonadota > Gammaproteobacteria > Xanthomonadales > Rhodanobacteraceae > Rudaea. The sequence goes on along the minus strand of JBBRTT010000071.1, from coordinate 10,435 downwards.
CAGTTGCGACGGAACCACTTTTCGGACCTCGCCGCATCCGTGAATCGCGCCGCGTCCGCAGAAGGAGCGAGCGGTGCAATGGTTTTTGACGTGGTGGCGTGGATTCCTGTCGTTAACGGGCTGGCCGTGTGGCAGGTTGCGCAGCTCCAGTCTCGTCCGTGTTTCACATTGAAGAACGTCTGTCCGGCAATTGCGTCTGCGCGCTGGCCCGACGCTTGCACGTAAGAAGCGAGTAGTTCCTGCGGTGTCGCTGCAGCAACAGTCGTGGCAGCGATGGTGGCGGTGGTAGCGTATGCGACAACGAGGTGACGAATCAATCGTTTCATAAAATTCCTGGATGCGTATAAACACGATGAATCTTAGGGGTCGGGCCTTAGGACATTCTTAGCAGCGCCGTTACGGCACGCCGATCGGCTAATCCGCGTATGCCGGCGGTGAGATATTTGGGCTACTTGACCAGTGGGGCTGCTTGCGGTGCCATGCGAGCGCGCGCCCATCGCACCAGCTCGAACCATAACGCGCTGAGCGCGCCAATGACAGCGACGGCAACTAGCGCCATCGGCGGCGGTGTGTCAAATTGAAATAGCTCGAACAGCACCGGCACTTCAATGACCACGGCGAGTAGCAAAACGGTACTTGCCGCCACCAGCCAGAGTGTTTTGTTGGGACGGCGCAGCGAGGAAAATAGCGAACCGTTCTTGGATCGGTTCGACAGGATCAGCGCCAGATTCGCAATCACCAGCGTGCAAAAGCCGAAGGCGCGCGCCTGTGGTTCAGGCAGGTGGCCGAGGCCCCACCAGTACGCGCCCGCCACGGCGGCCAATGCGCCGAGGCCTTGCAGCAAAGCAAACATGAGCGTTGCGCCGCCGAAGAGTTGCGCAGTCGTGCTGCGCGGAGGGCGTTGCATGACATCGGCTTCTGAAGGCTCATTCTCGAAGGCGAGCGAGCAGGCCGGATCTATTGCCAACTCAAGAAACGCAATATGCAGTGGGAACAGCATGGTCGGCCAGCCGAACAGCACCGGTAGCAGTGCGATACCGGCGATAGGCACATGTACGGCGAGCAGGTAAGCCATCGACTTTTGCAGATTGTCGAAAATACGGCGGCCAAGCCGGATGGCGCGCACGATCGAGGCGAAGTTGTCATCGAGTAAGACGAGGGATGCCGATTCACGCGCGACATCAGTGCCGCGCCCGCCCATCGCGATTCCAACGTGCGCGGCCTTGAGCGCAGGCGCGTCGTTCACGCCGTCACCGGTCATCGCGACGATTTCGCCATCCGCCTTTAGCGCCTGAACAATGCGCAACTTTTGCTCGGGCGCGATACGAGCGCAGACGCTGGCTGTTTTCAATCGGAGTTGCAATTCGGGGTCGCTCAGTTTGCTTAACTCGTCGCCGGATAGCACATCGGCATCAGCCACCCTGAGGCCTGCTTGCGTCGCAATGGCGTGTGCGGTGGCTGGATAATCGCCGGTGATCATGATCACGCGAATACCAGCTTCATGACACACCTTGATCGCGGCAGGTATTTCCGCGCGAATCGGGTCGGAGAGACCGACCAGCCCAACGAAGCTGAAGTCGAAATCGTGTTCGCCTCGTGGCCAGTTTTCTCCGGCATGACGCGCCTGTGCGACACCCAGCACACGCAGCCCGTCGCGGGCCATCGCGTCTACCCCGGCGCGCACGCGCAATTGCGCGGTAGCATCCATATGGCAGAGGTCAATGATCGCCTCCGGGGCTCCCTTGGCGGCAACCACATGACCGGCTCCATCGATGGCTGTCCACACCTGCGCCATCGCCTTGAGCTCCGGTGTGAGGCCGTAGCCTTGCGCGATCGTCCAGTTGCCGTGAATGTGTTCGGTATCGGCGAGGAAATGGTCGCCCAGTCGGTGGAACGCTTTCTCCATCGGGTCGAATGGGTCAACGGCGCTTGCAAGAATGGTGTACTCCACCAGCGCATGAAACGGCTCGGGAAGCCCACCGGTTGCGTCGTAGTCGACATTGAGCAATTCGGTCTCCGTTTGCAGTCGCGCCACGGTCATACGGTTTTCGGTCAGCGTGCCGGTCTTGTCAGCACAGAGCACCGAGATTGCGCCGAGCGTTTCTATTGCATTGATACGTCGCGTTAGAACTTTTTCTTTTGACAATCGCCAGGCGCCCAGTGCCGGGAAGATGGTCATCACGACCGGATACTCTTCGGGCAACAACGCCATCGCCAGCGCAATACCGGCGAGCACCGCCTGCAACCAGTCGCCACGCACCAGACCATAAACACCGACGAGGGCAAGCGAGAAGCAGAGCGCAAGCACGGCGAGATTGCGAACGAGGGTTGCGGTTTGCTTTTGCAGCGGCGAGCGTTCCGTTTCGAGCATGCCCAGCGAAGCGCCGATTCGGCCAATCGCGCTGCGGGCCCCGGTATTGGTGACTCGTGCCGTGGCCTGCCCTTGAACAATGAGGGTGCCCGAGTAAACAAACGGAATATCGTCGCCGCCGGGGTGTGCGGGTGCTACGGCGTCATCGGCGGCGGCGACTTTGCGCACGGGTACTGGCTCACCCGTGAGTAGCGACTCGTCCGCCTGCAGCCCAGTGACCTTGAGCAGCACGCCATCAGCCGGAACCCGGTCCCCTTCGGCTAGCAGCATAATGTCGCCTTCGACGACGTCCTTGCCAGCAATACGAACCGTCTGACCATCGCGAATCACGCGGGCCTGGGGGCTGGTGAGATCACGCAGCGCCTCCATCGCGCGCTCGGTCTTGCCTTCCTGATACATCGTTAACCCAAGCATGACGAGCACTGCGCAAAAAAGCGTGATGCCCTCAAGCGGCTCGCCGAACACAAGGTAGATTGTTCCGGCGGCAAGCAGCAGCAAGAACATGGGTTCGCGGGCTGTTTCCCAGATGATGTGCAACAGCGTGCGGCGCCCGACGCTCGGGAGCGCATTCGCGCCATTCCGTTGCAGCCTGAGCGTGGCCTCGGAAGTCGAAAGACCGGCGTCAGACGGTGGCCGAATAGTCATGTGGTTTTACTTCCCGAGTGGCAGTTGTCCTCAGCAATATATTCGCAAATTACGATTGCGTCTGTGCGGTCACGAACATGTAGCTTGTGATCTGGATCCTTACCGCGCAAACCTTCCAAATGATCAGTCGATCATGAAGTCCGACCTTACTTGAATTGATCGCCAGACTTTCAATCCACTTTTTCGCTTCGCGTGCATATGTGCGGAGGCGTACAGACAATGCCATGTCGCGGAAATACGCTGGCCGCAGTCATCCACTGGCTGTACGTATTTGCCAATTGCGCTCGAAATAACGTCGGCAAGCGTGCGAACCACCTGGAATCAACTACCTAAAAGCGAGCGCAGATGAAATTCCTTTTAATTGGAGCGACTGGATCCACCGGCCAACAGATCGTCAAGCAGGGTCTAGCTCAACGACATGAGGTCACCGCGTTCGTCCGCAACGCAGCGAAGATCAACGTGTCCGATCCCCATTTGCAGATGGTCGTGGGCGACATCCTGAATGTGGAGGAAGTGGACGCCGCGATGGCGGGGCAGGACGCGGTGATTTGCTCCCTGGGATGCGGCGTGACATTCAAGCGTGTCACGCTATTTTCAGACGGCACACGGAACTTGCTCAATGCGATGCAAAAGCATGCTGTTCGAAGGATCGTCTGCATCACAGGCATTGGCGCTGGCGACAGTCGCGGACACGGCGGATTCTTCTACGACCGTGTGATCGAGCCAACACTGCTGCGCACAATCTATGAGGACAAGGATCGGCAGGAAGAACTTCTGCGCCACAGCGACCGGGATTGGATCATCGTGCGTCCGGGCATGCTGACCAACGATGAAGCAACAGGCAAGTACCGGGCGTTGCTCGATTTGAACGGCGTTACGGTGGGCAAGATCGCCCGCGCCGATGTGGCTGCGTTCGTTCTTCAGCAACTCAACAGCGACTACTTTCTCCACAAGACCCCGCTGCTGACGTGACTTGACAATTCGCAAAGTAGATCAACCATTCTATTGCCACAATAAGCAAAAAACTCATAAAGTTAAGACAGACGATGAAACGTAGCTGGATATGGATTGTTGGGACTTTTGTCGTCATTGCAGCGGCGGCGTTCGCATGGTTTAGCCTGCGTGGCCCGCAGGTCGCGGCTATCGAAATGCAATACGCACCGTTGGTGCGCAGCTTGCAATTTTCAGCACGCGTGGCGACCTTGTCGCGTGTCGATGTTGGCAGCACCATCACCGCCCGCGTGGCAAAAGTGTTGGTGAAGGAAGGTGCCCAGGTGCGCCAGGGTGATGTGCTGATACAACTGGAATCGGACGAGCTGGCCGCAGCGCTGGCGCAAGCTCATGCCAGCGCCAGCCAGGCCGCGGCGCGCTTGGCTGGACTCCGCAGCACCGGCCGAGCAGCAGCCCGAGCGGCCGTGATGCAAGCCGATGCCACTGTGCGCACTGCACAAGCAGAGTTGTTGCGCAGCCAGCAGCTGGTCGCGCAAGGCTTTATCAGCGCATCCAGGCTGGACGAAGCGCAGCGCGTTTTGGATGTGGCGCGCGCTCAGCGAACCAGCGCACAAGCGCAATTGCAGGCCAACGCGGACGCCGGAACCGATGTCGTGCAGGCGGAAGCACAGTTGGATCAAGCTCGCGCGGCCATCACCACCGCCGCTGCTCGGTTGGCACAAACAAAGGTTACCGCACCAGCCGACGCCAGCGTGCTCATCCGACAAGTTGAGCCGGGGCAGATTGTGCAACCGGGCAAGGCATTGATGAGCCTGGCGCTGGCCGGCCCGACGCAGCTGATCGCGCAGGCCGATGAACGGTTTTTGGAACAGTTGCAAACCGGGCAAAGCACCACCGTGGTGGCCGATGCGTTTCCCGATCAACGCTTTAGCGCACGCGTGCTGTCGATAGCGCCCGCGGTGGATGCGCAGCGCGGCGCGATAGAGGTGAAGTTTTCGCTCGACAAAGCGCCGCCTGCTTTTTTGCGCGAAGACATGACCTTGTCGGTCGAAGTAGAAACCGGTAGACGCGAGCGCGCCTTGGTATTGCCGCTGGGTGCCCTACGAAGTCAGACGAGCAGCACCAGTGCCACCGTGCTAATCGTGCAACAAGGGCGCGCGCAAGTTAGGCCCGTGCGTTTAGGTTTACGCACTCTTGATGCAGCAGAAGTATTGGAAGGTTTGGCGGAAGGCGACATCGTAATGCTGGGAGGTGATGCCAAACCGAACGAGCCCGTGCGCGCAAAAATAGAGGCCTGGCAACCCAGCGTGTCCACCGGACCGGGCGCATTGGGTTTGACAACGCCGGCACCTGGTGCGACGCCGGTGCCCGCTGCGCGTGCGTCAGATGGTGGCGCTGCCCTGACCAACGCCATGGGGCGCTGACCGCTTCATGGCGATGACGCTCAATCTGGGTTTTGAATGGCGGGTGGCCGTACGCTTTTTGCGTGAGGGTCGCATGCAGACCCTATTGATCATTGTCGGTGTGGCGGCTGGTGTAGCCGTCATCGCCTATATCTCGGCCCTGATTAGTGGCCTACAAACAAATTTGATCGCCAAAACGCTGGGCACGCAGGCACACATTAGTGTGCGCGTGCCCGACGATGTCGTCGCCCCGGCGATGCCCCGCCCAACGGATACCTTTGTGTTGAGCGAGACGCAGCCGCGTGCCCAGCGCTTACGCTCGATTGCCAATTGGCAAGCGCTGGTGCCGTTACTGGAAGCCAACCCCGCCGTCACCGTTGTTTCGCCAATGGCCGCAGGCGGCGGCTTGGCTTTGCGTGGCGAGGCGACGCAGGCGATCGCCTTGCAAGGTGTGGACCTGGACCGTTATGAGGGCATCATTGGCCTGCGCGGGAAAGTGGTTAGTGGCTCCGCGCGGCTGTTGCCGGGCGAAGCGATTGTGGGGCGCGACCTGGCCAGCGACTTGGGGGTGCGCGTAGGCGATCGCTTGAACCTGCAAACCGGCACCGTCACTGATGCGGTTCGGGTAACGGCCCTGGTTGACCTTGGTGTGAAAGAGCTGAACCGGCGCACCGTGATTGTGTCGTTGCGTTCTGCCCAAAATTTTCTGGGTTTGCCGGGCGGCGCGACCAGTATTGATCTGAAAGTAGACGATGTGTGGACAGCCGAGACACTCGCGAAAAGTTTGCGCAGCGAGTTTCCGTACAAGATAGAAAGCTGGCAAGAAAGCAACACGCAGCTCTTAGCGGCGCTCAACGCACAGTCGATCAGTACGGCGTTGATTCGGGGTGTGGTGATGGTGGTGGTGGTGCTGGGCATTGCCAGCGTGCTGGTGGTGTCGGTGGTGCAAAAGCAGCGCGAGATTGGTATCTTGCGCGCCATGGGTGCCACCCGTGCGCAAATTTTGAGACTCTTTTTGGTGCAAGGTGCGGTGGTGGGTGCGTTGGGCTCGGTGTTGGGCGTGGTGTTTGCGGTCGCCATGATTTGGCTGTTTACGCGCTTTGTGCGCGGCTCCGACGGCTTGCCGCTGTTTGACATCAGCCTGTCACCCGCCCTTGCGATGCAGGTGGCAATCATTGCTACTGTCTGCAGTGTGTTGGCCGCGATCGCACCCGCGCGCCGCGCGGCTGCAATGGACCCGGCGCAAGCCATTCGGATATAAGGTCTAGCCGATGAAACCCGACGAGCCAACCGGCGAAAATAGCACACCCGAAAAGAACGCGGCGTTGATTCAACTGACGGATATTCGCAAAAGCTATAACCGGGGCTTGCCCAATGAAGCGGAAATTTTGCATGGATTGAACTTGCGGGTGAACGGCGGCGAATTTGTCGCGCTGATGGGGCCGTCCGGGTCCGGAAAAAGCACCTTGCTCAATATCATTGGTCTACTCGAACCCACGAGCTCCGGCAGCTACCAGCTGCAGGGCCAGGAGGTGAGTGGCTTAAACGACGCCGAGCTGACGCTGCTTCGGCGCAGCACGATCGGCTTTGTGTTCCAGTTTCACCACCTGCTGCCCGCCTTTACCGCGCTCGAAAACGTCACGATGCCCGCGCTGATGCGCGAAGGTTATGTCAGCGCCAAACAATTGGCACATGCACGTGAGCTGCTTGCTGCAGTAGGGCTAGCCGAAGCCATGGACAAGCGACCGGCAGAGCTTTCGGGCGGCATGCAACAGCGCGTGGCGATTGCCCGCGCCCTGGTGCAAGAACCGCCGCTGGTGCTGGCCGACGAGCCCACCGGCAACTTGGACACGGCCTCGTCGGACGAGGTTTTTGTCCAGCTGCGCCGCATGCATGCCGAGCTTGGCGTTACCTTCATCGTCGTCACTCACGACCCGAGATTGGGCGCTCGTTGTGATCGACTGGTCGAATTGGTGGATGGAAAAATTGCCCGCGATGAACCGGTCAATCCGTCCGACCCTAGCGCTGCCCCGAGACAAATTGGTCCCGCGCGATCATGATGACTGCGCATCGGGCTGCCATCGGGGGAAAGTAGCATGGATCCTGAGCATCAGGCACGGGCCGCAGTCCTTTGCTAACCAAACACTTCATCTGCGCCCTACCAACCGCGGTCATGTATCAACCACAAACGCAAGAGGCCAATTGCTTTGGTTTGATTTTTATCAATCCACGTCGCGGTCACCCGCATAGACTTATATGCAGGATCATCAAACTGCGCAAAGGAAAAACATCATGGCGGCACCCTCCGCATTGGTGAACCCCGGTACGGTTTCCACTAACCACATGGGTCAATTTACCAAACGATTTGGATTAGTTGCGGCAATTGCCGCGTTGGTGACGATTGTTGCTCTGCCAACGCCCACAGGCTTGCCGCGCGCCGGGCATTACATGCTTGCGATCCTCGCATTTGCCGTCATCATTTGGATGACCGAAGCGCTCGACTTTTCGGTAAGTGCAGTGGTCATCGTTGCGTTCACCATATTTCTGCTCGCCTTTGCTCCCGACCCCGCCAAGACAGGGACAGCTGTGATGGGGACGATTACTCCGCTTGGGTCTCCCATATCGTGTTCTTTTACCGGTCCTGGGCGCGAGATATGTCCCGATTGATCAAGGCTTTTCTTAAAGAAGTAGCGCGCCGACTCTCTGCGTTTGGTCGGTGCCCTGCCCATCTTTTGAAAGCACTCGTCAGGTTTATGCCTCGCGTTATTGCCGCCGCTGTGGCCGCAACCGTCGCATGTGGCGCGCCGGCAGGTGCCATCGCACAGGCTCTCAACGCGGCGCCAGCGCAGGCAGTGGCCAGCGCCGCCGCGTCGGCGTTCGACGGTGTGGTCGAGGCCCTGCGCCAGACCGTGGTCTCGGCGCAGGTGCCTGGCGCCGTAGTGCAACTGGATACCAAAGTTGGCGATCAGGTGAAGGCCGGGCAGGTGCTGGTACGCATTGACGCCCGCGCCGCCGATCAGAGCGCCACTGCCAGCGACGCCCAAGTGCTGGCAGCCCGCGCCTTGCTCGAGGTGGCGACCAAGGACTTCGAACGCCAGAAACAGCTCTTCCAGAAGAACTACATCAGCCAAGCCGCGCTGGAGCGGGCCGAGTCGGAATTCAAGTCGACGCAGGCACAGGCCAGCGCGCAACTGGCGCAGGCCGGTGCCGCGCGCACGCAAAGTGGCTTCTATGCGGTGCGGGCACCGTTTGCCGGGGTGGTCGCTGAGGTCTCGGTGTCCTTGGGAGACATGGCGATGCCCGGGCGACCGCTGCTGACACTCTATGACCCATCCGCTCTGCGGGTCACGGCGGCTGTACCGCAATCGGTTGCGTCGCAGATGGCGGCAGGCCAGGTCCCGCGGGTCGAGTTGCCCGGTCTGTCGGCCGCATCCGCATGGGTAACGCCGCTTCAAGTGCAGCGCTTGCCCACCATCGACGCAACGACGCACACCGTGCAACTGCGCGCCGACCTTCCGGCGGGTATCGCCGGCGTGTCACCCGGGATGTTCGCCCGGCTGTGGCTGCCGGTGCCGCAAACGCAGGCGGCGGGAACTAATTCCGCGACGCTGTCGGTCCCGCTGAAGGCGATCGTGCGCCGCGCCGAGATGACCGGCCTGTACGTCCTAGACCCAACCGGCAAGCCGGTATTGCGTCAGGTCCGGCTTGGGCGCACGGAGGGGGATCGGGTTGAGATATTGTCTGGTTTGAGTGCTGGCGAGCAGGTCGTCTCCGACCCGCAGGCAGCCGCCCGTGTGCGCTAGCTTTTTTATTTTTGGCTCCCCGTGACCAAGCCTTCCACGACCAACGAAGCCGGAGCCAGCTTGGGAGTTTCAGGCCGCATTGCAGCTTTCTTCATGCGTGCGCAAATCACGCCGCTGCTGGCGCTGGTGGCTTTGTTGCTGGGCTTTTTCGCGGTCGGCGTCACGCCGCGCGAGGAAGAGCCGCAGATCAACGTCACGATGGCCAATGTGCTGATTCCCTTTCCCGGCGCCGCCGTGCGCGATGTCGAGCAGATGGTCGCCGGTCCGGCCGAACAGGTGTTGGCGCAGATCGCGGGCGTCGAACACGTGATGTCGGTGTCGCGCCCGGGCATCGCCATCATCACCGTGCAGTTCAAGGTCGGCGTGCCGCGCACTGAGGCGCTGGTGCGGCTCTATGACACTGTGAATTCAAACGCGGACTGGCTGCCCAAGGGTTTGGGCGTGCTCGACCCGATCATCAAACCCAAGGGCATCGACGACGTGCCGATTGTCACGCTGACGCTGTTCAGCAAGAACCCGGCGGCGGGTCCTTACGATCTGGAGCTCGTGGCGCACAGCATTGAGGCCGATCTGAAGCGCGTGCCCGGCACTCGCGAGGTCAGCACCCTCGGCGGCCCGGGCCGTGGGGTGATGGTCGAAATTGATCCCGTGCGCATGTCCGGCGTCGGTGTGACGGTGCCCGACTTGCGACAGTCGCTGCTGTCGGCGAACCTTGGCCTGCCGGTTGGCGAACTCGTTAGCGGCAACCGCGCGGTTGCCATTGAGTCCGGCCCGTTCCTGCGGGAAGCCAGCGAGGTGGCGGATCTGGTGGTGGGTGTGCGTTCCGGCAAACCGGTTTTCTTGCGCGACGTGGCCACGGTGCGCGACGGACCGTTGCCGCCGAGCCGCTATGTCTGGCATGGCGTCGCCGGCTCGGCCAGCGCACCGCCTGCGGAATACCCGGCCGTCACTATCGCCATCACCAAGAAAGCCGGTGAGAACGCCATCGACGTGGCCAACGCGGTGATAAAGCGGGTCGATGCGCTGCGTAACACCGTGATCCCGGGTGACATGCAGGTAGCCGAGACCCGCAATTACGGCGCATCAGCCAACGACAAGGCGCAAAAGCTGATCCAGAAGCTACTGTTTGCGACCGCCTCGGTGGTGGCGCTGGTCTTCATTGCGTTAGGCAAACGCGAGGCTGCCATCGTCGGCAGTGCGGTGATCCTGACGCTCACGGTCACGTTGTTTGCCTCGTGGGCTTGGGGCTTTACGCTCAACCG
>JBBRTT010000070.1:0-11978 GCA_038244165.1 Lysobacterales bacterium | reverse complement strand
AGCAGGAACATGTTCGAGGAATTGCCCAGGGTAAACAGCGCGAGCACCACAATGTAGCGGCGAAACTGCGGCGGAAAGCCGCGCAGCGTCCAGCTGAATTGAATTGGTCTGCCGACAGGTTCGCGCGCGGGTTCCTTGATCCACAGCGCAAGACCGATCACCACCAACGCCGGCACGATGGCCCACAGGAACACATGCCGGATCGGCATGCCCAGCGCGAGCAGTGCCGCGGCGATGAGCGGCCCGAAAACCGCGCCAAGATTGTCCATCGCGCGATGCAGGCCAAAGGCGAGACCGCGTTGCGACGCATCGACGCTAAGCGACAACATCGCGTCGCGCGGCGCGCTGCGCAGGCCCTTGCCTACGCGATCGGCAAAGCGACACGCGAGCACACCGAACCAGCTCGAAGTCAGGCCCAGCAGCGGCCGGGCGAATCCAGCAATCGTGTAGCCGCCCAACACCCAGATTTTCACGTGACGCGAGCGATCGGCAAGCACGCCGGCGAACAATTTCAGAAGGCTGCTGACGGCCTCGGCGATGCCCTCGATCAAGCCGAGCACCTTGGGTCCCGCCATCAGTACGCTGGTCAGGTAAAGCGGCACCAGCGGATAAATCATGTCGCTGGCTGTGTCGTTGACCAGGCTGATCAGCCCGAGCAACCAGACCGTGCGCGGCAGACGGCGGATGGCGGCGATCATGCGCCCTCGCCTTTCGATTTCTTGCCAAGCGCAGCAGCGCGAGTACTGCGTATACTTTGTAGCTTCTCGCGGATCTTTCCTTCCAGGCCGCGCTCGGTGGGCACGTAGAATTGACGCCCCGCCAGCGCATCCGGAAGGCATTGCTGATCCAGCGCGACGCCGCCTTCGACATTGTGATCGTATTGATAGTCGCGACCGTAGCCGAGGCCCTTCATCAGCTTGGTCGGCGCATTGCGCAGATGCAAAGGCACATCGAGTGTGCCGGTATCGCGGATCACACTCTGCACTTCGCTGAATGCCGCATAGGCCGCATTGCTCTTGGCGGCGATCGCCAGGTACATCGCGACTTCGGCCAGTGCCAGTTCGCCTTCGGGCGAACCCAGGCGCTCGAACGTATCCCAGGCCTCCAGCGCGAACTGCAGCGCACGTGGATCGGCCAGGCCGATGTCTTCGATCGCCATGCGCGTGAGCCGGCGCGCAAGATATGCGGGGTCGACTCCGCCATCGAGCATGCGTGCGCACCAGTACAAGGCCGCGTCGGCATCGGAGCTGCGCACGGATTTGTGCAGCGCCGAGATCTGGTCGTAAAACTGCTCGCCGCCTTTATCGAAACGCCGCGTGCGGTCAGCCAGTACCTGAGTCAGCGTCTCTTCGTCGATGCGCTGATCCGTGGAGACGTCTGCGGCAATTTCCAGCAAGGTCAGCGCGCGGCGGACGTCGCCGTCGGCAGCGTGTGCGATCAGCGCCATCGAAGCATCATCGACGTGAAGATTGAGCGACCCAAGACCGCGTTCGGTATCGGCCAGCGCGCGTTGGAGTGCGGCAACGATCGCTTCCTCCGGCACCGCATCCATCACATGCACGCGGCAACGCGACAGCAGCGCGGAGTTCAACTCAAACGAGGGATTTTCCGTTGTCGCACCGACGAACAGGATGATGCCTTTTTCGATATGCGGCAGGAACGCATCTTGCTGCGTCTTGTTGAAACGGTGTACTTCATCCACGAACAGGACGGTGCGTTTGCCCTGGGCAAAGTTCACTTCGGCTTCCGCCAATGCCACACGGACGTCGGCCAGGCCGGTAAGCACCGCGGAAATCGCCTGGAATTGCGCATCCGAATATTTCGCCAACAGCAATGCAAGCGTGGTCTTGCCGCACCCCGGCGGGCCCCACAGCACCATCGAATGCACGTGGCCTGTCTCGATCGCGCGCCGCAACGGCGTGTTCTCGCCGAGCAGACGCGGCTGCCCTACGATTTCATCAAGCGTACGTGGGCGCATGCGCTCCGCGAGCGGCTTGAGCGCATCGGATTCGGCGAACAGGCCGGTGGTTGGAGCTGGCTTGCGGCGCGGCATCCGGGGATGATAACCGACCGACGCCGGCCTTCGTCGGGCATTGCAACCTTTACTCAACAATTCGCATCGAAGCGTTCATGAGAACCCGACGCTTCAGTGGTGCCGAAATTTTCGCCGTGCTGGTGGCGCTCACATCGGTGGCGATCTCAGTGCTGGGCAATCGCACGCAGGAACGGCTGCTGGCGGCCAGTGTGTGGCCTTACGTTTCCTTCGGTAGCGGCAACACCAGCGACGATGGCCAGAAGCGAATCATCGCGCTGTCGCTGGTGAACGCGGGCAATGGTCCGGCGCGCATCAAGGAGTTCTTCCTCGAATACGACCATCAGAAGGTCGCCTCCGGCCACGCGCTGCTGGAGCGTTGCTGCGGCCTTTCCAAGATTTCGTTGATGACGAGTCCGGTAGTCGGCCGCGTGCTGCGCCCGGGAGAAACGATCACGTACCTGCAATTGCCGCTTTCCGAAGGCATTGCTGACGGCTGGAGCAAACTCGATCAAGCGCGTTTTGAGAGCATGGTGATGAGCGTGTGCTATTGCTCGACATTGAATGAATGCTTCGAAGGGCGATCGGATCGCGATGATCCGCAGCCGGTCCAGGCCTGCAGCGTCACGCCGCGGGCTGAGCAGTGGCACGGATAGGCGGGCTGATCCGATCATCCGGTCCCAAGCTACCCGTTTCCTCTGCTGATACCCCGCTTGCTAAATGACGATACGGAATGCGCGGCGTTTAGACACGCGCAGGTTCTGTACAATTGACGGCCATGTCCAATCCCCTGGTACTGCGCCGACACGACTGGCACCTGTATGTGCCCAAATTGTTCGTAATCTTGCGCCAGGGTTATACGCTCGGCGATCTGCGCCGCGATTTGCTCGCCGGGCTCACTGTCTCGATTGTCGCGCTGCCGCTGGCAATGGCACTGGCCATCGCATCCGGTACCACACCGGACAAGGGGCTACATACCGCGATCATCGCCGGTTTCCTGATCTCACTGCTTGGCGGATCGCGCGTGCAAATCGGCGGGCCTACCGCGGCGTTCATTCCGGTCGTGTTCAATGTGATCGATAAGTTCGGCTACGACGGCCTGATCCTTTGCACGCTGCTCGCCGGCATCATGTTGATTGCAGCCGGCGTGCTGCGCATTGGCACGTTGATGAAATACATTCCACAACCGGTGATCACGGGATTTACTGCGGGCATTGCGGTCAGCATCTTTTCCAGCCAAGTGAAGGATCTGCTCGGCTTGAAAATGGACAAAGTGCCACCCGATTTCTTCGCGCGCTGGTCGGCCTATTTTGAGCATTTGCCGAGTTTCAGCAGTGCAACCGTCGCGCTCACAATCGCGAGTCTGGCGATCATCATCCTCACGCGCCGCTATCGCCCTGGGTGGCCGGGCTTTTTGTTTGCGGTGATCGCAGGCGCGTTCGCCGTTGTGCTGTTCCACTTGCCGGTCGATACGATCGGCACGCGTTTTGGCGGCATTCCCGCCACGCTGCCGCATTTCAGTTTTCCGCATATTCCACTGGAGCGAACACGCGAACTGTTTCCAAGCGCGCTGACAATCGCCTTCCTCGCCGGCGTCGAATCCCTGCTGTCAGCCGTCGTCGCCGACGGCATGATCGGCGGACGCCATCGCTCCAACTGCGAGCTGGTTGCGCAAGGCGTGGCGAATATCGGTTCGGCGCTTTTCGCTGGGTTGCCGGCAACCGGCGCGCTCGCGCGCACAGCGACCAACGTCCGCTCCGGCGCGCGTTCGCCGGTTTCCGGCATCGCGCATGCCCTGTTCCTGCTGCTGTTCATGCTGGTGCTGGCACCATTGATGAGTGTCGTGCCGCTGCCTGCCCTGGCTACCGTGCTGGTCATCGTTGCGTGGAATATGGCCGAGATCGAGAGCTTCCGACATCTGATGAGCGGACCGGTCGGCGATCGCGTAGTCCTGCTTGCAACGTTTGGCCTGACGGTGATGTTCGACCTGACGATCGCCATCGAAGTGGGATTGGTGCTCTCCAGTTTCCTGTTCATGCACCGGATGAGCGAAGTCGTTGCGATGCAATCGAACATTACACTGGACGAGGAAGATCAGGATGATTTCACACGCGCACCAGATCCGGATCAGCGTGCGCAGCTGCCCTCAGGAGTCGAGGCATTCCAGATTTCCGGACCGTTGTTTTTTGCTGTGGCCAATCGCCTGGATGATGTACTCAATCAATTCACGACACCGCCGCGCGTATTTATTCTGCGTCTGCGCCTGGTGCCCCTGATCGATGCCAGCGGCGTCACGGCCTTGCGCCAGATGGTCAAGCGTTGCGAGCGCAACGGGACGCAGGTCGTGTTTTCGGGCCTGCGCGAGCAACCGAGCGCGATTCTGCAGCAAATGAACCTGAGGCCCGACGGCAAGCAACTGCAGTTCGCCGACAATTTCGCAGTCGCCGTTGCACTGGCGGAAGAAGTTATCCCGTCAGCGACGTCCTAGTCCTTGATTGGAAAGGCCTCAGCCGCGGGTTCCGCGTCGCCGATCACATCGACACCTTTCGCTGGCTTGAACTTGAATTTGTCGGGCGCAAATTTCGGGTTGCGCTGCCAATGCGAAAAACGAATTTCGGTGCTGTTGCCCAAAGTATCCTGAAAACGCATGCGCTGAAGTCCGGCACTGTCCAAGCCGAGGTCGCAATAGTCGAATTGCGGTTCCTTGTCCTTGGATTTCAGACGTAGCCAGGTCAGGCTGTCATGTTCGCCCTGTTCGGTCGTGGTGAAATCGCGATCCAGCTGGGTCAGATCCGTGAGCACGGTCAGCGGGCTGTGTGCTTCTTCGGTGCCCTGCGCACGCACGGTCACTTGCTCCAGGTCCGGATCGTAGATCCAGACTTTCTCGCCGTCGGCAACGATAAGTTGCTGGTACGGTGTCTTGGTTTCCCAGCGAAATTGCCGCGGCGCCTTCAGCGCCAGCGTGCCGTTGCTGGTCTTGCCGATGCCGCCGTTGGGATCGAGCACATGCTGTTCGAAATCGGCAGAGACCGAATTGAGGTCTTTCGCGAACGCATCCATCCGCCCGCGCGCGCCATCGGCAGCGAGCGCGCTGGTGGAAAACAACAGGCAAAGCAGGAGAATGTGGCGCATGAGTAAGTACAAATTGGGAAATGCGGGACGGATTATCCGCGATCCAAGCTGAATGCGGGAAACATCGGCGCCGCTATCGTTCCGGCGGCGGCGGCGCCAGCACTTCACGATTGCCGTTGTGCAGCGGCGTGCTGACGATACCTTGTTGCTCCATCATTTCGATCAGGCGTGCCGCGCGGTTGTAGCCGATTTTCAATCGCCGTTGCACGCCGGAAATCGACGCACGCCGCGATTCGGTGACGATCGCCACGGCCTTGTCGTACAACTCGTCGTAATCGCCTTCGGCAATTTCGCTGTCCTCGGGCAGACCCGATTCGCCGATCACGCGTCCGTCGCCCAGCGAATGCACATCGCCAAAAACGCCGTCAATATATTCAGGCT
Source organism: Lysobacterales bacterium (assembly GCA_038244165.1). GTDB lineage: Bacteria > Pseudomonadota > Gammaproteobacteria > Xanthomonadales > Rhodanobacteraceae > Rudaea. The sequence continues at coordinate 6,433 of JBBRTT010000070.1, read as the reverse complement.
TACCTTGGTTGCGCAGATGCGCGACGACCTTATGCACTTCGTCGTCGCCGACAAAGGCACCGTGCACGCGCTCTGGCGTTGCGGTACCAGGCGGCAGATACAGCATGTCGCCGTGACCGAGCAGGGTTTCGGCGCCGGACTGGTCCAGGATCGTGCGCGAATCGACCTTGGCTGATACCTGAAACGCAATCCGCGTCGGTATATTCGCCTTGATCAGGCCAGTGATGACGTCGACCGAAGGGCGCTGCGTCGCCAGGATCAGGTGCACGCCCGCAGCGCGCGACTTCTGTGCCAGGCGGGCAATGAGTTCTTCCACTTTTTTGCCGACGATCATCATCATGTCGGCAAATTCGTCGATGACGACGACGATGAACGGCAGCGGTTCCAGAGTCGGCACGACCACCGGTTCCGTGCTGCCCTCCGGCGCCTTGAACAGCGGATCCGACAGCGGCTGGCCGGCATCCAGCGCGTCTTTGGCCTTGCGGTTGAAGCCAGCCAGATTGCGCACGCCGACCGCGGCCATCAGCTTGTAGCGACGCTCCATTTCGGCCACGCACCAGCGCAGCGCGTTGGCCGCTTCCTTCATGTCGGTGACGACCGGCGCGAGCAGATGCGGAATGCCTTCGTAGACCGAAAGCTCCAGCATCTTCGGGTCGATCATGATCATGCGCACTTCGCGCGCGGTGGCCTTGTACAGCAGGCTAAGGACCATCGCGTTCAAGGCCACCGACTTGCCCGATCCGGTCGTGCCGGCGACCAGCAGGTGCGGCATCTTCGCCAGATCCACGACCACCGGACGCCCGCCGATATCCTTGCCCAGGGCCAGCGCGAGCGGCGACTTCACGCCATCGTATTTTTCCGAACGCAGGATTTCGGACAAGTATACAATTTCGCGATTGGTGTTCGGGATCTCCAGGCCGATGACCGACTTTCCGGGAATCACATCGACCACGCGTACGCTGATTACCGACAGACCGCGCGCAATATCCTTGTCCAGATTGCTGATCTGGCTACCCTTGATGCCCGCCGCTGGCTGCAATTCGAAGCGTGTGATCACCGGGCCGGGAAATACGCCGACCACTTGGGCATCGATGCGAAAATCCTTGAGCTTGAGCTCGACCTGACGCGACAGCGCTTCGAGCGTTTCTTCGGAATAGCCTTTGACCTGCTGCTGCGGTTCATCGAGCAGCGACAATGGCGGCAGGTCGGAATTGGCGATACCCGAGAACAGCGGAATCTGCTGTTCGCGCGCGGCGCGCTCGCTTTTCTCCATTGCGCTGAACGTCGGTTCGATCTTGATCGGCTCGCGTTTGGATTGCCTCACCGTATCGACCTTGCGCACTGTTTCGCGTTCGCTGCGCGCAGCACGTGCGGCGCGATTATCGCCGGCCTTGCGTGCGCTGGATCCCAGCCAGCCAAAGGCGAACAGCAAGCCACGCCCGATGCTGTCCATGAGCCGGAACCAGGACAGCCCCGTCGCCAGCGTCAACGCAACCAGGAATACCGCGCACAGGAACAACGTGGCACCGGTGAAGCCGAACCCATGCATCAGCTGATTGCCGACGGTCTGGCCAATGATTCCGCCGGGGCCGGCAGGCAGCGCAACCGCGGCGCTGGATTGCAAATAAGCCAGGCCCGTGCCGCCGACAAAAAACGCGACGCCGCCGACCAGACGCAAGGTGGGTTCCAATGGCGAATCTCCGGCCTTGTCGCGATCGCGGAAAAGCGACCAGCCGAAAAGCAGCAGCAGCAGCGGAAACGCGTAGGCCAGATAGCCGAACAGATAGAAGCTCAAGTCCGCCGCCCACGCACCCACGCTGCCACCCAGATTGTGCAAATGCGGCGGCTGGCCGGCGTGCGACCAGCCCGGATCCTGCGGACTGTAGGTGAACAGGCACACCAGCAAGTACACGGCGACCGGCGCAAGCAACAGAAACGCGGCTTCGCGCAAGCGGCGCTGCATGGCGGCGCCGGAGTCGGGGATGGGTTTGCTATTCTTTGGTTCGCGCGGCACCGCGAGAATCTACCTGAAGTCTTGTTTGTAGGCTATTGTTTTTATTAATCAAGCTTCATGCCTTTCAATGCAGGGTGAACGATCTTTCCGTTCTCGACATTGACACCGCTGGCCAGTGACGCCAGCTTGCGCCAGTGCTTGTCTGATGCCAGTCGCTGCACGTACGGCAGGATCGCCGCGCAGATCGCCTGCGACGAGGTCTGTGGCACGGCGCCGGGCATATTGGTCACGGCGAAATGGGTCACACCGTCCACGACATAGGTCGGATCGGCATAGGTCGTCGGCCGAGACGTCTCGAAGCAGCCGCCCTGGTCGATGGAAATATCTACCAGCACGCTGCCGGCCTCCATCGATTTGACCATCTTGCGCGTGACCACGTGCGGCGCCTTCGCGCTGGGAATGAGCACCGCGCCGATCACCAGGTCCGCATCGCGCACTTCGCGAGCAACGTATTCTTCATACGGATACAACGCGGTCACGTTCGCACCAAGCGCCATCATCTGCGCCAACCGGTCCGGACGCTTGTCGAACACAACGACGTTCGCGCCGCCTGCTGCCGCCAATGAAGCAGAGTTGCCGCCAGCTGCGCCGGCACCGAGCACGACGACCTTTCCGCGTTCGGTCGACGGCAGACCGCCCAGGAGCTTGCCCTTGCCACCGGCCGGCTGGTGCAGCAGATGCGTGCCGATCTGCACGGCGATGCGTCCGGCGATGATCGACATCGGCGCCAAGAGCGGCAATGAGCCGTCGGCTTCTTCCACGGATTCAAACGCGATGCCGGTCAGGCCGATATCGAGTAGCTTCCTGGTGAGCTTGGGTTCCGGCGCCAGATGCAGGTAGCAGAACAGCAGATGGTTTTTGCGCAGCAGCTTCAGGTCGCCGGCGATCGGTTCCTTGACCTTGACGATCAGTTCACCGACGTCGTAGAGCTTTTTCGCGGTCGGCGCCATCTTCACGCCAACGCGGCGATACTCGTCATCCGAGAACCCACTCTTCGTGCCCGCGCCTGCCTGCACGTAGACTTCATGCCCGCGACGCACCAGATCGGCACAAGCGGCCGGCACCAGGGCGACGCGGCCTTCGAGGGTTTTGGTTTCAGACGGTACGCCGATGCGCATAAAGAACTCCGAAAGGTAAGGCGAAAGATGGATATGAAGGCTTGATTCGCTGCACAAGTCACCCCATGCTTCGGGTTCCTCCGCGGCGCTGACGCAGCCACAAACACGAGAATTATACATGACCACCCCCAAGCATTCGCGCCTGATCATTCTCGGCTCCGGCCCTGCGGGCTACACGGCTGCGGTCTATGCTGCGCGCGCGAACTTGAAGCCCACACTGATCACCGGATTGCAGCAAGGTGGGCAATTGATGACCACGACCGATGTCGACAATTGGCCGGGCGACGTCGAAGGCCTGCAAGGACCGGTGCTGATGGAACGCATGCGCGAACACGCCGCGCGTTTCGCGACCGAGATCGTGTTCGATCACATCCACACCGCCGATCTTTCGCGACGCCCGTTTCGCTTGATAGGCGACAACGGCGAATTCAGCTGCGATGCGCTGGTCATCGCCACCGGCGCCACGGCAAAGTACCTGGGTATCCCGTCCGAAGACAAATTCAAGGGTCAGGGCGTTTCCGCCTGCGCAACCTGCGACGGCTTCTTCTTCCGTGACCAGGACGTCGCCGTGATCGGCGGCGGCAACACTGCAGTCGAGGAAGCGCTGTATCTGGCCAATATCGCCAGAAAAGTCACCCTCGTGCACCGCCGCGACAAATTCAAGGCAGAGAAAATCCTGCAGGACAAGCTTTTCGCCAAGCAACAAAGTGGAAAAGTGGAGATTGTCTGGAATCACAGCGTCGATGAAGTGCTCGGCGACAACACCGGCGTCACCGGCGTGCGCCTGAAGAGCACCCAAGACAACGCCACCCGCGACATCGCGATCAATGGCCTGTTCGTGGCCATTGGCCATACGCCCAATACCGAATTGTTCGATGGCCAGCTCGACATGAAAGGCGGCTATATCAAGATCAAGGCCGGCATCGAAGGCGGCGCGACTGCAACCAGCATCCCCGGCGTGTTCGCCGCAGGCGACGTGGCAGATCAGGTGTATCGCCAAGCCGTTACCTCGGCCGGATTCGGTTGCATGGCTGCGCTTGATGCCGAGAAGTACCTCGACAAGCTTGGCCTGGCCGGCTGATCCAACCCGCGCGCGACATGCCGGAAACCCTTTCAGCGCGATTCCACAATCGGCTGGAGGAAATCGACGCGGTCGCCTGGAACCGGCTGCTGCCGGACGACAACCCGTTTCTCGACCACGCCTTTCTTTGCGGCCTCGAGCAGCATGGCTGCCTGTTGCCGGATCACGGCTGGCTGCCGCATCACCTGGGTTTGTATAAAAGTGGACAACTGGTCGCTGCCGCGCCGCTGTACGTCAAGCTGAACTCGCATGGCGAATATGTTTTCGACTGGGCCTGGGCGAGCGCCTATGCGCGCCACGGACTGGACTACTATCCGAAGCTGCTGTCCGCTGTACCCTATTCGCCCGTCCCTGGACCGCGCCTGCTGGTCGGCGACGCCGACGATGCAGACCTGCTGCGGCGCGCCCTGATCGATGCTATTCGAGGGGAAGCCGAACGCCGCAGGTGGTCGTCCGCGCACCTGAATTTTGCGAGCGAAGTCGACGCAATGGCGTTCGTTGATGACCACAACTGGCTGCCGCGCTTTGACTGGCAGTTCCATTGGAAAAACCAGGGCTGGCGCGATTTCATTGACTTCCTCGACGCACTGAGCCCAAAGAAACGCAAGAATATCCGCCAGGAACGCGAGCGCGTGGAACGTGCAGGCGTGCGCTGCGAAATCCGCCGCGGAGATGAGCTTGATGCGAAGATGTGGGAAAAAATCCACGGCTTCTACTCAACCACTTTCGACGAGAAGGGCAACTATCCGGCACTGACGCCTGGTTTTTTTGAACACCTTGGCGTGGCGTTGCCGACGCGGACGCTGGCTGTCCTGGCCTGGCGGGGTCCTCACCTGATCGCCGCCGCCCTGCTGCTGCGCAGCCGCGACAATCTGTATGGCCGCTACTGGGGTTGCAGCGAAACAGTTCCCGGCCTGCACTTTGAAGTCTGCTACTACCAGGGCATCGACTACTGCCTGCGCCACGGACTCCAAAGTTTCGAACCCGGTGCCCAGGGCGAGCACAAGCTGGCGCGCGGTTTTCTGCCGACGATGACACGCTCGTTCCACTATCTTGCCGATTCGCGCTTCCGCGTCGCCGTGCGCGACGCACTCGAACGCGAAGCTGTAGCATTGCATGACTATCGCGAAGAACTCATGGCGCACTCGCCCTACAGGCCGCGGCCGTGATCAAGATTGCGATTCTCCGCGCAGGCGTACGCGAAGAATTTCCGTCTGTCGAAAAGGCGCTCGCGGAACCCGATGGACTTCTTGCCGCCGGCGGCGACTTGTCCCCCGTGCGCCTGCTGGATGCCTACCGCCACGGCATTTTTCCGTGGTTCGGCGAGCGCGACCCGATCCTGTGGTGGTCGCCGAATCCGCGTACGGTGTTTGCGACTGAGGCGATCCATGTTTCCACAAAACTGCGTCGCTGGTTGAAGCATTGCGACTGGAGCATCCGTGCCGACAGCGCGTTCGCCGAGGTCTTGCAGGCCTGCGCCTTGCCACGGCCGACCCAGCCCAGCACCTGGATCACGCAGGCGATGCACGATGCGTACGTGCGCTTGCACACGCTGGGGCATGCCCATTCGGTCGAGGCATACGCCGACAATAAGCTGGTCGGCGGCATCTATGGCGTCGCCATCGGCCGCATGTTCTTCGGTGAATCGATGTTCGGCGCGGCGACGAACGCATCGAAGGTTGCGCTGATTGCATTGTGCCGCGGCTTGCATCAGTGGCGATTCCCGCTGCTCGACGCGCAGGTCGCCTCGCCGCATTTGTCGTCGCTGGGCGCATTCCAGATGCCGCGCTCGCTCTTCGTCGCCCACGTATCGAACCACTGCGAGCAACCGGCTGTCCCCGGCAATTGGCAGGACAAGTGGCCGATTCGGCTCGCATCCGAACTCAGATAGTGCGCGAATTCGCTTCCCGTATCCGCGCGAACGTGGCAGAATCCCGCGCCTCATCGGTACTCGTGCGTTCTTCCTTGAACGCGAAAGATCAAAAAGCGGCCATCCTTGGCCGCACTTCTCACAAAAAATAATTAATGGCCAAAGACGATCAAATCGAAATGGAAGGTACGGTGCTCGACACCCTGCCCAACACCATGTTCCGCGTGCAGCTTGAAAACGGCCACGTGGTCACCGCGCATATCTCCGGGCGCATGCGCAAGAACTACATCCGCATCCTCACCGGTGACAAGGTCAAGGTCGAGATGACGCCTTACGATCTGACCAAGGGT
>JBBRTT010000069.1:0-12017 GCA_038244165.1 Lysobacterales bacterium | reverse complement strand
GCCTGCAAGTGCCGCGATCAGCGCGGTCGCACCAACCTTGCGCAGGTGGCGCAGGCTGAACTCCAGCCCGAGCGAGAACAAGAGGAACACGATGCCGAGCTCGGCCAGGGTCTGGATCGTGACTTCGTCGGTGACCAGCGAGGCGTACTGCATCGTGTGCGGGCCGATCAGCACGCCGGCGACGATATAGCCCAGCACCACCGGCTGGCGCAGCAGGTGGAACACGACCGTGACCACGCCGGCTGCCAGCATGATGATGGCCAGATCGTGGATAAAGGCGATCGTGTGCATTGGACGCTGCCGACCCGCGCTGATGAGGGCTGCGGCCATGGTGACCGATCCACCGGCGCGGTGCAAATCCGCGCCTCGCGCCCGGCGTGCCCTGTTGTGCGGGCACCTGCTTGACGTTGCCTTTCATTCATGCTTTGATATGGACGTCTAAACGTTTATACATCCATTATACCAAGGAACGCGTGATGTCTGCGAAGATTGGAACAATTGCCGGATTCGGTGCGGATGGCTGCGCAGTCGACGCCGGCGGCACGATCAACATCGCGGTCATCGGCGCGACCGGGCGGGTCGGCCGGCGCCTGCTGGAGCTAGTCGCCAGCCGTCGCGCGGCTCTGGCGGCGACCGGCCTACACCTGCGCCTGGCCGCCGTGGCGAATTCGCGCACGTACCTGATCGCACGCGACGGCTTGCCCCCGCTACAGGCAGCGGCGCGCTTGAACAAGGCCCCGCCGACGACTGCCCCGGGATTCGCAGACAGCCTGCTGCACCTGCCGCGGCCGCTGATCATCGTGGACTGTACCGCCAGCGCCGATATCGCGGCGCGCTACCCGCAGTGGCTCGCCGCAGGCATCGACGTGGTGACGCCGAACAAGTGCGGCCCGTCCGCGGATCGGCCGCTGGCGCGCGCGATCGCCACGGCGCAGGCGGCCACAGGAGCAGTGCTGCGCGACGCCACGACGGTCGGCGCGCAATTGCCGTTATTGCAGACTTTGCGTGATTTGCGTGCTGCCGGCGACGAGGTTGAGCGCTTCGAGGCAGTGCTATCAGGCACGCTTTCCTATGTGCTCGGCAACGTGCAGGCCGGCGCGGCATTGTCGACGGCCGTGCGCGATGCGGTGGCGCAGGGCTACGCCGAGCCGCACCCGGCGCGCGACCTGTCCGGCGAAGATGCCGCGCGCAAACTCGTCATCCTGCTGCGGGCGCTCGGTCATGACATCGAACTGGATGAAGTCGAATGCGTACCGCTGATCGACGCGGCCTTGCTCGACCAATCCGATCCGGCGCGGCTGCTTACCGGACTGCAGGCGGCCGATGAAACCTGGCGCGCGCGTGTTGCGATCGCCGAGTCACGCCACGAGCGTTGGATCTACCGCGCAAGTTTCGACTGCTCCGGTGCAACGCCGGGTCGTGCACGAGTGGCACCCGAGCGGATAGCACAGGATCATCCGCTGGCGCGCCTGGCGCCCTGCGAAAACGCGTTGATCCTGCACAGCGCCTACTATCGCGCGGCGCCGCTGACCATTGCAGGTCCTGGCGCGGGTATCGATCTCACGGCTGCCGGAGTGTTCGCCGATCTTCTGGCCGTTGCGCAACGTTACCCGAAGCCGCCAGCAACTCACGGCACAGTTGATTTGCCTGCGCTGGCTGCCGTCGAAGCCGCGGCGTAATCGCGGGCGAGCAGGGCATAGATCGCGCTGTCCTGCATTTCGCCGCTCACATGCCAGCGCTCGCGCAGCACTCCCTCGCGCACGAAACCGAGCTTTTCAAGAAGGCGCGTTGAGGCCACATTGCGCGGATCGACATCGGCTTCCAGGCGATGCAATTCCAGCATGCCGAACGCATGATCCAGCGCCAGGCGCAGCGCTTCGTGCGCATAGCCATGTCCCCAGTGCGCGCTCGCGAGTGCATAGCCGATCGCTGCACGCCGATGGACCTGCTGGTATGCGAACAGCGCACAGCTGCCAATCATCAAGTCGTCGCTGCGACGCGCGATCGCCCATTGCGCAAATTCGCCGGTACTGACGCCGCCCTGCAACTCCTCAAACAGGGTCCGTGCTTCCTCGATGCGCATCAGCGGCGGGCGACTCCAGTAGCGCATCACCTTGGGGTCGGAGAATTGCGCATACAACTGCGGCACATCGTCCACGCGCAACATGCGTAGTTGTACGCGCGGACCTTGCAGCAAGGGCAGGACTTGTGCGTCCGTCATGGCGATTGTTCCCTCGACGCCGTGACTTGGGCAACCTGGGTTCGATGCATGTCCGAGCCGCTTAATGCATATTTCACCCAGGCCTGCACGCTGAAATAAAGTGTTCCGAATGCGAGCACGGTGTACGGTCGATCGACCCACTCGCCGCTTCCCGGCAGATGCATCGAACGGATGACGTCGGGCGTGATGCCGAACTCCGGCAACGGTAGCGTCACGGTGGCGATAGCACCGGTGAGATACGTCAACGCGGACGTGCTCCACAGCGTCATCATGCGTCCGGCTTCTGCACCGCTTTGCGCCGGGTTGACCCAAAGATGTATGAAGCGGCTGATGAACAGCCACGCGAATGCGAACAGTGGCCAGGTACTGTCGAACAAGAACGCGAACGCGGCGACGAAAGCGAGGTAAAAAACGCTCAATCCGGTCAGGCACAGCGAGCGTTTGATGCGCGGACCGCCATTGTCCGACGCAATGACGGAATAGAACGCACTGGAATGCATGACGATGAATTCGATCAGCATGACCAGCATCAGGTTCTTGACGTACTCCGGCCCGGGAATCGACGGGTCAATCCATGTGATGAGAAACAACGCCGCAGTGACGGCATCGGGCAGGCCGGCGAGCAGGCGGGGCAGCACATTGCGCATGCCGCAATCCTGCCACAACTGGCAACGTGAAGCGCGGGCGCAGCGCGGATACAATGCGCGTCCTTTCCGTATGGAGTTGCCATGTCGATCCTGCGCATGACCCACCTGGAACTTGCCGGCAAGCGCGTACTCATCCGGGAGGACCTGAATGTCCCGGTGCACGAAGGCCGGGTTACGTCAGACCAGCGCATCGTCGCTGCATTGCCTACGCTGACGCTCGCCCTCGACAAGGGCGCGGCGGTGATGGTGATGTCGCATCTCGGGCGTCCGACTGAAGGCCGCTGGACCGCTCACGATTCGCTGGCGCCGGTCGCTGCGCGCCTGAGCGGCCTGCTCGGCAGGCCGGTGCCGCTGGTGCGCGACTGGCTTGACGGCGTGGACGTGCAGCCGGGCGAAATCGTCTTGCTGGAAAACTGCCGCATGAACGTCGGCGAGGCCAAGGACGACAGCGCGCTGGCACAGCGCTATGCGCGCCTGTGCGAGATTTTCGTCATGGATGCGTTCGGCACCGCGCATCGGGCGCAGGCGTCGACCCACGGCGTGATTCACCGCGCCCACATCGCCTGCGGAGGTCCGCTGCTGATGGCAGAGCTCGACGCGTTGGCCAAGGCGCTGGAACATCCCAAGCGGCCATTGCTCGCGATTGTCGCCGGATCGAAAGTGTCCACCAAGCTCACCTTGCTGCAGAACCTCGTCGGCAAGGTCGATCGCCTGATCGTCGGTGGCGGCATCGCCAATACCTTCATTGCTGCGGCGGGATTGCCTATCGGCAAGTCGCTCGTGGAAAATGACTTGATCGGCATTGCCAAGAAGATCATCACCGATGCAAAAGCCCGTGGCGCCGAAGTGCCGATTCCCGTCGACGTGGTCGTTGCGCCGGAGTTCAAGGCGGATGCGCCGGCAACGGTAAAGAAGGTGGAAGATGTTACCGCGACCGACATGATTCTCGATATCGGCCCACGCACGGCGCAGCAGTACGCTGCGCTGATCGCAAAAGCCGGCACCGTGGTCTGGAATGGGCCGGTCGGCGTGTTCGAGTTCGACGCGTTCGGCAAAGGGACGGAAACCGTCGCGCGGGCGATCGCTGCTTCGCCGGCGTTTTCGATCGCCGGCGGCGGCGACACCCTGGCCGCGGTGGAAAAATACAAAGTGGAGAAAGATATTTCGTATATTTCCACTGGCGGCGGCGCGTTCCTGGAGTTTCTCGAAGGCCGCGAATTGCCGGCAGTCGCCGCGCTCGCGGCGCGCGGCTAACGCTCCAGCAATGCGCGCAATTTCTCCGGCTCGGCCAGCGACAGCAGCAGCGACAGGTTGTCCTCGTCGCTGCGCAAGTAGCTGACCCGACGGCGATCCAGCAGCACGCATACCGCTTTCTCGCCATTGCGCAAACGAAACCAGCCTGCGGAGAAACCGGGCAGGCTGGTGCCCCAGGTCCGGATCAAGGGCTTTAATTCTTTACGCTCGTCCAGATCGACGGTTTGCAGTCCGTGCGCACGCAGGCTCGACAAGCGCACACGCTTGGCCCGGCCGATTCCGATGTTGATCACCAGTTCGCCCTGATCGATCGACACGCCCGCGCGACGCAACGAGCGGATCACGACCATTGTCGTGATCGCGATGATGGTGGGTGCAAGCAACAAGACTGCAGGCATGAAGGCGGCCTTCGGCAGCGTGCCACTCATGCGTACAGCGATCAATGCACCGATGACGGCAATCAGCGGGATCACCATCAGCACTGCCAGCCAGCGCAACGACTTGCCCATCGACCCGGCGAGGGCCAGCGATTTTCCACCGTCGATGTCGTTCATGCTCATTCCTTGCGGCTCGAATTGAGCGCCGCCGCTCGAAGTCTAGCCGGCTCCCGCCCGGTTTTGCCGTGTTTTGACGTAACTGAGAATAGTTCGCCGTTCGTCAGGAGAATCTCCATGTTGCTGGTCGAAGTTCCGCGGGTCCATCGGTTCGCTGCCTCAATCATTTTCATAATGAGCCCGTGGCTGATTTCCGCGCAGGCTCAAAACGTCAACGATGGCTTCGATCCCAACGCCGATGACACGGTTCACGTCATCGCTGCGCAGGCGGACGGCAAGATCGTCATCGGCGGCGATTTCACCCATGTTGGAGGTCAGGTGCGCAATCACCTGGCGCGTCTGAACCCGGATGGCAGCCTGGACACCACATTCGCGCCGGCCGTCAACGACAGCGTGAATGCGATGGCCGTGCAAGCGGACGGCAAGATTCTGATCGGCGGCTACTTCACTCAGGTAGGGGCAAGCGCGCGCACTTACGTCGCACGCGTCAATGCCAACGGCACGGAGGACACGGGTTTCAACCCGCATATCGATGGAGAAATCCGCGCGGTGGCCGTGCAGCCCGACGGGAAAATCGTGATCGGAGGGGCCTTTTACCAAGCCGCCGGTATGGTGCGTTCTTGTCTGGCCAGATTGAATTCCGACGGCAGCCTGGACACAGCGTTCGTCGCCGAGGTCTGTGTCCGTGCCGGTGACACTGTCAATGCACTTGCGCTGCAAGCCAATGGTGGGATTCTTGTCGGCGGCCTATTCAGCACGATCGCGGCGCAACCGCGCGAAAGTATTGCGCGGTTGCGGTGGAGCGGCGAGGTGGACGGCAGCTTTGACGCGCACATGGAGCCCAGTTCTTATGTTCAAGCGCTTGCCTTGCAAAGCGACGGCAAGATTCTTGTCGGCGGTATTTTTCCATCTATCCAGGGCGTGAACGTCAACAATATCGCTCGCCTGAAAGTCAGCGGGAGCGTCGATGCTTCCTTTGCCGGCAGCACCAACAATATGGTGCGTGCCATTGCGTTACAGGCGACGGGCGAAATTCTCATCGGCGGCGATTTCACCCAAGTGGACGCAAGCGCGCGCAGCTACCTTGCCAGGCTTGCCACAAACGGCACCTTGGGCACCTTCAACCCCGCACCTGACAGCCCAGTACGTGCACTCGCATTCCTGCCCGACACCCAGTTGCTGGTGGCGGGCGGATTCACTCACGTCGGTTCCGTCGTGCGCAATCGCATCGCGCGCGTGAGCGTTTTCGGCCGTCTGGATGCCACCCTCAACCTGGCGACCAGCTATGTATTCGCCCTCGCCGTGCAGGCCGACGAAGCGCTTGCACTCGGCGGCGACTTCACGCAAATCGGCGGTATCACGCGCAATCGCCTCGGTCGCGTGCGTGCCGACGGCGTCGTGGACAGCGGCTTCAATCCAGGTGCGAGCACGGGTGTCTCCGATGGGGTCGAGTCGATTGCGCAGCAACCCGACGGCAAACTGCTGGTGGGTGGGTACTACACGCAGATCGCGGGGCAAAACCAAGCCAATCTGGGGCGCCTGACCAGCACGGGTGCGTTCGACTCCAGCTTCGTACCGACGATCGATGGCCCGGTGTATGCGCTCGCGCTGGAGAGTGATGGCAGTGTCCTGCTCGGCGGTGGTTTTGACCACGTCAATGGCGCGCCGCGCAGCAACATCGCACGCGTGGATGCCAGCGGCAATCTGGATCCGAACTTCCATCCTGACCCGGATGGAAATCTTCTTTTCTCCATGGCGCCGCAGGCCAACGGCCAGCTCGTCGTGGGCGGTCAGTTCACGCACATCGGCGGCGTTGCGCAGAAATATCTAGCGCGGATAAATGCCGATGGCGGCCTGGACGGCAGTTTCAATCCCGCGCCCAACGGCCAGGTGTTTTGCGTGGTGCTGCAACCGGACGGCAAGGTTCTGCTCGGTGGTGTCTTCAGCAAGCTCGGCACGGAAACGCACAGCTATGTTGCGCGCGTGAACGGCGACGGCAGCATCGACGAAACTTTCGTTGCTGTCGTGGACGGCGGCGTGCATGCAATCGCATTGGAAGCCAGCGGCGCGATAATTATTGCCGGTGACTTTACCCACGTCGGCACGACGTCTCGCGGACACGTTGCGCGGCTGAATCCCAACGGCACCCTGGATACTGGATTCGGCGACCTAGCCGCGGATACGGCTGTCTATTCCCTGGCCATGCAACGCGATGGCAAGCTGGTTCTGGGTGGCGTCTTCACCCAATTGGGCGGCCAGCCGCGTGCCGCCCTGGCGCGTGTCGCGGGACCGGACGCGGCATTGCAGTCATTGACCCTTAGCGGATCGACCGTACTCTGGTCGCGTGCCGGCAGCAGTCCGGAATTGGCCGCCGCACCGGCGCTATCGTTCTCGCTGGATGCTTCGACCTACGGTAGCGTCGGCACCATGTCGCGCGTTGCCGGCGGATGGCAGTTCACCGGTTTTCAGGCACCGGTCGGTCAGGCATTTTTTCTGCGCGTGCAGGCGCCAGCTGCAGCCGGTGCCAACGCGGGTTCACGCAGCCTGATGCAGGTGACCACGCGGTTCTATCGCGACGACGGCATCTTTGCCGACGGTTTCCAGTAGCGCCCGCTGCGCCAAACAAGTCGCGAACGCGGCGCGCAGCGACGCCGGCGAATCCCATTCGGCCAACGCACAGAAGCGCGCGTGCACGCAGCTGTGCTAGCGTAACGGCTTGCTTATTCGAGGAAGCCGCATGGAATTGCAACTGCGCCGCACCAAGATCATCGCCACGCTGGGGCCGGCGACCGACGCGCCCGGAATGCTGCAGCGCATTCTCGAAGAAGGTGTGGATGTCGTCCGATTGAATCTCTCGCACGGCGCGCCGGAAGATCACCAGCGCCGTGCCAATGAAGTGCGTGCCGCCGCCGCAGCGCTCGGCCGCGAAGTCGCCATACTGGCGGATCTGCAGGGACCGAAAATCCGCATCGCGAAATTCGCCGCTGCGCCCGTGTTGCTCGAACCGGGTGCCGCATTTGCGCTGGAGTGCGACGCCAACGCCGCGCCCGGCGACGTCTCGCGCATCGGCGTAAGTTATCTGAATTTGTATAAAGATGTAAAAGTGGGCGATACGCTGTTGCTCGACGACGGCTTGATCGCGCTCAAGGTCGACACGATCGAGGCCACCACGATCCGCACTACGGTGCAAATCGGCGGCGCGTTGTCCGACCGCAAGGGCATCAACCGTCTCGGCGGTGGGCTGTCGCTGACCGCGCTGGCGGAAAAAGACAAGAGCGACATCCGTCTGGCTGCCAAGCTCGGCGTGGATTTCCTTGCGGTCTCGTTCGCCAAGAGTGCGGCCGACATGGATGAAAGCCGGCAATTGATGCGCGCCGCCGGCGGCAACGCGGCGCTGATCGCGAAGATCGAACGCGCTGAAGCGATCGTGGCGCTCGGCGAAATCATCGATGCATCCGACGCGGTCATGGTCGCGCGCGGCGACCTCGGCGTCGAGATCGGTGACGCGGAATTGCCCGGAATCCAGAAAAAGATCATTCGCGAGACGCTGGCCCGCAACAAGGTTGTCATCACCGCCACGCAGATGATGCAATCGATGGTCGAATCACCGATTCCCACGCGCGCCGAAGTGCTCGATGTGGCCAACGCCGTGCTCGACGGCACCGATGCGGTGATGCTGTCGCAGGAAACCGCGGCCGGCAAGCATCCGGACAAGGCCGTCGCGGCGATGCGTCGCGTGTGCCTGGGCGCCGAACGCCAGTTCGAGCCGACCGAGGACTTGAGCAAACTCACAGGCCAATTCGAGCGCACCGACCAGGCGATCGCGTTGGCGGCAATGTTTGTCGCCGGCCAGATCGGTACGCGCGCAATTGTCGCCTTGACCGAATCCGGGGGCACCGCGCAATGGCTGTCGCGCTATCGTTCCGCCGTGCCGATCTATGCGCTTTCGCGGCGTGCGGCAGCGCGCCGACGCATGATGCTGTATCGCGACGTCACCCCGGTCGATTTCGATCCGCATGGCGTCGATCCCGCGCACGCGGCAAAAGCCGCCATCCAGCATTTGTATAATATGCAGCGTCTGGCCGAAGGCGACCGCGTGATCCTTACCCACGGCGACCACACCGGTCAGCATGGCGGTACCAATACGCTCAAGCTATTGCGCGTCGGGCCGGGTGGTGTGGCGGAGGGGCTGGGGGAGTTGTAAGTCGTAGCAGGTCAGGAGACTCTTCGTGTTTCCTCAGGTGGAAATTTGTAAAGACGTCATTCCGGCGAGAAACAAATCAAGAAGTGGTTGCGCGAGGCAAAGATTCGCTTGATCGAAACAGGCAATGTGGCATGGCAGGACCTATGGTCAGCATTGGCGTAGCCATCCTGGCAACTGGATTCCGGCAGTCCCTGCCGGAATGACGGGTAGAGCGCTACTGCAGCTTTGTGGTTCCGTTTTGGAGGCAGGAGATTCTGGTGTCAAAGAAGCTATCGAAAATGGCAGCAGCCATCCTTGTCTCGGCGAGCACGGCCTTCGCCGCAGAAAAGCCCCAGGTCATCCCCCCCGAACGCCTCGCCAACTACTGGCTGCTGGCACAATCCCCGCAAGCGAACGCGCCGAATTCCGGACGCAATCTCGACGCACCCAGCTGCGCGGCGGTTTCCTACATCGTAGAGAAGGACGGCAGCACCAGCCATGCCAAGCTTGAGAAGCTGGTGCCAGAGGGCGATCTGGGCAAGTTCGCGGTCAGCGTCGTGGCGGGAATGCAATTCGCCGCGTCGAAGCAGAATCTGGGCAAGGAACGGGTGTCTACCTACGTCGTCATCCCGTTCAACCTGCCGGATGCAGCGTCCCCAAACGCGACCGATCGCAGCAAGCGCGCGAGCGTCCTGGCGGCCTGTAAGCTCGACAACTTCAAGCAGGACGGCAAAGACGTCATCAACATAGTTCGGTAGGGAACCTCTGCAAACCGTAGCGAGCGAAGGCAGGTTGGGCGCCGACGGAGCGCAGGAACCGCAGTTTACTTAGATGTAAATGAGGATTCCGAGCACCGCCGGCGCTCAAGATGCCGAGCGCAGTAGGTTTGCAGAGGTTCCCTGGCGGCATACCGGCCGGAACTGGCATATAATCCGCGCCCTCGCTAGGCGGCCACAGGGGCGGCCGCGCAGCCACGGTCTGGAGCAAATCATGAGTATCGAACAACTGGAAAGCATCGCCCAGGCGATGGTCGCGCCCGGCAAGGGCATCATCGCGATCGACGAATCAAACAGCACGATCAAGAAGCGCTTCGACGCAGTCGGCGTGGAATGCAGCGAGGAAAATCGCCGCGCCTATCGCGAAATGCTGCTGACGACGCCGGGTCTGGGCGAGCACATTTCCGGTGCAATCCTGTACGACGAAACGATCCGCCAGAAGACCAAGGCCGGCGTGCCGTTCACTAAGGTCATGCTCGATGCCGGCATCCTGCCGGGTATAAAAGTGGACAAGGGCCCGCAGCCGCTCGCCGGTTTTCCCGGCGAAGTCGTCACCGAAGGCCTGGATGGTCTGCGCGAGCGCCTGAACGAATATGCGCGCCTCGGTGCCAAGTTCGCCAAGTGGCGTGCCGTCATCACCATCGGCGAGGATTCGCCGAGCGGCACCTGCATCGAAGCGAACTGTCACGCGCTGGCGCGTTACGCCGCACTGTGCCAGGAAGCGGGCATCGTGCCGATGGTCGAGCCCGAAATCCTCATGGAAGGTGATCACGACATTGACGCTTGCTACGACGTCACCGAAGTGACGTTGCGTTCGCTGTTCGGTTCGCTGTACGAGCAGAACGTCCTGCTCGAAGGCACGATCTTGAAGGCGAGCATGGTGATTTCGGGCAAGAGCTGCGCCGAGCAGGCCAGCGCCGACGACGTTGCCGAAGCGACCGTGCGCTGCCTGAAAGCGTCGGTGCCGGCACTGCTGCCGGGTATCGTGTTCCTTTCCGGCGGCCAGTCCGACGAGCAGGCGACGGCGCACTTGAATGCGATGAACCAGATCGGCCCACATCCGTGGCCGCTGTCGTTCAGCTATGGCCGTGCCATGCAGCAGGCCGCATTGAAACTGTGGGGCAAGGATATGGCCAAGAATTTCGCCGATGCCCAGAAGACCGTCGCGCTGCGCGCGAAGGAAAACGGATTGGCTGCGCTGGGACAGTGGCGCCGAGCCGCATAACAACTCTTCCGTAGAGACTGTCACCGATGCCGGCCGTGAGCCGGCATCGGCGTTTTTGCGGACGACTAATCGACGTCGAAGGATTGCAGTCTGACCGGCAGCGGCTGCACAGTGATCGTGCCGGTCATGCCGGAGCCGGCATGCTGATCGCACTGGTAGGTGACCGTTCCCGCCGTGGGAAACGTCACGATGTCGCTCCAGGCGCTGCCGTCCGGAGTGTTGTTGCTCACACAATCAACCGAGCATTGAAAGGCAGTCGGGCCGCCGGTCGAGTGCGCATTGTGGAAACCACCGGCGTTGGTGAACGTGACCGTATCGCCTGCCGTGATCGTCATTGAGGAAGGATTGAACGCAAGCGCGGCCATGCCCTGATTGTTTTGCCCGACGGCAACATTGTGATTTACGGCGAAGGCCGATGTGGTCGCAAGCGAAAATAGCATCGCTGAACGGAATACGAGACTGCAGATGCGCATGCTGAAACTCCTGTCTTGATTTATAACGACGCTACACACGATCCACTGGCCCCGGCCCACATAGACCGCACTATTAAGAAAAATCTTACGTTGTGTCCGAACATATTTTTGCGCAGCGCGTCTCAGGTTCGACAGTAAGCCGCGGCCATGGCAGGGTCATAACAGCAGAAAATTATCCGTTCCGGCAGCATCTGCGCAGCCTGCCAGGCGCGCGCGACCGCTACGGCAATCGGCACAGCCAGATCGATCGGATAAGCATACACACCGCAACTGATTGCAGGAAATGCGATGCTGTTCAGGCCGTGCTCGCATGCGATTCGCAGCGTTTCACTGTAGCAGCTCGCCAACAATTCCGGTTCGCCCTTGTCGCCGCCGCGCCAGACCGGACCGACCGTGTGAATCGCAAACTTTGCCGGCAACCCAAACCCCGGCGTGATGCGCGCCTGCCCGGTCGGGCAACGGACATTCGGTCGCACTTCACGCAGCGCGCGGCAGGCAGCGAGCAAATCGGGTCCGGCGGCGCGGTGGATGGCCCCGTCGACGCCACCTCCGCCCAGCAATGTCTCGTTCGCTGCGTTGACGATCGCATCGACCTGCAGTGTGGTGATATCGGCTTCGACTACTTCGAGTCTGGACATTGCTGCGCTCCGGCGGCGTCGAGTCGTTGCTAGGCTCGCAGTCCCT
>JBBRTT010000068.1:0-12071 GCA_038244165.1 Lysobacterales bacterium | reverse complement strand
CTCGCCACCAAACCGCTCCGCGCTCACCTTCGTCAGCGCCGCTGTCAGCGTCGTCTTGCCGTGATCCACGTGGCCAATCGTGCCCACGTTCACATGCGGCTTGGTGCGTTCGAATTTTCCCTTAGCCATGGCTTTTCTACCCTGAGATCAATGTCGTAAAAGGTGGATTTTTATAAAAGTATCTTTCAAGCAACTTTGCAAAAATCCCACCGGACCAAAATGGTGCTCACTATTGGAATCGAACCAACGACCTCCTCCTTACCAAGGAGGTGCTCTACCGACTGAGCTAAGTGAGCGAAGTACGTGCAGCAGCGCTTCAATGGAGCGGGAGACGGGAATCGAACCCGCACTAGTAGCTTGGAAGGCTACAGTTCTACCATTGAACTACTCCCGCCCGGGCGGAACTTTGTTTCTCCAAAATTTCTGAGTGAATCTGGTGGAGGGAGGTGGATTCGAACCACCGAAGGCATGAGCCAGCAGATTTACAGTCTGCCCCCGTTGGCCGCTTGGGTATCCCTCCAAAAATTCTCCGATCAAATTTTCAACCGCCTGCCGAAACCAACGGTGTCCAGCAGATTCACTTCTGCCCCCGGCAAGCACTTCAGATATCCCTGCGCACAGAGCCGCATATTGTCCGTGCGCGGTAGTACCCTTGTCAAGGCGGCACGGAAAGTGCTAGCTACAGTGCTAGATAGAGCGCTGCCTGGGCGGTGGCAAATGCGCCGCATCCCGGTAACGAGCGATTTCCTGGGCGATGTTCTTGTCCAGTTCCATCAGCTTCTGCGCATACGCAGCCAGGGCCTTGTCGTCGGCGCTTTGTGGCTCCCAGGCCGGCGCGGGCGTGGGTTTTCCGGCATCGTCGGTCGCCACCATCACGATGACGCAGTGGGTCGCCAGGGTTTCCTCCCCTGTTTCCAGCCGCCGCGCGATCACATCCACGCAAAAATGCATGCTGGTATTGCCGGTGTAGATCAGCTGGCAATGCACCGTCACCAGGTCGCCGATGAGAATTGGATGCACGAAACGGATGCCCCCGACTGCCACTGTCACGCAATATTTGCCGCTCCAGCCGACAGCGCAGGCGTAGCCGGCCTGGTCGATCCATTTCATCACCATGCCGCCATGCACCTTGCCGCCGAAATTGACGTCGGTCGGCTGGGCGAGAAAGCAGAATTTCACTTCACGATCTTGGCCGGACATGGGGCACAACTGGAGCGGGGGCGCCGGATTATGCAGCAGTTCGCCCGGCCTTGCAGCGAACGCTGAGTGGATAGCCTCAGGATTTGTGAGCCAGTCCGGACATTTCACGAATTTTGAGAGTAGATTGGCGCAGGGGTGATGAGTATCCATCGCATTGTTTGGAGGCAACCATGCGCTCATCTGCGTGTTCACTGTTTCTGGTCGCCATGCTCGCAGCGGGAACGACTTGGTCCACTGAAATCACCGTCAAGAACGACTCGCTGACGAACAACACCAGCGGCGTCATCGAAGCCGGGTTCGCCAGTGGCGAGATCGCAGCCTCGTGGCTCACTTCGCCTTGCGCCGGCAATATTGTCGCCGTGCAAATCTTATGGCTTTCGGCAACCCCAAACGGCGCGCAAATTGTCGAGGATTCGCTGGACATCTATCGGTCAGGCAGTTTCCCCGTCCCTGGCGCATTGGCGCAGAACATCGGCGCTCCGCAATTGACCAACGGCGTTATCAACGAATATCGCTATCTCGACCAGAACAACACGATCCCGCTCAGCGTGGCAGTAGCCCAAAACGAGACGTTTATCGTTGCACTGACCTTCGCAGACCCGCCCCCGGGAGTCGGCCCCAGCGTCGTCCGCGATACCGACGGTATCCAGCCCAGCCGCAATGCGATTTATGCCGATATTGGCGGGGGTACGTTCGTCTGGTTTTCCAATTCCACGCTAGGCGTGAACGGCGATTGGGTGATCCGCGCAGTAGTTGACTGCCCAGTGGTTGCGCAAAACGCTGACGTGGGGGTGACGATGACTGCGTCACCTACGCTCTACACAGTGGGCGCGCTGACGTACACCATCACCGTGAGCAACGCAGGCCCTGCAGCATCGCCAAACACCACCCTCGTCGATATATTTCCGCCGGGCTACACCGCCACGAGCTGGACCTGCACACCCAGCGGGGGCGCAGTCTGTACATCCGGCGCGAGTGGCAGTGGAAACATACTCGTTGCGCTGAATCTGCCGAGCGCTGGTGGAGCGACCTTTGCAGTCACCGGCAACGTGGGCGCCGGGACAACCGGCCTATTGACCAATTCGGCAACGGCAGTGGTAGGCAGCCCGAGTTCAGACCCCAACACGAGCAACAACACGGCCACGCTCAACACAGCGCCGCTCTCGGATCGGATCTTCGCCAACGGACTTGAAGGAAGCTAAACGTTGAAACGGAAGTGCAGCACATCGCCTTCCTTGACGATGTAGTCCTTGCCTTCCAGGCGCAAGCGGCCAGCTTCCTTGGCGCCGGATTCGCCCTTGTACTTGATGTAGTCGTCGTAGGCGATCGTTTCGGCGCGGATGAATCCGCGCTCGAAATCGGTGTGGATCACGCCGGCCGCCTGCGGCGCGGTCGCGCCGACCTTGACCTGCCAGGCGCGCACTTCCTTTTCGCCGGCAGTGAAATACGTTTGCAGGCCGAGCAGGGTGTAGCCGGCGCGGATAACGCGGTTCAGGCCGGGCTCTTCCAGCCCCATGTCCTGCAGAAAGGCCAGTTTGTCAGCGTCTTCCAGTTGCGAAAGCTCTTCTTCGATCGCCGCGCAGACGGGCACTACCTGCGCGCCTTCGTCGGCGGCGCGTTGCCTGACCTTGTCCAGATACGGATTGTCGGCAAAGCCATCTTCGCGCACGTTGGCGATGTACATCAGCGGCTTGAGCGTGAGCAGAAACAGATCGCGTACCAGCGCTTTTTCCTCCTCGTCCAGACCCAGGCTGCGCGCCGATTTGCCCTCGTTGAGTCCCGCTGCAAGCTTTTGCAGCACCGGACGCTTGGCCAGAGCTTCCTTGTCATTGGCCTTGGCGGCGCGCTCGGCCTTGTTCAACGCCTTGTCCACGGCTTCAAGATCGGCCAGCGCCAGCTCGGTGTCGATGGTTTCGATGTCCGAGATCGGATCGATCTTGCCCGCCACGTGGACGATATCCGGGTGTTCGAAACAACGCACGACGTGCGCGATCGCATCCACTTCACGAATGTGCGCGAGAAACTTGTTGCCGAGCCCCTCGCCCTTTGACGCGCCGGCGACGAGTCCGGCGATGTCGACGAACTCCATGGTCGTCGGAATGATCTTGAGCGGTTTTGCGATGGCGGCAAGCGCGGTCAGGCGCAGATCCGGCACCGGCACGATGCCGACGTTTGGATCGATCGTGCAGAACGGAAAATTCGCGGCGGGAATTCCCGCCTTGGTCAGCGCGTTGAAAAGCGTGGACTTGCCAACATTAGGCAATCCGACGATGCCGCATTTGATGCCCATGGTGTGAATCCGAATGAGATAGAGATGGAACTCAAGGAGAATCGGGAATGAGGAATCGAAGTACGACCTTTACGATTCCTCATTCCCCATTCCCAATTCCTTGTTCGTATGCAGGCGCTTCATGGCTTCGGGAAACTCTCCCGCGACTGCCAGTGGCAGCACGTCGAGCGCCGCCCCGACAGCGGTAATGATCGCCGTCTCGTCAGCAACTCCTGGCCGGCCCAGGACCCAAGGCGTCACCCGATCCTTGTGGCCGGGATGCCCGATGCCCAGGCGCAGCCGATGGAACTGGCCGTGCCCGAGATGCGCAAAAATGTCGCGCAGCCCGTTTTGTCCGCCATGACCGCCATCGAATTTCAAGCGTGCTGCCCCTGGCGGCAAATCCAGATCGTCGTGAGCGACCAGCATTTCCTGCGGCTCGATTTTCCAGTAGCGCAAAGCAGATGCCACGGCGAGCCCGCTCTTGTTCATGAACGTGGTCGGCTTGAACAGCCATAGCGGCTGACCGTCGAAAACGATTTTCGCGCTCTCGCCATGCAGCTTGGACTCCACCCCAAAGCGCGCTTCCTCACGCCGGGCCAAGGCGTCAATAAACCAGAACCCGGCGTTGTGCCGGGTTCGGATATGTTCGGCGCCCGGATTTCCCAGGCCCACGAGTAGGCGCAATCCAGCCATCGCGATGGCCAACCCTGCCCTTTCGCAAGATGCGAACGGGCAGGCGAAGGATTACTTCTTCTCGTCCTTCTTGGCAGCCGGCGCTGCGGCGCCGGCTGCTGGTGCCGCGCCGGTTGCACCGGTCGCACCTGCGGCTGCGTCGGAGTCCGCCACCGGCGCTGCTTCGACTTCGGCCCGCATTTCCTGCGCAGTAACCACTGCAGTGTCGTGTTCCTTGCCCAGACGCAGCTCCGGAATTTCCACGCCCGCCGGCAGCTTCACATCCGAAAGGTGGATGATGTCGCCGACGTTCAGCTCGCCCAGATCGACTTCGACGAACTCCGGCAGATCCTTCGGCAGACACGCGATTTCGATATCGGTCAGCGCATGCGAAATGAGGATGCCCGCCATCTTGCCGGCCGGCGATTTTTCCTGATTCAGGAAGTGCAGCGGCACGCGGATGCGGATCGCCTTGTTCTCGTCAACGCGCTGGAAATCAAGATGCAGCAACTGCATCTTGAACGGATGCCGCTGCATATCGCGCAGCAAAACCTTCTGCGCCTTGCCGTCGAGCTTCAGATCCAGAATTGCCGAGTAGAACCACTCGTTCTGCGATGCGAGCAGCGCAGTGTTGTGCTCGAGCTGGATGCTCGCGGGTGCTTCGTTGCTGCCGTAAACGATAGCCGGCACCTTGCCCGCATGACGCAGGCGGCGGCTCGCACCTTTCCCCTGGTCCTTGCGGCTTTCGGCCGGAATTTCATGAATAGTTGCCATTGTAGTTGCCTTGAGTTGCAGTTGAATCGCCTCGCGGCGATGGTTGTACTCCCCCGCGACCAGGAGAGTGATTTACTGTGAGCAACCGGAAATTTCCGGCCGCCATCAATCCACGTACAGCGAACTTACCGACTCGCCAAAGGCGATGCGCCGGATCGTTTCGCCGAGCAATTCCGCCACGCTGAGCTGACGGATCTTGCTGCATCCTTTTGCCGCCTCCGACAACGGAATCGTGTCGGTCACAACCAATTCGTCAAGCTGCGAGGCGTCCAGATTGCTGATCGCCATACCGGACAATACCGGATGGGTGCAATAGGCGACGACTTTGCGAGCCCCGCGTTTTTTCAATGCCGCCGCCGCAGCGCAAAGTGTGCCAGCGGTATCCACGATGTCGTCAATCAGCACGCACACCTTGTCTTCTACTTCGCCGATGATGTTCATCACCGTCGCTTCATTCGCCCGCGGCCGGCGTTTGTCGATAATCGCCAGGTCCGCGTCGTCAAGGCGCTTGGCGATCGCGCGTGCTCTTGCCACGCCGCCGACGTCCGGACTCACCACGATCAAATCGGTATCGCCGTAGTACCGCCAGATATCGGCAAGCAACACCGGCGACGAGTATACATTGTCCACCGACATATCGAAAAATCCCTGGATCTGGTCGGCATGCAGATCCACGGTCAGCACGCGATCGGTACCGACCGCACCAATCATCTTCGCCGCCACTTTCGCCGTGATCGGCACTCGCGCCGAACGCGGCCGCCGATCCTGGCGCGCGTAGCCGAAGTACGGGATCACCGCCGTCACACTGGCGGCCGACGCGCGCTTGAGCGCATCGATCAGCACCAGCAGCTCCATGAAGTTGTCCGCCGTCGGCGCCGAGGTCGACTGCAATACGAACACTTCCTGGCGGCGTACGTTTTCCTCGATCTCGACCTGTACTTCACCGTCGGAAAAGCGGCTGACCAGCGCCTTGCCGAGCGGTACGTTCAACTCGTGACATACCTGGGTCGCCAGAGCGCGGTTGGAATTGCCGGTAAATACCAGCAACCCGCTGCGCTCTTCGCGATCACGCGGATAAGCGTTCGTGCCGACCGTGTTCACCGTATTCACAGGCCACCCCCGACTACGAACTGCCAAATATCCCGAGTCAAACTGGCTGGGACGGTAGGACTCGAACCTACGAATGCGGGGATCAAAACCCCGTGCCTTACCAACTTGGCGACGTCCCACTATTTATGCGAAGGGTTGGGCATCCTGCCGCAACCTTCGAGTCGCAAACCCGAAATAAATCCGGGCTTGCTCGCGCCGCCGCGTTACACGCGGCGCGTTTGATACATCCTGTATCAATTCCTGCGCTAATCGCGTTGGTGAAATCCATCCAAAGCATCCAGTAGCGGCGATCGATTGACACCCTGCGCACGATACGCGGCGAACTCGGGTGGACAATCCTGCACGACCGCTTCCGCTGCTTCCGCTGAATCCATTGCCGCAAACACACAACCACCGCTGCCCGAGAGCTCCGCCTCACCGCGCTGACCTAGCCAATCCATGGCGGCGGCGACCTGCGGGTAGCGCACGCGCGCCAGCGGCGCGAAGGCATTCGCCGTACAAGTCCCGGTAAGGAAGTCGGATATTGTCATTCGCGGCGAGTTTCGTGTCAATTCAGGCGCTTGGAACAACGCGGACGTCGACACGTGCACGCGGGGGTCCAGGATCACGTAATGGCGTTGCGGCAGGTGTATGGGAGAAAGGGTCTCGCCGACACCTTCGGCCCAGGCTGAATGGCCGCGCAGGAACACCGGCACATCTGCCCCCAGGCTCAAACCGATCTCGGCCAGCGCATCGTCGGACATTAGCGTGCCCCAAATCGTGTTCAGCGCAACCAGCACGGTGGCGGCGTCGGAACTGCCTCCGCCAAGGCCGCCGCCCATCGGTATGCGCTTTTCGACTGCGATATCCGCGCCTGCCGAAATTCCCGCGCGCTCGCGCAACGCAAGCGCCGCGCGCACTGTCAGATCGTTTTCCGTCGGCACCCCCGGCAGCGGTGACACGCGCGAAATGACGCCGTCAGCGCGCCGACGCAGGCGCACGCTGTCGCCCCAGTCGAGCAGCTGGAACACGGTTTGCACGAGGTGATATCCGTCCGCACGCCGGCCGACAATTTGCAGAAACAGATTGAGTTTGGCCGGTGCCGGCCACCGGCTCCAAGCGTCAGTCATCGAACGACCATTGCGAAATCGCCACACGCACGCGCGCGGAGCCGCGGCTGGCGAATACTTTGCGCGGCAGCGCCGGATCGCGGTCGGCGAACCAGTCGCGATATTCGATCTTCCATCCGGCCTGCTCGATAACCGCCGGCCGGCTGTTCTCGTCGTATTGCACGTTCGCGGTCACGCCCGGCGCGCGCAATCCGCGTACCCAGGCGACCAGGTCATTCAGCGGCACGTCCCAGCCAAGGCGCTCGCGCAGCAGGCGCTCCGGATCGCTATCGCTATACGGCTGCGCATCGACGCCTTCGAGCACCGCATGCGTGGCATCGCCGGAAAGTTTCCAGGTTTTTCCGGTGACCGGCGCGCGTACCGTGAACGAGTAGTTGGCGCCGTCCTGGCGCCACTGCAGCTCGCCGCTGCCACCGTCGCTGCCGTTGGACACGGCGATATGCGCGGCAATCGTCCACCGAACTTGTTTGGCCAGCGCCGCTTCGCGCGCGATTTGCACGGCCAGCGCGGCCGGATTTTCGCGCACGCGCACCGGAGCGCATGCGCCGAGCAGCAGCGCGATCGCGCACAACACGATGCGCATCCCCGCCGGATTGCGCAATACACGATTGCGCAATAGTGGACATTTATACATGTTCACGAACCCAGACGATGAATGGTTTCCAGCAGGACCTTGTTCTTCGCATCTTTCTTCTGGCCCTGATCCCAGATTTTCTTCGCCTCCTCCTTGTGCCCGGAAACCCAAAGCACCTCGCCCAGATGGGCGGCGATCTCGGCGTCGGGCTGTTTCTGGTAGGCGAGTTTGAGCTGCTGCACGGCTTCTTCCAGATGACCGAGGCGGTACTGCGCCCAGCCCAGGCTGTCGATGATTGCCGGTTCGCCGGGCTTGAGCGTCAGCGCTTTCTCGATCAGCGAGAGCGCTTCGGTTTTCTTGTCGGTGCGATCGGCCAGGGTATAACCGAGCGCATTCAGGGCATCAGCATTGTCGGGTTTGAGTTCGATCACACGGCGCAAATCGCGCACGGCGGCATCGACATGATCAAGGTCATCGTTGAGCAGCGCGCGGGCATAGAGCAAGCGCGTATCGTCTGGCAGCGCCTTCAGGCCGCGATCATACACAGCGACAGCGGTATCGTTGTGCTGATGCTTGTTGGTGAGTTCTGCTTCCAGCAGGAACACGTCTCCCAACTGTTTGGCATCGTCGCCGACGCGAGCCTGCAATTCGTGGATCAACGCCATCGCTTCGGTGCTCTTTCCGCTGTAGTCAAGTAGCACGGCGCGGCGCAACTGCGCCGGAAAATGCCGCTCGTCCTCAGCCGGCACCTGGTTGTACCAGGCCAGCGCCTCGTTTTTGCGTTCAAGCAATTCGGCCAGCTCGCCCAGCAGATTCAGGCGCGCGCCGGGGCGTGGTTCGGGCAGAGACTTGATCTCGCGATACAGCGGCTCGATCAGGGTCTTGTCGTTCGCGCGGGCAGCATAGGCCGCGCGCGCCGCATAGACGTAGTCGTCCTGCGCTCCCTGGGCTAGGATGCGCGCAGCCTCGGCGTTGTCGCCGAGCTCGCCGAGCAGGGTTGCGTAGGCGATGCGCAAATGCGCATTCTTTTCGTCGTGGCGCAGTGCGTCGGCAAATTGCGCCCGCGCGCCCGCGCGATCACCCGCTTCAAGTTTCAATTGCGCGGCCCAGGCATGCGTGTCAGCGCTGCCGAATTTCGCCACCGCCTGATCCGCCAGCGACTGCGCCAATGCCTTGCGCTCGAGTCGCTGCGCGAGTTGACTGGTCGCCACCCAGGTTTCGGCTTTGGCGCCAAGCAATTCGGGCGTGGCCAAACGTTCCAGCACTGCGCCCGCCCGGGCCTTGTCCGGCTCGCGCAAAAGCGTCTGCAAAATAGAATGCCAACCCTTGCTGTCCACCTCACGCGCCAGATGCAACAGATCTTCGTAGGCCGCGTCGGCCTTGGCTTCATGCAGATCGAGCTGGGCGCGCGCCTGCCAGATTTCGATATCGCCCGGAGCGAGCGTCTGCCAGCGCGTCAACGCCGTGTGCGCTTGTCCCCATTGCCCTGCGGCAATTGCCACGCGCGTGGCCTGCGCCGCAACCGCCGGATCGTTGCTGGCTTGCGCCGCCTGCGCATATTCGCGCACAGCCGTCTGCAAATCCGCATTGGACAAGGCGAACTCCGCAGCCAGCGCGCTGGTCAACGCATCCTTGTCGGGGGCTGGTTGCGGCAAGGTCAAATGCTGCAGGGGCTGCGTCGTCGCATGCGTGCGACCGCTGGGACCGCTGGCGCAGGCGGCAAGCGTGGCCGCTGCGATTAACGCCAATGCCAGGCCGCGGCAGCTTGCAAAGGGATACAATGTCGTCATGTATACTTCTTGCCTGACTCGCGCAGAATCGTGTGGCCGTTGCGGTGGCGGTTTGCGTGACTGGATCGGCTTGCTATCGCCACGCACGCACCGCACAATTTCGATCCGGCACCGTTTTCGTGAGTACGAATCGAGTTCGTACGAAATTCGAGTTGCCGCTGTAGCTTAGCCGATTGTCGCACGCATGGCCCTGGATTCATGACACTCGTCGCCCTTGGACTCAACCACTTGACCGCGCCGTTGGAACTGCGCGAAAAAGTCGCGTTCGCGCCGGCGGCAGCTGCCCATGCATTGTCGGACCTGGCACGCCAACCCGGGGTGAACGAAGCACTGATACTTTCCACCTGCAACCGCACTGAACTATATGTCGAGGTCGAACCCGGCGCCGAAGTGGTGCCGCAACACTGGCTGCTTGACCATCATCAATTGACCGGGCGCCGGGTTGATGAGTTCCTGTATCGGCATGCCGATCACGACGCCGCGCGCCATCTGTTTCGCGTCGCCACGGGACTGGATTCCATGGTCCTGGGCGAACCGCAGATTCTTGGCCAGGTGAAACAGGCCTACCAGACCGCGCGCAGCGCAGGCACCCTGCGCGCGCCGATGGAGCGCCTGTTGCAGCAGACCTTTGCCGTAGCCAAACGCGTGCGCACAGAAACCCGCATCGGCGCTCACCCGGTGTCGGTTGCGTTCACGGCGGTGCGACTGGCCGAACGCCTGTTTGCAGACTTGAGCCAAGCCTGTGTGCTCCTGATCGGTGCCGGCGACACCATCGAGCTGGCGGCCCGCCACCTGACCGAATCGCGCGTGCGCCGCCTGATCGTCGCCAATCGCACGCTGGAGAATGCGCAGGCGCTGGCCGGGCGTTTCTCGGCGCACGCAATCGCGCTGGCCGACTTGCCCAGGCATCTGGCCGAAGCCGATATCATCATTTCCTCCACCGCGAGCCAGGGAATCATCCTGCACCGGGATCAGATCGAACACGCGATCCGCGCGCGCCGGCGTCGGCCGATGTTCCTGGTCGATATCGCCGTGCCCCGCGATATCGATCCTGCGATTGCGCAAATGGAAGATGTTTATTTGTACACTATCGACGACCTACGCGAAGTGATCGACGTCAACCTGCGCTCGCGCCAGGCCGCGGCGCGCGAAGCCGAAGTGGTCATCGACCTGCAGGTGCAACACTACTTTGCGTGGCGGCGCGCGTTGTTGTCGCACAACCCGCTCAACACAATGCGCCGCGACGCCGAGACTCAACGCGACGTCGTGCTGGCGCGGGCGCGGGCGTTGCTCGCCAACGGCCGCGACCCGGGAGCAGCGCTGGAATTCCTTGCCAACACGTTGACCAACAAGTTGTTGCACGCGCCGAGCGCGAACCTGCGCGCTGCGGCACAGCGCGGCGACGACGAATTGCTGCGCGCGGCCGAGCGCCTGTTCGATTCAGGTGCTGCAGGCGCGATTGCTGGCGATGATGCGGTGATCCCCGATTCGAGCGGCACGCAGGTGGACAAGGACGCATGACCCCATCGATCCGCAGGAAGCTGGCCGAACTCGCCGAACGTCACCAGGAAGTCGCCCTGCTGCTTGCGCAGCCGGAAGCCTCGGCAAATCTCGATCGCTTCCGCGACTTGAGCCGCGAGTACGCGCAACTCCAACCGGTGACCCTGTCGCTCAAGCGTTATGACGAGGCTGGCGTCGCACTCGCTGCCGCGCAAGCGATGCTAGCCGATCCAGAAATGCACGAGCTGGCCAAGGGCGAGATCGCCGAACTCCAGGAACGCCAAGCCACGCTTGATCGTGAACTGAATCTGCTGCTGCTGCCGCAGGACGCGCGTGACGAAGCGAATATTTTCCTCGAAGTACGCGCCGGCACCGGCGGCGACGAAGCGGCGATCTTCGCCGGCGATCTGTTTCGCATGTATGGCCGCTACGCCGAACGACGCGGCTGGCATGTGGAGATTCTTTCGTCCAGTCAGGGCGAACATGGCGGATTCAAGGAAGTCATCGCCCGCGTCGAGGGCAAGGGTGTTTTCTCGCGGCTCAAATTCGAATCGGGCACACATCGCGTCCAGCGCGTGCCGGCGACCGAGGCGCAGGGACGCATCCACACGTCGGCGGCAACGGTGGCGATCCTGCCGGAGATAGATGAAGTGGAAAGCGTAGACATCAGCGCCGCGGACCTGAAGGTGGATACATTTCGCGCTTCCGGCGCCGGTGGCCAGCACGTCAACAAGACCGACTCGGCGATCCGCATTACCCATCTGCCGAGCGGCATAGTGGTGGAATGTCAGGACGAGCGCAGCCAGCACAAGAACCGCGCCCGCGCCATGTCGCTGCTCAAGGCGCGTTTGCTCGACGAACAACGCAGCAAGCAGGCTGCCGAACAAGCCGAATCGCGCAAGCTCCAGGTCGGTTCCGGGGACCGCAGCCAGCGCATCCGCACGTATAATTTTCCACAAGGCCGCATCACCGATCACCGCATCAACCTTACTCTGCACCGCCTGCCCGAGGTCCTCGATGGCAATCTCGACCCGCTGATCGAACCGCTGACTCAGGAGTACCAGGCCGAT
>JBBRTT010000067.1:0-12119 GCA_038244165.1 Lysobacterales bacterium | reverse complement strand
CGTGCTGGCGGGATGGTCGAGCTAGTTCATGACATGCCTTGAATGGCATGTCGTGAACTAGCGAGGAGGAGGCAGGAGGCCGACTGGAAATCCCACCAGGGACGGTTGCGCCGATACATGACATGCCTTGAATGGCATGTCGTGAACTAGCGAGGAGGAGGCAGGAGGCCCACTGGAAATCCCACCAGGGACGGTTGCGCCGATACATGACACGCCTTGAATGGCATGTCGTGAACTAGCGAGGAGGCCGCAGGAGGCCGACTGGAAATCGCATCAGGGATAGTTGCACCGAAACCTAAGCCGCATCCCCCCGCATCTCCCGCACCTTCGCTTCCAGTACTGCCGCCGTCGCTTCTGTCGCTGGCACAGCGGGCCCGGCAACCAGCCCGATCTTCGACCAGAACCGCCGCGGCAGTCGCGCGCGGCCGAGCGCGGAATCGCGGCGGCTGAAGATGCTGCCCCACAGGCCGCGCAGGGCCATCGGCACCACCGGCACCGGACGCCGCGCAAGAATTTTTTCCACGCCGGGACGAAAACCCTGGATTTCGCCGTCGCGGGTGATGCCGCCTTCGGGAAAGATGCAGACGATATTGCCGGCGGCCAGTTCCTTGTCCACTTCCTCGAACGCGCGCTGCATGATGCCGGCGTCTTCCTTTGCGCCAGCGATCGGAATGGCCTTCGCTGCGCGGAACACGAAGTTCAGAAACGGCAACTCGAAGATCTTGTAGTAGGTCACGAAGCGCACCGGCCGGCGCACGCAGCCCATGATCACGAGCGGGTCGAGGAAGCTGATGTGGTTGCACACGATCAGCACGGCACCTTCGTCGGGAATGTTTTCAAGACCCTGAGTGCGAATGCGGTACAAGGTGTTGATCAGCACCCAGTCGATGAAACGCAGCAGGAACTCCGGGACCAGGGTATAAATGTATATCGCGACCACCGCGTTCATCAGCGCCGTCGCCAGCAGCAGGCCGGGGATACTCAGGCCGGCCTTGTTGAGCAGGACGCCAGACAGCCCTGCGGCAACGACCATGAACAGCGCATTCAAGATGTTGTTCGCGGCGATGACACGCGAGCGCCGCGCCGGCTCGCTGCGCGCCTGGATCAAAGCAAACAGCGGCACGATGAAGAAACCGCTGAAGATCGCCATCAACAGCAGATCGATGAGCACGCGCCAGAAATGCGGCTGGGCCAGCATGGTGGCGACGTCCAGGCCAAGTTGCCCTGATGTATTCGGATGGGCGAAGTACAGGTCGGCGCCAAATACGGTCATGCCGATCGAGCCGAACGGCACCAGGCCGATTTCCACCTTGTGCCCTGACAGGCGCTCGCACAGGATCGAGCCGGCACCGATGCCGATCGAGAACACAGAAAGCAACATTGTATACACGCCGGGATTGCCGCCCAGGACTTCCTTGGTGTAGTTCGGCAGCTGGGTGAAATAGATCGACCCGTAGAACCAGAACCAGGAAATGCCCAGGCACGACAGGAACACGGTGCGATTGCTGCGGATGTGAATCAGATTCCGCCAGGTTTCGGTCAGCGGGTTCCAGTTGATCTTCAACGTCGGATCCACCGGCGGCGCTTTCGGCATCGCCAGTGCGCAGAAAAGGCCGATCACGGCGATGCCGATGGTGGTGCCACCCACCAGCCATGCGCCCCAGCCGTCGACGCGGATGAGACTGGCGCCCAGAATCGTGCCGAGCAGGATGGCCAAAAACGTTGCCATCTCGATCAGGCCGTTGCCGCCGACCAGCTCACGATCGTCGAGCACTTGCGGCAGCAGTCCATATTTCAGCGGCCCGAACAGGGTCGAATGCAGGCCCATCATGAACAGCATGGCCAACAGCAGTGGAATATTGCGCCCGAGAAAACCCGCGCAAGCCACGATCATGATCGCGATTTCGAGCAGCTTCACCAGCTGCGCCAGGCGCGCCTTGTCGAACTTGTCCGAGAGCTGGCCGCTGGTCGCCGAGAACAGCAGAAACGGCAGGATGAACAGTGCCGCGGCAAGGTTGGTATAGAAATTCACATCCGCCACGCTCAGCTGCGTGGTCAGGAATGCGACCAGGATCACCAACGCGTTCTTAAACACGTTGTCGTTGAATGCGCCAAGCGCCTGGGTCAGGAAGAACGGCAGGAACCTGCGTTCGCGCAGCAGCTGGAACTGACTGTGTTCGGACATGTCTAATCCTGGCAGCAGCGCGCAGGTTAGCAAACCCCGCACGGGTTGCGTGCAAACTGGCCCGCCGCGTCGATGACCGCTAGACTGTGCGGCCCGCAGCCCGCCGGCGATTCAGCGCCGGCCTGAACCTGAAGCCCTTCCCATGATGAAAGCCAAAATCTCACTCCGCGGCGCCGTGTGCGCGATCTTGCTGCTGGCCTCAACGGCAGCGTTCGCCGAAGCACTGGTCAAGCCTTTGCCGACGCCGGATGCGTCCAAATTCTCCGCCGATGCGGCGAAGGAATTGACGTTGGCGCGCACCGAATTCGACAAGGCGCGCATGAACATGGTCGGCGACGAACTGGCGGAAGTCTATGCCAAGATGGGCGCGATTTACGCGCGCGTCGGCTTCAACGACGGCGCCGCGATGGCGTTTTACGACGCTTCGCAACTGAGTCCGAAGGACAGTCGCTGGCTGTATCTGCGCGGCGTCATCGCGCGCACGCAGAAACTCGATGCGGATGCGCGTGCCGACTACGAGGCGGCGCTGGCGCTGGATCAGAACTATCTGCCGATCCGCTACCGCCTCGCTGAAACCTTGGTCGACATGGGCGACCTGGACGGCGCGCACAAACTGCTGCAGGCGGCACTGCCTGCACACAAGGACAAGGCTGCGCTGCTGGCCATGCTGGGCCGCATCGAGTTGCATCAGAAGCGTTACGCCGAAGCCATCGCCAATCTGGACTCCGCGCTGAAACTGGAACCGCAAGCCAATGCCCTGCGCAAGGATCTGGCCAATGCCTACACCGGGCAGGGCAATGCACAACAGGCCAAGGACGTGCTCGCTGGCGCAGGATCTGGTGAACCCAGCATCGCCGATCCGCTGGTCACCGGCATGTACGGCAGTACCTCGCAACCCGGCGGTACACCGCTGCAACAGGCGCAGCAACTGCTTGCCCAGGGTCAGTTCGGGCCGGCGCGGACCAAGGTCGGTGAAGCGCTCGCGGCGCAAGCCGACGACGTCGATGCGCTTGCCCTGGCGGCGCGCATCGATGCGCTGACCGGCAAACATGCCGCGGCGCAGGACGAGGCTGCACACGCCCTCAAGCTCAAGTCCGACAGCGCCTCGGCGAATCTGGCGCAGGGCATGGTCTATGAATTCGCCGGCGACGATGCCAACGCATTTACCTACTACCAACGCGCGACTCACGCTGATCCGAAACTCGCAGACGCGCTGTTGCTCCTGGGCAATGTGCAAATGCGCAGCGGGCACTACGCGGAAGCGGCCGAGCACTATCGCCAGCTTGCAGCGATCGCGCCGGAAAACATTGAGGCCACGAGTCGCGTGGTCGCGGCGCAGGTCGCCGCCGGGCACTGCGGCGATGCACTGGCGCAAGTCAACGGCATGCTCGGCAAGCGTGCCCAGGACGGCAATCTGATGCAGATCTTTGTGCGTCTGGCCAGCACCTGCGCGGCGGCCAAGCCGCAGGAACGCAGCATGGCGCTGGACTATGCGCGCGCCTTGTACAAGCAGCGTCCCGACGCGGGCGATTCCGCCGCGCTGGCGCTCGCGTTTGCAGCGCAGGGCAAGTTCGATGAGGCGCAAAAATCCCAGGCTGAAGCGATCTACGAGGCGGTACGCGCAGGTAATACGCCGCTGGCGCAGATGTACCGCTCGACCATGCAGCAATTTGCCGCCAAGCAGGTTCCAGATCGGCCCTGGCCGGCCAATCATCCGTATTTCAAACCGGAACGCCTGACCCCGGTTGCGGCGCAGGCAGCGGACCCGGCGCCCGCAAAATAAGTCCGGGAAAATCGCGGCGTTTGCCAAGCCGCCGAGTTTTCGTCACCATCGCAGGATGCTGCGCTGAATTGATCAGAGCATCCTAATGGCCGGATGGCGCGAGCGCTGGCGAAATTGGCGGCACAAACCGCATCCGGTAGTGGTGCCGACGGGCGTCGTTTGGAATCTGCGCGTGGAACGCGAGCGCGGTTCCGTCGGCCGGCTCAACGATCGCCTCGAACAGAAGCTGCGTCCGAGTGTGCCGGACGCGGTATTGCGTCCGCTGCAAGTCGCGCTCGACGAGCTGCTTACCAACGTCATCATGCATGCGCAGCAGGCCTCAGGTCCGATCGAGCTGCGACTTGCGCGTTCGGCCGGCGCCCTGGATGTAACCATCATTTATCTGGCCGACTCATTTGACCCGACCGTGTGGGAATCTTCACCGGGTGGAACCAGCATCGAGAATTCGCAGATCGGCGGACTGGGCATTCCGCTGGTGCGTGCGCTGATGGACGATTTCCGCCACGAGTATGTCGATGGCCGCAACATCCTGCACTTGCGCAAGCGCTGCTGAGCCGGAAGCCGGGTCGGTTTAGCGCTTGCTTGTCGCCCGATAGCCGATGTCGCGGCGGTAGAACATGCCATCGTAGCGAATGCGCTGCGCGGCGGCATAGGCGCGGCGCTGAGCCGCTTCCAGATCCGCGCCGAGCGCGCACACCGTAAGCACTCGTCCTCCGCAGGTGAGCACCTGTCCGTTTTCCAGTTTCGTGGCGGCGTGGAATATTTTCACGCTGTAGTGGAAGTCGGCGTCGTGACCGCTGATGACGTCGCCAGTGCGCACCGCCCCTGGATAGCCCTGCGCGGCAAGCACTACGCCGAGCGCGGGGCGCGCATCCCAGGATACGCTGATGCGATCCAGGCGGCCGTCCAGCGCGCCGTCGATGAGATCCACCAGATCGGTTTTGAGTCGCATCAAGATCGGCTGGGTTTCCGGATCACCCAGGCGCACGTTGAATTCGATCACGCGCGGCATGCCTTCGCGATCGATCATCAGCCCTGCATACAGAAAGCCGATAAACGGAGCGCCCTCGGCAGCCATGCCAGCGAGCGTCGGTTCGATAATCTGCGCGAGCACGCGTTGGTCGATCTCGCGCGTCACCACCGGCGCCGGAGAATAGGCGCCCATGCCGCCGGTATTCGGACCGAAATCGCCATCGTCGCGGCGCTTGTGATCCTGACTCGTCGCCAGCGGCAGCGCGCGGCGGCCGTCGCACAAGACGATGTAGCTGGCTTCCTCGCCTTCGAGGAATTCTTCGATGACGACCTTGGATGAAGCCGCCCCGAGGATGTGTGCGCCGAGCAAGTCATGCAGGGCCTGTTCGGCGTCGGCCAGGGTGAGCGCAACGACCACGCCCTTGCCGGCAGCCAGGCCATCGGCTTTGATCACGATCGGCGCGCCGTGCGCACGTACATAGGCCAGTGCCGGCGCGAGGTCGGTGAATGCGGCGTAGCGCGCGGTCGGAATATTGTGACGTGAGAGAAAATCCTTGGCGAAGGCCTTTGAGCCTTCCAGTTGCGCCGCGATCTTGCGCGGCCCGAAGCAGCGCAGGCCTTCGCCGCGAAAGCGATCGACCACGCCAGCCACGAGTGGGCCTTCCGGGCCGACCACGGTCAGTGCAACATTTTCCACTTTTGCCAATCTCCGCAACGCATCGATGTCGTGCAATGCTACTGGTACATTGCGCACGCCCGGCTCCAGCGCGGTGCCGGCATTGCCGGGGGCGACAATGACTTCGCTCACCCGCGGCGACTGCTTGAGTTTCCAGGCCAGGGCGTGTTCGCGTCCGCCGGAGCCGATCACCAGAATTTTCATGTCGGTCGGTTGCTCAGTGACGGAAATGGCGGACGCCGGTAAATACCATCGCCATATCGTTTTCATCGGCTGCGGCAATCACTTCGGCGTCGCGCATCGACCCGCCGGGCTGGATCACGGCGCGGATGCCGGCCGCCGCCGCGGTGTCGATGCCGTCGCGGAACGGGAAGAACGCATCCGACGCCATGACGCTGCCGCGTACCTCAAGTCCGGCTTCCTCGGCCTTGAGCGCCGCGATCCTGGCGCTGATCACGCGGCTCATCTGGCCGGCACCGATGCCGATCGTGCGACCGTCGCGCGCATAGACGATCGCATTTGACTTGACGAACATCGCCACATGCCAGGCGAACAGCAGATTGCGCAGTTCGGTGGCATCCGGCACGCGCTTGGAAACGACTTTCAGATCGGACAACAACAGCGTATCGCGGTCGTAGTCCTGAACCAGCATTCCGTTGGCGATACGCTTGAATTCCAGCGCCGGTAACGGTTGCTCCGACCACTCGCCGCAGGCAAGAACGCGCACATTGGGCTTTTTGGAAAATGCCGCAAGTGCTGCTTCGTCCACTTGTGGCGCAATCACCAGCTCAACGAACTGGCGATCCAGAATCGCCTGCGCGGTGGCGCCGTCCAGCGGCTGGTTGAAGGCGATGATGCCGCCGAAAGCGGACACCGGATCGGTCGCGTAGGCGCTCTCGTACGCCTCCAGTGCAGTCGTGCCGAGCGCGACGCCACACGGGTTGGCGTGTTTGACGATGACGCACGCGGGCGCCTTGCGAAAGGCCTTGACGCATTCGAGCGCCGCGTCGGCGTCGGCGATGTTGTTGTAGGACAACTCCTTGCCGGCGAGCACGCGCGCACCGGCAACGATCCCGGGCGGAGCCTGGCGTTCAATGTACAGGGCGCCGTTCTGGTGCGGGTTCTCGCCGTAACGCAATACCGTCTTGCGCTCGAACGACAGCTGCAGGCTCGGCGGAAATTGGTCAACCTGTTCCGGGCTGGCGCGCGCGCCGAGCCAGTTTGCGATCGCGCCGTCGTAGCGCGCTGTGTGCGCATAAACTTTGGCCGCGAACTCGCGGCGCTGATCCAGGGTAGTGCCGTTTTGCGCACTCAGGGTTTCGAGCAGGGTGCCGTAGTCTGCGGGATCGACCACCGCCGCCACGTATTCGTGATTCTTCGCTGCGCCGCGCAGCATCGCCGGGCCGCCGATGTCAATGTGCTCCACGGCGTCGGCGAGTGTGCAGTCGGGCGCTGCCGTGACTTGTTCAAATGGGTACAAATTCACAACCAGCAAATCGATGCCTTCGATGCCATGTTGCGCCATCACCGTGTCGTCGATGCCGCGCCGTCCGAGCAGGCCGCCATGGATTTTCGGATGCAGCGTCTTGACCCGGCCTTCCATGATTTCAGGGAAACCGGTCACCTCGGCGACGTCGCTTACGCCGATGCCAGCCTCGCGCAGCGCGCGCGCCGTGCCGCCGGTGGATATCAGGACCACGCCCAGCGCATCCAGGCCGCGAGCCAGATCGATCAGTCCGCTCTTGTCGGACACGCTCAACAAAGCGCGCCGCACCGGTACCAGGGTGGCATCGAACATGGGGATTCCCGCAAATATACCGAGGCCGGATTATAGCTGGCGGCGTGCGCGCAGCGCGATCTTCACAACCGATCGATATCCGGCTGCGCGCTGCACAACGCACAGCCGTTCAGAAGTCTTCAGACTCCGCGCGCGGCGAGTTTCTTGCGCAAGGTGGCGCGATTGATGCCCAGCGCCGCCGCTGCCTTGCTCTGGTTGCCGCCACTCCAGCTCAGCACTTCGTAGAGCAAGGGCGCTTCGACTTCATGCAGGACCAGGTCATACAAACCTTCGGGCATCTCAGAATCCAGATCGGCCAGATAGCGGCGCACCGCACGCGCGACGCATTCGCGCAACGCGGGTTGCAGAATGGATTCGGCAGCCAGATCGGCTTGCAAGACAGGAACGGCATTCACAGCGGCAAACAACCCTTCAATACGAGTGCTGACTTCCATGGAAGTATCCGCGAGCTAACAAAGCACCCAGAGCGCGGCGGGGGCGGGAGTCTAACGCCAAGAGTGGCGCTTGGTAAGTGCCGGCGAGATTCACGCAAAAAAAATCCGGCTAAAGGAATTTGAATTCGAATGCGACCGCGTTCTTGCCCGGATCGCCGACTTCAAATACCAGGGCTGCGGTCGCGCCCGGCGCCATGCCGCTGGTGAGATGGCGACTATCGGCCAGATATTCCTGCGGCAGAAAGCGGCGCATGGCGATGCGGTTCTCGTCCAAATCCGACAGGGTGATTTCCACAGCGGGAAAGGCTTGCGCGAAATCCGCATCGTTGCGCAAGGTTGCCGAGATGATCAGGGCACTGCGCACCGAGGGATGCGGGCGGATGTCGCGCGAGAGCAGCTGCAACCTGGCCGGGTCGTGGCGCAGCGGCAGATGACATCCCAGCTGCGCGCAAATGCTGTCCAGCCACGGACGCACCTGCGAATCATCGAACAGCGCCACGCGTTCGGCGTAACCAAGTTGCGCGAGCAGGCTCAGCAGCAGTGCACTCGCGCCAAGCGTCCACGGCCAGTTGCGCGTATGCGGCCGGGCGTGGCGCGTGTGGGCGAAAGCCGGAGTCTGCGGGCGCCGCGGCGCCGGTGCTTGCGCGCGTCTTGGCGCAGGGCGCTGGCGTTCGTCGGGATCAAACAACGAGGTCTGTTGCAGCGATGGCGCAGGTCGCAGCGCCGGCACCGACAGCTGTGGCGGTGCGTCGCCGGCGACGTGTTGTTGCAGATGCTGAACCGGTTCGCTCGGCAATTGCTCGGTCAGCGTGCGCAACGTATCGAACACGGCGGCGCAGTGCCCGCAACGCGCACTGCCATGACCTTCAGCCAGGGCCTCGGCAGCAATCTTGTAAATCGTCAGGCATTCGGGGCATTGCGTGTACATGGTTTCAATTGTACGTCAGACGATGGACGAAAATCGGGAGCGACGTCGCGGAATCTGCGGCTCAGGCTTTGCGCGTGCCGCTGATGCGCAGCCAGTCTTCGCGCTGCGCAACTTCCAGGTTGTCGAACCATTCGCTATACCGATCGAGCAACTCGTTTTCCTGGCCGCGCAAGATGCCGGACAGCGCAAACGCGTTGCCGGGCTTGAGGCAGGGTGCAAACAGCGGCGCCAATTCGCCGAGCGGTCCGGCGAGGATGTTCGCGACCAGCATGTCCGCCTGTAATTGTGGAAAATGCTCAGGAAGGTACAAATCCATTTTTTCCGCAACGTCGTTGCGCTCGGCATTGTCGCGGCTCGCGGCGAGCGCCTGGGCGTCGTTGTCGACACCAATCACGCGTGCGGCACCGAGCTTGAGCGCAGCGATAGCGAGCACGCCGGAGCCGCAGCCGTAATCGATCAGGGTCTTGCCGGCGAGATCGGCGTCGTCGAGCCACTCCAGGCACATCGCGGTGGTTGGGTGCGTGCCGGTGCCGAAAGCCAGGCCCGGATCCAGACGTACGATCACGGCATCGGCATCATCTTCCGGCGGCGGGATGTTGGACGGATAAATCCACAAGCGCCGGCCAAAGCGCATCGGGCGGTACTGATCCATCCAGGCGCGCGTCCAGTCTTGGTCGGCGACTTCGCGCAATGCGAGCTGGTCCGGCGCAAGTTCCGGCACCAGCTCGGTTAGCGCATGCACAAGTCCGGCCCGATCGGTGTCGGCAGTGAACAATGCCTGCAGAACGATGTCGGTCCATACGGGTGTTTCGCCGACGCCCGGCTCGAAGATCGCGCGCTCGTCGGGCGTGTCCGCATCGGCATCGCACAAGGTGATCGACAAGGCGCCCAAGTCCTGCAATGCGCCTTCCACTTGCGCTTGCTGATCCGCGTGCAAGGTTAACGACAGTTCGAGCCAACTCATGCCATCAGCCAAGCGCCAGGTTCTTCTCGCGCTGCTCGGCCATGCGCTTTTCCAGATAGTGGATGTTCTGGCCGCCGCTGTGGAAACCGACGTCGGCAATGATGCGCTGCTGCAACGGAATATTGGTCTTGATGCCGTCGATGACCAGTTCGCCGAGGGCGATGCGCATGCGCGCGATCGCGGTCGCGCGATCGCGGCCGTGCACGATGAGCTTTCCGATCATCGAATCGTAGTTCGGTGGAATGCGGTAGCCGTCGTAGATGTGTGTGTCCATGCGCACGCCGGGGCCGCCGGCGGCGAGAAAGCGCTTGATCGTGCCGGGCGAAGGCATGAACGTATCGGGATC
Source organism: Lysobacterales bacterium (assembly GCA_038244165.1). Lineage (GTDB taxonomy): Bacteria > Pseudomonadota > Gammaproteobacteria > Xanthomonadales > Rhodanobacteraceae > Rudaea. The sequence goes on along the minus strand of JBBRTT010000067.1, from coordinate 2,033 downwards.
TTCGGCATTGATGCGGCATTCGATCGAATGGCCGGTCAGCTTGATGTCGGATTGGCGCAATGAAAGTTTCTCGCCCGCGGCAATCAGCAACTGCTCGCGCACCAGATCAACGCCGGTGACCAGCTCGGTCACCGGATGCTCGACCTGGATGCGTGTATTCATTTCGATGAAATAGAACTTTCCGTCTTCGTAGAGGAATTCGAATGTGCCGGCGCCGCGATAGCCGATGCGAAGGCAAGCGTCGACGCATACCTTGCCGATCTTCTCGCGCTGCTCTTCACTGATGCCGGGCGCTGGCGCTTCCTCCACTACTTTCTGGTGGCGGCGCTGCATCGAGCAGTCGCGTTCGCCGAGGTGGATAGCGCTGCCCTGGCCGTCGGCAAGCACCTGGATTTCCACGTGCCGCGGATTCTCCAGGTATTTTTCCATGTACACCTGGTCGTTGCCGAAGGCAGCCTTGGCTTCGGTCTTGGTCATCGCGATCGCGTTATTAAGATGCGCGTCGGTATGCACCACGCGCATGCCGCGCCCGCCACCGCCGCCAGCGGCCTTGATGATGACCGGGTAGCCGATCTCGCGTGCGATGCGGCTGTTGTCTCCGGGATTGTCGCCAAGCGGGCCTCCGGAACCGGGCACGCAAGGTACGCCGGCGCCCTTCATCGCCTTGATCGCCTCGACCTTGTCGCCCATCAGGCGGATGACGCTGGCGGTCGGGCCGATGAAGATGAAACCGGATTCTTCCACGCGTTCGGCAAAGTCGGCGTTCTCGGACAAGAATCCGTAGCCCGGATGGATCGCCTGCGCATCGGTGACTTCGGCCGCAGCAATAATCGCCGGCACGTTGAGATAACTTTCCGCCGCCGGTCCCGGGCCGATGCAGACCGATTCGTCCGCCATACCGACATGCTTGAGATTGCGATCGACAGTGGAATGCACGGCGACGGTCTTGATCCCAAGCGTGTGGCAGGCGCGCAGAACGCGCAGCGCGATTTCGCCGCGGTTGGCGATGACAACTTTGTCGAGCATGGCCATCAGCCGATCACAAACAGCGGCTCATCGAACTCGACGGGCTGACCACTGCTGCCGAGGATGGCGACAATCGTGCCTGCGGCATCGGCTTCGATCTGGTTGAACATCTTCATCGCTTCGATGATGGCAAGCGTCTCGCCAACCTTGACCTGCTGGCCGACCTTCACGAACGGCGGCGCCTCCGGATTGGCAGAGGCGTAAAACGTGCCGACCATCGGCGAGCGCACCACGTGCCCGGGCGGCAGGTCCTTGCCTGAACTGGTTGCGGTCAAGTGTTCGACCGCGCCCGCGGCGGCCGCAGCACGCGGCTGATCAACATGCACATGGGTTACCGGCGCCGGGGCGGACGCAGCGGAGTGAAATGCTCCCTTGGGTAGGCGGCTCAAGCGTACCGATTCCTCGCCTTCCCTGATTTCGAGTTCGGAAAGGTTGGACTCTTCCAGAATGTCGATGAGTTTTTTTATCTTGCGTAAGTCCACGGAGGTATCCTCGAAAATATTCTGTGTCGCTGCCGCTCAGCGCGGGCGCAAGTGATCGATCGCGGCGTTCAGCGCGTAGGCGTAACTGTTGGCTCCAAATCCGGCGATCACGCCCACCGCCAGATCGGAGAAATACGATTGCCGGCGAAACGCCTCGCGCGCATGCACGTTGGACAAGTGCACCTCGATGAACGGAATCGCTACCGCCGCCAGCGCGTCGCGCAGGGCGACGCTGGTGTGCGTGAACGCGCCCGGATTGATCAGGATGAACGCCGTGCCGTCCTCGCGCGCATGCTGCACGCGCTCGATCAAGACATGCTCGGCGTTGGATTGCAGGCTCTGGACCTGGTGACCGGCCGTCTTGGCGGTCTGCGCCAGCATGGAGTCGATATCGGTCAGCGTGCCATGCCCATAGATTTCCGGCTCGCGCGTACCGAGCAGGTTGAGGTTGGGGCCATGTAGAACCAGGATCGTTGCCACGAAGAGCGCTCTGACAAGAGCGCGCAAGTGTGCAAGAGTTGCCCG
>JBBRTT010000066.1:0-12669 GCA_038244165.1 Lysobacterales bacterium | reverse complement strand
CGGCTTCGACTACTTCGAGTCTGGACATTGCTGCGCTCCGGCGGCGTCGAGTCGTTGCTAGGCTCGCAGTCCCTTGCTCGCCAAGCAACCCCGCCTTTGGCATCCTGCCTTCGGCGCTCGTCCGCTGGCGCAGACTCGCCCGCCTCCACCCAGCAATGTCTCATTCGCGGCATTGACGATCGCGTCCACATGCAGGGTCGTGATGTCGCCTTCAACTATTTCGATGGTGGACATTGCAGATGTCCGATGGCGTCAATTGGCTAGTTTCGCCGTCGCACGCCTCAGCGCGCAAGACTTCTCAGGTCTTTCGCGCGCGTGCGGCTGACCTGCAGACAAATGCCATTCTTGAGCTCGGCGACCAGGTTGCCGCCGGCTTCGCGGCGGAACGCGGCGACATGGTCCAGATTGACGATATGCGTGCGGTGGATGCGCGTGAAACGCCGTGGATCCAGACGTTCTTCCAGCTGACTGAGCGACAAATGCAGCAGATGCTGGGTGTCGCCGACATGCGCGGCAATGTAGTCGCCCACGGCTTCAAACCAGGCGATGTCGTTCACCGCCAGCGGCACGATGCTGCGGCCGATGCGCACGAACAGCCGGCTCATGGGCGCGTGGCTCATTGCTTCGCTGAAACGATCCAGAGATGACGTGCGTGGTTCGCCCAGCGCCGCGCGGATGCGCTCCAGTGCGCCGCGCAGACGCTCTTCGCCGAAGGGCTTGAGCAGGTAATCCAGCGCACCGAGCTCGAACGCAGTCACCGCGTGCTGCGCGTAGGCCGTGGTGAACACAACGAAGGGCTGATGCGTTGTGCGCGCCACCACTTCGGTGCCGAGCAAGCCCGGCATCTGGATGTCGAGGAAGACCAGTTCGGGTTTCAGCGCATCGATCGCCTGGATCGCCGCGGGCCCGTTCGCCGCTTCGCCGATGCATCGGATCCATTCCACTTCGGCGAGCATGTGGCGCAACCCCGCGCGTGCGACCGGCTCGTCGTCGACGATCAGGGTGGAGATTTTCGCGCCCTCAGTCACGCTGATCACTTCCGTCCTGCGGCACGATAAGGGTTGCGCCGAAGCCGGAGCCTGGTTCGCTGAGCAAGTGCAGCCGCGCCCGATCGCCATACAGCCAGCGCATGCGCTCGCGCAGTCGGCGCAATCCGGTGCCGGTGCTGCGTTCGACTTCCTGCACGTTCGCTCCGCCACCATCGTCTGCAACTTTCAGCGTCAGTGTTTCGCCGGCCAGCGATGCCGATACTGTTACCTGCGTCGCTTCGATGCGCGGAGCGGCACCGTGGCGCACAGCATTTTCCACCAGGGTCTGCAGCGCAAATGAAGGTAACGATGCGGCGCGCGCTGACTCGTCAATCTGGAGCTGCACGCGCAGGCGATCGCCAAAGCGGATGCGCTCGATAGCCAGGTAGCGCTCGACGAACGCCCACTCTTCGGCCAGGCAAATAATGTCGCGCTGCTCCTGGATTGTGGTGCGCAGCGCGGCGGCAAGCATTTCTGCCGCGCGCGCAGCGGCACGCGGATCGGTAGGGATCAACTGCACGACGGTATGCAGTGCGTTGAACAGAAAATGCGGATGCAGTTGCGAGCGCAACGCATCCAGCTGCGTGCGTGCGGCAAGCGCCTCGATCTTGGCTGCGCGCTGCGCAGCAAGATTTGCGTAGGCAACTCCGGCGACCATGATGTAGAGCCAGGTCCCGGTGATAAGCGATGGACCCGCGCCAGGCCCGAAGGCAAACACCATGCGGCGCGTGACCACGCTGTCGATCAGGCTGATGAGAAAATACCAGGCGATCGCATACAAGCCGGCGGCCAGCACATGCATGGCGACAAAACCCAGCCGGAACGGATGCGGCCACGGCATGCGTGAAACGAATTTGTATACCGCGATACCGAGCAACGCGCCGGCCGCGATCAGGCGCAACGCGCCGACCGCGGCGTCGCTTAAGGGATTGCCGTGAACGATGACAATGAGGGCCGTGAACAACGCCCACATCGGCAGCCACGCGATCACCAGCTGCAACCAGACCCAGCCACGCGACATGAAGTTTCCAGTCAGCTACCCGAGGAGCAGATTCTGCACGATCAGGGCGTCGCGGTCGCGGCCACGCGCTTGGCATCGATGGTCAGTGATCCTTCTTCCCAGCTCTGGCCATTGTCAGTCGAGCGATCCTGCTGCATGTGAAAACCATCCGCCGTGATGCCGTAGTAACGCGTGCGGGTCAAGGTCGGCTGGCCTTCGGCATTGGTGAAATGTCCCTCCACGTGCATCTCGCCGCTCGACCACTTCGCCGTCGACTCGCTGGTACGCGAACGGGCCACATCGAGGCCGGTGATTTTCCAGCGCTCTTCAGTTTTGCTGAAGGTCCTGTTCGATTTATTGGAGGTTATCGGATTGCCGGAGGCATCCATTATGCGCATCTCATCCTCAATACCGAGACCGTCGGACGAACGTTGAGCTGTCCATGTGCCGACCAGCCGCGGCGCGCCGTGGATCATCGCGGCGAGGCCGCTGACTTTTGGATGTACTTCCAGTTGCCATTGCCCGATCAGGAAATCGAACTGCTTGGCTTCTGCCGGTAGGGTAACGACTGAAGTAGCCACGGCGTCGCTACTGTGCTGCGCAACTGCAGCGAGCGGGGAAGTTAGCACGAGGGAGAGAAAAAGCAGGCGAAGGCGATTCATCGAATGACTCCATTGCGTAGTAAAGACGGGGCGAGCATGCCATCGTGTTTCGCCGCAGCGCCGACACTTTCGCCGAATGGTCGACCGACGCGGCCGAACGGCAGGGGCAAGAAATGCCATCCGCCAGAATTCGCCGAACTGTCGAATGAGGCAGGCGAGCCGTGCACCGACGTGCGCGATCGCAGCTTACAGTGCGGCCACACATCCATCGCATCGGAGCGAGCCCGTGACGCTACTGTCAAACGTCGACGCATCTGCGCCGCTGATCGCATTGCGCGATATCAACAAGACCTATCCCGGTCCGAGCGGTGCGTTCAGCGCACTGGCTGATATCAATCTGACCATCCAGCGCGGCGAGTTTGTCGCTGTTGTCGGCCAATCCGGCAGCGGCAAGTCGACGTTGCTCAACCTGCTTGCCGGAATCGATCGCCCGAGCAGCGGCGAAATCATCATTGATGGACATGCGTTGCATGCGTTTTCGGAAAAGGCGCTCTCCGCCTGGCGCGGTCGCGCAGTCGGTATCGTGTTTCAGTTCTTCCAGCTGCTGCCGACATTGACGGCAGCGGAGAACGTGATGCTGCCGATGGACTTCGGCAACCGCTGGCCCGCACGTGAGCGGCGCCCACGCGCACTGGCGCTGCTTGATCGCCTTGGGGTCGCCGATCAGGCCGACAAACTTCCCGCGGCGCTCTCCGGCGGACAACAGCAACGCGTTGCCGTCGCCCGCGCGCTGGCGAACGCACCGGCCATCTTGCTTGCGGACGAGCCGACCGGAAATCTCGACTCGCGCACGGCGCAGAGTTTGCTCAACGTGCTCGCCGATCTGGTACGCGAAGGTCAGACGGTCGTGATGGTTACGCACGAACATTCAGCGATGGGTCACGCGACACGCACCGTGACCCTGGCCGATGGCCGCATCGTCAATGCTGAAGTATCCGAACATGCTTAGGCCACGCTGGAAAAAAATGCTGCGCGATGCCTGGCTGCACAAGTCACGCACTCTCCTGGTGGTGGTCGCGGTCGCGACAGGCATGATCGCTGCGGGTGCATTGCTCGACGCCTGGTCTTTGCTGCAGCGCGTGACCGCAGAAACCTACAGCACGAGTCATCCGGTGTCCGCCACGTTGCGCGTCGATGGGGTCGACGCCGCGCTGCTGGCAAAGGTGCGCGCGATGCCTGGCATCGCTGCTGCGCGGGTTCGGCGCACGGTATTTGCCGCTGTCCAATCCAGCGGCGAACGAAAAACTGCCGCGCTCTACGCACTTGATGACTTCAGTGCTCAGGATATCGGCAAGCTCGAATCCGAGCGCGGCACATGGCCGCCACGCGATGGCGAGATCGTCATCGAAAAATCCGCGCTGGAATTTTCTGGAAGCCTGCCGGGCGAAGCAATCACGTTGCAGTTCGGAAAATCACCGCCTCGCGCTTTGCAGATCACCGGCGTGGCTCACGACGTCAGTCTGCCGCCGGGCTGGATGGACCACATCGTCTACGGCTTCGTCACGCCGGCGACACTCGCCATGCTGAGTGCGCCCTCCGCTTTCAACGAAATCCAGATCGTTGTGCGCGATGCCTCGGCCAACCGCGATGCGGTGCGTCGCGTTGCCTACGACGTCAAGGCCCTGATCGAACACGACGGCAAACAGGTTACCCATGTCGACGTTCCCGTCCCCGGCGAGCATGCCCACGCCGCGCAGATGAATTCGTTGATGCTGACTCAAGGCGCGTTTGGTTTGCTCACGCTCCTGGTGTGCAGCTTCCTGATCGTCAACCTGATCACTGCCATGCTCACGGGCCAGACGCGCGAGATCGGGGTGATGAAATCCTTCGGCGCGCGTGCATCCCAGATTGGCACGATGTACCTCGGCTTCGCTCTGCTGCTGGGCCTGCTTGCGTCGGCAATCGCCTTGCCTGCGGCCATCGCCATCGGACGTCCGTATGCCGCGCTGAACGCCAGCATGCTGAATTTTTCGATCGACGGCTACGCGATTCCGTGGTGGGCGCTCGCGATCCAGCTTGGCGTCGGCTGCCTGCTTCCGGTCGCAGCCGCTGCGTTTCCCGTTGCGCGCGCCTGCCGCATGTCGGTCAGTGCAGCCCTGCGTGATTCCGGTATCGCCACCGAAGCAGGAGGCGCGTACCTGCGTCGCAGGTTCGCGATTCCAGGTATCAGCCGGCCGCTGCAGCTATCGATCGGCAATGCCTTTCGCCGCCGCCAGCGCATGCTGCTCACCCTGCTCGCGCTGGCCGCCGGCGGCGCGGTCTATCTCGGCGCGGACAATGTGCGCATCGCGGTACGCGGCTCGGTTGATTTGCTGTTTTCCAGCCAACGCTACGATTTCGTATTGCGTTTTGTCGATGCACATCCGGCCGGGAAGATCGAAGCTGTCGCGCGCAACATCGCCGGTGTGGAGCGCGCGGAAGCCTGGAGCACCGACAACGCCAGCATCGCGCATGCGGACGGCACGCAAGGCAATTCATTCACCCTGGTCGGCTTGTCAGCAGATTCTTCGATGGTGGTGCCGACCATGCAGGGTGGCCGCTGGTTGAACGCGACTGATCGCAACGCACTCGTAGCCAGCCGCAACCTGTTGCGGGACGAATCGGCGCTGACGCCGGGTGCTGTCGTGACATTGATGATCGGCGGTCAGGCGACATCGTTCAACGTGGTCGGCTTCCTCGACGCCGGGCCGCAAAAGGTGGCTTACGTGTCGCGCGCGACACTGGATGCCTTGCACGGGGACGATCGCGCCACGACCCTGGTGGTTGCAGCAAGCGCACGCAACGCAGCTTCTCCGCTGGAACTCATCCTGCGATTGCGTGCGGAGTTTGAACGCGTGTCCATGCCGGTCGCCAACAGTCAGTCGCTCAGCGAAGCGCGCCGCGCTGTGGACGATCACTTGCTGATGGTCGTGGATTTTCTCGGCATCATGGGCTGGGTGATGATCGCCGTCGGTGGCATGGGGCTCGCAGCAACGATGAGCCTGGCCGTGCTCGAACGCACGCGCGAGATCGGCGTGCTGCGTGCGCTCGGAGCGCGTCATCGCACAATCCTGACGATGATCCAGATCGAAGGACTCGTGATCGCCGTACTCGGCTGGCTTGTTTCGATCCCGCTTTCGATACCGATGACCACGGTATTGGCCGACGCCTTCGGCCGCGTGATGTTTGCAGCGCCGGCGCGGCTCGTGCCGGACGTGCGCGGCGTGCTTGTCTGGCTCGTCATGATCATCGCTGTGTCCGTGGTCGCCTGCACCTGGCCCGCGCGACGCGCGACGCGCATCCCCACGGCTGCTGCGCTCAGCTACGAGTGACGCGCAATCGCTGAATGGCGAGAGCCAATCCACCCACTCCTGCATGCGATACAGACGTGCTCGGTAGTTTGGCGGCCAGAGGTCGGATACTATCGCAGCGGTTTTGGAGTGGCGTTGGGTATTCTGGTTGGGCTTTCGCCTTCGCGAAGGGTCGACGCCGATGGCGAGCAAGGGGTCGCGATCCTACTTTCGATGGCAAAACAGCTTCTATCCAGCAAGATTGGTGTCCTGCTTGGCCGCTCATTGCGTTTCCGCGCAAGCGCTGCGGCGGCGTTCGTCGCGGTAGCGCTGTCGGCCACCTCCGCGGTTTTCGCGCTGGACTACACGCCGCACGGCACCCAGCCGGGCCTGCTATGGGACCTGGAGGACGCGAGCGGGTGTTCGGATTGCCATCGCGGCGACAGCGCCACGAACCTGCCGTTCATGCCGCACTCGAGCTGGGCCGGATCGATGATGGCCAATGCGACGCGCGATCCGCTGTTCTGGGCGGCATTGGATATTGCCAACCACGACGCGGCCAGCATCGGCAAGGCCGGCGTTGGCGACTACTGCCTGCGTTGCCACACCCCGCGCGGATGGCTCAATGGCGACGTGGTCAAGCCGGGCTTCCTCGGTACCGGTGGCACTGGCGGCGAAACCGGCTGCAAACTGCAGGGCGGCTACGGGGCGCACGAGAGCAGCTCAAACGACTACTCGGGCGTCGATTGCCACTATTGCCATCGCCTGATGCCGACGGGACCGGCCGGCCAACCCGGCATGATCGGCAACGCCAATGCCTGGGTCGACAATGCCACCAGCTGCACGAACGAAGACGGATCGCTCTATGGCGGTCCCTGCCGGCGTGGGCCTTTTGCGTACACCAGCGCGTTCGATCCGCTGCAGCCGCCGCACGGGTGGACTTATTCCAGTTACCACGTCAGCTCGGCGCTGTGCGGCAGCTGCCATGACGTGTCGAGTCCGGACACAGACGCAGGTCCGCTGAAGACCCTGGTTCGCGCCAACGGCAGCGACAGCGGGCGTCCGTTTCCGATCGAGCGCACGTATACGGAATGGACGCGCAGCCGGTTCGCCGAAACCATCTTCCGCGACGCGTTCGGCGATACCCTGAGCGGCCTACCCGCGCTGGCGCGTTCCAAGCAGTGCCAGGACTGCCACATGCGCAACTCGAACGATGCGCAGGCACAAGCCTGCCTGCAGAATCCGCCGGGCTCGCGAACCGGCGAACTGCCGGTGCATGAATTTGCCGGCGCCAATACCTGGGTACCGTCCATCATCAAGGCTGAGTATTCCTCCACGCTCGGTTCCGGGCGCAGCGAAGATTACGACCGGACCATCGCAGCGGCGCAGGCGATGCTGCAGTCCAGCGCGCAGGTGCAGGCCGCGGTGACCAGCTATACGGCGCCCGTGGGAGCGACGCCCGGTTCGCTCGGCCTGCGCGTCGACGTGACGAATCTGAGCGGGCACAAGCTGCCGACTGGCTACGCCGAAGGCCGGCGCATGTGGCTCAACATTCAGGTGCGTGACAGCACGAACCAGCTTGTCGCGGAAAGTGCTGCGTATGACGGCGCCAGCGCTACGCTGACAACCGATGCCCAGGCGCGCATCTACGAAGTGCGCCAGGGCGTCTGGGACAGCGGTACGACCACATGCGTGGTCGACAACGGCACCCCGCAGTTCCATTTCGTCTTGGCCAATTGCGTGGCCAAGGACAATCGCATCCCGCCCCTGGGCTTCCGTCCGACCGCGCCCGGCGATGCGAACGGCGACGAGGCTGCGCCGGTCGGCGCGGTCTATCCTGAGACGTATCCCGGCTCTGGCGTCCTGGTCAACGTCGATCGCCCCAACTACGCATTCAGCCTCCCGGCGACAGCTCCGCCACCGTTTTCCATGACGGCGGCCCTTTACTACCAGACCGCAAGCGCGGAATATATAGGCTTCCTGCGTGATCAGGCGACCGCAAACGGGGCGCCCTCTGAAAATCGGTTGTGCGCAGGAGAACCGAACCGGCCTTTCTCTGTTGGACCGCAAAAGCGGTCTCGAGGCGAATTTATGTACCAGCTTTGGGCAAATGCGACAAACGATCCGATCCAGCCGGGGTATGGCAAGTCGCCCCCGACGCTGGTGACATCCTCATCCGCCATCACCGCCGGCGTGGCGCGGCGGTGGTGATGGGCAAGTCATCCCTCATCTGCTTCGCGCTTGTCGTGTGCCTTGCAGGTTGCGCCGGGCAAGTGCCCGTGTCGAAGCAGCACGCGCCTGCGGTAGCAGCCAGTGATGTTTCGCCATCCGGCCGCATGCGCGGCTACGTGACGGCGCGGCGCCACAGCGACTTTAGCTTGGTGGCGGGCCAGGAAAAACGGCTCGAAGTAGAATACGGCTGGGACTACGATCGTGGCATCGGCTTGCGCAAGACCTTCGACACGCAGGGCAAGCTGCTGCAGTCCGAGCAGATCAGCGCCGCGAATATTCCGCTGACGGCCGTAGAAGCCGAGCGGGTACGTGCTCTGGTGCGCGGTCAACCGGAATTGAAACCGATCGTCGACAAGCCTGATGTCGTGATCTGGGGCGAAGGCTTCGCATTCGGTCAGGCGGACGATCCGTATTGCGATCTGGGGTCACGCTGCGTACATGCCATCGCCGCCGCCGATTTCGGCGATAGGGCGGTTGCGCATGCGATCGTCGATCTGCAGAGCGATCGTGTCGTGTATCCTTTCTATCACCCGCCTGAAGGCGATCCAGTCAGAAAATTTTCCGGGGAGTAGCTAATGATCTTCCGCAAACTCGTTGTCTGCGTGATATTGCTCACGGGCTGGGGCTTCGCCCACGCCGATTCGCCGACCTGCACCAGCCCGGAGACCAAGCTGAGCTGGCCTGCGGTCAATCCGGTGTGGGAAATGTGCTGGGTGCCGCCGAACCTGAGCGTGGGCCCCGACGGGTCCGGCCTGGAGTTGCGCAAGGTTTATTTCAATGGACACCTGGTGTTTGTGCGCGCACACGCGCCGATGCTATTCGCCGAATACAAGAACGGCGCCGGCGGCAATTGCTACCGTGACTGGAAAGACACGACGGAGAAGATACTGTCCGATCTGGCAGTGCAGGGTCACCTCGGCACCTCGACGCATCTGGCGACGGCGACAACATCGTGCGATCGCTCACAGGATCCCATCGCTTCATACGGCCTCTGTCCGTATGGGCTCCCCGGCTTTCCCAATGCGGACACGACCTGTTTCACCGGAGTCACCATCGAAGACGACAGCGATCACGTGCTGCTGACGGCGCAATACAGCGCGTCCTGGTACCAATATGCCTCGCGCTGGGCATTCTACAGCGATGGCCGAATCCAGCCGACGTTCGGTTTCGGCAACAAAAATGGGACCTACAACAGCGTCACCCATTGGCACCACAACTACTGGCGCTTCGAGTTCAACATCGACGCCGGCACCAACACGGTCAGCACTGACGGCGTCGACAACGCTACGGAATTCTCCGATCTGCGCAACTTGACCAGCGGCCCGGGCGGCGGACCGCACACCTGGGAAGTGCGCAATCCGACCACGGGCAATGGCTACAAACTGGTTCCCGGCACCAACGACTACGACGTGCCGACCAACCAATCCGGCCGCAATTTTCATACGATCGATTTCATGGCGACGACGCAACACAATGCCGAATACGGCGACAGCCCGAACAACAACCTCGGCGACTGCACGATGAACAAGAATGCGCTGGTCAATGGCGAAAGCCTGGTCAACACAAATGTCGCGCTCTACTACCGGGTCGCCGTGCGCGACACCACCGCGAACGACTGGCCTCCGGGCTGCACCCCCGGCGCCGGCGGAACCTGCATTCCGCAGGACTCGATGGAGTGCAAGAAACAAGAGGGCGCCGTTCTCATGCCGTTCGGCCCGTGGGTCGCGCCCGATGAGATCTTTACCGACGGCTTCGGATTCTAGAATCCCAGCTGGATTTGCCGCTGTCGAGGACGTGGTCCTCGACAGCGGGTCTCGCACCGCTCGAGAAAGGCGTTTCCGCGTCCGCCGGAATTTCGCCCACAACATAATCTCTTTGCCGCGAATAGCGCGATACGAACGTATCCCAGTGCCGGGCTCTTGAAAAATACCTGCCTAGGCTATAATATACGTCGCAGCTATGAGCGCGACAGATAAAACCACCTTTGGCTTCCTGGTCACCGACGTCACCCGGCTGATGCGCAAGCATTTCGACCGGCGCGCGGTGCGTTTCCAGATGACGCGCGCGCAGTGGCGCGCGCTCAAGCGCCTGCATTACAGCGAAGGCTTGACCCAGAACGAACTGGCCGAATTCCTCGAGATGGAACCGATCGCCATTGGCCGCGTCATCGATCGCCTGCAGAAGGCGGGCTTCGTCGAGCGCCGCGCCGATCCGGCCGATCGCCGCTGCTGGCGCCTGCATCTGCTGCCCAAGGCGCATGCGGTGGTCGACGACATGGAACTGATTTCCCAGAAACTGTTCCGCGAAGCGCAGCGCGGTATTTCCGCGGCCGACATGAAGACCATGATCAGCGTGCTGGGGCGGATGAAAACCAATCTGAATGCATTGGACGACGCCGGCGAATCGGCGACGAGGACCTAAAATGACCGACAAACAATTCAGCTCGCCGCTTGCCGAACCGGCGCCGGCCAAGAAAACGCGCAAGAGCAGAAACCTCATCCTGTGGATCGCGGGGCCTGCCCTGGTGCTGTGCATCGGCGCCTACATGTATGTGACCGGCGGTCGTTTCGTGTCGACCGACAACGCGTACGTCGAGGCCGATCACGTGACGATCGCGCCGCAAATCAGTGGCCGCGTCAGCGAAGTGCTGGTGCGCGAGAATCAGGCGGTCAAGGCCGGCGACGTGCTGTTCCGCATCGATAGCCAGCCGCTGGAAATCGCGGCGGCGCGCATGCGTGCGCAAGTGGATTCCGTGCACAGCCTGCTCAATGCAGGGCGCAACGGCTATTCCTCGGCGCAAGCGGATCTGCGCTCAGCCGACGAAGCGTTGCGCATCAACCAGCGCCAGTACGAACGCATGCAGGAGATGCGCGGCAAGGGTCTGATCGCACAAAAAGATCTGGACGACGCCAGCAATAGTCTGGCCGCTGCGCGCGGCAAGCGCGATTCGAACGCTGCCGCCTTGAGCAAGGCGCAGAACATGCTCGGCGGCCTGCCGAACACGCCTGACGACCAGCTGGCCGGCTACAAGCTCGCACAGGCGCAATACGAACAGACCCAGCTCGACCTGGATCACGCCACTATCCGCGCGCCGATTGACGGCGTGATCGGCAAGCAGAGTCTGCAACCCGGCGATTTCCTCGCCATGGGCCAGGCGGCGATGCCGCTGGTTTCGGTCAAGGCGCTATGGGTGGACGCGAACTTCAAGGAAACCGATCTCACCCACGTCGACGTCGGTCAAGCCGCGACGGTCGAGGTCGATACGTATCCGGGAAAAAAATGGAAGGCGCACGTCGCCTCCATCAGTCCGGCATCAGGCGCCGAGTTCTCGGTGCTGCCGGCGCAAAACGCGACCGGCAACTGGGTCAAGATAGTGCAGCGCATTCCGGTGCGTCTGGCGATCGACGACCAGGAGCACGGTCCGACGCTGCGCGCCGGCATGAGCGCCATTGTGGAAATTGATACCGGCAAGCAGAACTCGCTGCTCGGCCGCCTGCAGGGCGCGCCTGACGAACCGGCCACGCACGTTGCGCTGATTGCGCACTGAGTCGTGCCGTGAGTGCTGTCGTGACAACTCATCGCGAAGTCGCCAACCGCGGCCTGTTGGTCGTATCGGTGATGCTGGCGACCTTGATGCAGGCGCTGGATACGACGATCGCGAACGTCGCCCTGCCGAACATGCAGGGCTCCTTGTCCGCCACCCAGGATCAGGTTTCCTGGGTGCTCACCTCATACATCGTTGCTGCAGCAATCGCCACTCCGGCCACTGGCTGGCTGTCCTCGGTGATGGGGCGCCGGAGCTTGTTGCTGATTGCTATCAGCGGCTTCACGATTGCTTCGGTGTTGTGCGGTATCGCGACCGACATCGGCGAGATGGTCGCTTTCCGTTTGCTGCAGGGTTTGTTCGGCGCGGCCCTGGTGCCGATATCGCAATCGACCCTGCTCGATGTGTTCCCGCGCGAGAAACACGGCGCCGCGATGGCGCTGTGGGGCATGGGCGTGATGGTCGGGCCGATCCTCGGGCCGCCACTGGGCGGCTGGCTGACCGACGCCTACAGCTGGCATTGGGTGTTTCTGATCAATGTGCCGATCGGCGCATTGGCACTGTTCGGCGTGGCTGCGAGTCTGCCGACCGATGACACACAGTCATCGCGTTTTGATTGGCGCGGCTTCGGTTTTCTCGCCATGGGCATCGGCGCGCTGCAGTTGATGCTGGATCGCGGCGAACTCAAGGACTGGTTCAGTTCGATCGAAATCCAGATCGAAGGCGCGCTCGCGTTCCTCGGTTTTTATCTCTACGTCGTGCACTGGATGAGCAGCGATCGACCGTTTGTGAATCTCGGCTTGTTCAAGGACCGCAATTTTTTCGCCAGCACCATCTTCATCTTCGTGCTCGGTGTCGTGCTGTTCGCGACCATGGCGCTGTTGCCGCCGTATCTGCAAAACCTGATGAACTATCCGGTGGTCACGACGGGCAT
>JBBRTT010000065.1:0-13972 GCA_038244165.1 Lysobacterales bacterium | reverse complement strand
GGCGAGGAACACCTCGCGCCGCGTGGTCTTTTTCTTGACCGCGTATTCCGCATCGCCGAAGCTCATCTGGTCCATGCAAAAGTCGCCCTTGTTCACCCGATACAATTTCAGCACACTTCGGACGACTTGTTCAGACCTTCCCTAACTCTCTTCCAACAGGCTTCGCACTTCAGCGATAAATACTATGGCGAATTTTGCCTCGACTTGAGCGCGACGAAGTTCGCCAACACTCAATGTGTCGAGTTCCAGTGCCTTCTCGTGAATGATGTCGTTTCGGGCTTCTCGAAATCTTTTGCAGTCGGTCAGGATTCTCGCTTCGCGGACTCCGAGCAGGGCCAGCTTTTCCTCATAAGTTGTCTGGCGGTCGATCTTCTTGTACAGGTCCCGACCGAGGCGGGCAGTTCCTACAAGGCTTAGTAAGGCATCCAAGTACATACCAGCGAATGCGATTGCAATCAGGCCTTGTTTGAATGATCTGCGTGCTGGATCGATGGTAACAATGTATCCCTGTTGTGCATCGGGCTTCGGAATGCGTCCGGCCTCAAGATGGCGCGCCGACTCCGCTGCTGCTTCCTGTGCGACTGCCAGATAGATGGTCAGATTTGATAGAACTGCGGTCATCATGCTGTATCCATATCTAAATTCTGCACGCGCAGTATGCAACCCACTCCCCTGTCGCTTCGCGGACACACGGGAAATGATAGATTCTCAGTCATCCCATCTGCGTGCGAGTCCATCCCAACCTTTGAGTCCTATCTCCAGCTGGGCGAATGTTTGGCATCCAGCCCAGCGGCGCGAGCATCGTAGTGCCACAGTGTCTGTAGCGGATCCGAGACTGGACTTTCTGCGCAACTTTCGGAAGGTGAATTTGAAGGGTGCAGGCTTGGAGACGAAAAAGCCAATAACAAAGCGTTTTTCTTTCATTCGCTTAGTGAATAGAGTGGCGAAGAGGGCGGGATACATTCGGGCCATCCTTGGCCATCCCCCTCCGGGCGGCTTCGCCGTGCTGATCGGCTATCCTGCCGATCAGTCGAACCATTGGGTTCTCATCAAATCCACCCTCTCCGCCACACACGCAAAAGGCCCCTTCCGGGGCCCTTGCGTGTGTGGCGGAGAGGGTGGGATTCGAACCCACGGTCGGCTTACACCGACGCCTGATTTCGAGTCAGGTACATTCGACCACTCTGCCACCTCTCCGGAGGGTTGTGTCGCGACGCGGGCCGCGTGGTGCGGGCCGCGAATGATACGGGTTGGGGTTAGGACGCACAAGCGCGAGAACGATTTGATGTCTCTGATCGCTTGTCGCGGCGCGGGCGCTCGCGCATTCTTGCGCGATGGGGAAGAAGTCTCGGCGCAAAGGCTCGGTTGGCGGTTCTGGGAGGTCGCGCGCGCTGGCGGGATCAACTGCGGCTGCTGATCGGGATTCGACGTTGCTGGGCGATCCGCGCGTTGCGCTAGACGGCGAGCGGCAGCCGGCGTTGAGTGGGTTGCGTGGGATTGCGGCGCTTGGGGTGTTTGCGGTGCATGCGTACGCGCTCGCCGGGTTGCCGGCGTTGTGGGATGGCCATCCGACGCTGTCGTTTCTTCTGGCGTGGCCTGCGCACATGGGGTGGGCTGGTGTCGACCTGTTTTTCACGTTGTCGGCATTCCTGCTGGCGTTGCCGTTTGCGCGCGCGAATTTGCAGCAATCGGCGGCGCCGGATTTGCGCGGTTACGCCGCGCGGCGGTTGTTGCGGATTTTGCCCGCGTATTACGTGCAACTTGCGGTGCTGCTGATCCTGATCGCGTCGGGTCTGGCCACGCGTTTGATCAGCCCACTGGCAACGCCGATTTCGCGATTGCTGGTGCAGCCATTCTTTCTGTATGACCTCGGTTGGCCAGGCGTTGCGGCGACCCAATTTCCGTTGCTGGGAAACTGGTGGACGTTGCCGGTGGAACTCTCGTTCTACGCGCTGCTGCCGTGGCTGGCGCGGTTGCTGCGTCCGGGACGATGGCGCTGGCTGCTGCTGGGCGTCGCGTTCGCATGGGTCTGGCGCGCGGCGCTGTTGTGGACGCATTCGCCATCGCCGGAAATCGAATTTCTAACGGAACACTTGCCGGGACGCATCGACCAGTTCGTGATCGGCATGTTGGCGGCGTACGCCTTGTGTCGCGCGCCGACCGCGCTGGCATGGCTGCGTGGGCGAAAGGCAGACCTGGTGTTCGTGCTGGGTGCGCTGGTGTTTCTACTGTTGCCGATATTGGGCTATCGGCATGGCTGGCCGATGGGCACCGAGCCGCGTCACGAATGGTGGCTGATCGGATGGCATACCTACGCCAGCGTCGCGGTCGCGACGATGCTGTTTGCGGCATGCCGGGCGACACGCTGGATTTCGGCCAGCGTCGGTGCGTTACCGCTGCGGCTGCTGGGACAAATCAGCTATGGATTCTATCTGTGGCACTTGCCGGTGTTGCTGTGGATGCATGCGCACGGCGGTGTGGCAGCGGCGGGTGGGGCACTCGCCTTCGTTTTCATGGGCTTGGTGTTTTCGTTGCTGCTGGCGATTGTGTCGTGGGTCGTGGTTGAGCGCCCGCCATTGCGGCTGGCCACGCGCTGGCGGCGTCCAATCGATGCGCGCTAGAGAAAGGTCTGAATTAGTCCGTCGTTCCCGCGAAGGCGGGAATCCAGCGACTTATAGATCAATCAGCTAGTGTCCATGGGTTCCCGCCTTCGCGGGAATGACGATCAAAAGTGGACTTGTTCAGACCTTGGCTACCGACGGGCGAGAGGTAAACGCCGACGCGTTAAACTATCGACAGTCCATCACGAGCGAGTACCCATGTCGCAGATTTCGGTTCCGGTGTCTTACGGTGAGTTGCTCGACAAGATCTCGATCCTGCAGATCAAGTCCGAGCGCATTTCCGACGCCGCCAAGCTTGTCAACGTGCATGCCGAGTTGAGTGCACTGGAAACGTTGTGGATGGCGCATTCGGCCGCCGGCCACGATGTCGTCGAGCTGCGTGCGGCGCTCAAGGCGGTGAACGAGCGGTTGTGGGTGATCGAAGATGACATCCGTCGCAAGGAACGCGCGCAGGCGTTCGATGATTCCTTCGTGCAACTGGCGCGCAGTGTGTACATCGAAAACGACGACCGCGCGCGGATCAAGCGCGAGCTCAACAGTGTGCTGGGTTCGGAGCTGGTCGAGGAAAAGTCGTACGAGGACTATCGTGCCGAAGCGCCGAAAGGCTGAAGCAAGCGTGCGTTGCGATCCGCGTCGAAGCGTTCGAAACGCTCGATCACGTCATCGACGCTGATCAACGCCATCACGCCCGGTTCCTCCACGCGTTTGCCCCAGCGCAGTTGCACAGCGGATTTTGCGTAAACCATGCGCGCCGCCTCATCGAAGCGATTGACGGTGTAGCGCAAGTCGGAATAAGGGCCGCTGCGAGTCGCGTTGGTGCAGGCGTACAGACCCAGCACCTTGCTGCCGACGGCGTTGGCGATGTGGACGGGACCGGAATCCGGTGATAGCACTAGATCCGCGCGTTGCAACAGCGCGGCGAGTTGTTTTAGAGTGTCCTTGCCGGTCAAGTCGAGGATTGGCGCATGCGAAGCGGCGACGATGGCATCGGCCATCTCGCGTTCGAGCGTGCCGCGACCGCCGCACAACGCGATCCGATAACCGCGCTGCGCGGCATGATTGGCGACTGCGGCGTAGCGATCGGGCATCCAGTTGCGCAGGCGATGACTGGAGCAGGGTGAGATCAGCAACGTCGGTTGCGGGCCCGGCAATTGCTCGGTAGCCCAGTTGCTGGCCTCGACGGGAATTGGCAACTTCCATTCGACGATGTCCTGCTTCAATCCGAGCGGCCCGACGAAGCTGCCGAGCACGTCCAGCACATGCTGTCCACCCGCCGGAATGCGCTGGTTGACGACAAGGCCGTGCAGTTCCTTGCTGCGTTCACGATCAAACCCGATCCGCATGTCGGCACGGATCAGCGATGACAGCAGGTTTGCGCGCAAGGCAAGCTGCATTTGCAACAGCGCATCAAAGCGCCGGCCGCGCAGTTCCCGCCGCAACGCGCGCACCGCAGTCCATCCACCACGCTTGTCGAACACGATGAATTCCACGCCCGGCAGCCCGTCCAGCAAACGCTGCTCGCCACGGCCAATAATCCAGGCGATGGCAATCTGCGGCCACGCGCGCTGCAAAGTGTGCACCACCGGCAGCACATGCGTGGCGTCGCCCAGCGCGGACAGGCGCAGCAAGCAGATCGATGTTGGCGTGGTGTGCATGCGGTGGTTGCTAAACTCGGACGCTAATGGGAGACGCAATGACCGGCATCCAATCCGGACACGAACGCGCCGACGCGGTGCTGGAAACGCTGGGTACTGCGGCGATTCTCCGCGACCCCACGCGTTTGCCGCAAGCGACGCTGTCGGTGTTCGATCCGGACAATCCTGAATTGCATGCCGTCACTGTCACCGCAGGCGGTCGTGGTTCCGCGTGGTTTGTGTACTTGCCGTCCGGTGAATCGGTGTTGCGAAAGTATCGACGCGGCGGCATGGCAGCGCGCATCAGCGACGATCGCTACGTGTGGCTGGGTGCGCCACGCACACGCGGATTCCACGAATTCCGCCTTCTGCAGACTTTGCGCGCACGCGGATTGCCGGTGCCAGCACCGATCGCCGCCGCCTACTGGCGCAATGGCAGCACTTATCGTGCGGCTCTGTTGATTGAACGCATTACTGGCGCACGGTCGTTGGGCGATGCGCTGGATGCCGCACAGGGCGATTCGGCTAACGAGATTGCGTGGGATGCAATCGGCGACTGCATCGCGCGTTTCCATCGCGCCGGTGCGTTCCACGCCGACCTCAACGTGGATAATGTGTTGATGGATGCACAGGGCCAAATCTGGCTGATCGATTTTGATCGTGGCGCAATGCGCAAGCTTGCGCTTGGTTGGCAACGGGCGAACGTTGTTCGGTTACAGCGTTCGTTGCGCAAACGTGTCGGCGTGGCGCTCGGCAGCGAACCCTTGGCAAGCGGATGGAAGCGTCTACTCGCCGGCTACGAAAGCGCCATGTGGCAGCCGAAAAATGGCGCAATAGATGCGCGGGATGGAAGCACATGAGCTGGGGCTTGCGCTTCCTGGGAGTCGGCAACGCGGCAGCCGTGCAGCTTGGCTCCGCCGCGGCAGTAATCGAACGCGATGGCGATCCATTGCTGATGATCGATTGCGGACAGGAAGCGCTCACCGCCTACCTCGAACAGTATCAAGCCACGCCAGTTGCCTTGTTCCTCACTCATCTGCACATGGATCACGTCGCCGGAATGGAGCGCCTGTTTGTGCGCGCGTATTTCGATGGTGCGCTGCGTGGGCGTGTGCGGTTGTACGTTCCGGCCGCGCTGGTGCCGCATTTGCAGGCTCGCGTCGCCGACTATCCGGGCGTGCTGGCCGAAGGCGGCGTGAACTATTGGGATGCGTTTCAACTGGTGCCGGTGTCGCGCGGGTTCTGGCACGACGGTGTGTGGTTCGACGTGTTTCCGGTTCGCCATCATCTGCCCGAGACCGCATTCGGCCTGCGTTTGCACGGCAGCTTGGTCTACACCGGCGACACTCGGCCGATTCCGGAAATGCTAGCGGCGCACGCCGATGCCGGTGAGTTGATCGCGCACGATTGCGCGCTGCATGGCAATCCATCGCACAGCGGTATCGAGGATCTTGAACGCGAATATCCTTCGGCGCTGCGCGCTCGTCTGCTGCTGTACCACTACGCATCTGACGCCGATGGCGATGCATTGCGGGAGCGCGGCTATCGGGTAGCACGCGCTGGTGAAGCAATTTCGCTGAAGTCGCCGCGCGACGCGCAGGCGGCATCGACATGAATGCATCGGCACATTCGCTAGGACAAGTGAAAGCCTTGCCACGCGATCGATTGGGTCGCGGCCTTCACGATCTACGCATCTCGGTGATTGAAACCTGCAATTTCCGCTGCCCGTATTGCATGCCGGAAGAATCGTATCCGGATGGCGAATCACTCACCGCAAAACAGCGCTTGAGTTTCGATCAGATCGAACGCGCTGTGCGTGCATTTGTCGCGCTCGGCGTGCGCAAGGTGCGCCTGACCGGCGGCGAGCCGCTGCTGCGCAAGCGCCTGCCGGAGTTGGTCGCGCGACTGGCGGTAATCGATGGCATCGAAGACCTTGCCCTGACCACTAACGGCAGCTTGCTCGCCGCATACGCGCAGGCGCTCAGGGACGCGGGCTTGCGCCGGATCACGGTCAGTCTAGACACGCTCGATCCGGCGCGCTTTGCCGCGCTGTCTGGCGGTCGCGGCAAGGTGCGCGACGTGCTCGATGGCATCGCTACGGCCGAGCAAGCCGGCTTCGAATCGATCAAGATCAACGCGGTCGTCCAGCGCGGCATCAACGAAGCCGATGCACTCGGGCTCGCCGAGCATTTTCGGGGTAGTGGTCACGTGCTGCGTTTCATCGAATACATGGACGTCGGCACCTGCAACGGCTGGAAACTCAATCGCGTGGTGCCGTCAGTCGAACTGCGCGACGCGATCGCGGCGCGCTGGCCATTGCGCGCTCTCGATGCCAATTATCGCGGCGAAGTCGCCACGCGCTATATCTACGCCGATGGCGCCGGCGAGATCGGCTTCGTCAGCTCGGTCAGCGCGCCGTTCTGCGGCGACTGCCACCGCGCGCGTCTGTCGGCGGATGGCAAGTTATACACGTGCCTGTTCGCTGGGCAGGGCCACGATCTGCGCCCATGGTTGGACGACGTCTCGGCGCTGGAACAGGAACTACAAAGCCTCTGGAGTGCGCGCGCCGATCGTTACAGCGAACTACGCGGAGAAGCGACGCGCGACACGCGGCGCATCGAAATGTATGTCATCGGTGGGTGAGCCGATGCGCTCGCGGTCTGCCAGTAGCGGACCGCGCATCGGCCAAAGTCCGCAGCAGGCCGGAAAATTGCTCCTGCATTTCCGGCATGACCGCCCGTGGCGGCCAGAGCAAGATGGACCGGCCGCAATCGCTTGCGATTGCGATCTATTGAGACAAGGATGCCGAACTTAGAAACAGCATGTGCCTGCGATCTCCCAGGCAGATCGCGCACCTGAGAACGCTTCAAGCAAAGTGGTAGTGCTCGTGCATCTCTTTTGATCGTCATTCCCGCGCAGGCGGGAATCCAGTGCCGTTGCTTCTTTCTGTAACTTAAAGTCGCTGGATTCCCGCCTGCGCGGGAATGACGAGGATTTTACATATTCGCAAAGGGATAGAATTCTGTGAATTCGGGAATGAAGTCCAATCAGCAAACGATGAAACTTACCCACGTCGATCCCTCTGGCCACCCGGCGATGGTCGACGTGTCTGAGAAACAATCAACGCGGCGGATTGCCGTTGCAAGCAGTCGCGTGCGGTTTCCGGCGGCGGTTGCCGAATCCTTGCGCGCGCAGGGCATGCGCAGCGCAAAGGGCGCGGTGGTTGATACCGCGATCATCGCCGGCACGATGGCAGTCAAGCGCACGCATGAGTTGATTCCATTTTGCCATCCGTTGCCGATCGACGGCTGCCGTTTCCAGATCGCCTGGCTTGATGAGCGCACGCTGTCGATCGAATGCGAAGTGCGCACTGTGCATCGTACCGGCGTGGAGATGGAAGCATTGACCGGCGCGTCAGTTGCCGCCCTCACGATCTATGACATGTGCAAGGCGCTATCGCATGCGATCGTGATCGGACCAACACGGTTGGTCGCAAAGCGTGGCGGCAAGCGCGACGTTGGGCAGGTGGACGCCTGATGCGTGTGACCGTGCTGTATTTTGCCAGCCTGCGCGATGCGGCGGCATGCGCGAGCGAGATTGTCGAGGTAGAGCCCATGCCATTGAGCGAACTCTACGAGTCGCTGAAGGCGCGTCATGGCTTCGCGCTGCCGTCGAGTCGCCTGCGTGTGGCACGCAATGACGCGTTTGCCGACTGGGGTGCCGATGTGGAGGATGGCGATACGATCGCATTCATCCTACCGGTAAGCGGAGGCTGACTTGATTTCAAGGCGCTTTAAGATCAGCGATCAGCCCATCGACACCGCAGCATTGCGTATGGCATTGCTCGATGATCGCGCTGGCGCGTTCGCAAGTTTTGAAGGTTGGGTGCGTGACAACAACGCTGGCCGGCCGGTGCGTGGGTTGCTTTACGAATCGTATGTGGCGTTGGCCGAGACCGAGGGCGAGCGTCTGCTGGGTGAGGTGCTGACCCGATTCGATATCGTTGATGCGCGTTGCGTGCATCGGATCGGCGAGCTCGCGCTGGGCGAAATGGCGGTCTGGGTCGGCGTATCAGCGGCGCATCGCGATGCAGCATTCGCAGCGTGTCGTTGGATCATCGATGAAGTGAAATTGCAGGTTCCGATTTGGAAGCACGAACGTTACGTTGATGGCGATGAACAGTGGATTCATCCATCCGGCTGAACGCGATAAGGCGTTGCGTTTCTGATTGGAGGTTGAGAATCCGAATTGGGGAACCTCCAAAAAAGTCTTCGCTCGTCATCCCGGCGAAAGCCGGGATCCATTGTGCTTCAATTTCTTGGGATCAAAATGGGTCCCGGCTTTCGCCGGGATGACGGTTGTTCGGGTGTTCTCTTAAGTTTAAGCCGCATGGATAGTCATCGGCACATCAAGGAGTCTTCATGCGAAATCGCTTCATGATCGCCGCCATCGTGTGCGTATCCACGTTGGGCTCTATTGGAACCACGCCCGCAGCGGTCGAAAACAGCGCATCGCACTACGGTGATCTGCACTGGCGTCTATTGGGGCCGTTTCGCGGTGGTCGCGTGCTGGCGGTTGCCGGTGTGTTGAACCAGCCGCAGCATTTCTATTTTGGTGCGGTCAACGGCGGCGTCTGGGAAACGCTAGATGCCGGACGCACCTGGCAACCGATTTTCGATTCGCAACCAGTGGGATCGATCGGCGCAATCGCGGTTGCCGATTCAGATCCCAAGGTGATTTACGTCGGCAGTGGCGAGGCCGACATGCGCTCGGACATCGCGCAGGGCGATGGTATGTACCGGTCCTCTGACGGCGGAAAAATCTGGAAGAAGATCGGGCTCGAGGATAGCCAGCAAATTGGCAAGATTCTGATCGATCCGGCCGACGCGAACACTGTATTTGTCGCAGCGCTCGGCCATCCCTATGGTCCGAATGCACAGCGCGGCGTGTTTCGTTCGCATGATGGCGGCGCGCATTGGCAGCGGGTGCTGGGCGAAGGCGATGCAGTGGGCGCAACTGATCTTGCGTTCGAACCCGGCCATCCAAACGTGATTTACGCGGCGATGTGGCAGGCCCGGCGCACGCCGTGGAGTTTCTATCCGCCTGCCAGCGGGCCAGGCTCGGGTTTGTACAAATCCATCGATGGCGGCAGCACGTGGACGCAGATCAAGGGCAATGGTTTCCCCGATCAGGGTGTCGGGCGAATCGGCATCGCGGTAGCGCCGAACGAACCTTCGCGGGTGTACGCGATCGTCGATGGCGACGATGGCGGGTTGTATCGGTCCGATGATGCGGGCGCGCATTGGCGCAAGACCAGCGGCGATATCCGCATCTGGCAGCGCGGCTGGTATTTCGGGCGCATCACGGTCGATCCGGTCAACGCCGATCGCGTGTATGCGATGAATACCATCGTGCTGCGCTCGGACGATGGCGGCGTGCATTTCATTCCGCTCAAGGGCGATCCGACTGGCGATGATTTTCACGAGTTGTGGATCGATCCGGCCAATCCGCAACGGCAGATTCTCGGCGTCGATCAAGGCGCGATCGTCACCTTGAACGGTGGGGCGACGTGGTCGAGCTGGCACAACCAGCCAACCGCGCAGATGTATCACGTCAGCACCGACAACCGGTTTCCGTATCGCGTCTACGGCGCGCAGCAGGATTCCGGCGCGGTCGCGTTGCCGAGCGCGGCCACCGGCAACGCGCTGATCAGCATGGAACAGTTCAAGGAAGTCACCGCCGGCGGCGAGGCGGGAATGATTGCGCCCGATCCGAATGATCCCGACATCGTCTATGGCGGCGGCGTGGACCGATTCGATCTGCGCACCGAGCAGACGCGCTCACTCGATCCCACACTGGCCGAACCTGACGAACTCTATCGGCGCACCTGGACCTTGCCGCTGGTGTTCAACAAGGTCGATTCAAAGGTGCTGTATTACGCGAACCAGAAATTATTTCGCACCCGCGATCAGGGCGCGCACTGGGACACGATCAGCCCGGATCTGACCCGCGAAAAAATTGAAGTTCCCGCAAATTTAGATGCGGTCACCGCCGCCAATCACGGCGGCAACGACCGTCGCGGCGTGATCTATGCAATCGCGCCGTCGCCGCTGGATGCAAAGCTGCTGTGGCTGGGCACCGACGACGGCCTGATCTGGCGCACCCGTGATGAAGGTGCGCATTGGGACAACGTGACGCCGAGCGCGCTGACGGTGTGGTCGAAGGTCGGAATGATCGAGGCCTCGCATTTCGATGCCGGCACCGCGTACGCTGCAATCGATCGTCATCGACTCGATGATCGTCGCCCATACATCTACCGGACACGCGATGGCGGTGCCCATTGGGAATCGATCGTCACCGGCATTCGCGACGGCGACTTCGTCAACGCGGTGCGCGAGGATCCGAAGCAGCGCGGGCTGCTGTACGCGGCCACCGAGCTGGGCATGTATGTCTCGTTCGACGATGGCGCGCGCTGGCAGCCGTTGCAGATGAATCTGCCGCGCACGTCGGTGCGCGATATCGACGTTCATGGCGATGATCTGGTGATCGCCACCCACGGGCGCGGCTTCTGGATTCTCGATGATGTTGCGTCGCTGCGTCAGTTCAACACGGACTGTACGCCGGGTGCGACGCGTTTGTTCGCGCCGTCCACTGCGATTCGCGTGCGACCAGCCGGATTCACCGGCACGCCATTGCCAAAGGATGAGCCGACCGCAGTCAATCCGGCATTCGGCGCACGGCTGGATTATTTTCTTGCCAGCACGCCGAAGCAGCCGCTGCAATTGTCGATCCGCGATTCCGGTGGTCACCTCGTGCGCCATTACGCGAGTACGGACAAAGCGCCCAAGCTCGATCTCGCGACGATCGGTGCCATGCCCGAATGGTCTCCGCCGCCGTCTACACTGGCGACGACACTCGGGCTGCATCGTTTTCTGTGGCCCATTCGCTATCCATCACTACCTGCGCTGGCTGATGGCGATGCATTTGCCGATGGCGTCTGGGCTCCACCGGATCGTTACACGGTCGAGTTGCAAGTGGATGGAAAGACTTTCCGCCAGCCGCTGACAATCGCACCAGACCCACGCATCACGCTGACGACTGCCGACTATGCGCAACAGTTCGCGTTTGCGCGTAAGGTTGAAGTTGCGCGGGCGCGAGTTGCGGCCGCGCAGACGCAGGCCAATACTTTGCACGCGGCGGTGACGACTGTGCGCATCAAGGCTGCACCACCGCTGGTAACCGTGTTGGACGAGTTCGATCGCAAACTAAAAGTCGTTTCCGGCCTCGTCGATACGCCCAATCCAAACAACGCCAGTGCAATGCCGGCCACATCTACCGAAAGCCTGCGCTTCGTGCGCGAGGCGCTCGACAAGCTTGCAGGTGCAGCAGATGGCGCCGATGGAGCACCAACCACCGATGCGCTGGCGGGCTACGACAAGCTGATGCCATTGGTGGAGCACGCGCTGGCGAATTGGCGTGGTGTGACGTCTACCGATTTGGCGGCCGTGAATGCGCAGTTGAAGCGCGCTGGGCAGCAGCCCCTTGAGCCGGAAGTCAATGGTGTTGCGCCGAGTCATTGAGAAATGCGGCAGCAGGACAGCGCAGGGCAAGTTGTTGGCGAGGCAGGGAGCCGAGCCTTACAACCGTCGGTATTGACACAGTGAAAAGGCGGCAGCCCCGCCGGCTGACCTCGGCGCCCGCATCAGTCGAGTGAGAGGCGGCGCTTGCGGGATGCCAGTGGCATGCCGCGCCGCATGGGACGCCCGGAGCAGGACAGCGCAGGGCGAGTTGTTGGCGAGGCAGGAGCCGAGCTCTACAACCGTCGGTATTGACTTGGTAAAAAGGCGGCAGCCCCGCCGGCTGACCTCGGCGCCCGCATCAGTTGAGTGAGAGGCGGCGCTTGCGGGATGCCAGTGGCATGCCGCGCCGCATGGAACGCCCGGAGCAGGACAGCTCAGGGCGAGTTGTTGGCGAGGCAGGAGCCGAGCTCTACAACCGTCGGTATTGACCTGTCAAAAAGGCGGCAGCCCCGCCGGCTGACCTCGGCGCCCGCATCAGTCAATACCGTTGCTGCCTTCCGGCCCTGGCGGGATTTTCAACCTAGCGTCGCGAGGGGCCAACGGGGCCACCATTGATTGGCGCGGATTCACTGCGCGGTGTTGCGAGGGCGTGGAGTGTAGCGGAAATGGGGCTGGGTGGCACGTGGAGGGTGCGTGGATTCAATCTTGAAGTGCAACGTCGAGAGCTGGTCGTCGTCCGTGGCAGAATCGAGTTACGCGACGTAGAGTGAGGTCTAAACGCACGTTCAACATGGACGAGCGGGTCGCGTGCTGCTAACCGTGAGTGTGGCCACATCCGGATGGAGAATTTCGCATGACGTGGAATGTTGCTCGATCTTTCGTGTTCGCTCTCGCCATTGTTTTTGTCGCGGATTCCGCGTCCTGGGCGACTGCGCATCAGTTTCGCAAAGGCACGCCTGTACTTGACAGCGGCTCTCTGGAGCGTGCTCCGTACCGGGTCGATATCCCGGCCAACTGGAATGGTGAGCTTGTCATGCTGCTGCATGGGTATGAGCCCAAGGGCGTGCCTCGTGCAACGCCGTGGGCTCAAGACGAGGCGACAACTGGTTTTCTGGCTGATGGATATGCGGTTGCTCAAAGTGCCTATGCGTCGCAAGGCTGGGCTGTCGCTGACGCGATCCCCGACAACGAGCAGCTCCGCACCTATTTCTGGCAGAAATATGGCAAGCCTGGTCGAACCTATCTGGTCGGGTTCTCGCTCGGCGGACTAGTCTCACTGGCAAGCTTGGAAAAGTACGAAGATCATTATGACGGTGCCTTGTCGTTGTGCGGCGTCAATGCGCCCGCAACGCGCGTTTTCGAGGACGCACTCACCGCATTGGTGGCGTTTGATTATTTCTTCCCACACGCGGTCGGACTTCCCGCGGGCGGCCTTTCGGATCCGACAGCAGCCGACATGGACCAAGAGTCGATCATCACGGCCGCCGAGTCAGCTCTCAAAGGCAACGAAAGCGCTGCCAACATCCTCGCTGCTCACGCAGAGGTTTCGAGAGCCGGGCTTGCAGGACTCATCAGTCTCCAATACCTGGTGCTGCACGAAATGAAAGTGCGTGCGGGCGGCATGCCTGTCGACAATCGAACAACGAATTACTCCGGTTTCGGAGACGATGCCGCATTTAACAAGGGCGTTCATCGCTACAGCGGCGATAGGACTGCCATCGATTACGTTGCTAGGACTGGAAACTTTACGGGCAATGTCGAAAAGCCCGTGGTGCTTCAGTACAACAACAATGATCCTACGGTTCCAGTACGCTACCATTCCATCTATCCAGCGCTGACGAGTGCGGCTGGCGGAAAGACTCTGCCGCTAGTATTGCCGGCCGTAGGTGATGGTCACTGCGATTTTTCACCTGTGCAGATTCGAGATGATTTCAAAATTCTGACTAGTTGGAGTAGCAGTGGGCATCGTCCGGTGGGCCCCTGAACTTCTTTTCTCGCCTTCTCGGCTTTCACTACAGAATGAGTGGAATAGGCATACGAACTGATGACGATCTTTCGTATAGCTCCAGCGGTCTTCGCGGCACTCATGCTAGCTAGTTGTCTAGTCCCGTCTGATTCTTTGGCTTTCGGATAAATAGTTCCGGGCGCTTGGTGCACCAGGCTCGAATGGCTTGCAGGGGCGTGATATTGCCCAGCG
>JBBRTT010000064.1:0-14179 GCA_038244165.1 Lysobacterales bacterium | reverse complement strand
TATCGCTTCAAGACCAGCTCAACGCAAAAGCAGAAAGAGGCACGCGGAAGAAAAGTACCCACTACCTGAGGCATACTTCATCAACGAGGGTGGCTCAACTTTCAGTGCAAACCCCGGCTCAACATTCAGCGCAAATCAACAGATTGCGCCGTCCTCTCGCAGAAATTCCCGCAACAGCACCAGCCGCGGATACATCATGCACAGCCACTTGTCGTGGCGACTCAAATCCTCGCCTTCGCGCCCGACGACGGCGTGCAGCCATTTGCGAATTTCCGGGCTGTTAACGTTGTCGTTGTAGGCCCAGCCCTCGTTGCCCGTGTTATACGGCGGGTCGATATAGATGCACTTGACCTGTCCCGCATAGCGCGGCAACAGGGCTTTGAGCGCATGCAAGTTGTCGCCCTGCACGATGAGGTTTCCGCTCGCAGCATCGCCGCATGAAAGGTCCGGTACCGGCTCCAGCAATCGTGTGGGCACGTCGCGATGATGTTTGACCACCGCTTCCTTGCCGATCCAGGTCAGGGTTGGCATGTCACTCCGGGTTCGCGCAGCTCAGTCGTCATTGTCGTTCTCGATCCACAGTGTCGCAAAAGCCGGTCGTTTAGCTCTATCGGCCGGGCGATTGTACCCATGCGAGACGCTCAACAGACGCCGGGCAGCCCGGCCCGCGCCCTTGCAAGCCTCAGGTCAGTCCAAGAGAACCTTCTTAGCTTGGATGACGGCCGCTGAAGTCGCAAGCAGGCATGGTAAGAACGAAGAGTCTGGGCGAGATGCTATGCGCTGGCTTCGACCGAAATGCGTCTCCGCGAGCGCTCGATCCGATCTCACAACCAGGTGTCGACCTCTTCCTCGACCCATCGGCTGCGCGTTCACACGTCTTGAAACGTGCCTCGATGCGGTATCTTCCAGCGAGCGAGAGCAGGCGGCCAACGTGAACCGGTTGCGGACACGGTGCTGTGTTGCACATTCCGGCCAAGTTGCGCAGCTCTGCCGGAGAAATCTGGTCAGCTCCGCAAGTGAGCAGGTATTAGACGTGCGGTGCGCGTGCAACAGCGTTCTTACGGTCAAGAACGGAATGTTGATTCGTCTGAATCCTCTGACTGCCTGCGCTGGCCAAATAGGAACACAGTTCCATTGCACCTGTCATTGGTGCCGGGTTGCGGATGGCGCGGACTTCATCGTTGCGGCGCGCGAGACCTGCGCGCGAGGCATTGTCGGCGCGCCGCGCGCGCTCATCCGCCGAAGACGTCCCAGAAAATGTCGTCGTCGAGTTCAAGCGCGCCGATGTCGCAACCGTCGGCGACGTTCGGCACGCGCGGCACACTCGCCGGTCGCGCGTGATCGCGTTGATCGACCGCGATCGACGACGCGGCGCAACTCGCTGCGTTGATCGCCGGACTCGTCGGTTTGGGCATCATCGTGGCGCCGATGCCGCCGTTGTCGATCAGCGGGCCCAATTGCGGATCCATGCCGGCGACGTCGCCGACCGCGTTGCTCGGGCAGTCTGCGCCGACGACGTTGTGGCCCAGGCTGACGAAACTCGTGGAGCCGAAGCTCTCGCAGTTTTGCCCGGTGTTCTTGGCGATGATGCTGTTGCGATAGTTCAGCGTCGCGGCGGCCGTTTGTACGCCGACCGAGTTGCCGCTGACCGTGACGAAGTCCATGCTCGCCGTCGTTTGCTCCAGAACGATGGCGCCGCCGCCGTCCGCATTTGCCGCAAAAGTGTCGTTGCTCAACTGCAACGACATTGCATGGTCCGCGAGCAGCGCACTGAGGCCGACGCTTCGCGTCACGCTGCTCCGCGTGAGTACCAGACTGCCGCCGGTGGTGACGCCGATGGCGCCGCCGTGCTGGTTGTCGCTCGTGTTGGCGTCGAAATTCGCCTGCGCGACGGATGCGCTGCTATTGTTGCTCACCGAAAGCGCACCGCCGAAGAACTGCGGCACCGTGTTGTTGGAAAACACCCGTGTCGTGCTGACGGTGCCTGAGCTGTTGTGGGTCAGCGTGGTTCGCGACAGCGTCAAGGTGCTGTTGCTTTTGAGGCTGATCGCGCCCCCGCCGCCGCCGCCGGAACCAACGCCGGTCAAAAGGATCGATCCGTCGTTGCCGGTGTTGCCGCCGTGGTCGTAGGTGAAAAGGCTGTCGCTGATCGTCAACGTGGAATTGCTTGCACTGATGCCGCCGCCGTCGCCGCCCGCACCGCCAAAATCGGACGTCGCCGAGGCGACGCCGTCCGGCGCATGGCCGCCGGCGATCGTGAGGTCGCGCAAGTGGACTTGCACGGACGGACCGATCACATGCATCACCCGATCGGGCTCTTCGGCCGCCGCGAGCAGGAACGCATAGATCGTCGTCACATCGATTCCCGCGCCCTGTAGCGTCATGTTTTTGCGCAGGTCGAGGTCGCCGGTCGCATTGTTCGATTCGTCGCTGCCGACGATTGACAGGAAATACGAGCCGGCCGCCAGCACGATCGTATCGGCGCTGCCGTCGCCGGCCGGACATTCGCCGGCCCTGCCGCCCGACGCGGCCTGCGCGTTGACCGCCTTGATCGCCTCACGCAGCGAACACGCGCCGTCGTTCGCGACAATGTCGTCGAAGGTATTGACCTGGATCGTTGCGGCCGCGATGTCGGCCGACGACCAGCCGATGCCCGCAGCGCACAAGGCCACCGCGCAGCCGTTGCGCCAAAGTCGCGATGGAGCCCGCGATGCGACGTTGGCCGAAGTTCTGGCATGCACGTTCATGGCTCACCGCCCTGTCGATCCGATCGCCGACAGAGTAGCAAAACCTTACGCGAAAGCACTACCCACTGCGCCGCCTGCGCAACGCAACTTGAGCAGCGATCGTCGATGATTGATTCTCCCCCGGCCTGCAAGGAGACCATCGCCCATGACCCTCGCAACGGCCACCGCACAAGATCGACCGCTGCACACGCGAACGTTCGGAGCTCCCTCGTACATGACTCCTAGTGCCGAGACACGACGACGGTCCTGCGCAGATCCAGCGGCGATCAGCTCTTTGCAGAATGGCGTTCAATGGATCGCGGAAACTGCAGCTGTGTCGCGCGAACGAGCAGCAGGGACTGAATGGGGGCATATTTGGGGGCACAGAACACACGTGCTAGGAGCAATATCGTGTATGTTCCACTGGTTAGTTAGCTCATTCGAGTCCGTCTCGGAACAGATAACAGACTGCCGTTGCTGGTCTTTTCTGTTTGTGCGTGAAAAACGTCCGTTACCTAAGCATGTTGCTTCATCGGTATAGCATTCCCCCCTTTGCGTAGTGAATCAAGGCAGTTTGCCCAAGATTGCATCATCTTGCGGCGCTCAGTCATATACGCCGCGCGGTTATATGCTGCACGAACCTTGTCGCGCTCCTTGTGCGAGAGCTGGCGTTCAATCGCATCAGGTGCCCAACCACTTTCGTTCAAGAGGGTAGACGCTATGCTCCGGAAGCCGTGTCCGGTTTGCTCATCACTCGTGTAGCCAAGTCTGCGCAGCGCGGCATTGATTGTATTTTCCGACATTGGCCGCTGCATGCTGCGCGTGCTCGGAAAGACGTATCGGCCATGCCCTGTCAGTGGCTGTACTGCGTGCAGAATGGATAGCGCCTGGCAGGAAAGCGGCACGATATGCTGGACCTTCGTTTTGGTAACAAAGTAGCTCCACTCTGCCCTGTCGAGATCGATATCCACCCACTGCGCGGTACGCAGCTCCCCGGGACGCACGAACACGAGCGGCGCCAACTTGAGCGCCGCTAAGGTTGTAGGCTGCCCACAGAATCCGTCGATCGCTCGCAATAGCTCGCCCACCTTTGTAGGATCAGTAATCGCTGCATGATGTTTGACTTGGGGAGCCTTGAGGGCACCGGCAAGTGCAACAGTAGGATCAGTCTCGATCTTGCCCGCAAGAATGGCGTGTCTGAACACTTGTCCGAGAACGATTTTCACGCGGCGCGCAGTTTCAAGTTTGTCAGCAGATTCGACTTTGCGCAGAACGTCTAGCACTTCACGCGAAGTAATATCTGCAATCGGCCTGGACTTCAGCGCTGGCATCGCATGATTGATCAACCAACAGTTCTTGTTGGCAGTCACATCCGCGACAGGCTTGTTGCCCTTGCCCACGCGCCGCGCCAACCATTCCTCGGCGACTGTCGAAAACGTATTCGCGGCCGCCTCATTCACGGCAGCGGAATCCTCGCGACGCTGCCTTCCGGGATCAATCCCCTCCCGCAACGACCGACGGGCACTATCACGGGCAACGCGCGCGTCAGCCAACCCGACTGGAGGATAGGGGCCGAGCCCGATTCTGCGTTCTTTACCTGCGTAGTGATATTTCAACCGCCACCAGCGCGCGCCAGTCGGCATTACCGACAGGTACATGCCACCGCCGTCGTATAGCCGTTTCTCGGCATTACCGGGCTTGGTGTTGTTGATCTGAACCTGAGTGAGCGGTTTGGCCTGGCGTGGCATAGAAGTATCCCTACGATCCCTAACCATGAGGAGAATGTCCCCAAGAGTATCCCTAAAAACGACGGGATGTGGAAGGATGTGGGGGGACGACTGCGCACACGGTTGGCGTAAAAAAACCCGCTGCTGTGCGGGTTTAGTGGAGTTCGTGGGATGGCTTTGGATGACTTGAGACTGTTAAATGGTGCCGGAGAAGGGAATCGAACCCCCGACCCACGCATTACGAATGCGTTGCTCTACCAGCTGAGCTACCCCGGCGCCGGGCGCGCAGTGTAATCGCTGGGGCGGCGGGCTACAAGCGCCCGACTGTCCTGAACCTGCCAGTCACCAGCATTTGCCGTTACTATTTTCCGGCATCGCGGTCGGCAGGGGCGTCTTGTTGCCGACGTTGTCCAAGGTGAGATTGCCGCACTTGTCGTTGACCTGCGAACTGCCCGGTGTCGGTGTGCCCGTTATCACGTAGCCTCCCCCGGCAGTTAAAGCGACCGTAGCGGTGTAATACTTGCTGGTGTTGACGGCGAATCCCAACCCACCCGGTGCTGGGCTTGCAACGCCGGTCGTATAACTGTTGAGCGCACTGAAATGGCGTTCCTCCGCCGCAGCGACCTGGAGGAGGAACTGCTGCCCATCGGACCGTCGCGCACGGAATCCGTATTGGTTGTAGCTGGTGTAGGCGTAGACCGCGACGATGGCCAGAATCGCCATGACGATCATCAGTTCGATCAGCGTGAAACCCCTGGTTTGATGTGCCCGCATTGTCAACTCCCGATCACAGCTGATTCAAAAGTTCGTTCCACGACGTGCGCCGCCAGACCGGGGTCAGTCCGTTCAATACGAGCGGAGGACATGGAATGGTAGGACACGGCGGGACGATGCCCGGCAGAACGATGGAGCCACCGCCAAGCGAGGAAATAAGGCTCAGGCCGCCGACCGTCGGTGGATTGTTCACTACGCCGCCGACCACCGCACCAGAAGTGGCGTTGCTTGGAGTAAGGAACTGTAACGGCGGCCCGCCACTGGTGGCATCAATTGCGATCACGGCACCGGAACGTCCAGGCTGGCAAGGATCCAGGTTCTGACCCGGTATCAGGCTGGTCAGCACGGCGACACCGGCGCTGTACAACGGGGACGCTGTCGCGACATCGCGTTCGCCCAGATTGCCGGCAAGATTCAGCGGAATCTGCCAACCATACGAGGGCGTAGCCGTAGTTGTAGCGGTAAACGGCAACGTGCGAGTACCAGCGCTCTGCGTCATCGTGCGCGAATCCAGGTTGCTCTCGTGGATTGGATAGTTGGCCGACGCGGTTCCCTGATCGCGCACTCCGAAGAAGTGCTGGATCGTATAGGTACTGGAAACGCTGTTGTCCGTTGCCCCCAGATACTGACCCGATCCAAAAACGTAGATCACGCTTCCCGTCGATGGATCGGGGAAGGCAACTGGCATGACGGTAATGGGTTCGCAACCGAAACCGGCCGCATTGGTGGTCGAACAGGCCGTGTTCGTCGTATAGCTCTGGAAAATCAGATCGACCTTGCTCGCCCACACGGTCGGATCTGGACTGCTCAAATCGAAGCGCCAGAGATTGCCGGCCAGATCGCCAGCAACAGCAACGTCGTCGATTTGATCCAGACCGAAGTCGACCACGCCGGGCGTGCTCAGGCCGTACGTTGTCGAGCCCGCCTTGCTGACAGGAATCTTGGCAATCAGACTGCCGTCATCCGCGTTCAAGACCCACAAATACGTCGGGCCGGTAGCTTTCGTCGTCGCGCCTGCCGCAGTGTCGGTCGCAGCATGGGCGTTTGCAACACAGAGCGGCGAACCATTCGCCGCCGGCAGACATATCGGAAAATCGCCGCTGGTCACTAGCACCACCCACGTGCCGCCTGTGGGCGCCGCGGCAGTTGCCGCCCCATGGCATTTCGGCGCCACATTGCAGCGAATACGGGCGATATTCGCCGTCGCATAGGCGTAGCCCAGATCCGGATCCTGCTCGCTGGTGAATTCCCACATGAATTGGGTTGCTGCTGTCGTCTCGTTGGACGGCATACAGGACGGCGGCAACGGCGAGGCCTGCGGAGTGCAGCTGACATCCAGCGCGAAAATGCCGCGTCCACCGAGGCGCAAGGACCCGATCAGCATCGTGCGCCACTGTGCTGCGGAAGCCGATGCGGGACGCTTGATGAATACATCCTGCGTGAACGGCGAGTCGTCCACCGACGCCACCAGCCCGTTGTTTGCCGGATTGGTAATCTGACTCAGCCCACCGTTCGCATACAGCGCATGGGGAACATAGGCCCAAGCCTCTTTGCCGCCATCGCTGGCGACGGGCGCAGTCGAGGTTCCTACGGTTGTTCCGGCCGTAAACGCATGCAACATGCCATCGTTGGCGCCGACGTAAATCATCGGATCGCGATTCAGATAGGCACCAACGTACGCGTCATAGGTCACCGGCGTGGGTGCCGTGGCAGCCACTTGTTCTGGCGTTCCGCTGGGATAGATATCCTGCCAGCCGGCGCTCGGACCGCCCTGGTATACCGCCTGCGAATCGATGATCGCGCCGAGCACAGACAGACGTGGCCGGAATGTGATCGGATTCGTCGCCGACGTCGTCGGCGTGGATTCGTTCGTGCGTATGCCGCGGATGTAGCGCAGTCGATCCAGTCCGTTCGCGTCCTGCGTGCCGTTCGGGGAGCCGCCATTGATCACCAGAGTGGTGGTGGTGTCGGGCCAGGTCGTGGTCGGGTCAAGATTGAGCGCCAATTGTTCGTTGGTGCCGAGGTTGGCCCATTGAAAACCAGTTCCGCTCAGTGGACCGCTTGTTGTGTTCGCTGTGCTGCCTGTCCCCACCGAAGTGAAAATAATGCGCGATAAGGACGGCGTCGAGTTGACCGTCGTACCCAAGGTCGTGGTGGTGCCATTCGCTGTGCAGGCACCGGTGGTCAGCAGGCAGGCCGCATCCCAAATGGGCAGGCCCACTGGCGAGCCGCGAGCCGGGTCGTCCGGCTTGAGTTTCTGCTTCCACAGATAGCCGAGCCAGCCATTGCTGTTGTACCCGCCTTGATAGGCGACCGAGCCTTGATTGAGGATCGAACTATTTACCGATTCAGAAACCTGGGTGCCGCTGCGGTTGACGATATTGCTGAGAATCCTCGTTAGCCGGGTAATCAGGCTTTGCGGACTGGTCGCCACGAAGAATTGGCCGCGGGCGTTCAGCGCCGCATGCCACAGGTCATCAATGTTCGCCGCAATGCCGGAACCATTGCCGTCGGGTCTCGGCCAGCCGGTGGTGCCGCTCGAATTGTTCACGCCCTTGCGCAGCGCGCAGCCGTCATCGTTGGTGGCAAAGACACCGTTCTGACAATCGGTATTGGTTGAATTGACCAGGTTGCCGAATGCGCCCAGGGTCACAGCGAACTGAACCAGATGCGGCCAGGAAGCCGGGTCATTCGCCGGATTCCAGAATACTTCGGGCGTCGCGCCCGGCTGGGACGTATCCAGTGCAGGAACCGGCGTAGCGCTGCCGGTAATTCCAAGGGTCAGATCCGGAAAATATGGAGGAACGACGTCGGTACTCGGAACAAGGGTTGTAACCCCGCCAGCTTTGACGCTCACGCCTGCGGTCGTAAAGTCAGATCGCAGATTTGTTGCCCAGTAGTAGAACGAGATATCCGAGTAGGACGAACCATTATCATTGTCGGTCGACCAGGTACCATCCGCAAACAGCTTGGATTCCGCCGCCGCTGGAGCATAGGCCGTTACGCCGGAGGTGTTGGTCGGCAAGGCGGTGGCGCTATTGGTGTTGAATGACGTACCCGATGGCGTAGTCTGCGAGGGCTGGTTGTACAAACCGTCGGTCATCAGCAAATGAAAATTCTGCCGACAGGCCAATTCGCGTCCATCCGTCCCTTGTGCTTGCCAGTAGGGATTGGAAATATCCGTGATGCCTTGACCACGCTTGAAGTAATTGCCGACTCGTAGCAACGCATTGCGGCTTGGCGTGCCGCCACTGGCCTTGACGTTGAAAAGCCAATTGAAAAACGCCTGTCGCCACGTATCGTTGCCCGCAGCAGCGTTGGGACCGGTATAGGTAGTATTGTCATCCAGTTCAACGATATTCGTCGTAGGCGCGGCCGTGCCACCAGGGGCGCCCCCTGTCGGCGCCCAGTTGAGGTTGGTGTTATTGCCCAGGTTCTGCCAGGCGATGCGGATATTGGATTTTTGCGGCGTACCGAGCACACCGAATACGCGCGACAACGCCGAGCGCGCCATCTGGCTGCGCGTACGATAATAGGCGTACCAACTGGCGAAGTTCGCGTACGTTGTCGCATCTACTGGAACGGCTTCCCAATTGCTGGCCGTATACAGAGCAGTCAAAGCCGCCGCGCTGGAGGGCTTGCCGTATGCGTCCAGAGGTACCGCGGGAGAGCAGTTAGGTGTTGCCTGCGCACCCGCCGACCCGCAGACCAGCTTGTAACGAAAGTAGTAAGGCCCGCCGCCGCCACCGACAAGAGCGGCCGGTGCTGGCCCGTAAACGACGGTTGTGCCATCGCTCAGTACATGCGACAGACCATCCATCGGGCTGATGGCGGTGTATCGGGAGTTGGTGTTTTGCGTGGCTGCGCCCGTTCCGCACTGCCAGCGATTATCGGTAGTGCAAACCTTGGCGGCACCGGATCCGGTACAGGAACAAGTGCCCGGTTGACCTGTACACGTGGACGCAGCTCCGGTCTGCACAAAAAGTTTGCCTGTCAGGTTGGTGCGCCCGGTGTCGTTGGCGCCGCCGTTGACATCGGTATTGTTGTTAAAGGCAATCGTGCCGGTACTCGATACCGGATTGAACGGACGTCCCACAGAAACCCCATCAACGAAAACCGCTTGCAGGGTCGAATCGATCGCAAGCGTAAACGCACTGCCATCTTCCTTCAGCGGCGGTGCGTAAACGGTCCTGAGGTTGTAGTAAACGCCGTTCATGGCGATCGCACGCATCTGCTTGTCAGTTGCCGTCGCGCTGTGATCAGGGTCGATCACGTTGGCGCAGCGCCAAGGTCCGGCCCAATTCGACGTGGCGGTCTTCAGCGGCGGGAAGTCACCCATGACAGTCTGTTGCATCGATCCGGAATCGTCGAAGCTCACGAAAATGTTCGGGTTCACGCCAAGCGACGTATCGGGCGGTGCACTGCTCAGATCCGGCGGGTCGTTGGGCGCGATGACAGCCCAGGCGCCGAACGAAGCGGCGAGCATCACGCCAGCACACAAGGTGCGTGCGAAAAGGGAAACAGAACGCTGACGGAAAACGGTCATGACACCAACCTCAATGCGAAGGCGGAAGTGCTACGAAGTTACTTTCGGCAGCGCGCACCGAGCCCTGGTTGCCGCCAGTGGAACGCGCTGTGATTCGATACGAGTAGAGAGTCTGGGCGCCGGCAGCGACGCTGCCGATGGCCAAACGCGCGGCACCCTGCCCACTGGAAGGGGCATTCGGCGGCAGGACTTTGCCGAGATCTTCCATCAGATAGCGCGGCGTGCTCTCCAGAGACGCGCTGGCTTGCGCACTGCTGGCGCCGTAGCTCAGCGTCGACGTTGCGTAGGCCTTTGCCCCGTCGCCACTTGTCCCCAGCCAGTTCTTCGCGTTGCGGAATGCGAGGATGGTTGCGTTCACTCCCGCCTGATCGGTATAGCAGGAATCATTGGTGACTCCGCCAGTCGGGCTGCAATGCAGCTTGTTGCTACCTGCGGCGCCATTGGACTTGTTCCAGATGTTCCACTCGGCGCCACGCAGGGTGGTCTCGGCTCCCATCAACGCAAGCTGGCTGTTGTGTACGCCACCGGTCATGCGTTCCTGAAGTATCGAGGTGCTCGTTGCGGTCAGCGCGAGCAGCGTGATCAGCACGAGAAAGACGAGGGAAACGAACAACACCGCACCGCGTTCGCGGCCGGCGTGGAATGAGCTTGATCGATAGCAGCGCATCGTTATCACCCAAATCAGTTGTTGTAGTTGCGCACGGAAACCAGCGTGATGAATTCGCGACGCATCATGCTGCCGGCGGTTAGCCCGGTTGATGGCATGGTTGCCGTGGCGGACGCCGGGGTAAAATTGTTGTCGAAATATGTATAGTTCTGCTCGTCCCTGCCCAGCGTGTACAGATTGTTGATGCTGTTCACGAGGATGTGCGCCTCCACGCTCTTGACTGCACGCCACAGGCACCCGGTTTCATACGTGGGTACCGTCGTGAAAAAATTGATGTCGCTGAACGACAGTGGCGGCGCAGGACAATTTGCAGCCGAGCTGTCTGTCGTCACCGCGGCTGCCGTAACGAATTCCACTTGCCCATTGGCCCTCTGCGCGCCGTACCGAAATTCCATTTGCTCCACACCCTGAACCAGTTCCAGATCTTGCGGGCCCACCCCGGTGTTATCCCTCTGCGAGCGAACCAGCGTCGGTATGAAGCGCGGCGGAGAGGTCACCTGGGGATCGGCAACCAGCTTGAGCCAATAGGTCACCGTTATGAAATCGGTGCTGAAGTTGAACAGTTTCACTTCACCACTACCAGGACAACGCACTTTGTTGGCCGCGTTAATCATGCTCGCCACCAAGGGTGTCAGCGTCTGTGAGGCGGACGAGCCAGCGGCGCTCACCGGAAAAATACTTTCGTCACCGCTGGTGCTGGTCAGCATGGCGAGATTTCCCGCAGCAAAGTTTGCCACGGGACTCTTGTAGGCCGCGGGCGTCGTCAATGGGGTAACGACGACGCTGGTGAGAAACGCGCCGGTACAGGTAAACGTGACTTCGTTGTTGTAGGACGACCAACCCTCGGAATTCAGATAGTGCATCGTGATGACGTCCGAGCCGGGGACGCGTGCACCAGCGGTAGTTGAGCTGGCCGCAGGCACATACGTCGGAACAGTCCCCGAGATGAAATACTTCGGACTCAGCGGCCAGTGAGTGGTCGTGGCCTTCCAACCCGTAGGTGCGGTCACCGTGCCGTCGGGAAAAGGAATACCTGCCGTAGCGTAGACGTCTGGTGCGACGCCCAGATTCACCGCACCGTTGGCCCCGGGCGTCTGCAGCCCGCTATAGCCTGTCGTATTCGAGATTTGTCGGTATGCCAGACGCAAATCATTGTTGATCCGGGTAATGGCGTAGCGGCCATTTTCCTGCATCTCGGACAGCTGCTGCTGAACCTTGTTGTTCGTGCTGACCGCGTCGAACACCGTGATGAGGCCGACGCTCACGAGGATACCCAAAGTGATGGCCACCATCAGTTCGATCAGGGTAAAGCCGCGCGCCGCAGTTGCGCCCTGCCAATTGTCGTATCTATGCCGATTCATAAAGGCGCTCATGGTTGAAACACCCAATCAAAGACGTCAGGCGTTGCGGCCTGAGCCGCGGTTTGTCCGCTAATGGCCAATTGGGTCCAGG
Source organism: Lysobacterales bacterium (assembly GCA_038244165.1). Taxonomy (GTDB): domain Bacteria; phylum Pseudomonadota; class Gammaproteobacteria; order Xanthomonadales; family Rhodanobacteraceae; genus Rudaea. The sequence continues at coordinate 2,287 of JBBRTT010000064.1, read as the reverse complement.
AAATTTGTATCTCGCAGGTTTGCGCATACGGTGGCATGGTAAGCAACTGAGCCGCCGCCGGTGGCGAGGCTACCGCCGCACAATTGATCGCGACCCCCGGATTTGGCAGGAACTGAGCCAACTGGTTCTGGAAAATCCGCAAGTCACGCGTGGCTATAACTCCGAAATCGCACCCGCCGGTACAGGCCGTGGGTGGAGACGGGGTGGATACGGCCGCAGGCGCCGTACCCGCAGTCGTCACAATCGTATTCAGGTTGTAGTTTGCATTCCACAGCCCCAAGGGATTGGCACGCATGCGATCAGCCATCGCCTGCGCCAGAAAAATCGCCTGGGTGCGCAAATAGGCGCTGTGGTTGGTCTTGACCGACGTCGTAAGCAGCCCCGCCAGGCCCATCAGCCCAAGGCTGAAAATCAGCAAGGCGATCAGCACCTCGAGCAGGGTGAATCCACGTTTTATCGTGCCTGGCATATGCGACCTCATGTGCAAGTGGCGTTCGCCGATGCCGGCGATAGTGTCGTATCAATCTTGTTTCGCACCAGCCCGCCGGGCTGTACCGTTACGCGTTGGGACAGCGTCGGCTTTAGATCCGGGCGGTTGATATTCAGGTCGAATCCCGTGACCCCGCTTATAAGGACCCCGGTCGGTGTAAAGACCACCCTGTCGTTTGTGCCGCCAGGAGTGGACATTCCGCAAACGACGTACGTGGTGGGTACTGCGGCCTGATTGGTAATCACCAACGCACCCGCCGTGGCGCTCGTAAACGGCGGGTTTGCAAAACTCGTATTGGCCACTATCTGCCAGCCGCCACTCCAGTTCGCAGTCCCGCTCAGATTGATCACTTCTACCTGCGTGCCGCGTCTTACCGCTTCGGTGCGGGCAAGATTCAGCGAATAGATCAAGGTATTGTTGATCTCTTTCACGTTGTTACGAATCACGGTCTCGCGAAAACTCGGCAGGGCAAGGATGAGCAGCACCATCGCGACGGCAAGGGTGATCATCACTTCAACAAGGGTGAACCCGCCTGTTGAGGCGCGTGAAGCGACGTTGGAGTGCGTGCGGCGATGCATCATGGCTTCCCCATAAAACAGGTTTAGGGCGCAGTTGCAGAGCCTAGAGCGCTAAGTGTCCGTGCAGCAAGACACTGCAGGCGCGAGGTAGCAATCACCTGACAGACGGCGCCGAGTCAGCCGACCAACACTATCCGCAGCTCCTTGGGCAGCGCGAAAGTGACGTTTTCTGCGTCCCCTTCCAGTTCGCGCACCCCAGTGGCGCCCCACTCGCGCAGGCGTGCCACGACGCCTTGGACCAGGCTTTCCGGCGCCGAAGCGCCGGCGGTTACGCCGATGCGGCGCTTGCCTTCAAGCCAGCCGCGGTCGATATCGTCCGCGCCGTCGATGAGGTGGGCGGCGACACCCTGCTTTTCGGCCAACTCGCGCAGGCGGTTGGAGTTGGAGCTGTTCGGCGAACCGACCACGAGCACCAGATCGCATTGTTGTCCAAGCGTGCGTACCGCATCTTGGCGGTTCTGAGTCGCGTAACAGATGTCGTCGTGGCGCGGCCCGAGAATCGCGGGAAATTTCGCACGCAAGGCATCGATCACGGCCTTGGTATCGTCGATCGAAAGTGTCGTCTGGGTCGAATAGGCAATATTGTCCGGGTGCTTGGCAACAAGATGTGCAACATCCGCCGGCGTTTCGACCAGATAGATCTCGCCCGCGGCGCCAGCACGGTCCCATTGCCCAAGCGTGCCCTCCACTTCCGGATGGCCGGCGTGGCCGATCAGGACGACGTCCCTGCCCGCCTTGGCATGGCGCGCAACCTCGATGTGTACTTTTGTCACAAGTGGACAAGTGGCATCGAACACGCGCAGATTGCGCGTGTCGGCTTGTTTGCGAACCGCCTGCGAAACACCGTGCGCGCTGAAAATCACTGTGGCGCCATCCGGCACTTCGACAAGCTCGTCGACGAAGATGGCGCCGCGCGCGCGCAGGCCGTCGACGACGAAACGGTTGTGCACGACTTCATGACGCACATAGATCGGCGCGCCGAACGCTTCCAGTGCTCGCTCCACGATCTCGATCGCGCGATCGACACCGGCACAGAATCCACGAGGATTGGCGAGCAGGATATCCATGACACTATTCTACCGCGATGGCGTGGGCGCCGCTGTCTTGCCGTGTGCAAATAGCCCAAACCACACCAGCAGCACTGCACCGATGCTGATCGCCGAATCGGCAACGTTGAACGACGGAAACGCCCATTGCTGATAGTACACTTGTATAAAAT
>JBBRTT010000063.1:0-15208 GCA_038244165.1 Lysobacterales bacterium | reverse complement strand
CGATCACGTTCACGTTCACCGATTGCAACAACGGCACCGTCAGTTGGCACTCGACTTTGGCAGGCTATGACCAGGCAAACGATACGCCGCTGGCGATCCAGCGCCTGACCCAGATCGCCGGCACCACGTGTCCGCAATGAGATCGCCCAGAACTGGTGGTCACGCCATCGGAGCATCGCTCCGGTGGCGGTTCGGCCTGATAGCCGCCGCATTGCTGTCAATCACCGCGCCGACGCTTGCCGTGGAAATCGGCAAGCCCGCGCCTGCGTTCGCGCTCACCGCGATCAGCGGTGGTGCTCCAGTGAGCCTCGAACAGCTCAAGGGTAAAGTGGTATTTGTGGATTTTTGGGCATCCTGGTGCGGGCCCTGCCGGCAGTCGCTGCCGCAATATGAAAAGCTGCGCGCTGAGCTGGCGGACCAACAGGTCGCCATCATCGCGATCAATCTGGATGACGAGGCCGCCGACGCGACTGCGTTTCTAAAGGAACACCCCGTGAATTATACGATCCTGCGCGATCCGGCCGGCGATATTCCAAAGGCGTTCGGTCTGGTCGGGATGCCGACGTCGTATCTGATCGACCGCGATGGTATCGTGCGTGCCGTGCACACCGGTTTCGACCCGGCGGATATCGACAAATTGCGCGTTGAGATTCATGCCTTGCTGGAGCAGCATGCGGATGCCAAATAATTGCGCTGTCTACCTGGCCGCGGGCGCCCTGCTCGGCTCCCTCCTCCTCGGCGGCTGCGCGACAACGCCGGTACAACCCTGGGAACGTGGGCGTCTGGCGCGCTGGGACATGCGCTGGGATCCTGATTCGCTGCAGTCGGCGATGCGCGACCACACCCACTTCAGCAAGGAAGCCAGCGCCGGCCACATCGGCGCGGCCGGCGGCGGCTGCGGCTGCAATTGATGGCGACGCAACGCACGTTCTCGCCTTCTTTGGCGGCGCTGATGAGCGCCGCGGCGGCGCTCGCGCCTGGCGCGCACGCGCAAACCGCGCCCGCTGCCGAAAGCGACTCGCGGGTGAGCTATCGCTTCAACCAGTACGGCGAAGACGAATACAGCGGCGCCACGATTGGCAGCCCGGAACGCTACAAAGTATACTCGCAGCAATACCAGCTCGAAACACGCGTGGGCAGCCGCGGCGCGCTGAATGTCACCGCAACGCACGAAGTGATGAGCGGATCCTCACCCTGGTATGTGCTGCCGGGTGCGGACAACCGGCCGATCCAGGTGTTGAGCGGCGCCACCATCCAGGAACATCGCAGCGAAGTGCGCGCCGCTTACACACTGGATCCGGGCACCACTTCCAGCACGACATTCAACCTCTCGTACTCCCAGGAGCGCGACTACCACGCCACGGCGCTGGGGGTCGAACACAGCTTTCCGCTGAGTAACGCGCTGACGCTCGGCCTCGGCGGCAGCTTTTCCCACGACCTTATCGCACCGACCGATGCGATCCTCTACGACCGCGTGCAGCACGAGGAAAAGGATACCGTCTCGGCATTCGGCAGCCTGGCGTGGGTCATCGACAAATCGTCCGTCGTGCAAACCGGCATTCAATTGAATGTAGAAAACGGCTATCTGTCCGATCCCTACAAGCTGGTTTCCATCGGCGAGGATGTTCTCGCCGATACGCGCCCTGGCAGCCGCACGGAAGCCGCGTGGGTGCTGCGCTATCGTCGCGCATTCAGCGGCGCAGATGCCGCGTTGCACCTTGACTACCGCTATGCGCAGGATAGCTGGGGCGTCGCCTCGCACACGCTGGATGTGGGCTGGTACCAGAGCCTACCGCATGGCTGGCAATTGATTCCCGCTGCGCGTTACTACAGCCAGCAGCAGGCGCGGTTCTACGCGCCATACTTTCTGCAAGCCGGCGCCCACCAGTTTTTTTCCAGCGACTACCGCCTCGGCACTTTCGGTGCGTTTTCCGCAAGCGTGAATTTGCGCAAGCGCATTGCGCATTGGGAAGTCAGCGGCGGTGTCGAACGCTACCATGCGGCCGCCGATGAAGCGCTGGGCGGCGCAGACCTGGCGGTACCCGGCGTGCTGAGCTATACGCGCGCCTTTGTCGGCGTGGATTATCTTTTCGAGTGAACCAAGCCACGCGCAGCGCGCAGGTCCATCGCTTTAGTTTTAACGCGATGGGCTGTCCCTGCGAATTGCAGCTTGAAACCGGCGATAGCGAAAGCGCACGCACGTCCGCGGCACTGGCGCAAGCGGAAGTCGAACGGCTGGATCGAAAGTATTCGCACTATCGCGACGACAGCCTGGTCTCGCGCATCGACACCAGTGCCGACGCCGGAATCCATATCGACGTCGACGACGAAACCGCAGACTTGCTGGATTTTTCCGCGACCCTGCATGCGCAAAGCAGCGGACGCTTCGATATCACCGCCGGCGCGTTGACCAAACTGTGGGATCTGCAAAGCGGCCGCGTGCCGACGGACGAGGAAATCCTTTCGACGTTGACCCGCTGCGGCTGGCATCGCGTCTTCTGGCAGCGGCCACGATTGAAACTCGGCGTCCGCGGCATGCGCCTTGATCTCGGCGGCGTGGTCAAGGAGTACGCCGCCGATCGTGCAGCTCAATGTTGCCGCGATGCCGGAATCACGCATGGCGTCGTCGATCTGGGTGGCGATCTGGCGGTTATCGGCGCGCATCAGGATGGCTCGCCATGGCTGGCAGGCATCAAGGCGCCGCGCGATCCCGGCCATGCCATCGCGAAAATCGACGTGCATCGCGGTGGCCTCGCCACCAGCGGCGACTACGAGCGCTGCATGATCATTGATGGCCGCCGCTACTCGCACATCGTGGATCCCGATTCCGGTTACCCGGTGGAAAGTTTCGCCAGCGTCAGCGTATTGGCGGAGACCTGTCTGGTGGCCGGCGCTGCGTCGACGCTGGGCATGTTGCTGGGTCCGCAAGCAGGCTTTGCCTGGCTGCAGGAACTGGGATTGCCGTTTCTGTGCATCAGCGTCGATGGAAAAACGAGCGGAACACTCGCGAAAAGCTGAAGCGCCTTGTGCGCGGCCGATTTTCCCGGCATCGTGCGCGCATTCAAACGAATGTTCGACGCCATGACTGACGCCGCCACGAATCCGCACTTCCCGCACCTGTTCGCCCCGCTCGATCTCGGCTTCACCACGCTTCCCAACCGGGTCTTGATGGGCTCGATGCATACGGGCCTGGAAGACCACCGCCGCGACTACGAAAAACTTGCCGCGTATTTTGCCGAGCGTGCGCGCGGCGGCGTGGGCCTCATGGTCACAGGCGGACTTGCACCGAACATCGCTGGTTGGTTGAAACCGTTCGGCGGACGCCTGTCGATGCCTTGGCATGTCGCGCGGCATCGTCAGGTAACCCGCGCGGTGCGTGCAGAAGGCGGGCGAATCTGCCTGCAAATCCTGCATGCGGGTCGCTATGGCTATCAACCGCTGTCGGTGGCGCCGTCGAAGATAAAATCGCCGATCACGCCGTTCACGCCACGTGCGTTGTCTACTCGCGGCGTCGAAAGAACCATCCGCGATTTCGTCGCTTGCGCAAAGCTCGCCCAGGACGCCGGATACGACGGTGTCGAGATCATGGGCAGCGAAGGCTATCTGATCAATCAGTTTGTAGTCGCGCGCACGAATACGCGCAGCGATGCCTGGGGCGGCAGCGTGGAGAAGCGTCAACGCTTCGCCATCGAGATCGTGCGCCGGACTCGCGAAGCCGTCGGCCGCAACTTCATCATCATCTATCGCTTGTCGATGCTGGATCTGGTCGACAACGCACAAAGCTGGGACGAAATCGTGCAGCTGGCGAAGGCCATCGAAGCGGCAGGCGCGACGATCATCAATACCGGCATCGGCTGGCACGAGGCGCGCGTGCCGACGATCGTCACCAGCGTGCCGCGCGCCGCGTTCGCGTGGGTGACACGCAAGCTCAAAGGCGAAGTCGCGATTCCGCTGATAACGACGAACCGCATCAACATGCCCGAAGTCGCCGAGAAGATTCTCGCCGACGGCGATGCCGACATGGTGTCGATGGCGCGACCGCTGCTCGCCGATTCGGAATGGGTGAACAAGGCCAAAGTCGGGCGCAGCAATCGCATCAACACCTGCATCGCCTGCAACCAGGCGTGTCTTGATCACGTATTCGAAAACAAGCACGCCTCGTGTCTGCTCAATCCGCGGGCCTGCCACGAAACGGAGCTGATCATTGGTAAATCGTCCGCGCGCAAAAACATCGCAGTCGTCGGTAGCGGACCGGCCGGCCTTGCCTGCGCCACAACGCTGGCCGAACGCGGCCACAAGGTCACGCTGTTCGACGCCGCGGCGGAAATCGGTGGCCAGTTCAACATGGCCAAGCGCATTCCAGGCAAGGAGGAATTTCACGAGACGCTGCGCTACTACACGCATCGCATTGCCGACACCGGCGTCGAGCTGCGCCTGAACACGGCCGCGACGACGCAATCCCTGCGCGGCTTTGATGCAGTGATTCTTGCAACCGGTGTAACGCCGCGCGCATTGAAAATCCCCGGCGCAGAGCGATCCAACGTGCTGAGCTATCTCGACGTGATCCTGCTCGGCAAACCGGTCGGCAAGCGCGTAGCCATCATCGGCGCCGGCGGTATCGGTTTCGATGCGGCGGAGTTTCTTACCCAAGCCGAGCCTTCGCCGACGACGGATATCCCACGCTGGTCGCACGAATGGGGCGTCGATCAGACGTATGCGAATCGTGGCGGTCTTGCAAAGCCCGCACCGGAGGCATCCGAACGCGACGTCTGGCTGCTGCAACGCACACCCGGAACGCCGGGAAAACGCCTGAACAAGACCACCGGCTGGGTGCATCGCGCCGCACTGAAAATGAAGAACGTTAAGATGCTCGGCGGAGTGAACTACGAACGCATCGATGACGCCGGTCTGCATGTGGTGATCGACGCAAAGCCGCAAATTATACAAGTGGACAATCTCGTCGTATGCGCCGGCCAGGAGCCCAGACGCGAGCTGTACGCTGACCTCAAGGCGGCTGGCATGGACGTCCACTTGATCGGCGGCGCCGATGTTGCCGCAGAACTCGACGCCAAGCGGGCGATCGCGCAGGGAACGCGTTTGGCAGCACGGCTGTAGACGCCAATGGCCTGCATACGCGGGGGAAAAACGATCTTCACCTGACGATTACATCGCCTTGCAATAATCCCCCGCGAGGCTGGTTCACCGGTCTCGCAACCTTTGTTGTCCACTTTTTGGGGAGCCACCATGTCCAAGCACACACTCGCGGCGCTGATCGCCGCTCTCGCAATTGCACCCGTCGCAGCGTTCGCAGCCGACGCGGCAAAGCCAGCGGCACCAGCCGCAAAAGCTTCTGCGCCGGCGGCGCCGGAAAAACCCGCCACACCGGCAGCACAGGCGCGGCCATCAGAACTGGCGCAACTGGATTTCTTCCAAGGGACCTGGAGCTGCACCGGCAAGACGTTCGCCAATCCCATGGGGCCGGAGCATCCAACGACTGCCACAGTTCACGGAGCCAAGGCTGTCGGCGACATGTGGCTCCACATTTCCTACGACGAAAACAAGACCGCTGCGAATCCGACGCCGTACCATGTCGGCGTGTATATGGGCTACGACAGCGGCGGCAAGAAATTTGTTGAAGGCTGCGTCGACAACTTCGGCGGCTATTGCACGCAGAGCAGCAGCGGCTGGACCGGCGACACCATGGTATTCGAAGGCACCGCCGATGGCACCGGCCCGACCTTCAACGTACGCGACACGTTCGTCAAGAAAGGGGTGAGTGAACTGACCCACAGCGGCGAAATGCAGGGCGAAAACAAGCAATGGTCCAAGACCGACGAAGAATCCTGCCACAAGGCAAAATAGCGGACGCGCAAATGTTGATTCAAGCCACGACGTCGGCCCTCATGCGAGCCTGACACCGACGTCGTGGCGAACGTCATGCTTGTTCTACTGGCACAGCCGCGGCTGCAGATTGCCGGATTCCGGCGTGTAGCAATTCGTGATGATCCGATGCGGAACTGCACTGCTGTAGTTCGCGAGCACGCCATTGCTCACGCTGTTGTTGACGAGGTTTTGCGCAGCGAAGCCGATGACCGGCAGGCCCGCGAAGTATTTGTTTTCTATCGAGGCGCGCATGAAGCGCACTGGGCCCAGTCCTGTCGGATCGGCCCCTGCCCCATACAACGCGGACTGCGATCCATCGAAATACAGCGACGTCCATCCTTCCGTCGCAAAATAGACGTGCGTTCCGTTTTCAAAGTCGCCAAATTCCAGGCCCAGCCCACCGTTCAGCTGACTTCCGAGAATGGCGCCAGCAGTGTCGCCAAAATTCAGCAGCTCGACGCTGGTGCCTGGCGTACGTATGGAGAAGTCGCAACCGTTGGCGGGGCACGGAAACCTCGGTGTTTGGCCTTCGCGATTGACCGCCATCATCGGCACTGTTTCCGTTTCGGTATCGTGCCGAATACCCGCGAACAATTGGGTAAACGGCGCGACAGCACTGGCGCCGGCAATCGCTGGATCGGTGTAGAAGCGCCGTGTGGGGTAGCTCAGGACATAGTTCGTCGTCGCGCCTTCGCTGCTGACGAACGAAAACTCGTTGCCGAGCACGCTCGCCGTCAGCACGGCAGTGACCGCGTCGACAGCGTTCGCCGGCGCAACGTAGGTGGCGCTGATCGTCGTTCCGTTCGCGCTGACATTGGCTTTCGCGAGCCCTCGCGCGGGGTCGGTCAATGCGTCTGCAAGAGACGGCTGCGGCGAGCCCGGAGCGGTATGCATCACCACGCTCGCAGTACTGGCACGTGGGTGATCGAGCGGGTCGGCGCGAAAATCGTCGATCGCGACAGCGGAGTAACTGAAGATCCTGCCCTGTGCGACATTGACGACGTATCCGGTGCCGAACAGGCCGCCGGTCGGATTCGCAAGGTCGGTCTTCGGATCCTGCGTCCAGTAACCTCCAGGCGCCCACGCACCGATCAATGGTACACAAGCTTGATAAGCCGCATAGGCCGTCGGTGAGTTGTCGATCAAGGTACCCATTTCGATCACTTCGATCATGCCTTCGCGCGTGCGCGAAAGATCGGACGCGCCTGCGTCGGCGTGACTGCCTGAAAACGCCGCGTTGCTGAAAGGAACGAACCCGCGGCCGTCAGGCAAAACATGCGGCTGCGGCAGCGTCCTGATCGCCGGTACCGTACAACTGCCATCGTTCGTCAACAACCCTGCCGGCCCGGCCACACCACTGCCGGGCACATAGTCGCTTGCGTCGAAAATGGCGGCTGTCCAGGTGTCGTACGGGCCAAGGTAGACATTAATCGAAAGAGCATCACGGCCGTTTTCACCTTCCGCCATGCGAACACGCAGCGCCTTGTAGTGGCCAGTGGTATTGACGATGGAAAACAGGGTATTCGTGCCGGCGTTGACGGTGTAAAAGGGAAACAGCAGCACTTGCCCCGTACCGCGATCGTTCAAATTGACGCCGTGTGCCGAGCCCATCCAGGTGAAACAAAGAGCGCCAATTGATGTGCAAACCTTGTGTGCTGACATTTGGATTGTCCTGGTTACGTGTCACGGGACGGGCCGCGGAGCAAGATCGTTGCGCGTCACATATCAGCCCGATTCGGGCAGAGCCAGAAACGCCGCCAGCATCCCGAAATCGAATAGCTGATTCGTATAGGTCTCCACAACTGCACTGAACGGCACCTGCGCAGAGGTATACAAAATCGCCTGGTGGCGCAACACGGCATGGGGAATGCGCAAAGGCGCCCGATCGCGATCCGGCGCGGACATTTCCCAGGCCTGCGGCAAAGGCGACCAGAGCAGTTGCGCCGAGAGTGTCCGGCGCTGAAATTCGAGCGGTTGCACTACCTTTCCAAAAGGTTCGTCGCTGTTCTCGAGTTGCCGGTTCATTTGCGCTGTGAGGCGACTGGGCACATACCAGTTGTCGGCTTCCGACAACGCATGTTCGCCGCACATGAGTTGCACATGCCTGTAGACGATCGGCTCGGCTGCAGTCACGGCGAGCCGCTCGCGCAGGTCACCGGGTATCGGTTTATCGACCTCACGCATACGCCGCGCGACAATTCGCGGCGGCTCGGCGAGCGAATGATCGGCACACCAGCGCTGCAACGTCTGCGTGGCGCTGTCGTGGCTGAGCAGGTCCGCGTTCAAGGTTTGCAACAAGGCCAGTGCTTCGACGCGGGCAAGGTGTCCTTGCTCCGGGTGCGCAGGCAGGCAGGCACAACCAGCCAAGGTTGTGATGAAGATCAACAGCGCCGCCCTGGCGGGCCTTGACCGATATCTGTCGTGCACAGCAGTTTCCCTTTCGCGCCTTGGTATAGCGCACTGATTATAGACTGCGGCACTCACGTTCCACTTTTGCGCCGGGCAATAGCGGGACTACACTGAAAGCCCTGTGCGGCCGCCCCGAGGTGCGTAATGGCAACCATTCCGATGTATCACGACGGATCGCGCCAGTGGCAGGATCGCTTCTCGACACGCAAGCTCGCTGATCGTTTGACGGAAAAGCTGGCGCGCAACGTGTTTAGCGACGAAGACCGCGCGTTCATCGAAGGCCGCTCGATGTTTTTTCTGGCAACGGCCGACGCGGACGGGCACCCCGATTGCTCGTACAAAGGAGGCCTGCCGGGATTCGTGCGCGTCGTGGATGCCGACACTCTCGCCTTCCCGAGCTATGACGGCAATGGCATGTTCAAGAGCCTGGGCAACGTTTTGGCTAACCCGTATGTCGGCTTGTTGTTCATCGACTTCGAGAGTCCGAAGCGTCTGCGCGTCAACGGCCGCGCCAGCGCGCGGCAGGACGATCCCTTGCTGACCCAGTTCATCGGCGCGCAGTTGATCGTGCGCGTGCACGCCGACGCGATTTTTCCCAACTGTCCGCGCTACATTCACAAGATGCAGCTTGTCGAGCAATCGCCCTATGCGCCATGTGCGGGACTGACGCCGCCAATTCCGAAGTGGAAGATGTTCCCTGAATTTCACGAGGTGCTGCCGCCCGGCGATCCGGCTACGCAATCCCCGCCACAGGAACGTAAGGAATGATTCGCACGCATCGATTGTTGCCACTCATCGCGGCGTTCGCGCTGGGCGCGGGCGCCATGACGGCAGCGTGCCGGGAACGCGCCGCTGCACCACAATTTTTCCATATCCAGCCGCTGCGGCCCGTTGCGGAACTGCTGCCCCTGGCGCTCGCCGCAACGCCGCCCGCAGAACAGGGGGAATTTCACCCAGCGGACCTGGTGGAACTGACGACGCTGGATCCGACGATCAAGCTCGATATCCGCTATGCGACTGCGCGCAATTTCCTCGGCACGCCGCTATACAGCCAGGCACGCGCCTTCATGCAACGTCCCGCGGCACAAGCGCTGGTACGGGTGCAGCAATCGCTGGCGACGCAGGGTTACGGCCTGCTCGTTCACGACGCGTATAGGCCGTGGTACGTGACGAAAATCTTCTGGGACGCCACACCGGTGGATCAGCGCAAGTTCGTCGCCGACCCGGCTGTCGGCTCGCGTCACAACCGCGGCTGCGCCGTCGACCTGACGTTGTATAGCTTGCGCGACGGGCGCGCTGTGGAAATGCCGAGCCTGTACGACGAGATGTCCGAACGCGCGTACCCGACTTATGCCGGCGGCAGCGACGCGGCGCGTCACCTTCGCGACTTGCTACGTCATCACATGGAGGCCGAAGGCTTCAGCGTCTTCGAATTCGAATGGTGGCATTTCGATTATCGCGACTGGAAATCGTATGCGATCCAGAACATTCGTTTCGAAAACATCAAAAAATCCAGATAATTCAACGGGCGTAAAAACGCCCCCACGAGCCGGCTCTGGGGGAAAGCACCCAGGCTACCGCCGTTTTCTTGCCCGCGGCAGACCGGCGGCTTGGACGCTGGCACACCTAGCACGAAACTTGCTCTGCATTCTTTGAGTTTCGAGATTCGTCCCGGTTTGCCCACCGCAATTCGGTTATCGCATCCCGCTGCGCTTGAACCGCGCAGCGATATGGGGAAGCGTCATGGATACTTCAAGACTTGTCACAGTAACCAGCTTTTTCACTGCGGTAGTGGATCGGGTGCTCGGTCCCGACGCCCAGCCGGTGGAGAACAAAACGCTGAACCTGGCGCAAAAGCGCGCCAATATTCGCGCTGCCGGCGTACGCCACGGTTTCAAGGCAATCCTTGCGCGTGGCGACGAGATGGCGCAGCGCATCGAGGCGTACAAGCAGCAGCAGCGCATCCGCCACGGCGAAACGCCAGCGTCGATCGATCCGGCCGAGCCGACCGAAAGCATCGTTCTCAGTTCAACCGACCTTTCCACAGCGCCACTGAACAAGCTTTCAAGGGTGTAGGGGGACCCCGGCGTGCATGCCGCTTGTGCATGCCGGGGCTTACTGCGGTTACGATGACGCCCTCGGCATGAGCCGACACGACAGGCGTTTCTTTCATGGCAACAGGACATCCCACGCGGGCGATCGCGCACGTTGCCATCGTCGTGCGCGATTATGACGAAGCCATCGCGTTTTACACCAAAGCGCTCGGCTTCGAACTGATCGAGGATATCCGGCTGAGCGCTGAAAAACGCTGGGTGCTGGTGGCGCCGCCGGGAAGCGGCACTTCCCTGCTGCTGGCCAGGGCCGCGAACGCAGAACAGACCAGCCGTGTCGGCAACCAAACCGGCGGTCGCGTTTTCCTGTTCCTGCAAACCGACGACTTCCGCCGCGATCACCAGGCGATGCTTGGGCGTGGCGTACGTTTCGTCGAAGACCCGCGTGAAGAAGTGTACGGCCTCGTCGCAGTGTTCGAGGATCTGTACGCCAACCGCTGGGACCTGATTGAATACCGAACACAGACTCCAACGTAAAAATGATTCTTGCCATGAGCCTTCAGCTGGCGGAGCAAACCTTGCGAAGCGCGATATTCCTGTTGGCAATTGCAATCCACGGGCACGCGGCGGAGCCGCCAGCGTCGACGGCGGTTGCGCCGACAGGGATTGAGCCTGTGTTCGACTGCTACCGCGCAAATTCAGCCTGGGGCTTCACCCTTTCCGGCAAAGTCATCGACAACAAAGGCAATGTCTTCAGTTACGGCAAGCGCGGCCAGGCGTGGCTGCCGAAGCGGATCAAGGAAGACGACGCAACTTACCTGACCTCCAGGGATTTGCACGCGAAGTTTGTCGATGCGAAGCAAATCGGCAATGTTGAGGCAAACGCCCTGACAGACAACTCCACGCTGATCGCAAAGGCCGCCGAAGGCAAAGTCACGCAAGCCGATACGGGCACGCGCGACGCCGGCACCAGCGCATGTCACGCCTACCTACACGACGCAGCCAAGCAGCGCTATCGCGATATCGAGCTGGGCAGTGATGGCGGCGTCAGCGATGCGCGCGACACCAACGTTGCGACAGAAGCGCAATCCCTGCTGACTTGGCTAAAATCCGTCGGCGTGGCGAACTAGGGAGTGCAACCCTTGGACGAATTCAGTTATCTGTCGGTCCTGCTGTCGATCATTCTTGGCTTGGCAATCACCCAGATCCTCAAAGGGTTCCGCGGCATCGTGCTCGCGCGTGCGCGAGTGCGCTTGTATTGGCCGGTGCTGGCATGGGCGGTGCTGCTGTTGCTCATCGCCGTGCAAAGCTGGTGGGCGATGTTCGGACTCCGCAGCATTCATGACTGGTCGTTTTTAGGGTTCTCCGTCGTGCTGGCGCAGACCATTACCCTTTACATGCTGGCCGCCATCGTGTTCCCGGATTTCTTTGGCGAGGAAATCGATCTGCATCGACACTACAGCGATCACACCCGCTGGTTTTTCGGATTGGTGATCCTCCTGGCACTAGTCAGTCTAGGCAAGGACTTGATCCTCACCGGACACTTGCCAGATCGGTCGAACTGTATCTTCCACGTATCGTTTATCGTCATGTCCACAATCGCGGTGTTCACACGCCGCGAGTGGTTTCACAAGATATTTGTCGCGACGGCCTTATTGAACTTCGTCGCGTATATCACCGTCTTGTTCGCAAAGCTGCCATAGCGCTGCACCGACACGGATGAACAAGAAACCAATTCTCGGCGCAAACGCGACGTGCGTTGACTATTTTGCCGCGTCAACGCATCGGCGCAGAAGCACCATGCCGCCGCCGTCGCTTTGTGGCGTGCACACGACCGCATCAATCAGATAGGCGCCATGCCGGGATTCGCCGCGGCAGCTCATGTTGGTGGCCGCCAAACCATAGTTCTTGCGCAGTTCGACTGCAGCAGCTTGCGCCTGCGCGAGCTGCTGCGGCTTCAGCGCTCCTTCGATCTTGCGCGACAACGAAGTGAAATCGCCGAACTTGATCTCCGCGGCGAGCTTGATCCAGGCGTAGCCCGCAAAATCATCGCGCGCAACTCCCTGGCCAAGCAGATACATGCGCGCAATGATCGCCTGGCTGGTCTTTTCGCCGGCGCAGGCCGTGCGCATGTTAAATTCGAATGCGCGTGCATAATCCTTATGATCATAGGCAAGCCCACCGTCGCGGAGCATCTCGGCGTATTTTTCCGCGGGCACGCGCTCGAATACGGCATTGTCCGCGGCATGCGTCGCCGCTATACCGAAGGCGCATACGACAACCCCAGCAAATATTACTTTTTTCATTGGACTAGCGCTTCTCAATCGGCACAAATTTTAGAGCTTCCGGCCCGGTATAGTTTGCGCTTGGCCGAATGATCTTGCCATCGATGCGTTGCTCAATCACGTGTGCACTCCAGCCCGAGGTCCGCGAGATCACGAACAGCGGCGTGAACATCGATGTCGGCACGCCGAGCATGTGGTAGCTGACTGCGCTGAACCAGTCCAAGTTCGGAAACATCTTCTTTATTGACCACAATGTGGACTCCAGACGCTCAGCGATGTCGAACATCTTCATGTTGTGCTGTTCGGCAGACAACTCGCGCGCCACTTCCTTGATCACCTTGTTGCGCGGATCACCCGTCGTGTAGACCGGATGTCCGAAACCGATGATGACTTCCTTGCGCTCCACGCGGGCACGGATGTCGGCCTCGGCCGCGTCCGCCGAATCGTAACGACTCTGGATTTCGAACGCGGCTTCGTTGGCGCCGCCGTGCTTGGGTCCGCGCAATGCGCCGATCGCACCGGTGATGGCCGAATACATGTCGCTGCCGGTGCCGGCGATCACGCGCGCAGCAAACGTTGACGCGTTGAACTCGTGTTCGGCATACAGGATCAGCGAGGTGTGCATTGCGCGCACCCAGGATTGGCTGGGTTTCTTTCCGTGCAGCAAGTGCAGGAAATGTCCGCCAATGGATTCATCGTCGGTTTCCACGTCGATGCGCTTGCCATTGACCGCGTAGTGGTACCAGTACAACAGGATTGAACCAAGGCTGGCCATCAGGCGGTCGGCGATATCGCGCGCGCCAGGATGGTTGTGATCGTCTTTTTCCGGCAGCGCGCAGCCGAGCGCAGATACCGCCGTGCGCATCACGTCCATGGGATGCGCCGAAGCCGGCAATTGTTCCAGCACAGCTTTCACCGACGCAGGAATGTCGCGCAGCGACTTCAGTTTGGTTTTGTAACCGGCAAGTTCGGCCCGGTTCGGCAACTTGCCGTGGACGAGAAGGAACGCGATCTCCTCGAACTCGGATGTTGTCGCGAAATCCAGGATGTCATAGCCGCGATAGTGCAGATCATTGCCGGTGCGGCCGACGGTGCACAACGCGGTGTTGCCCGCGGCGACGCCGGAAAGGGCAACGGATTTCTTCGCCTTGAAGGCACTTTGCTGCTGACCACCAGTCATTGAAGCGTTCCTTATTCGTCGATCGGATTACTTGTACCGCACACGCCGGAAACTCATTTCAAGGCGCGCAGGAACCGCTCCACGTTGTTCCTCGCCTGCTCGTCCGTGCCTTCGTCCCAGGAACTCGTGTCGTCGTCCCAGCTGATTGCGTCCCAGCCCACTTGGATCCGCGCGACGCGGTGCGCCGGTAGATCAGCCAGCGCCCACCAATTGCGACCGACGCAGCAATATGTGCCGTCGTCGTAGTAGTCGCGCGTTGCATAATCGGCGACAAGAACCATGCGCGGAGTCTGACGCAAATGCTCCGCCCGGTTCTCCTTCCAGTCGTCGTGGAGCAGCCACTGGGCGTCGCGGAATTCAAACGGGGCATTGTCCGACGCATCGGACTTCGTCAAGTCCTGGATGCTGCCAGGGCGCACGCTGATTTCGATCCTGTGATCGGGATGACAATATGCCTTGTCGTCGGCCACGCTCCCGCAGCGCGACGCATGCGCCGGCTCATCTGCCGTCACAACACAGGCGCCGTCCCTGTGTTCGGTTTTCAACGTCCACTTCGCAGGCAGGATCAGATGGACCGCGCAGTCCTGGGCGTAGCGGTCGACCAGCAAGGGGACGCTGTCGGCTTCACGCGCAAGACATTGCAGGCTGCACAGTACGCCGGCGCATGACCAGGTCAAGGCAATGACGATCCTGCTTCGCAGCATCGGCGCGCCCACCATGCGCGCCTCGCGGGTGGCTTGCGGCAGAGATTCTTCGTTCATCGATCCGGATTCCGCGCGCTATCAGCTCTTCGGCGATACGGCGAACAGCGCATCCAGCCGTTGCTCGAACTCGTGATAACCAATGCGGTCATAGAGCTCCTCGCGCGTCTGCATCGTATCGAGCACGTTCTTCTGGTGACCATCGCGACGTATGGCCGTATAGACGGCCTCTGCTGCCTTGTTCATCGCGCGAAACGCGGACAACGGATACAAGACGATGCCGACGCCGGTGCTGCGCAACTCTTCGACAGTGAATAGCGGAGTCTTGCCGAACTCGGTGATATTCGCGAGTACGGGTACTTTCAGCGCGTCGACAAACTTCTTGTAGGTCGGCAGATCGTAGGCCGCCTCGGCAAAAATGCCGTCCGCCCCTGCTTCCACGCAGGCAAGCGCGCGTTCGATCGCCGCGTCCACGCCTTCCACCTGGATTGCGTCGGTGCGCGCGATGAGGAAGAAATCCGCGTCGGTCTTGGCATCGGCGGCCGCCTTTACCCGATCGGCCATTTCCTGGCGACTGACGATTTCCTTGCCCGGACGATGCCCGCAGCGCTTGGCGCCGACCTGGTCCTCGATGTGGCAGGCCGCTGCGCCGAACTTGATCAGCGACTTTACCGTGCGCTCGATATTGAACGCGCTCGG
>JBBRTT010000062.1:0-15265 GCA_038244165.1 Lysobacterales bacterium | reverse complement strand
GGTTGGTCACCGGGCCGGTAATGGCCGGCAGATCCTGCACCAGGTCGCCCAGGGTCAGTTTGCCGGATTGCTGAATTGCCGCATGGTCGATGGTAACGACCGGGTTCGCCGTTTCGATATCGACACGGCGGATGTTGGAGCCGGTCACCACGATGGTGTCCAGGGACTGGCCTTTCTCTTTACCACCGGTGTCCTGCGCATTTGCAGAAACAGTTCCGGCTGCGGCGACTACACCTAGCGACAAAGCCAGGCGAACCGCCGACGATAATTTATTCGCGTCGAGTCTCATTACACTCTCCAACGTCAGGGTTGTATACAATTTCGGGTCGAATGCGCGCCGAGTTCTTATATTTCGAGCAAGCACGTCGTAAGCAGGACAGCGCAACCGAGTCTAGACAGTTGTAAACATTTTGTGAGCCAGCAAAATCGCCGAAGATGGGCTCATATTTCGCGCAAGGCTTAAACACGTTTTTTTTTGATCGCCGAAATACTCTTTGTCGACCTGCCAGGTGCCATCAATTCGAATCAATGTCGCGCACACATGCACGCGCTCACCTGCGACATCGCCCTGGACATCGACGAGCGCGGTCATATCGTCATGGCGAACGGACAGGAGCTTCTGCATCCTGGGATAGGTCTCGCACCACAATCCGAACAGAACTGGAAAGTCTGGGTACCTGCGCATTTTTTTCAGGTCAGCCCGCAGGCGTTCGCTGGCGCACTTCCACATGCCGTCAAAGCTTTTTGCGGCAACGGCATCCAGGAAAGCCGCATATGTTGCGGCCGCGCCGATTCCAGGCTTCCCCGAATACTGTGCGAGTTCAGTCAGCGTCAGCTTCAATGAAACCATCACTGTCGTACGCAAGCAGCAATGTGGTAACCGCCTGTCGCTCTTCTGGATCGGCGACATTTCGAACGAGCCACTCTTTTCGTTCACCTATCGAAATTTCCAGCGCTTCGTTAAAAATATCTCGAAGCCGGGAAAGATAACCTGCAGGCGAAATAGAACGATGTACATCAGATATGTACTCGCTCGTAGCTGCCTTTCCGATATCCTTCTCGGCCAAGCTTTCATCGAACTGAGTCTGCATTTCGGCCTTCATCGCAGTCATGTCGAATCCCGACCGATTACGCATGACCAACTCGCCCTGCGTTCAAGATCGGCACTCGCCAACGTAATACCCGACGTTTTTGTCTCAAAATGTCCGCATATCCGTCGGAAAATGTCCGCAAACGCTTCCACAGTGCCCAACACTCGACACAATGGTGCCGAGCAGCCTTCGTTGTGAAAGAATCTGCTTAGTGCACGGGTCTGTGTTTGCTCTAGTCGCATATATCGGCGGACGTCTGTCCACTCCGGTGGCTCGAGGGAAGCATCAATTTGACATCGCTTGGGGAAGAGCGACTTCGTTGCGTCAAAACCGAGAGACGTATTCAAGATGCGAAGTGCGACATTCGTTGCTCATGTGGATTCTCGGATCCATTGCACAAGCTTGCCATCGATAAAATGGAACAATCACGAACGCCGCATTCACGAGGGGATGTACGGCAAAGGAGAACTCAGTGGTTAACGCTCAATCGCTACAAATTGTTGAGGCCGTAGAGAGAAATTCGGTATTTATCGACCTTTATTCCCGCCTTAAAGCCATGGCCAGCAGGCAGCGCCTGCGTGATGGCTCACCCCCTACGTTGTGCACTACGGAGCTGGTGCATGAAGCCTACCTGCGCATGGGCGACGCCAACTATCACTACAAGCATGACGCGCAATTTTTCGCCTATGCCGCGCGCGCAATGCACCATGTTCTTACCGATGCCGCAAGACGGCGCATCCAGCCTAAGCGCGGCGGCGATCTGGCGCGCGTGACATTGACCCACCCGGCTGTCGAAGCGGTGCATGTCGATCCTCACATGGCTTTGCAATTGGACGAAGCGCTGCAGGCACTCGAAAAGGAGGATGCGCGGGCCGCACAAGTCGTGGAATTGCACTATTTCGCAGGATTGGATCTGGAGCAGGTTGCCAACCTACTGGGCGTGGTGCGGCGTACAGTTGATCGCGATTGGCGCTACGCACGCGCGTTTCTGGCATCGCGCGCGGATTCCTGAACATCGACCCGCACAATTTGATGCGCTTGCGTCATCTGAATTGCGTCGAGAAACTTTTGCAGTGGCGTGTCGCACCGTGCCATAGAATTTCGTCTTTCGCCTGATGCCCCACGAAGAGTTGAGAGCCAGGGCATACGCAGCACAGGCGGCGATCATGCTTTGTCTTTCACTGCTGGCGCGTTGGCATGATCTAACTGTTGACTTGATTTTTGCCAACGGTATAGAACGCTGTTGACGAGGGTTCTTCTCATGGGAAGTCGGTGATCTGGTGAGCAGCACAGCGGAAACTTCACTTCGGCAATTGTTCGACGAAGTTGTCGAGCTGCCAGCTGACTTGCGTGAGGACCGGATCTGCAGCCTGGGTATTCGAGAGGCAGTTCGAACAAATCTGCGCCTGATGTTGGCATTTGATGATGTGATGCAGCGTGCGCCGGAGCAGCGTGAGCTTGAGTTCGCGAAACTCAAGCTCACCGAGGCGAATCGAATGCGGCTGCAGCAGATGTTGATGTCAGATGCCAGGGTGCCGGAATTGCTGCAGGCGACGGCAAGTGAAGCCTGCCAACGTCTCGGCGACGATGACGAACTTGGGCAGTCTCTGGTCGGCACGAACGTCGGCACATTTCGCTTGTTGGCCCTGATCGGTCAAGGCGGATCGTCGGTGGTCTTCCGCGCCGAGCGCGCAGCCGGCGACGGATCGCAGGTGGTCGCGCTCAAGCTGTTGCGGACCGGTTTGTACTCGGCGGACGCGCAGCGTCGGTTTCGTCGCGAACAGGCGATCCTAGCGCAATTGACTCATCCGAATATCGCCAGCCTGATCGAGGGCGGCGTCAGTGAAGCGGGCATTCCCTACATCGCCATGGAATTGGTTGAGGGTATACCCATTACGCAAGCGGCCAACGCTCGCTCTTTGAGCATCGAGCAGCGGCTGGCCTTGTTCTGCACGCTGTGCAGAACGATCGAAGCGGCGCATGCGGCCCTGATCGTGCACCGGGATCTAAAACCATCAAACTTGCTCATCACCAATTCTGGCGAACTGAAGGTGCTCGATTTCGGCATCGCCAGACTGATGGATGACGACGATTCTGCAACACGCACACATTCGGTCGCATTTACTCCGGAATATGCCGCTCCCGAGCAATACCGGACCGGTTCGCTGACAACGGCGGTCGACATCTATGCGCTGGGTGTATTGCTCGGCGAGTTGCTGACCGGCAACCGCCTCACCTCCAAGACGCGCGCCAGCAGCTCCGTCGCCTCGAACAAGAATAGCCAGGAACGCTCGACGCCAAGCGGCTTGCCGGCGCCCGCGGAACTGATGCGCAAATTGCGCGGCGATCTGGATTCGATACTGACTGTCGCTCTGGCTGACGAGCCAGGACTGCGCTATCGCAGTGCGAACGCTTTCGCCGACGATATCGAACGCTACCTCTGCGCACGGCCGGTGCGCGCGCATCCGCCATCGTCCTGGTACCGGATGCGCAAATTTGTCGTGAGGCACCGCGTCGGTTTTGCGCTGACGACGATACTCTTGCTTGGGATTTTTGCAGCGTTGGGGCTCGCGGTTTGGCAAGGCGTCAAAGCACGTCACGCCGCAGACCGTGCGCAGGCGCAGGCTGCGCGTGCTGATTCGATGCGCGACTTCATGTTCAACGCCTTCGCGGAAACCGAGCCGACCGTTGCTCGCAAAGGTCCGGTGACGGTCATCGAGGTGGTTGACCGCGCCATCAAGACAGCCAATGGCGATCGCGCAATCGATCCGCGCGCGCGCGCCGAACTGCTCTCGCGGTTGGGCGAGATTATTGGAACACAAGGCGATCTGGCACGCAGCGGTGTCCTGCTCGCAAACGCGCATGAACAAGCCGCCAAAACGCTTGGCGAAGACGATCCTCTGGTTTGGGATATCGCGCGACTGCAAGCCGTCAATCAGATGCAGCGCGGAGAATATTCAGTGGCCAGAAACACGATCGATGCATTGATCGCACGCGGCCCAACGATGCCGCTTGAATTGCAGAGCAAAGTGTTACTCGATTCCGCCGCCATTGCACGGCGCGTGAGAAATTCCGAACGCGCGCTGACCGACGCCCGAAAGGCGGTTTCTTCAGCGCGCCTGGCAAAAAATTCCGATCTACTACTGAGCGCGCTCGACGAACTCGGCGCAGTTTTGCTCACCGTTGATTCGTTTCGTGAAGCGATCGAGGTTTTCGGCGAAGTATTGGCACTGGATATCGCGCGCTTCGGTGAACAAAGCAGCCAGGCCGCCGACGCGATGTCCGGATTGTCCCGAGCTTACCGCCAGCTGGAGGATTTTGATCGCGCCGAAGAATACGTGCGCGCGGCCGTGGCCATCGACAAGGTCATCTATTCAGGCGACCACTGGATTGCCGCGAGTCATTTAAACGCGCTGGGCATGGTATTGGTAGCAAAGCGCGATTTCAATGAGGCACTGCAAGTCGAACGCGAAGCCTTGCGCATCAATGAGGCGACGCTCGGCGCTGAACATCCGGCTGTCGGAGCCGCACTTCAAGGGATAGCCAGTGTAGACATCCGTTTGGAGGATTACGCCGATGCCGTTCCTCTACTGCGCCGTTCGCTGGCGCTTGCAGTGCGGACATACGGTGAGCATCACTGGGCCGTTACCTTTGATCGTTCCGATTACGGTTATGCACTCGGCATGACGGGCGAATATCGTTCAGGTATTGCGCAGATCGACATCGCGATTGCTGATTTGCAGGCGCTCGCAGATCCAGATTGGAATGTTCTCAGCAAAACGCTTGAAAAGGGAATTCGCCTCGCGCTGGAACATAGCGATTGGGCGGGTGCCGCTCTCCGCATTGATCAGTTCGCCGAAGTAAGCGCAAAGGCCACACTGCAGTCAGACTATTGGAACGGACGCGCTGATTGCCTGCGTGGAGAAATATTCCTGGCGCTCGGACATGCAACGGAGGCAGAGGTGGTGTTGGCTGAATGCGGCTCCAAACTGGATTCTGCAAAGAAACCGGAGGCTGTTTTTTATGCATCTCAGCCCTTACTGCACTCTGCTGCCTTTTCCGCAATCGGCGACTTGCCGAAAGCGCGCGCACTTGCCACGCTCGGTAGACAACGTTTGCTTCATCTCTCATCACCTCCAAGCCGCCTGCTAAAACTGGAAGCGACGCTACCGCGTTGATGCGAAGCAAGAGCGGCTGTCAGGACACCCGACCATACGTTTCGCCTGAGCCTGATGCAATTGTGGTAATTACATTTAGACTCTTCCATTTGTATACAACAGATATCCGCCTTATCAGGCGTTCGCAATGCTGAAAGCGTGCACGTATCGGGATGTCAGAGTGTGCGCAGCGACCGATAGCAAACAACAAAGCAGTTTGTCCGGCTGCCAATGAAAAGCTTGCATCTAGGGAGAACAAGTCTTGTCATCGTCAGTTGTCATCCTCGGCGTGTCTCCACGGGGAGACTACCAATCATCCGTGCACACTCCGACTGCCCGTACGACGAACAAGAGTACCCAGAAGCGACAAAATAATTTCGCACTTTCCCGCCAGTGCGAGCTCGGGGCTGGTGTTTCTCGCCGGCACCATCCGCGCCGCAGTTGTTGGCCGACGGAAAGCGAGGAAAGCTCTTTTTGCTGCTGATGCTTCTGCTTTGGTAGGTGCTTGAGCGAATCAGACCCTCCGGGCTAGGTACGACGCGGCGAGCGATTTGGGCGCCTTGTGGCCCATGCCGAGCGCATAAAGGTCTTGACCACTCTGAGCGGCGCCAAATCAAGACGAACGCGAATGCCCCGAACCTTGCCGCCCCAGAAGGACTTTTCCACGCCGGATACCATGCAATGGCTTGCTCGCGAGACGTTTCGTTCAAGCGCAGCGTGAATCGCTGCTATGTAGCGCGCCCTTATGCGCCTTGTATGCCGCTGAAATCGAGTGGCGGCAAGTCCGTCTGCAGCGCCTTCAGTGTGGAAAGTATGCGCGCACAGCGCCCGTTTCCTTCTCGAAACGGGTGGATCAAGATAGGTTCCGCGCGTACGACCGCCAACGTTTCCTCTTGTTCTTGAATCACATCGGTGCGGCATGGCGTGTATTTCGGTGCGGCACGGCGTGTATTGATGCAGCGGGCCGCAGACGCGGAACTTCTGGGGCCGCGGCAAACGGAAACCACTTTTCGACTAGGATGACTCGCGCCATCCATGGCACTCGGCCCTTCGGGCCCAGCTGCGCGTCACTCCGCTGTTCAAAATCGGCTGTCCTGCCGATTTTGTTGAACCTGTGGGTTCAAAACCTAGGCTCAAACAGAAAAACAAACGGCCCCACATGGGGGCCGTTTGTTTTTCTGGCTGGGAGACTAGGATTTGAACCTAGATAAACGGAGTCAGAGTCCGTTGTCCTACCGTTAGACGATCTCCCAATTCTGGCCGGATCGCTATCTCTGACTTCACGACGATCCAGTGGAAGATTGCGGCTGCGATCCGAAGAGCGCAGCCGAAAATCTTTAGCGCTTCGAGAACTGCGTGGCGCGGCGGGCTTTGTGCAGGCCCACTTTCTTGCGCTCGACTTCGCGTGCATCGCGGGTCATGAAACCGGCTTTGCGCAACGGGCTTTTCAGCGCCTCGTCGTATTCGACCAGGGCGCGGGCGATGCCAAGACGGATAGCGCCGGCTTGGCCAGTGTTGCCGCCGCCTTCGACGGTGACGAGGATGTCGAACTTCTCGCCCATCTTGGTCAACTCCAGCGGCTGGCGCACGATCATGCGCGAGGTTTCGCGGCCGAAGAACTGATCCAGCTGCTTGCCGTTGACGACGATCGCGCCTTTGCCCGGGCGCAGGAACACGCGCGCGGCGGAAGACTTGCGACGACCGGTACCGTAATGCTGTTGCGTTGCCATGATCGATCCTGCTTTATTGTTCTTGCGAAGGAGCTCGCGTTGAGAGGAAACCTGCTCAGATGTCCAGCACCTGCGGCTGCTGGGCGGCGTGCGGATGCTCCGTGCCTGCATATACCTTGAGCTTGCGGTACATGGCGCGACCGAGCGGATTCTTCGGCAGCATGCCCTTGACCGCGATCTCGATGACGCGTTCTGGATGCTGCTTGAGCAAATCCTTCAGCGCGATCGACTTGATGTTGCCGATGTAGCCAGTCACGTGGTGATAGATCTTGTCGTCCATCTTCTTGCCGGTAACCGCGATCTTTTCGGCGTTGACGACGACGAGGTAATCGCCGGTATCGCAATGCGGCGTGTAGACCGGTTTGTGCTTGCCGCGCAGACGGCGCGCCAGTTCGGTGGCCAGACGGCCCAGCGTCTTGTTGCTGGCGTCGACAATGAACCAGTCACGCTTAACCGTCTCAGCGTTCGCGCTGATCGTATTCATGGGAAAACCTTGTGCCGAATGGGCATAAAAGTGGAACGAAAGACTGCCAAGAATATCGGAAGCCACGGAGCGGTGCAAGTCTGCGCCGCCTAGAATTGCTCATACAAAGGCCGTTTTGGAGCCAGAACGTCGCTTGACGCCATGCAAAGCACGACCGACAGTCAGCGATCACGCTATTGTCCCGGCTATATGTCCATTGTCCTCGTTTTCGGCGCCACCGGCTCGGTCGGGCAATTCCTGCTGCCTCTGCTTTTGCCTCAGCATCAGATTATCGCGGTGAGTCGCGCGTCGCTCCGCGCCAGTGCGGGCTGGATCAACGGCGATCTGAACGACCCCAGCATGGCCTGGCCCACGGTCGATACCGCCATCAGCCTCGGCCCCCTGGATGCCTTTGCCGCGTGGCTGCGGCGCTGTCCCGCGAGTTCGCTGCGGCGCGTGATCGCGCTCAGCTCCATGAGCGCCGAGAGCAAGCGCGAATCGATCGATCCGCTGGAACGTGCATTGGCCGAACGCCTGCGTGCAGCCGAATCCTCGGTAATGGCCACCGCTGCTGAGCGCGGCATCGCCTGCACCGTATTCCGGCCGACGTTGATTTATGGCGCGGGGACCGACCGCAGCTTGGCGCCAATCGCGCGTTTTGCGCGCCGCTGGCGGATGTTGCCGGTGCCGTTTGGCGCGCGCGGACTGCGTCAGCCCGTGCATGCACGCGACCTGGCCGCTGCTTGCTTAGGCGCCCTGGCCAATGGCGCTACCTTTGGCAAAGTCTATGCGCTCGGCGGAGGTGAACGACTACGCTTCGATACCTTGTTGCTGCGCGTGCGTGCTGCCCAGCCAGGACTTGTGCTGCCGTTGCCGGTGCCGCTGTTCGCGCTGCGCCTGGCCGCGCGCTTGCGGCGCGGTTCGCTGAGCGTAAGCGCGGTGGCGCGCCTGCGCCAGCCGTTGATTGCCGACCATGGCGACGCCGTCCGCGACTTCGGCTATGCGCCTGTTGCTTTCATCGCCAGCGACGTGCTGCCGGCCAGTAAAACTATATAAATATACTTATATATAAATAAACAAGCCCTGACCGAAAACATCGTCGTGTTGCAGCGCAACATCGCGAAATCTGGTAACTCCCGTTAAATTCCCGTTGCCAACGCCCGTTTGAACTACCTATGATACGAGTGCCGTTGCGCACCCGAATCACTTAACAGGAATTCCTTATGCAGGCCAAACTGAGTTTGCTATTGGCGCTGTCGTCGTCGTTGTTGTTGTCCGCTTGTGGAGGCGGCAGCAATAGCTCGCGCGCGGTTCCCGCGCCGCCGGCCACGAACGGCAACGGCACCCCGGTGACTGCTGTCATCACCGCGCGTTTTGATCCGTCGAACGCCGTGGTTCCCTTCCCGACGAATTTGCTGTTGTCAGGCACCAAAGACCTGACGTTGAATATCCCGGTCGCCAATCCGGCGAATATCGGTGATCCGGCCGTGGCCATGAATGCGCTGGATGGCTTCAGCACCACGGCGCCGTGGAGCACGACATTCGCCGCACCGCCGCTGGCCTCTTCGATTACCGGCGGGCCGAACGGTACCGTGCGCGTTTTCCAGGTCACCCTGACCGGCCCCGGTGGGGGCGTGACCGGAGTCGTGCGTGAGTTGGCGTCGCCGCAGGAATTCGTTGTCGCGCTGGCGCCGTCGGATACGACCGGCCGTACGCTGGCGATCATTCCGACCAAGCCGCTCAAGCAGCTCACCTCGTACATGGCGGTGCTGATCGGCAATGGCGGTTCCTTGAATCCCGCGCCGTCGCCAAGCATCACCGACGCCGCCGGCAACGACATCACGCCGGACACCACATACTTCCTGGCCAAACGTGTCAATCCGCTGTGCTCGGGCGGTCATTCGACTGATCCGTTACTGCCGGATGCCACTGCCTGCGCGCTGGAACCGCTGCGCAAACTGGTCAATTCACAGGAAGGCGCGCTCGATCAATTCGACGGTGTGCGCACCGATCTGCGAGTCGCTCTCTCCTGGGTAGCCACGACGCAGAGCATCACCCCGGAATTCCAGGCTGTGCAAGGTCGCATCGAAGCCTCACCCGCGCCGACGGCGCATGTGGCGCCAACCGGACTGACCTTGGCCCAGATCAATGCGGCCCTGCCGCCGGTGGCTGACGTCTACGTCGGCGTGCTGGTGGTTCCGTACTATATCTCCGCACCGAGCACCGCCGATCCGACCGCGGCGTTGCATGGTTTCTGGAAGGCCGCACCCGGTGCCTACGTGCCGCCGTTCAACGCCTTCGGACTTGATCCGACGTCGACCAACGTCACCTTCGCCAACCCGTTCCCGGTGGCGACCTCCACCCAGGTGATTCCGGTCCTGATGACGGTGCCGAACGCGGCCTCTGGCAAGACCAAGCCCGCCGCCGGCTGGCCGATCGTGGTCTTCCAGCACGGCATCACGCGCAATCGCACCGACATGTTCGCCATTGCTGCGACCCTGGCCGGACAGGGTTTCGCGGTCGTTGCCATCGATGCGCCGCTGCACGGCGTGACCGACAATACCAATCCGTTCTATCGCAATCAGTTGTTCACCGGCTCGCCGGCGGCAACGTTGATCACCGGCGAACGTACCTTCGACCTGGATCTGTCGAACAACACGACCCAGGCCCCGGGACCGGACGGCAAGATCGATGGATCCGGCACCTACTTCATCAATCTGAGCAGTCTGCTCACCTCGCGCGACAACCTGCGCCAGGCTACGTCTGACCTGATGGAGCTGACCCGCGCCATCCCGTCGATCAGCCTCGGCGTGAATCCGACCGGCGATTTCGACGGTTCGCGTATCGAGTTCGTCGGCCAGTCCCTCGGGTCGATCATCGGCACGGTATTCGTAGCGATGGAGCCGCACGTAAATGTCGCCCTGCTCAATGTTCCTGGCGGCGGCATTGCGCGCCTGCTCGATGCCTCACCTGCATTCGGCCCGTCGATTCACGCGGGACTGGCGCAGGCCGGCTTGACCCAGGGCACGCCGAACTACGACGCTTTCTTCGTCGCCGCGCAAACGGTGGTCGATTCAGGCGATTCGATCAACTTCGCCTTCGCCACGGCAAACAAGAGCATCCTGGCGCAGGAAGTCGTGGGTGATGCGACGCATCCATCGGATCAGGTGATTCCGAACTTCGTGCCGACGGCCCCGTTGTCCGGTACCGAGCCGCTACTTGCAGCGCTCGGCTTGAGCACGCTGACGCACACGACGCAGGCCGCCAGCATTCGCGGTGCGGTGCGCTTTACCCAGGGCGTGCATGGCTCGCTGCTGGATCCGACCAGTTCGGCTGCGGTAACCGCGGAGATGCAGGGCGAGATGGCGAGCATGATCGCCTCCGGCGGCACCACCGTGGTGATCAGCAACACCTCCGTCATCCGCACGCAGTAACCGGCTAGGGGAAGCACATGACAACTCAAAACAAGATCAATACGGCGCGTGCACACCGATTCATCCCGCAGGGATTGGCTGCGGCCATTGCGGTGGGGCTCGCCAGCTACGTCGCGACTCCGGCCCAGGCCTTCGAGTTCGGCAGCTCCGACGGCTTCCACGGGACGGTCAACACCACGCTGTCCTACGGCGTGTCCCTGCGCGAGGCGGATCCCAGTTCCGACAAGATCGCCAAGGCCCACTTCAACCCATTTGTGGGCCAGTTGCCGAACGCGCAACAGCGCACGGCAACGGGCGCGTTCTCCGCCAACCATGACGATGGCGACCTGAACTACAGTTCCGGCAGCGCGTTCTCGAATGCAGTGAAGGCCACCAGCGAACTGCATCTGGATTACGGCGATCACATGGGCGCGTTCGTCCGTGCCAACTACTTCTATGATTTCGCCAATGCCGGTAACGACAAGCTGACAAGGCTTGCGCAAAATCAGGTCGGCAAGCGCTTCCGCGTGCTGGACGCGTTCGTGTTTGACAACTTCAACGTCGGCGGCCATCAGGGCTCGGTACGCTTCGGCAAGCAAGTGCTCAGTTGGGGCGAAAGCACGTTCATCCAGGGCGGTATCAACGTCATCAATCCGGTAAACGTGTCGTCGCTGCGCGTTGCCGGCGCCGAACTCAAGGACGCGCTGCTGCCGGTGAACATGCTCTGGGGCTCCTACAGCATTACCCAGAATTTCTCGGTCGAGGCTACCTACCTGCTCGAATTCGCGCAGACCAATCCGGATCCTGCCGGTACGTATTTCTCGACCAATGATTTCGCCACAATCGGCGGCACCTATGCCGCGCTGGGTTTTGGTCTGGTGCCGCAGCCAGTAAGAAATCCGGAAAATTATTACTCGGTGTGCTTCGGCGGCGCGCCCAGCGACAACAGCGCGTTTGGCGGCGCCAGCGTCTTGGGCAGTGCATCCAACCCGTTCGTCGGTTTGCTGCGGGCCTCCTGCGCGCAGACAGTCAAGCGCCTGCCCGACCGCTACCCCGGCGAATACGGCCAGTTCGGCATTGCCGCGCATTATCTGGCGGAGAATCTGGGCGGTACCGAATTCGGCTTCTATGCGCTGCAGTATTCCAGCCGCCTGCCGATAATCACCGGCACCGCCATCACCACCCCGGTACCGAACAGCGCGGCATACCTTGTCGAGTACCCGAAGAACATCCGCCTGTACGGCGTCAGCTTCAACACCCAACTCGAAGGCCCTGGGCTGGCGTTGCAGGGTGAATTGAGCTATCGCCCGAATCAGCCGCTGCAGATCGACGCCGTGGAGTTGTTGTTTGCCGGACTGACGCCACTCAACGCCCTGATCCCGGCTCCCGGTTCGCGTTTCGTCAGCCAGCTCGGCAACTACCCAGTGGGCGCGCTCATTCCGGGCTCCACGCGCAATCATGTATCGCAATTGCAGTTCACCGCGACCAAGGTGTTCGGTCCGAACAACTGGGTCCGCGCCGACCAGATCGCCCTGGTGGGCGAAGCCGGAGCGACCAAGGTATGGGATCTACCGGCACAGAACGTTCTGCGCTACAACAGCGACGGCACCGACACTGGCGGCGGACCTGACTTCACCAGCGGCAATCTTAGAAATCCTCAGACCCAGCGCAACGGCTTTCCGACGCCGTTCTCGTGGGGCTATCGCATAGCCGCTCGCGCGGACTACAACAACGCCTTCGGCACCGCGTTCACGTTGGCTCCGCGCGTCGCCTTCAATCACGACGTCAATGGCACCTCGCCCGGTCCTGGCGGCAACTTCATCGAAGACCGCAAGTCGGTGACATTGGGCATGGAGGCCAACTACCTCAACAAGTGGTCGCTGGATTTGAGCTACACCAACTTTTTTGGCGGTGGTCAATTCAACCTGATCAGCGATCGCGACTTTGTAGCTTTTGTTGCAAAGTATTCTTTCTGAAACATCGACGGGAGGGACTTTCGATGGCAAGTTTCCATAAAACAAAACTCGCAGCGCTGGTGGCCTGCGCCGTATTTTCCAGCGCAGCGCTGGCCAAGGGCAGTCCCGATGACGTCGCCAAGCTGGGCGTGAAGGGTACCAAGTTCACCCCGGTCGGCGCCGAGCGCGCCGGCAACAAGGACGGAACGATTCCGGAATGGACCGGTGGCATCACCGCACCGCCGGCGGGCTACAAGGTCGGCGATCATCACCCGGATCCATTTGCGGGCGAGAAACCGCTGTTCATTGTCAGTGCGCAGAACTCCAAGGACTACACCGATAAGCTGACGGCCGGCCAGATCGCCATGTTCGCCAAGTATCCAAATTGGAAGATGATGGTCTATCCGAGCCATCGCAGCGCGTCGTTCCCGCAGCGCATCTACGACACGACGATGAAGAATGCCACCACCGGCGAACTGGTCGATGACGGCGAAGGCGTGGCGAATGTGGCCGAAGGTCTGCCGTTCCCGATCCTGGACAAGGATCCGGCCAAGGCGGGTATGGAAGCGATCTGGAACCATAAGCTCAAGTTCAAGGGCGTGTCGTTTGCGCGCTGGAACAACCAGGTGATTCCGACGACATCCGGCCAGTACACCTTGATCCGCTTCCGCGAAGAAGGACTCGGCCTGTACTACAAGCCCGGCAATACGCTCAAGGACATCAACAATATCCTGTTGTACTTTTTCGAGGATGTGGTGTCGCCGCCGCGTTTGGCCGGCCAGGTGCTGCTGGTGCATGAAACCCTGGATTCGAAGAAAGAGCCGCGTCAGGCCTGGATCTACAACCCCGGCCAGCGTCGCGTGCGGCGCGCGCCGAACGTGGCCTACGACAATCCCGGTACGGCGTCCGACGGCCTGCGCACCAACGACATGACCGACATGTTCAACGGCGCCATGGACAAGTACAACTGGAAAATGGTCGGCAAGAAGGAACTGTATGTTCCCTACAACGACTACACGGCGCACAGCGGCAAGACCAAGGTCGCCGACCTGATCAAGCCGAACTTCCTCAACCCGGACCTGCTGCGCTACGAACTGCACCGCGTTTGGGTCGTGGAAGCCACGCTCAAGCCGGGGCAGCGCCATATCAACCCGCGCCGCACTTTCTACATCGACGAGGATAGCTGGCAGATCATGGCGATCGATCACTACGACAGCGAAGGCAAGCTGTGGCGCTATTCCGAGGCGCCGAGCGTGAACTACTACGAGGTGCCGGTGTTCTGGTCGACGCTGGAAGCCCATTACGACCTGAAGTCGGGGCGCTATCTGGCGCAGGGCCTGGACAACCAGGAACAGGAGTACGATTTCTCCCTGCAGACCACGCCGGACATGTTCTCGCCGCAATCCCTGCGTCAGCGCGGCATCGAGTGATGCACGCCGTCCGCACGTAGCGACCAACGCCGGCCGCTCCAATACAAGGATGTCGTGCCCGCCGATCGCGCGCGCAAGCGTGCGATCGGCGGGAGCGAGTCCGGACATGCGCCGGACTCGCGGCGTCGAGAAAGTGCACGATCGCACTTTCTCGACTTCAGCATGCAGCGGCTGGCGCATTTTGGAGAAAGGTAAAAGTATACGCGCACGATTCACGGGTCGGGGGTGTACGCGATGAAGTTTCATATGTTCCGCCAGCTGTCACGGATCGCGCTCGCGCGCAGCGCACTAGCCTGCGCCTGCGCAACGACGTACGCAGTGCTGGCCGAACCGCCGCCGGCCCCGCCACCTGCCTCAGGCCAGCCTTCATCGGGCCAGCCTTCATCAGGATGGATCGACCCGATCAACGCGCCTGCCGAAACTTTGACGCTGGCGTCGCGATCGCTATTGCTCGACGTGGCGCACTCGGGCGAACGCTACGTTGCGGTCGGTGCGCGCGGCGACGTCCTTCTGTCCGACGACGGCCGTGTGTGGCGCCAGTCCGCCGTACCCACGCGCGCAACGTTCACGGCGGTCGCGACGATCGATGCTCATATATGGGTTGTCGGTCACGACGGCGTCATCGCGCACAGCGCCGATGGCGGCGGGCATTGGGAAATGCAGCGTCAGGACCCGTGGAAAGCGCCCGTCGCCGGCGACACCGCCACGCCGGATCCACATCAGGGCGCGCCCCTGCTGGACGTGCTGTTCCTGGACATTCATCGCGGCTATTCCGTCGGCGCCTACAGCCTGGCGCTGAAGACGGCAGACGGCGGCGCAACCTGGCAACCATTGACCGTCGCCAAGGCACAAGCCAACGCTGATGCCGGCGATGACCTCGGCACCGCCGGAAAAAATGCCGCGAAGAACGATCACGGCGACAACATGACCTTCAGCAAGGACGAGTTGAAGCTCGGCCAGGAAGCCACACCGCACTTCAATGCCATTGCGCGCACCGGCAGCGGCGCGCTGCTGATCGTCGGCGAG
>JBBRTT010000061.1:0-15403 GCA_038244165.1 Lysobacterales bacterium | reverse complement strand
GTGTTCGACTATATCGAGGTGTTCTACAACCGGGAGCGCCTACACAGCAGTCTAGGCTACCGCTCACCGTTGGAGTTTGAGAGACTGGCAGTAGCACTCAATTAACCTGTCCGAAAAATCGGGGGTGCTCCAGCCTGACCCCATTATCCTAAGCGGAAGAGACAAACCAAAGACCGGAAGTCGCCACCGCAATCCAAATACGACCCCACGGCGTCCAAGGTACCGACGCGTTTGCTCGCGCAATGCACTTCTGTGCAATCTATGGGTTGGCCGGCCAGAACCGCTGGTAGTCACGGCTACGACCGACAGAGGGAGGGACGTGAAAATAGATCTAAAGGTGCCCGAAATCGTGTAAAAAAAGGGGCCGCATCACGCGGCCCCCAAAATTCAGAATTCTAGAACTCCAATTACGGCCCCTCAAACCCATCCTTGAAAATCATCTCACTGAAAGCACAGGTCGTCCCCGCCGCTATGCTCACGTCGTCCAACGAGTAGCCCACGCCGGTCACTGAGGAGTCCGATGCCATGCGCCAGCGCAAATACACATTCTGACCGCCGAAGTCGCTGAGATCGACGCTGGCTTGCACGAAGGCTCCACTGTCACCGCTCCAGGCTTTGCGGCCCAGGATCGGGCTCATGTACTGAGTGCTTATCGTCGCGTTGTAGCCACCCAGCGTGAAGCGGCTGGCGTTCGCCGGAATCGATCCGCTGGCAGCCAGGATGTCGACCCAGGTCGTGCCGTCCAGGGAGTACTCCAGGACTGCGCCGTCATAGGTTGATTCTGTGTTGTAGTGGTGCCAGAAATTAAGTGTGGCGCCGGCCCCTACCGCGATCGCATTCGTGGTCGCAATCGTGTGATCGCCAACAGGACTTGCATCCGTCGAAAACCAGGAATGCGACGTCGAGTGGCTTTCGCTGGTGATCTGGGCGAAATTGGTCCCGGCACCGGTTCCGGCCAGCGTCCAGTTGGTCGTCCCGCTTTCCATGTCGTCGCTGAACGACACCGTCGGCGCGCCGGCCGGAATCGCCGATTTCTGCGCTGAGTTGGTGTCCTCGTTGCCGCTGTTGCACGAGCCGCTGCCGTTGCTGGTGTCGTCTTCAGCACGCGCAACGTAGTAGTACTTCGTCGCGTTGAGCAGGCCACTGTCGTGGTAGCTCGTACCCGTTTGGCAGTTGGCGATTCGATTGCCCGCGCTCGGCGTGAAACCGGCAGTGGTCGAACGGAAGATGTTGTACTTGACCGCGACGCCGGCGCAGCGGTTGGTCCCGGCCGCCCAGCCCAGATCAACGCCGCAGACCGAACTTGCGCTGCTGGCAGCGCTGGTCAGGCCCGCGAATGTCGGGGCCAAAGTGCACAGTCCGGTCGCGGTGGCTGAGCTGCAACTACTGTGAGCGGATTCGCAGGTCTGCGCAGTGCTGTACGAAGTGACGCCGTAGGAGTACGTCGCATTGCCGGACACCGCTGTGTCGGAATAGGTGGTGGTCGCCACGTTGTCGGCAATCAGTTGCCAGTTGGTACCCGGGCAGGCACCGTCGCCGCGATAAACCTTGTAGCTGTTGGCGCCGACCGCGGGGTCCCAGGCCAGATCGATCTTGTTGTTGCCATTGACGGTGGCCACGAGGTTGCCGGGCACCGGCGGCGCTGTGCACTGGTTGCGACCGTCGATGGCCGCTACGCCGGTGGCGCCGGCATCCAGCCAGTCCTTCGTTCGTGTGGCCGCGGTGCCGCCACCTTCCCACGATACGGAGAAGTGGCCGTAGTAGTCGGAAAGATTGGCGCCGGTTGCACCGCACGCGGAGGGGCCACCGTGCAGTTGGCCGATGTAGCGACGTTGTGCGTTGTACAGAGGCGACCCCGATGAACCCGGTTCAGTAACGCCGGGCGGGATACTCGTGCTCGGGCTGGGTGGAAACACCGGCATTGGATCCCAGAACGCATGCACGTGGCTGCCGTCGCCGGGAATCGTCGCGACGTTGTAGCTCGTTGTCGTGGTGTTGGTGGCCGAGAATGTAATGCGCTTCTCGTCGGTGTTCGGATGATGGATCGCGGCACACAGGCTGTTCGGCGCGCAGGCAAAGTCACCGTTACCCGGTCCGCCGGTGCTGGAATAGGGTGTGTGGTCCCATCCTTCCCAGAACAGGTTGAACGCGGGATTCGGCGCTTGGGTCATTTCCACGAGCGTGAAATCCGACGGTGCGTAGTCGGCGCGCAGCGTCGCGCCCGTGTTGAACTGGGCAAGCGAGCCATCGCCTGTGGCGCCACTGGCCGCACTGCCAGGCAGGCGACAGATCGAGTTCTGGTAGCTCCAGTAGGTAACTAGCGATGCCGCAGCGCCGGCCACGCTGCAGTGATGCGCCGTTATGAAATACATCTTGGTGTCGCCGGCGGTATCGTTGATCAGCGAACCGGTGCAGAAGCGGCTGCCGCCCGTTGAGATCACGGCAACCGCGCGCACGTTGTCCTGCCAAGGGTCACCCGCATTCAGGCAGGCAACGTCCATGTTGCACGATCCGGATTTGTCACCCGGCGTGCCGAAGCCGCGATAGCCCTGGCCGATCTGGCCGATCGTGAGTTCGAGCTGCGCAATGGCGGCAGTCGGTATCGTCAATTCAATGACGACTTCGGGTGAAAGGATCACCGGAGTCCAAAATTCCTTGTAGGGACGGTTGTCGGCCGAGGTGAACGGGCCGCGCGTCTTCTTGCCATCCGGTGAATACAGAAGCAGGCTCGAGCCCGGGGGCAGGAAGAATTGGGTAAAGCCGAAATTGAGCGAGCTGGCGTCAGTCGTCTTCACCAGATAGCGCCAGACTTTGGTATTGGCATCGACGGCTTCCCACGTGCCGTCATTGCTCGGCGAAATGCTTACCTTGCGTGGAATGGCGAAGCGCGGAGGCTCACCGCGACCCTCGTCAGCGGCGTCCTCGAAGGCGATGGCTGTGCGGTCAAGCGCAGGCAGGGTACTCGAATCGACTTTCGACAACGCCATCACGTGTGCGTGGAACGCAGTCGGTACCGGATCTGCGGCATACGCGGTGCCAAGACAACAGCTGATGGCAAGCAACGCTGAAACCCATCGTTTGTTCATGTGCATCCCCATTGGCTAGTCCCCAAGGCAACAATAGCAGTGACACCCCAAACCGGAGGTTATGCGCCTCATGCCCGCTTTGGTCAACCGCCTTGCGACGGAGTAGCCGCGCTGGCGCACAGAAATCCCGTAAGTCACGACCGACCGCATCGACCGCGGTCATCGCAGGCACGCGCGAATCCTGGCGCTCCCGGGCCCGCGTTGACGGTGATGGCTCAACCGCCCACATCCTTCCGACAAACAAATGCAGTCTGCTGCAATGACGATTTGGAATAGGTACTCTCGACACTCCAACCGGACCCTCGCACCAATCCGATCAGAAAATCCGGATGATAGGTGCTCATGTGGCAGGGATTGGATGGGTCGCGTTCGACGTAGTCACGAACCGCTTCGTCGATGAATGCCGTGAAATACAGGCTTCCGCCCGGTTTCACACAGCGATACAGCATCTTGAATATCAGCTCCGCGTCGTTCGGCACCTGATGCGTAATGACGGAAAACATGCAGGCCGCGTCGAAATCGCCAAGCGCCAGACGTTGCAATGCGCCCTCATCGACAGTCGAGGAGCCATCTGCCCGATACATATGATTGAACATGTCCAGATGTTCGAAGCGAAACCGGCGATCGGCAATCTCGGATTTGAGCCAGGATATGACGTTCTTGTTTGTATCGATGCCCGCGTAAAAATCGATATCCATCGACAGATTGATGAGCGTGCGCGTAAATCGCACTCCACAGCCGAAATCGAGAAGTCGTCGTCCGCTCAGGGAACTCCAGCCGAGACGTCGGCACAAGCAATTCAACAGAAAATGACCAGTGACCTCTGCTGGCCATTTCGCAACTTCAAGCGCGTTGAAATTGAAGGGAGGGTCAACAAAGGCAAACGCGTCCTCCGCCATATCAGGCTTCAGCAACGCGTTGAACGCGGCGTATCCGCCAAGATCACTCATGCATACCTCCGGAACTCGTTGGTACGTGTTCAAGTGACCGAACGGGCAAGCAAGCGCCGCATCACTCAACGACTCGAAGGCTTACTTCGGAACCACCACCGGCGCCTCATCCACACACCGATGCACCATAAACCCCGACCCTTCAATCTTCGGTATGCACAAAACCATGTCTTTCATATTGCTGCTGAAAGTGGAAGACGAGTGCTGTTTGCAGCTCATGTTTGTCGCACGTATGCCGTAACTGTTGTGCAGCGCCTCGGCACTCGCCGCGAATGCCTTGAGCTGCTCGGCGCTGAGCACCGATTCGATCTTCTTCACGGTTGCGCGATACATCGGGAAATCGAACTCTGACGCAACCTTGAACCACAGGTAGCCCTGAAAATCATTCTGTGCGACTCCCTGGCCGGAGAAGTACATTCTCCCCAACATGGCCTGGCTGGCCTTGTCGCCGGCACACGCCAATCGCTGATACTTTGGAAAAGCCAGATCGTATTGCTTGTTTGCGTAAGCGTTGTCCGCCTCGCTGGTCAATCCGTAAAATGCCGTGTCCGACATGTTCTCGAAATTGCGCGCGTCGTTGCTAAGTGCGGGCGCCGAGCAGAACAGGAAAGACAGAAGAACGGGTAGATACGTATGTCGGTTCATAGGGTCACTCGCTGCGATTCATTGGGGACATCTGATCTATCTCGTCAAGTAAGACTTGACGGAACGAAATAGAGAAAACGTTGCATCGTTACTTCAACCGGATAAACAAAATACTCACATAAAGCGGGCTCGCAGAAGCGGGAAAGCTACGTTGAGTGCGAAAGTGTAACCCGCACGAACAGCGAGAAGCACGCCTGATTGATGCTCTGCACGGCGCGCATAAGTCTAGCCCTCATGCAATGCCTGCATCGGGTCGACGCGCGCCGCGCGGCGCGAGAGTATCCAGCACGCAGACACGGCGACGGCGCTGAGTAAAGCGGCGACGCCGACGTAGATCGCCGGATCCGCGGCGCGCACTTCGAATAACAGCGCGCGGATCAGTTGCGACAGCCAGAGTGCGGCGGACACACCGATCAGCACGCCGACGCCAGTGAGCCTCATCCCCTGCCTGATCACCATCCTCTGCACGTCGGCGGCGCGCGCACCGAGCGCCATGCGGATGCCGATCTCGCTGGAACGCTGCTGCACCAGATATGCCGTGACGCTTTACACGCCCAACGTCGCCAACACCAGCGCGAGTACAGTGAACACCGCGAGCAGGGCCATGGTCAGTTGCCGGTCGGCCATCGACTGGTCGACCAGGGCCTGCAATGCACCGGGGTTGGTCAGCGGAATGCCTGCATCGACGTCGCGCAACGCAGCGCGCACGCTCGCAGTGAGCGCAAGCGGATCGCCTTCCGCGCGGACGAGAATGCCGGTGAAGCGCTGCAGAACCGGATAGAACATCTCGGGCCCACGGGTGCGCCCGGCATGGCGGCGTGGGACCTGCTCTCACTGCACGGCAGCCCGTTGCAGCGTCATTGCCCAAATCGGTTGCGAGTACGCGCAATGAAACCGCTGCGTCGGGACCGCGCGCAAAAGGACCGCTGGAAATCCTGCTCAGCCAGCGTCAACACGTGAACGCTGCCAGTCAGGCGAACGCTGCAATTTCGAGTGCCGATCTGCCGGCTGTGGCGACGCCACATCTGGACGTTCAACCCACCGCACCGTTGGGCACCGCGAACGATGTGCGCAAGAATAGCGGTGCGACGACAAGCGCAACTCAAGGTTCTGCACCGGTGTCGCTGCAACCGACTCCACTGGGACGGGAACTGCCCGCGGTTTCCAACCAGAACGAGGAACTCGCGCGGCCCGCTAGCACCGGTGGCAAGGGCGACTAGCTACGGAAAAAGTAACTCAGCTTTCCGCAGCAAGTTTTCACGGTCCGCTTGGCGCGGCTGGCCCAGTCGGACCAGTCGGACCAGTCGGCCCCGTCGGTCCCGCCGTCACATTCAAGCCGATGAGCATGAGTGAGTTGCTGGCACTGCCGTCAACCGTGACGAATGGTCCCGGTGCATTTGAACCGACCTGTAGTTGGACTACATCGCCGACGTTGAGGAAAAGGACATCCTCCGCGATAAGGGCATTGGATTGGCCCGTGGCTGTTGCCCCACTATCCACCAGGCCCGCCTGAATAACGCCATTGACGAGCACGCGTGACATCACGCGTGCATTGGGTCCTCCAGTCTGTTGCGCGTTCAAAACGTAGCTGACGCGATAGACACCCGCCTGGAGCACGGTGAAAGCCCCTGTGGGGCCCACGACAATTCCTGAAGCAATCGTTGTCGTCGGGAGCGGTACATCCTGGTAAATATTGGAACCAATCAACAGGAAGTTGGCGCTGTTGTGAGCGGCGGCCACTGGCAAGTTCGGACCGGTTCCCGTCGGTCCGGTCGCACCGGTCGCACCGGTGGTCCCGGTCGCACCGGTGGCACCGGCGATTCCTTGATCGCCTGGCGTTCCGGTAACACCCTGCGGACCGGTTGATCCGGTTGCGCCACTGGGTCCGGTAGCACCATTCGAGCCGGTAGCTCCGGTGCTTCCCGTTGCGCCTGCAGAACCGGTGGATCCTGTTGGTCCGACACTTCCGGTGGCACCCGTCGCGCCGGTTG
Source organism: Lysobacterales bacterium (assembly GCA_038244165.1). Classification (GTDB taxonomy): domain Bacteria; phylum Pseudomonadota; class Gammaproteobacteria; order Xanthomonadales; family Rhodanobacteraceae; genus Rudaea. The sequence continues at coordinate 8,731 of JBBRTT010000061.1, read as the reverse complement.
CACCGGGCACTCCTGTCGCGCCCGTTGCACCCGTCCCACCATTTGCGCCTGTTGATCCTGTCGCGCCCGTTGCACCGGTGGCACCCGATACTCCGGTGGTGCCCGTCGCTCCCGTCGCACCATTCGCACCTGATGTGCCTGTCGCGCCTGTTGCACCCGTCGCACCCACGCCTCCCGTAGATCCAGTCGCTCCGGTGAGGCCTGTGTTTCCGGTGGGACCCGTCGCGCCAGCGGGTCCGGTCGCGCCCGTTGGCCCCGCGGTACCCGCGGGTGAATTCAACGCCCACTGGGCGACAGGCACGACGTTGATCGGTTGCCGCGCGACCAGGGTTTCTTCGTTGGCCAGCGTGGTTCCGACCTGGATATCAAGCCAGTATTGCGCGCCGTTGAAGATCTGGCCGAAATCCAGATCCGTCGTGAACAGGCCATTGATGACCTGGATCGGTTGATGGATCGGCAGCGTACCCGCCACGACAGCGCCGCCGGAAGGCGCGTTGTAAAGGGTGAACGTGAATTGATACAGACCGCTGGCCAATGTTCCGCCTGCGTTGAGTTGTCCCTGGTAACTGAAAGCGGTGGTCTGCGCTGGCGGCAACGCCGAAAGGTCCATTGCAGCAGTTGTCAGGAGTAGCGACGCGACGACGGCGCAAAGTTGTTTGCGTTGCATGATCAACACCCCTGGAATCCGTTGAAGAAGATTTCATCCGTCGCTGCAGTCGGCGCGGGCTGCCAATAACCTGCGATCAATGAATCGATGCTGCCGCTGGAATAACCCGGCGCGGGTTGTCCCACAGTGCCTGAAAGAAAATAGCAATTGCCACGAAGCGTATTGCCGCCCGCGCTGATCGCGAAGAAATCGATGCTGTAGGTTGGCGGCGTGCCGGCATGGATGGAGCTGAACGCGCCAAGCGTGACGCCTGCTGCTCCGGAGAGCAAGCAAAGTCGAATCTGCATAGTAATCCCCCTCCTTGAGGCTACGCCCAAGGAGGGAGCCTTACAAGCGCGATGCAAAAACTAGGAACTAAACCGCAATCACAAAAAAACATGACTGCGACACTGACTTTGAGGCCTAACAACGGCGTTGTATACATTTCGCGGAGCGTCTTTCAGCGCTTCCGGCGCTTTGGAGCCTTCATTGCGTCAAGGCGTTGTTGTGCTTCGCGCTTGCCGAGATCGCGCATGCCGATGATGGCGGCCAGTTGTTCCTTGCGCGGCGTCGCTTTCTTGGTTTCCCAGTTGTAGACCGATTGCTCGCTCACACCGAGCAACAAAGAAAACTGTTTCGCCGACACCCCAAGACGTGCGCGCAGCGAACGTAGGCCCTTTGCCACGAATCTGACCGGCCGATCCGGCAGCCTCGCAGGGGCGCTGTCGACCACAGCGGCAGTGCGCTTGGCGAGCACTGTGGACGTTTTTTGGAGTGCCTGCACCTGGCGCTTGAGTGCAGCGATATCGTGGCGATAGGCAGCCGAAGCCTTCTTCACCACCTCGACTTCACGGCGGATCTCCCGGCGGCATAGGCGCGAGATTTCCTGTTTCAAAAGCGTTCCGATATTGGCCATTGTGTTTTCCCAGCGATTTGATACTCGAATGCGCATTGTCGCCTGACTGGCACGAAAAGTCTCCATCGAAAGTATAAAAGCAACGAATCCACGTTGCAGGTGTCCATTGCCACCGGGAACTGCGTCGCATTTTTTCCCAATAATATTGTCGGGCGCATTCTCATGGCGTCGCATTGAGAATTTCAAGAATGCTTTAAGCGCTAAGCGGCCGCATCGAATGGGGCCATGTATCGGCGTTGGAGCTGCTGGTCCAACTTTGCAATTCGTCGCGATATCGACGACAGCTGATCAGCCCTGTTTCGAGCGTCCCGGTAGCCAGCGCCGATAGGTGTTGATATCTGCTGCGTAGCAGGAGCAGGCTGCCGCTTCCAGTCCGGGCCGATTGAGAATCTCTACCGATCCCCGCTTGTAGTCGATGAGGCGTCGCGACTTCAGAACGTTCGCCGCATCCGAAACACCGACCCTGCGCACGCCCAGCATGTAGGCAAGAAACTCCTGGGTCACGATGAAGGCATCAGAACGTGCGCGGTCGCTAGTCATGAGCAACCATCGCGCGAGCCGGCGCTCGACGACATGAAAACGCGTGCACGCCGAAGTGCGCGCCAACTGTCCCAAAGAAACAAAGGTATACCGTCCGACCACATCCTGCAGTGCAGGAATGGTCGCCGTCAGTTCGCGAAAAACGGGCGTCGACAGGCGCCATGCCTTGCCGGCACCCTGGGTCAACCCACGCAGCGGCGCGACGTCACTACCGAGCAAAACGGTGTGACCACACACGCCTTCGCTTCCCACCATTCCGACTTCGAGCATTGCATTTTCGTCCACCATCGTCAGCATGGAAATGAAACTGTCGGTCGGAAAATAGACATGACGCATTTTCGCGTCTTGCTCGTAGATCACTTTGCCGAGCTCAAGCGTGACGGCACTGGCTTTGGAGAGAACGCGATCCCGATCTGCCCGAGGCAAGGAGTCGATCAACTGATTGGATGGACTGAGTAACTTCTCTGCCGGGATAAAATCCTCTCCTACCGCGCGGGGCAAATTCAACGCGCTGGAAGGATAGAGTCAGCCGACGCTAGAACTTGAAAAACGTGGCCCAAGCCACGGCGGCAGCATGCAGCGATATTGTGCAAGCGTCTGTCCGATAACGTACATAGTGGTGTGACCCTGGGTCGGCTGGCACGCATTTAGACCCAATCCCCGGATTGCGCTACGCTTCCTCCGTGCCGCTTGCGACAGCAGCGGAAACGTCTTCGTTGCGGGAGAGCAAGCGGCCATGAATCTGGACGACAGCGCACACCACCTTTCCATCAAATTCGTCTGCCTGTTCGCACTGACAATGGCGACAGGTTGCGGCGCAGCTCTTGCCGCGAATGGCGCCACCGAATTCTGGCTCGCCCCGCCCGATGTCACCGATCTGAACAATTTCCCCGGTGGCGAACCGATCAATCTGGTTGTCATGTCAGCAGGCACGGCGTCCACGGTGACGATCGATCAACCTGCGAATGGGGCATTCACACCCATCGTGGTCAACGTGATGGCGAACGCCTTCTCGCGCGTGAATCTCACCGCGTTCAAGGCGTCGCTGGAAACGCGCCCGACGAACACGATAAACAATACCGGCCTGCATGTTGTCGCAACGACACCGATATCCGCGTACTACGAACTCACCAACACCAGCAATACGAGCATGCAGGTCTTGAAAGGGCCGGATGCGCTGGGCCAGGAGTTCTACATTCCGCTGCACAAGCATCCGCCGTTCTTCAACGAATCAAGCTACGCCTCGCCGCATCAGGCGTTTGCTTCCTTCGATATTGTCGGCACGCAGAACGGTACGATCGTGACGATGTACTCTCCTGTGCCGGTCGACGGGCATCCGGCGCTGACACAGTTTTCGATCAACTTGAATCGCGGACAGACCTATTCCGGCGGCTACACCGGAACCAACTGGCAGGTGCCGAGCAATCACCCTTCCGGCGCGGTCGTGCTCGCGGACAAACCTGTCGCCGTGTCGATCAAGGATGACTCAGTTCACAACCCTTCCGGCGGCTGCACGAACTTGCTGAGCGAACAGATCGTTCCAGTCAATGCACTGGGGCTGGACTACATCGCGACCAAGGGATCGCTGAACAACACCGGCGACGAAAGCGTCGTGATCATCGCCACACGCAACGCCACGCAAATTTTTCTCAACGGAGCGGCAACGCCGGCAGCCACCCTGTTTGCCGGCGAGTACTTACGCGTGGACATGGACTATCTCGCCGCCAGTTCCGACAACGCTGTGTTTGTCCACGCCAGCCAGCCGATCTACGCCGCACACATCAGCGGCTTCGGATGCGAAATGGGCATGGCGTTGTTGCCGCAGCTTGGCCTCGGCGGATCGCAGGACGTGCCATTCGTCCGCGACGACGCGCAAACGTTTTACCTGATGCTGCTAAGTCCCGCCGCTGCGGTAAATGCATTCACTGTTTCTGGTTCCGGAACCGCGACGATCAACCCGGCGTCTTTCTTGACCGTTCCGGGAACCGGCGGTGCCTGGAAGGCGGCACGCATTCAGTACAATACGACCGAAGTACCCGTCGACACCACGTTTCACGTGAACAATTCGGCCGGGTACTTCGCGTTGGGAGTCCTCAACGGTGGCGCAACTACCGGTGCACGATACGGTTATCTGTCCCGCTTCACTTCCAGCGTCGGATTCAGCGCGGCCGTGCAGGCGACGCCGGCCGCATTAGCCGCGCCAGGCGGCATGGTGACATTCAATGTGCACGTCACCAATGTCGGCGATACGCAGGCCGACCTCACCGCGCTCAGCGACAATTTTCATGGCGATCTGGATGGCAGCGGAACCTGCGCGCTGCCGCAACCCATCGCTGCGGCGGCATCCTACGACTGCAGCTTCTCCGTGAATGTCAGCGGCAATGTCGGCGATGTCGAAACGGAAACCGTAACGGCTTCCGGTGTCGCACATGCGCTGTCGATATCGGCGAGCGCATCGGCGACAGTCACGATCAACGACATTATTTTTGCAAACGGGTTCGAGTAAGCCGCACGTTTTTTATTTTTTCTTTGCTGAGTCTCCAGCAAGTTTGGCGGCCTTGCGCACCGCATCGACGACGGCGTCAGGCTGGTCAAACTGCACATCGTGCGACGAATGTGCGACGAGAATCCGCTCGCTGCGGCTTGACGTGGCGAGAATCAGCTTCTGCGTCTTCTCGCGCTCGTCTTCGAACGCCTTGCGCATCTGCGGAGGCACATCGGTGAACGCGGAATCAGGCGTCAGTACGAGCAGCGGCAATGCGCCATGATTTTCCTTTGGCGATACTTGTTCGTCGTATAGCGAATTGGTTTCGAACACTGAGATGAGTGTGTGCCAAAAGGCAGGACGCAATTTTATTGCGTGCTGCGCCTCGTTCAAGGTGGCGGTGTATTCCGGGTTCGGACCGCGCAGGCATCGCGACAATTCGGCCGGCGGATTTTCCAGTTGCCCTTTCTCCGCTCCGGTCTCGCATTTTTTCATCGCCGCAATCCCGGCGATCCGCTCTTCGGTCTCTTGTTTGGCGAAAGCCGGCGAGAACTCCTGCAGATGCTGTCCCGGTGGATCGAGCAGCACCAAGGCGGAAAGGTCCGCCGCATATTTGTCGGCATAGCGGCGGGCAATATTGGTGCCGCGCGAATGTCCCACCAGCAGCAACGGCGTCTTCATCGCGGCGGCGTGGATCAGCGCGTGCAAGTCGCCTGCTTCCGCGTCCAGGTCACGTGGCATCGGTCCTTCGTCGCTGAATCCAAATCCCGCGCGATCGTAGGCGCAGACCGTGGCGAATTTCGCGACCAGCGGCTGCAGTTTGTACCAGGTGATGGAATCGCTGGTCGCGCCCGCTTCGAGCATCACCGTCGGCGAGCCGTGGCCGGCACAGCGCAGATTGAGCTTGCGTCCGCCGATGTCCACGAGTCTTGCGGGCTTGGCGTAGACGTCCAGACTCACGTCGGGCGAAGGCGGCGATGCGGATTCGGCAGCAACACCGTTCATCGACACCAGCAGGCTTGCAGCAAACGGCACAACGCGGCAGATCAATCTCGAGAGCATGGCCATCCCTTCAGACAACAATCCGCGTAAATCATACCTTGACGCACTGTAGATTTTTGCAAGTTTGCTGTTGCCGAAATTGCGCTAAGCGCGCGGCGATATTAGCCGCCAAACGTGAATCAAAAACGGTGCAACGCACAGGTTCCGGTCTATTGTAGCCATGCTTTTGGGGGGTTCGTCCGCAGACCGTTGCAGTCTTTCCATCTACTCCGAGGGCACTCATGCACAAGACATTCGATCAGAACCAACCCAATCCCGTTCTCGCCAATACTGCTGAAGTCGTGGGCAAAGGCGACTTGATCAATGGCGTATTCGGCAGTAGCAAAAAGCAGGTAGGTGTTTTCGGCCAGAGCGAAACATCGATCGGCGTTTCCGGCGACGGCAAGACCATCGGCGTCAATGGGTCGAGCACCTCCGGCATTGGAGTATCCGGCCAGGGCATCGGCAGTACGGGAGTGGGCGTCCACGGGAAAGGCGGCCGCCTTGCTGGGCTCTTCGAAGGAAACGTCGAAGTGACCGGTTCGCTGACAGTTCGTGGAGCCGACTTGAACGCCTTGATCCAGCGTGTCGCCGACCTTGAACAGCAACAAGCAGGTGCCGGAGACCTCCCGCAACGCGTAGCCAATCTGGAGAAATCCGTAAGCCAATTGACTACTTCCGTAGCCGATCTGCAGAAAGCGGTAATCGCCTTGAATACGATGGTTGTAAACCTGCCTCATTAGGCGCGCTACTCGAGTAATCAAGACATGTCAGGCTCGATTGACAACCGCCCGCAAGGCGGTTGATCAATCCAGTCCGACGGCGTCAATCCGTCCTGGTTCCGCAATCCACTAGTCAGACCAGCAGCTCGTCGTTTGCGGGCGCACTTCAGCCCACGATCCGCGTCGCTGGTCGGATAGGCCCTTCAACGTCCGCTTGTCACTCGCCACACTGCCCCGCGACGAACGCCATCTTTCACCATGCGAGGACAGACACATGAACTGGATCAAGAACCCGGGCCGAGTTGTTGGACTCATCTACCTGCTTCTCGTGATCGGCGGACCGCTGCGCCTGATGTACATTCCCGAGACCCTGTTCGTGCACGGGGACGCAACCGCGACGGCCAGCAACATCACCGCGCGCGAGACGCTGTTTCGTCTCGGCATGGTCAGTGAAGTGTTTTGTGCGGTCGTGCTGATTTTCCTGACGCTGGCGTTTTACCGCTTGTTCAAGGAAGTGGACAGGTACCTCGCCACGCTGGTCGTGATCCTCGGCGGTGTGATGCCGGCCACGATCAATTTCTTCAACACGGTGAACGACGGCGCTGCCTTGCTGCTCATTCGCGGCGCAGATTTCCTTGCTGTGTTCGACAAGCCGCAGCGCGACGCACTGGCGATGCTGTTCCTGCGCCTGCACTACCAGGAAATTCTTGCCGCCGAAACGCTGTGGGGCCTGTGGCTGCTGCCGCTCGGTTTACTTGTATACAAATCGCGGATGCTGCCGCGCTTCATCGGCGTCTGGCTGATCCTCAACTGTGTTGCCTACGTCACCACGAGCTTTGTCGGCTTGATGCTGCCGCAATACGCGGATGCGATTTCCAATGCCCTCTTCCCTGTCCTGTTCGGAGAAGTGGCACTGGTGCTGTGGATGCTGATCATGGGCACGAAAGAGCGCGCCGTCGCGGCGCCGGCTTCCTAAAAAACAGGCAAAAAAAGGGTCAGGTCCCGAGGATTGGGACCTGACCCCTGATTTGAATCCTTACCTATCGATCAAGCAGCTGCGTCTTTCAACTTCTTCAGCGGACGCACCTTGACGCGGACGGTGGCGGGCTTTGCCGCGAACCACTGTTCCAGCTTGGTGAACGGGTTGATGCCCTTGCGCTTCGGCTTGGCCGGAATGCTGGCAACGGTGATCTTCAGCAGACCCGGCAGGACGAACATGCGGGCGCCGTTCTTGTTGACCGAACCGGTGACCGCACTCTCGAGCGCAGCAAGTACGGCGCGGACGTCTTTGGCCATCACGTCGGACGCGCTCGTGATGTACTCGACGAGGCCCGACTTGCCCAGGGGTTCCTTGATCGGCTTTGCAGCTTTCGGTGCAGCTTTCTTTGCGGTTTTCTTCGTGGCCATGAACTTCTTCCTCTTCTCGTATTCGGTGGATGGCGGTTACAGCATGCCGAATGTACGATAGACCGCGGCCAAGACCAAGCGGAATATCACGTACGGACCCACTGGACACAGCGTGAAATCCCTGTTCCGCATGTCCGGTCGCCTCTTGCGTGGCCGCCTCGGCCACGCATAAATGCATCTGCTCTGCCGGAGATGAGGATCCGCCGATGACGCGTAAGACCGCCAAAGACTTCCATCCGCAGGCCCTGAAACTGTTCGATCAGTACGTCCACGGACAACTCTCGCGGCGCGGGTTTCTGCAGCGTGCCGCGCAATTCGCGGCGGCCGGTGTCACCGCCGAGGCCTTGCTAATGGCGCTAAGCCCGCGTTTTGCAGACGCCGAGCAGGTCCCGGCCCATGATCGGCGGATCATGGCGGACTACGTGGAATACCCGTCACCGAAGGGCTACGGCAAGCTGCGCGGCTATTTGGTAGCGCCCGCGAAGGCCAAGGGCAAGCTGCCGACGGTGCTGGTGGCGCACGAGAATCGCGGCCTGAATCCACATATCCAAGACATTGCGCGGCGCCTGGCGCTGGACAACTTCATCGCGTTCGCGCCGGATGCGCTGTTCCCCCTCGGCGGCTATCCCGGAGACGAGGACAAGGCGCGCGAACTGTTCGGCAAGCTCGACCAGGCCAAGACCCACGAGGATTTTCTCGCCGCAGAGGATGTGCTCAAACACCTGCCGGCAGGTAGCGGCAAGGTGGGCGCGGTCGGCTTCTGCTACGGCGGCGGCATCGCCAATTTCCTGGCGACGCGCGTATCGGATCTGGCCGCAGCTGTCCCATTCTATGGCGCACAGCCCACTGCGGAAGACGCCGCAAAGATCAAGGCGCCACTGTTGCTGCACTACGCGGAAAAGGACGAGCGCATTACCTCAGGCTGGCCGGCGTACGAGACCGCACTGAAAGCGGCGGGAGTGAAATACGAGGCG
>JBBRTT010000060.1:0-16163 GCA_038244165.1 Lysobacterales bacterium | reverse complement strand
TCGGCTTGAGTCGCAAACTGATTTGCACGTTGAGCCTGCCAAAGTGCAACGGCCGTTGCCGCAATCAGAACGGTCGCGACAGCCACGAGCACGCCCCGGCGCCGCAGCCATTTTCGCAGTCGATAGCGGCGTCCGCCCGCGTGCGCCAGCACCGGCAGATGCAGCTGCCAGCGCTCCAGTTCAGCATCAAATTCGGCCACGCTGGCGTAGCGCGCCTGCGGCTCCTTGCGCATCGCGCGCTGAATGATGGCGGCCAGATCCCGATCCAGACCTACGGGTAGCTGCGGCGTGTCTTCCAGTACCGCACGAACCTGTGCACTTGCCTGCATACCGGGGAAAGGGCCCTCACCACCCAGAAGTCGGCATGCCAGTGCCGCGAGTCCATAAACGTCGGTGGCTGCGGTACTGCGTTCGCCGCGCACCTGCTCCGGCGCAGCGAATGCCAAGGTGTAGCCGACGCTGGTCGCGCTGGCATGGGTCTGCAAAGACTGCGCAACGCCGAAGTCGAGCAACACGACGCGACCATCGCCGTCGATCAGGATATTGGCCGGCTTGATGTCTCGATGCAGCACCAGCTGCGCATGCGCATAAGCGACGATATTGGCCACTTTGCGCAATAACGCTACGCGATCGCGCAGCGAGAGCTGATTGGTATCGGCGTACTCATCAATTGCCTGCCCAGCAATGCGTTCGATGACAAGGTACGGCGCACCGTCGTCAAGCACGCCGCCATCAATCATCGAGGGCAATCCAGGATGATTGAGCGAGGCAAGCAGCTGACGTTCGCGCAGCATGCGGCGCACGGCGTCAGGCGAGGGTGGCGTGCTCAGCGGCATTTTCAATACCGCTTGCTGCTCGAATCCACCCTCCAGGCGCGACACAGCCAATGCGATGGCCTGGCCACCGCGACCCAGCTCGCCGTCGACCCGCCACCGTCCCAGTGATTCTCCTGTCGTGTAGGGTCTATCCAGACTCACACGTTGCGCTGCCGGCTGGTCGAAAAACTCACCATGGCGCTCAAGCCCGCGCAGAAGTCTTCGCACGGCCGCCACCGCCTCGGGGGTAAAGCGATCCGCAAGCGCTTCAAGTCGCTCCAGTTGCTGACTGTCGTCATGCTCTGCCAGCAGATCGAATAGCGCGTCAATCTGTGCCAGCAAATTGTTTTCGGGAGGCGGCGATTTCGCGGGATCAGTCGTCATCCAGTACCTCGGCCAGCAACGCGCGCGCGTGCAACCAGTCGCGGCGAACGGTCTTTTCGGTTACGCCGAGCAATTCGGCAATTTCCTGATTCTCGAACCCGGCAAAGAAGCGCATCTCGACGACTTGCACCAGGCGAGCGTGCTGGGCGCGCATCGTCGTCAATGCCGCATCGATGGCCAACAGGCGATCCATGTCGCGCTCCTCAAATGCGATCGGGGCATCGTCTGCCAAGCTGACGATAGGCGCGTAGCGCTTCTGCGAACGGCGCGAACGAATGTGATCGATCAAAGTGTTGCGCACAACCCGGGCAAACAGCGCGAAGTAGCGTTCGCGATCCGCGCTTGCGTCTGTGGAGGCAATTCGCAGAAATGCTTCGTTGACCAGCGCCGTCGTATTCAGCGTGGCGACCGGCATCCGTCGACGCTGGCCTGCGGCAATTGCGCGCAAACGGGCATAGGCCGCGGGCAGCAGGGTCTGCTCCAGATCGCCTGCTGGATCAGCTTCGGCGGTCAGGACGTCGCGTGGAATGTCGTGGCTCATATCTGTTTCATGGAACACCCATCGCCGCGCGCATGATGGCATGTTGGACACGGACGCCAGAACATGTAGCGGAAACCGCCGTGGCACGCTAGTGATTTCCGCGTACGAGGAGCCTTGGCAATGACCATGCTCGCGTAAAGCGCAGTACCATCACACCTTCAATGAATGCCGTGTGTGGCCCCCGCAGGTGCCGAATCGCGTGCTTGACGATGACGACAATCGCTGCGAATGCCGGATCTCATCTCATCGGAGTCTGGACGCCATGAAAACGCTGCTGTCAGCGATCGCGATATCTTCGCCTCGTGCTCGCCTTTCCGGTGCGGCTGAGGCGACGACGTCCACAGTCACGCGTTCGACGATATCCGGCGCCAGCGCTGATGGATTCTAGTGAGTGGTTTGACCGGCAGCCTTGGCGTGCGCTGCGCAATGCCTGGATGGATCTGTTGTCAGCACTCGGGTTTCTTGCGATCTGGCTGTGGCGCGACCACTTCGACTACGACACGCTGCGTGGCCTGTTGTGGTGGCCGGTCGTGCTTGAAATGTTCGTCGCGTTTGCGCTGTCCCTCGCCGGCATGCTGGCGTCAATTCGCGTCGCGGCGATTCGGTATCTCGCATTCCTGATCGTGACATGTGCGTATCTGGCGTCGGCCTGGCTCGCCGGTGAGGGGTCAGGCATGCCGCAGGTTGTGTGGATGGCCGCGTGGCTTCTGGTCGCCCGCGCGTTTCCGCCATCGGAGCTGCGCTTTGGAACAAAAGCGCACCAGCAGTGGGTCTTCCGCTGCGCCGGCTTTTCCGGCGTGATTTGGGGCGCAGGATTTGTGCTGATGATGCTGTTGATGATGGTGTTTTCCAGTCCGGACGTGCGCGACGCGAACGGAGAACTGACAAGCACGTCGCCGTCGTGGATCTTTCCGCTGGTATGGACGCCATATTTCATCGCCGCGGCGGTCCTGCGTACCTGGTGCAAGCCCGCACGTCGGGAAATTCGCACTGCGTGATACGCCACCGGATCGTGACGCCTCGCAACGTGATCACGGGACGAGTCGCCGCTGCAATTGGCTGACGAACGCAGTCAATGAAATTGCGGAACGAATCGCTGTGTACTCAAGGAAACGCCGCCGGTCGAAGCGGTCTTGAGGATGCGTCGAAGCTCTCGAATCTGCTGACCCAACTCGCGCGCCGCGGCTGGAGCGATGCCGACGTGCGCAAACTCGCCGGCGAGAATCTTCTGCGCGTGCTCGATGCGGCCGGCGGTACGCGACAAACCGCATTGAGTGATTGACCCGATGCGGCTTCTCAGCCGCCGAATCCATCCGCAAAGATCGTATCAGACAGGGCGCCGGCTTCGACCGCGCCGACATCGCAGGCGCTGCCGCCGGCGGGACGCAGATAGCGGCGTTGGTCGAGTGGGTTGATCAGGCACCAGCTGGACGTGGCCGTGTCGAGCAGGACGCTGCCCGACGCGGGCAAGTACGTTTGGGTGAAACCGCCGTGATCGCCGAGCGTGCCGATACGCAATTGCGCGGCCGGTATATTGAATCGGTTGTTGTTGATGCCGAGCAATCCGCAGGTGTTGCCCGTCGATTCCACATTGCCGTCCGCCTGAAACAGGTCGGCCGCCGCACCGAATGCGCAGGTACCGTCCACCAACGAGTTGAAGAGACGCACGTTCACGTTGCTCGACGCGCCGTTCACGCTGAGCACCGAACCGCCGATGCTCTGGCTCACGATCGACGCGCGCCGCAAGGTTGCATGAAACAGCCAGAACAGCGTCGTGGCATTGGTGGAGACGTCGACTCCGATCGTATTGCCGTGACCATTGATGCCGGTCTTGAAGGTGTTGTTGTCGAATGTCACATTGCTCATGACCACGTTTGCGCCGGCCTTGATCCGCACCACCGCGCCTTCGCCGCTGCCGCCGCGATTGCCGACAAACAAGGCTCGGTTGAAGCGCCAGCCGGCGCCGCTGCCGGCCTCGAGCACTGCGGCTTGAGTGCTGTGGGCGCTATCGACGATGTTGTCGCGAAACTCGACATCGTCAAGGTAAACGCCGCCACCGCGATTGGCCACCATCGGACCAAAGTTGCCGATGAACCGGGTGCGCTGGATATGCACGTCTTCGGGGTTTTGGATCGTGCTGCCCAACGTCAATGGAGTGCCCTGACCGCTGATCGTGCTGTCGCTGATCGTCAGCGCGTCATTGCTGTAGAAATAGATCCCGGTGCCGTCAGCGGGACCGTTGATGGTGACGCGCGCGAGATCGAGACTGACGTTTACCCCGATTCCCGCCGCCGCGCCTAGTGTGCTGTCGTAGGCCTCGCAGTGTGCCGATCCGCTGCCGGAGCCGCCGCATGCGAACGTTTCCGATATTTGCGCGCGCTCGACCCGAACCGAGGATGTGCCCGATGCGATATCGCCGACCACATCGCCAAGCGGCACAGCGATATCACGCAACACCGCGCTGCCGCCGGAAACCAACACGGCTTCTTGCTGTGAACTGAGCGTCATGTTGTCGGCGGTCAGCGTGCTCAGTGTTCCGACGTGCAGCAAAATGAATGCGCCCGCGCCGACCACACTCGTGCTCGCCGCATTCACTCCCTGCAAGGTCACATCGCCGACCACGGACAGTTCCCCACGTGTCACGTTGTAGAGGCCGCTGCCGAGAACGATCGTGTCCGCTGCGGGCGTCGTCGTCGCTGCGTCGAACGCTTCGCGCAGCGAGCAGTCGCCGGCGATGCAGCCGTTGGGCGCCGGATCGTCGCCGCGGGTCACGTTGAATGTGTTGGCGCGAGCGGGGTCGCTGGCCATCGCGCACAGCATCAACATGGCAAATGGAATGACAACGGGTCGATACGGCATGGCAGGTCTCCAGGGTTTCCTGAAGTCCACGGGAATCGACGGCAAAAAGGGCCAACAAGGCGGCGATCGGCTCGGCTGACATGGGTTCTCGAATCAGGTTAGGTTCGGCAGCGATCGCATGCCTGCGCACGTGCACGGTATCGACTTACTCGAAACCGTTCTGAAACAGCACATCGCCGCGGTAGACATACACGGCGCCCTGGTCGATGAAATCCAGATCGCGACCGAAAGCGGCGACCAGCAGCGATCCTTGCGCTGTCCATTCCAGGCTGCTGCCGAACACATCGGAATCCACCGCATTCGGCAGCGTGAGTTTTTGCGACTGGTTCCACTGCCCGGCCGTCTTCTCGAACACATAGACCGCTCCGCGATTGCCGGCAGTGCCATCAAGGCAACCCAGCGCAAGCGTCGATCCGTGCATCGCGACGTGGTTGCACGTTGTGCTCGCCGTCGCATCGTTCGGCAGCAGGCTCGCCTGCGGCAACCAGTTGCTGCCGTTGCGCTGGTAGACCTGCACGGGCGACGCATACGAGTTGCTGGTCACCGCCGCAAGACTTCCATCGAGCGCGACTTCGGAACCGAAATGCTGGTTGGCATCGGAACCCGACAGCACGCCCTGCGGTTGCCAGCCGCTGACACTGCGCGTGTAGGTCGCCACTTCGCCGATGGTATTGTTGACATTGATGTCGCCGAGCATTGCCAGATCGCCTTGCACCTGCAGCGTCCACGCGCGATGTGGAATTGTCTGCACGGACGTCCAAATGCCGCCGCCGGAGCGCTCCAGCACCGTGGCGTTCTCGTTGAACTCGCCGATGAACGCGGTATTGCCATCGAACGCGAGGCCGAATCCGAATTCCGTTTCGTAACCTGGTGCTGGTGGCAGGAATTGCGCCTCGAGCGTCCAGGCGAGTCCATTGCGATGGAACGCGTACACCGCGCCCGCGAACTCGTGTCCCATGTGGCTGCGACCAATCGCGCTGACCAGCGCGACATCACCCTTGAGTGCAATGTGGAAGCCGAATTGATCGCCCGCGGTGCCGTCGGGTGCAAGCAGGCGCGATTCGAACGCGTACATGCCATCGGGCTGGCGTCGGTACACATACACCGCGCCGCGCTGCTGCTGGATACCGACATTCTCGTTCAACGCACCGAGCATCAAGGTGTCTCCATCCACCGCGACCACCGCGGCGCGCGCGCCGGTCAAACCCTGTCCGAGATCCATTGCGCGGGTCAGAACGGGCACTTCGCCATTCTGGCTGCGCCCGACCAGTACCACGCCCTGGCGATCGTTGCCATACAGATCGGCGTTGTAACTGCCGACGATCACCGTCGGTCCGGCGCGGTCGATCGCGACGATCGATCCGAGGCCATCGCTTGCGCCCGCCTGCGGATCGGTGCGTTCAGTGAGCGACTGCACATTGGTGAAACCGCTGTCGAACTTCGCGAGCAGTATCGCGCCCGCATAGGTGCCGGCGCTGCTGCTCAGGCACGCACCGATCACTGCCCAGCCCCCATCCATCGCCAAAGAACAGCCAAAGTTGTCGCCGGCGCCCGGTGTCGGCGCAGGAATCGTGAAGCCCGGCGTCCATGTTCCCGCAATGTGCCGATAACTGCGAAACAGGTAACCTTGTACGTTCGAGTTGCCGATAAGCATGCGGTCGGGTGTCGACGGATCGGCGCCACTGATCGCCACGGTATTGCCAAAATGGTAGTTGCTGCGGTTGCCGACGTCCGGCTCGACTAGTCGCGCCACCTGGCTCCAGGTTTCCTGGGTCAGCTCATAAACATAGGCTGCGCCCGCATACTGGTAAGTGCCCGATTGCGCGGTGACCGTTTCGCCCGGGGCACCGACCACGATCGCGCCGGCGACGATCGCGACCGACGCGCCGAAGCGCGCTTTCGCCTGCCGCGTGGTCGGCAACTGCGACGTGATACGCCATGTGCTGTCGGGCTGACGCCGCAGGATCAGGACGATGCCCTGGTCCGCACCGGCCAGGCCGTCGAAACTCGACTCGCCGACGACGGCGATCGAGCCCGTCGTCGCGACGCTACTGACGAATTCCGAAGTCGTGAACGAGAGCTCCCGGTCCCAGCCAGCGCTTGTGTGCCGGTAGATTCGCGCGAATCCTGCCGACAAATCCGGATAGTACCCGCCCACTGTCAACGTGCCTTCGTTGAACGACATGCGCGCTTGAACGCGACCGGCGAGCGTGATGTCCTGATCCGCTAGATGGATCCACGTCGTGCCATTGCGCGCATAGGTACGGATCATGGCCGGGCGGGCCGCGGAACCCGCGGTGGAAGCAACTGCCAGGTCACCATCGACGGCGACCGACAAGCCAAACAGTCCATTCGGTTCGCCGTCGCCGGACTCGATCGCGGACAGTTCCTGGATCGCCGCGTAGTCGGATGCCAAGACCGGCAACGCGACGCAAAGCAGGATCAGGCCGATCAGGGCGTGCCTGCCCGCGCGGGCACATGCGGCGGCGCCCACCAGCAGGGGAGTGCGTTGGATCGGATAAGTCTGCATGCCAGTGCACCGGGTCTCGGGAGTTGCCTGTGTCCACGGCAAACACTGCGGCCAGGGGCCACTTAGGCGACTGCGCGCTCCCGCCCTGCTGCTTTCCCGGTTCAAACGAGAGTGGCTGCGCGTTCTGCCGCGATGCAGGAACGTCAATCGGCGCAGACCGCAGGAACCCGGCAATGCTTACCTTCAGCTCGGCGATGGCCAGCATGCGATTCACGCGTATCGGCGGTTACGCCAGCAGAAAACGAAGCCGCTTGATGCGCTGATCCGACAGCAGCTTGAAGCCCAGATCGCGCTTGTTGCGACGAGTGCCGATCCGGGCATGCTTCAAGTGATGCGTGATGCCTGGCTCGAATAGCCGCAATCAACGCGCGCGATTGCGGCTGCTACATCTGCGCCAACGCTTCGCGCGCGTGCAGCGTGGCCACGTGCTGCGCGCCGTAGACTCCCTCAAACATCGCTACGGCATCGCGCTGGGTTGCAAGCGCTTCATCGCGACGCTGCAACGCCATCAGTGCGCTGGCACGTGCTTCCAGCGCCTGAGCGAGCTCGTCGCTGCGCTCGCCCAGCTGTTGCTTCAACGCTTGCGCCGCCGCTTCGGCCTCGCCGAGCGCAAGCTCGCCCTGACCGGCCTCGGCCAGCGATTGCGCGCGATTGGCGCGCACGGTCAGGCACAACTTGTTCAGCTCGTGCTTCGGTGCGCTGCAGCTCTTCCACGCTGCCTCGATTGCCACTTGCGCAGCATTGGCATTGCCGCCCCTGCGCAGGCCGCTCCAGAGCCGGCGCTGAATCATCTGCACTTCGTCGCCGTCGTTGCCTGCCTGTTCGAGCAGATGCAGCGCCTCGCGCATGCGCGCCTCACCTTCCTTCACCTGCCCATTGCGCATCAACATGAATCCGGACTCCCCCAGCGCGCTCGCCACCCAGGGATGCTGGGGCGGAAACGCGACGCGCGCCACTGCCAGGTGTCGCTCGACCAAACGCTGTTCCAGCTCGAGATCGCCGTGGTGGTAAGCGGTGATCTCCAGTGTCCACAGCGGCGGGATGACGTTCGGTGAATCCTTGCCGAAGGCGCGCTCCGCAATGCCGAGCGCTTCGCTCGCCAGCGACTCCGCTTCGGTGTACTCACCGAGCCAGAGGTGCGAGCTCGCCACATTGCTGAGCGCGGCAATCAGCACGTTGGGCGGCGCCTTGGCCTCGCGCTGGATCTGCAGCACGCGAAGCATCAGACGCGCTCCTCCGCGCACATCGCCTTCGCGGTGCACCACCTTCGCCAATGCCGACAACGCATTGGCGTATTCGCCGGGACGTTCGCGCGCGTGCTGCTCGAGGATCGCCACTGCACGCTGCAGATAAGGTTTTCCGGCCAGCGCATCGCCGCGATAGTCGGCCAGCACGCCCAGGTTCACCAGGGTTTCGGCCACGGCTGGATCATCCGCGACGTGCGTTTGCTCGGCCAGCGCCAATGCACGTTCGAACAATACCTGGGCCTGTTCGAACTTGCCCTTGGTCGTGGTGATCTCGCCGAAGTTGTCGAGCAGTTCGCCCTGCAGCATAGGATCGTCGGCGAACTCGGTGTCGATGCGCTTGAGCGTGTCGTCGAACGCCTGCGCCAGCGTGGTGGCGCCGCCTTGCGTGTGGCGTAGCGGATCTTCCTGCGTGAATACCGAAATCAGGAAGTCGGTCACGCGCCGCGAACGTTCCGCGCTGTGCCGCGCCGAAACCGCTTCGACATCGGCGCGCTGCGCCTGGATCTGCGCCAAATGCGCCTGCCACAACGCCGCGCCGAGGCCAGCGATCAACGCCAGCGCAATCAGAACAGATGCCGCGACACCGACACGATGTCGCCGCACGAATTTTTTCATTCTATAACCGGTCGTATCGGCTCGCGCTGCGATCGGTCGACCATCCAGCCAACGGCGAAGATCATCGGCGAAGGCCGCCGCAGTCGGATAGCGGCGTGATGGCTCACGCTGCAATGCGGTAGCGATGATCAGGTCCAGATCGCCTGACAGATTGCGCTCCAGTTGGCGTCCGTCGCCAGCCTCGCCATACAAATCGCGCAACTGTTCAGCATCGAGCCTCGCCGCGAGTGTGCTGGCGCGATCAACGATCTCCTGGCTCGCGTTGAGCGCCAGTTGGGCGGGCGTCGTTCCGCGCTGGTGCCAGGGCAACTGCCCGGTCAACAACTCACACAACATCAGGCCCAGCGCATAGACATCGGTGGTCGTGCCGATCGCCTCGCCGAGGAGTTGTTCCGGGGCCGCGTAGGCCGGCGACAGCACGCGCATACCGGTGCCGGTCAGCGTCTGTTCCTCGCTCTCTTCGATCAGTTTGGCGATGCCGAAGTCGAGCACCCGTGGTTCGCCGTCCTGGTCGACGAGAACATTGGACGGTTTGAGGTCGCGATGCACGATCAGTTGCGTATGCGCATAGGCGACCGCATCAGCAACCCTGGCCAGCAGCGCCACGCGTGCGCGCACATCCAGGGCATTGAATCTGCCATGGGCAGTAATCGTTTGTCCGTCGACATAATCCATCACATAGAAAGGACGGCCGTCCTGGGTCATGCCCCCGTCGATGAGACGCACGATGTGCGCGTGATGCAGGCGCGCGAGTATGCGTCGCTCCTGCAGAAATCGGCGCAGGATCGCATGCGTGTCCATGCCGCGCTTGAGAACCTTGACCGCGACCTGAAGCTCATAGGCGCCGTCGGTGCGTTCGGCCAGCCACACCACGCCCATGCCGCCCTCGCCCACCTTGCGCAACAGCCGATATGGGCCGGCGCTGCCATCCGCGGGAGCGACATCGCCAAGCAGCGCGGGCAACACCGACGTTGCACCGGCATCGAGCAGCGCATTGCCGGCTTCGTCGGCAGCCAGCAGGGCCTTCAACTCGGTTGCCATCGCCGCATCGGTGCGCGCAATGTCGCCGAGTCTGCGTGCGCGTGCAGCCGGCGCCAGCTCGACGATTTCGTCGAACAGCTCCGAGAGCTCGGCCCAACGCGTGTATGCATCAGGACTGGATGGATCGGGCCCGATTGAAGCGGGCCCGGTGGAACCGGATTCGGTCGGATCAGGCATGTGCTACTCCGGCAATCTCGCGCTGCAGAAACGCGCGCGCGCGGCGCCAGTCGCGCTTGAGCGAGCGCTCGGAACGTTCATGCACCCCGGCGATCTCGGTCAGCTCCAGACCCGCGTAAAAACGCAGTTCGACCAGTGCGGCAAGCTTGGGATCCAGTTCCGCGAGCCGACCCAGAGCGGCATCGAGGGCAAGCACATCCTCGCCGCGATCCTCGGCCGCCGCCTGCAGCGCCGAGGTGTCTAGCGGCGCGAAATGCAGGTCGCCGCCATGGCGCAAGGCAGCGCGCGAACGCACGTGATCGATCACGATCTGGCGCATCACGCGCGCTGCGACTGCAAAGAAATGGCCGCGGTCGTTTACCGCAAGTGCTCCGTGCAGGGCCAGCTTGAGATAGGCCTCGTGCACCAGCGAGGTCGCTCGCATCGCATCGTCGCCACGCAGTTGACCCGCTGCAAGCTGATGCAATTCGTCATACAGCAGCGCAAACACGCGCTCGGACGCTTCGCGGTCACCGCCACGCGCGCGGCCAATCAGTTCGGTGATTTCAGCCAATTGCTTCCCCTCGCCGAGGCACTACGGTGCCACGCATGCCGGCGTTAGGCAACGTCTGAGTCGCCCTCATCGCGCCGCCATTGCCGCGCGCTCGGCGTGGGCTCTGTGCGGCCGCCATTACTTCTTGGCGACTCGAGCACCGTCAAAAAAAAGCCCCGCCGAAGCGGGGCTCTTCATTTGTCCCACCGATGGGCGGGAGCGGATCAGAAATCCATACCGCCCATGCCGCCCATGCCACCGCCGCCACCACCACCGTGGCCGTGCGCTTCTTCCTTCTTAGGCGCTTCGGCGACCATCGCTTCCGTGGTGATCATGAGTCCGGCGATCGAGGCCGCATTCTGCAGCGCGGTGCGCGTGACCTTGGTCGGATCCAGGATGCCGAACTCGATCATGTCGCCATACTCACCGGTCTGCGCGTTGTAACCGTAATTGCCCTTGCCGGCCGCAACCTTGTTCAACACGACGCTCGGCTCTTCGCCCGCATTGCTGACGATCTCGCGCAGCGGCGCTTCCATCGCACGCTTGGCGATCAAGATGCCGTGGTCCTGATCTTCGTTGTCGCCCTTGAGCTTCTTGATCGCTTCCAGCGAACGCACCAGGGCTACGCCGCCTCCGGGGACCACGCCTTCTTCCACCGCCGCACGCGTGGCGTGCAGGGCGTCTTCGACGCGCGCCTTCTTTTCCTTCATCTCGACTTCCGTCGCCGCGCCAACCTTGATCACCGCAACACCGCCGGCGAGCTTCGCCACGCGCTCCTGCAACTTCTCGCGATCGTAGTCGGAACTGGTTTCCTCGATCTGCGCCTTGATCTGCTTGATGCGCGCTTCGATCGCCTTGCTTTCGCCGGCGCCGTCGATGATCGTGCAGTTTTCCTTGGACACCTGAACCTTCTTGGCGCGGCCCAGATCCTTGATCGTGGCCTTCTCCAGCGACAGGCCGACTTCCTCGGAAATCACCTGGCCGCCGGTCAGCATCGCCATGTCTTCCAGCATCGCCTTGCGACGATCGCCGAAGCCCGGCGCCTTGACTGCGCAGACCTTCACGATGCCACGAATGGTGTTGACGACCAGGGTTGCCAACGCTTCGCCTTCCACTTCCTCGGCGACGATCAAGAGCGGCTTGCCGGACTTGGCAACGCCCTCGAGCACGGGCAACAACTCGCGCACATTCGCGATCTTCTTGTCGTGCAACAGGATGTACGGGTCTTCCAGCTCAGCCTGCATCGACTGCTGGTTGTTGATGAAGTACGGCGACAGGTAGCCGCGATCGAACTGCATGCCCTCGACGACGTCCAGTTCATTGTCCAGACCGGAGCCTTCTTCAACCGTGATCACGCCTTCCTTGCCGACCTTTTCCATCGCCTTGGCGATAAGGTCGCCGATATCCGAATCCGAGTTCGCGGAAATGGAACCGACCTGGGCAATTTCCTTGCTCGTCGAGCACGGCTTTGACAGATTCTTCAGTTCGGCAACGGCGCCAATCACGGCCTTGTCGATGCCGCGCTTCAGATCCATCGGGTTCATGCCCGCGGCCACGGCCTTGAGGCCGTCGCGGATCAGCGCCTGCGCCAGCACGGTCGCCGTGGTGGTGCCGTCACCGGCAACATCGGACGTCTTGGAAGCGACTTCCTTGACCATCTGCGCGCCCATGTTCTCGAACTTGTCGGCCAGTTCGATCTCCTTGGCGACGGACACGCCGTCCTTGGTGATCGTCGGCGCGCCGAAGCTCTTCTCGAGCACGACATTACGGCCCTTCGGACCGAGCGTTGCCTTGACCGCATTGGCCAGGATATTTACGCCGCGCAGCATGCGCGCGCGCGCGTCTTCGGAAAAACGGATTTCTTTAGCAGCCATTGGAAAAACTCCTCAAAGTATACTTATGCGAAAAATGCAATTATTCAATAACCGCCATCAGATCTTCCTCGCGCATCACGAGGAGTTCCTGGCCGTCGACCTTGACCTCGGTGCCGGAGTACTTGCCGAACAGCACTTTCTCGCCGGCCTTGACGCCAACCGGGCGCACCTTGCCGTCTTCGAGAATCTTGCCGCTGCCGACGGCAACGACTTCGCCTTTAATGGGCTTTTCGGCCGCCGTGTCGGGGATGACGATGCCGCCCGCGGACTTGGTTTCCGCTTCCAGGCGCTTGATGATCACGCGGTCGTGCAAGGGACGAAGCTTCATGACAACTACCTCAAGTGGTTGAGTGGTAAAGAGTTCTTTAAGTGTGTTAGCACTCGTATCCTGTGAGTGCCAATTTTAGCGGTATGCGAAGCCCCTGAAAAGGGGCGCCTACCGAAGTGCCTGATACATGGGCCCGCTGGCAAGGCTTTCAAGAGCCGGACCCGGCTCTTGGTCGATCTTGCCCCCGCGGCCGATAATGCCGGCATGAGCGCCCTGATCGTTTTCTGCACCTGCCCGGACGAATCGGTCGCCGATCGCATTGCCATGGCCCTGGTCGAGGAAAGGCTTGCGGCCTGCGTCAATCGTGTGCCGGGCGTCGTTTCGACGTATCGGTGGCAAGGGTCTGTTCACCGTGACGCTGAAGTGCAGCTGTTGATCAAAACCACCAGGGATCGCTTCGTCGCGCTGCGTGATCGCATCCTCACCCTGCACCCGCATGAACTCCCGGAGATCGTCGCGGTCGATATCGCGCTAGGTTCCACGCTCTATCTGGCCTGGATCGAAGCGGAAACCCGCGCCTGATGCAATCGGGGCGCGCGGGCGCCGGTCCTGCTTTTTGAAAGTGCGACCATGGAGGGTCGCTTCTTGATTTTCGCCATCACGGACGAGCGCACAAATGCCCCTAACCTGCGACAATTTGCGAATGAATCGATTCCTGAAGTTTTGCGCGCTGCTTGCCGCGGTGCTGGGGTTGCGTACGGTCGCCGCCGCCGAGGCGGACAATCTGTTGCCGGTCGAACAGGCCTTCCGTGTCGAAGCCAAGGCGCTGGATCGCGATACCGTCCAGTTCGACTTCAAGATCGCCGACGACTATTACCTGTATCGCGAACGGATCAAGACGAAAAGCACCGATCCGGCAGTTACGCTCAATGCGCTTGATCTGCCCGCTGGTGAGAAAAAGCACGACGAGTTTCTCGGCGATGTCGAGGTCTACCATCACGGCTTTACCGCGACACAGCACCTGACTGCGTCCGTCACGCTGGAAAAGGTGGCGCTGGAACTGCGCTACCAGGGCTGCCATCAGGTCGATCCGAAAATCTGCTTTCCACCGCAGAAAGTTCTGCTGATCGTACTTCTGCCAAAGATTGCCGTTGCTGCCAACGCTGCGCCGGCTTCGCTTTCCGCCATGCTTGCTGCGCCCGCCGGCGGTTCTCTGCTGGGCAGTGGTCCGCTGCCGGCCGAACAGGCGTTCGTGTTCGAAGCAATCGCCACCGGCGCCGACGACGTGCTCGCACGTTTCACCATGCCCAAGGGCTACTACCTGTATCGCGACAAGACGAATTTCACGCTCGCCGATGCCAAGGACGCAACTCTGGGTGCGCCGAAATGGCCGCCCGGCAAAGATCACACCGATGCGAATTTCGGCACGACCACGGTGTACTTCGATCAGGTCGAAGTGCCGATCGCGGTGCAGCGCGCGAATCGCTCGACGCAGACGCTCGCCCTCACCGCCATCTTTCAGGGCTGCCTGGAAAACAGCGTGTGTTATCCGGTGATGACGCGCACCGTGCAGGTCACGATGCCGGCGGCGGCGACCGCGACGGCATCGAACGCCACGGCACCGAATGCCGCACCCGAAAGTAGCGACAGCCAATTCAAGAAAGCACTCAACGGCTCGTTGTGGCTGGTGTTTGGCGCGTTCTTTTTGGCAGGGCTCGGACTTGCGTTCACGCCCTGCGTGTTTCCGATGATTCCGATTCTGTCCGGCATCATAGCCGGCGCGGGCGACAACATTTCCACGCGCCGTGCGATCCTGCTATCGACGGTCTATATCCTAGCCAACGCGGTGATCTTCACCATCGCCGGCGTGATCGCCGGCATCGCCGGCAAAAATCTGCAGGCCGCATTCCAGACGCCCTGGGTGTTGTATACCTTTGCCGGCATGTTCGTGCTGATGGCGCTGTCGATGTTCGGCTTCTATGAATTGCAGTTGCCGAGTTCGTGGCAATCCAAGATCGCCAACGTCAGCAACAAGCAATCCGGCGGATCGCTGACCGGCGTGGCGATCATGGGCGCATTGTCCGCGCTGATCATCGGCCCATGCGTGACGCCGCCGCTGGCCGTCGCCGTACTGTACATCGCGGAGAAACACGATCCTGCGCTCGGTGGCTTCGCGCTATTTGCGCTCGCGCTGGGAATGGGCGCGCCGCTGGTCGTCTTCGGCGCGAGCGCGGGCAAGTTGTTGCCGCGCGCCGGCGCCTGGATGGATGCAGTCAAGGCCGTGTTCGGCGTGACCTTCCTTGCGCTCGCGATCTGGATGTTGTCGCGGATTCTGGATGGCGTCTGGATCATGCTGATGGCCGGCGGGCTGGCAATTGCCTGTGCCGTCTACCTGGGCGCACTGGAACGCCTGCCCGATGGCGCATCTGGCTGGCGCCGGTTGTGGAAGGCGCTGGGAGTTATCTTGCTCATCGCCGGCGCCGCCGAGCTCATCGGTACCGCGGCGGGATCCAACGATCTGCTGCAACCGCTGCGCGGATTGAGTGCGGGTCCGGGCAATGCCGGTGCGGCTTCAGCAACGCTGCCATTTCGCAAGATCAAATCGCTGGCCGATGTCGAACGCGAGCTGGCCGCGGCGAAAGCCGCCGGCAAACCGGCGATGCTGGATTTCTATGCCGACTGGTGCGTGTCGTGCAAAGAAATGGAAAAGTTTACTTTTAGCAAAAGTGAGGTTCAGGCCGCGCTTGGCGGTTTCGTGCTGCTGCAGTCCGATGTCACCGCGAACGACGACATCGATCAGGCGCTGATGAAACACTATGGCATCGTCGCGCCGCCGGATACGTTGTTTTTCGACGCGGATGGCCTGGAAAAGCGCGCGCTGCAGCTGACCGGCCCCGAGGACGCGGAAAATTTCGTCAAACGCATCGGCGCAGTAGCCAAGTAGTCAGGCATGTCAGGCACGCGTACCAACCTTCTGATCGTGCTGGTCGCGGTCGCCGGTGCCACGCTAGGCCTGCTCGCTGGAAGTCAGTTCGGCCAGCCGCCGCAGCGGTCGCTTCCGGCGGGTGTCACGGTACTCAAGCTCGGCGACATGCGTGCCGACCTGCAACTGGACGACCCCGAAGGCACGGCCCACCGCCTGAGTGAATGGGACGGGAAACTCGTTCTGATCAATTTCTGGGCGACCTGGTGCGGACCCTGCCGTGAGGAAATGCCCCTGCTCGGCGAGGTCCGGCAACGATTTTCGCCAAACGGCTTCGAAGTGGTCGGCATCGCCATC
>JBBRTT010000059.1:0-17457 GCA_038244165.1 Lysobacterales bacterium | reverse complement strand
CGCGCCCGCGCCGATGGTAGTGTGGCTTAAGCCATGCGAGAGTAGGTCACTGCCAGGGGCTTTATCCAAAACCCTCGATCGAAAAGATCGGGGGTTTTTCTTTTGTATGCGCGCACTACCCCGCCGATTTGAATGTCACAACCAACACATCACGCCAGGCCGCCTGCTCTGGATCCAAAGGCTCCACTGGGGTGACGCCATGGAATACACGCGCGTCATCGACCAACGCGGCGTCGAAAGTCTCGGTCAAAGTAAAGTTGCCAAGCAACTCCTGGCCTGATGACAGAATCGTGGTCGTCCCGCTGGCGATATTGCGGCGTGCGATCAGCAGCACGAGAACATAGTCGACGCCGTCGCGATGTATGCCTTCCGGTGTTGGCTGACCGGGCTCATCGTGCTTGGCTTCGATGCGAAACTGATGCGCTTCGACTCGCCAGGAACGTGCGTGCGGCGCCAGGGCGCTGAACAACATCGTGCAAAAGTGAAGAATACAACGCAGGCTGACGCCCGCGCCGATGTCCACCGCAATCGGTTCGAACCAGCGTTCGATGCCGCCGTACAAGCGATTGTAGTCGCGGTCCTGATAATGCGGCTGATGCGCTTCGCGCAGAATCTGGCCGTCAGCGCTGACGCGGAAAACTGCGTGCCGCCGGCGCCGGTAGCGGCCGTGATCGGCCAGATAGTGATCGACCGCCAGATCATCCCAACTGGCCGCAAACGTCGGCCAATCCGTCAGTGGCTCGATGCTTTCCAGCAGAGCATGCATGCGTTTGGCAGCGACGAAAGCAAATCCATCCCGCTGCAGGATAGATTCCAGTCGTTCATCCGTCGTGAGGTAGGTGTCGCGCATGGCGACACCATAGCAAATGTGCGCGTGCGATCCAGAGCCACTTTCCCGCGAAAAACTGTGGTGTTGTCCCGCTAGTCGAATGCGTGAAAGTACAGGCCGCTCAAATCTGTATCTTCTTCGCGCTGGCGCGACAGGCGCAGCTGCATCACCGTTTCGTGAGGCGATCGATGGCGCAGACGATCGCGGTTTTTCCGATGCGGCAACAAGGCGCGTGCAACCATGGCCGAGTTGCGCCGCAGTGCCTCGATCAATGTGATCAAGCGACTGGTGCCCGCCAGTTGTACACGATGCTCGACCGCCTGCTTGGCAGCGTCCAGCGAGTCGAAAAGTTCGAGCTGGCCGGCGGGCGTTGGGCGTTCCCAGCAAGTCAGAGCGTACTTGTCCGACCACGGACCGGAGATGCCCGCTATTGCCCTGCCGTTTACGTAAGCCACTGCGACGCAACCCTCGTAGCGCGATTGCCAGATGACGCGATTGCGCGAGCGCCCGGTGTCGATGCGAATCGCCTTGATTTCCTGGGTTGTGGTCGACATGAGAATGTTCGAGTGATTGCCGAATTTGGGGTTCAGGCCTGTTTGAGCAAGTCACGTGCCAATCTGCTGCCACGACACTTGGGAGGACAGGCGTAGTCAAAATGCCTCCAAGCGGCCAAAACCCGAGCATGGGTGTACATGGCGGCGCTGACGCGGATCGCTGCAATACGTCGCAATTGGTCGCTCGACGCCGCCTGGTCGGCCGAGTAGGACGCTGACAACTGCGGACTGCGGATCAACCTGGAATCGCCGGCATCCGTTCGTTTTCTCCTTGCGCGGCATTTTGTAATTACCCACCAACCGCCGCCGGAGCACCACCATGCAACGCTATTTGAATTGTCTGGCCTTTTTAACTTTCGCCATCCTTGCGTTTCACGCTGGCAGGGCTGACGCCGCCCTGGTCCTGTGCGCTGACAGCATCGCTGGGATCGAATTCTCACTCGCGGTCGCCGAGGACAACGCGCAGGACGATGACATCCGTATTGTGTCGGGGACCTATTCGTTAACCACGCCGCTGCAGTTCACTTCGTTTGAAGGCCGTGCGTTATCCATTTCTGGCGGCTGGAATTCAAACTGCAGCGCACAGACAAACAATGCCACGGTGCTCGACGGCCAGGGAATACTCAAACAGCTGACGATATTTCAAGGTACGTATACCTCGCTCGCGACAGTGCGGGTGCAGGGCATTTCGTTTGTCGACGGGCTGGCGGTTGCTGGTTCCTACGGCGGCGCCCTATGGATAAGCGGCACATCGAGCGTCGTGATCGAGCTCAATCGCTTTTATCTGAACCGTGCCGAAGACGGTGCTGGTGCAGCCTATGTCATAGCCAACGGCTCGATCTACTTGCGCAACAACCTGTTCTTCGGCAACCGCGCCAATCACGATGCCGGCGTGTGGCTGGACAGCGTCAGCCCGGCCTACATCGTCAGCAATACGTTCGTCGCCAACACTTCAGCCACAGCCCAGGACGCTGGAGCGCTCTACGTGCTGGTGAATGCAACCACGCGTGTTGCAATCAGCGACAATATTCTTTGGAACAACAATGCGAATGGCGTCGTCGACATGCGAATCGAAAACGCGCACGCACTGCTCTACAACAACGATATCGGCAGCTGGGCTGGTCCGATAGCAGCCCTGGGCAGTACAGGCAACCTTAGCGTCGACCCGCATTTTGCGAGCTGCAGCGGATTCTTCTGCTTCAATTTCGATCTGGCCGCCAATTCGCCGCTGCTCAATGCCGGCCGGGACACTCCGCCAGGTGGACTGACCGTCACCGATCTGTCGCACGGGGCGCGAATTGTCGGCGCCCACGTCGACATCGGCGCTTACGAGCGCGATTAAATCACTTTACGATGGATCGAGCCGCTCGATCTTCTCGATGTCATCCAACCGCAAATAGACATTCCACGTCGGCGCCTGGGATCATCCAGGCGCAACTGGCCGGTGTAGGTGACGTCCGTGCATACTGCGGCTTATCTGTTGCCTCGCTGGGCGGCTGGTTCGTCATCCAAGGCTGGGAGATCGCATGGTCGTCGTGGTCCTGCTGGTATTGCTGACCGCACTGGCCATCGCGTTTCTTTCGATACTTCTGATCGTCGCCGCTCATCGTCGGCAGTTGCGGCCGAGCGCAGAAGTCATCGCTCTGGGCGCAGTGACAAATTTTTTCGACACGCTTGGCATCGGCTCATTCGCGCCGACCACGGCCTATCTGAAACTGCGCCGACTCGTTCCTGACAGTTTTCTTCCAGCCACGCTGAACAGCGGGCATGCGTTGCCGACGATTGCGCAAGCATTGATCTTCATCAATCTCGTTCGCGTTGACGCGTTGTTGCTGGCAGTTTGCATTGCCGCCTCGGTTGCCGGCGCCACGCTCGGAGCGCCTTTGGTAATGCGACTACCAGTGCGCGTGGTTCAGGCTGTCGTCGGCATTGCGCTGCTGATTGCTGCGGCACTGTATGCGCTGGCCAATCTTGGCATGCTTCCAGCGGGCGGTGACGCTCTGGCGCTGCCGCAATCGTTGTTTGCGATTGCCGTCGGGATGCATTTCGTCCTTGGCGCTCTGATGACATTCGGCATCGGCTTGTATGCGCCATCGTTGATCCTGCTCAGTCTGTTGGGGTTGAATCCGACAGCCGCATTCCCGGTCATGATGGGATCGTGTGCGTTCCTGATGCCGGTCAGTGGCATGCGCTTCGTGCGCAGCCAGCGGATTGATCTGCGTGTGGTCCTGGGATTGGCCATCGGCGGGATTCCCGCGGTGCTGATCGCCGCTTATGTCGTCAAATCGTTACCCCTGGTGAGCCTGCGCTGGGGCGTGGTGGTTGTGGTTCTATATGCTGCTGCGTTGCTCTTGCGAACGGCGTTGAAACCGCGGCCGATGCCCGCGCCGGAACCGACCTGAGTCGCAGTCAATTCAACCCCGCCAAGGGTTGCATCGCCGCAAACTATGGTGCGATTACACGTACCAATGGTAAGTTCGCGATCGAACTAGGGGAGAAGTTCCATGGCCGCGCGTCTCGGCAAATCATCTTCACGTGGTGGACCTCTGCGCCGCGGGCTGAATGCGGTCTTTGGCATTACCCTCGGCCGCCTGCTCATATGGACGTTCAAGTTGGCGATCGTCGCGGCGTTTCTCGCAGTTGTGGGTTTCGTTGTATTCGTGCTCTACCCGACCCAGTCGATTCCGAGCTACGAGCGGGTCGACGACTACGTCTACCTTGACCAAGGCTGGGGTACCACTGCCGACACCGCGGATCGACAGACGTACTACTACACGCCACAAGGCACGTCGATGCCGCAAGGCGCGTTGATCACACCGCTGCGCTACGCCTGGTTCGTGAATCTGGAGATGCCGCTCGACACGCTGCGTTTCGCCGAGCCCGAGCACCTGCAACGCTACCGCTTCATCGTCGACCCGCAGGCCACCGAACACAATCCGGACCGGCTGCCGGTCGGCTTCACTCGACACTTCGACGCTGCCTTGAGTGAGAATGTTCTCGATATCACCTGTGCGGCATGTCATACCGGCGAAATCCATGCGCACGCCGGCGGCAAGACGCATGCGATCCGCATCGACGGTGGCCAGGCGATGCACGAGTTCACCGACATGCAGCGCGGCGCGTTCGGTCCCACGCTGGTTGCCTCGATGTTGGCGACATGGGCCAATCCGTGGAAATTCGATCGCTTCGCGCACAAGGTGATCGGGCCGCGTTACCCGCAGGGCAAGTCCACATTGCACGCCGAACTCTGGGACACGATCAAGGCCTTCGCGACACAAGGCCAGAACAGTCCGCTACGCCATTTGTATCCAGTGCAGGAAGGTTTCGGTCGCACCGACGCGCTTGGCCGCATCGCCAACACCGTTTTCGGCGATCACCTGGCGACGGATAACTACCACGACGCCACCGCCCCGGTGAGCTATCCCTACGTGTGGAATATCTGGAAGTTCGACTGGGTGCAGTACAACGGCTCGGTCAAGCAGCCGCTCGCGCGCAATATCGGCGAGGCGCTCGGCGTGGGTGCCGTGATCAAGCTTACCGATACCTACGGCAATCCGGTGCCGATCGACCAGCGCTACACATCGTCAATAAATTTGGCAAATCTCGACCGCATCGAGCACACCTTGCAGAAACTGACGCCGCCGCACTGGCCGGAAAACCTGCTTGGTCCGATCGACCAGACGCTTGCTGCGCGCGGCAAGGGCTTGTTCGAATCGCATTGTCAGGGCTGCCACGGCCCGCATCCGGCTGATCGCGCGCGCCAGCAGGCGAGTGCGCCGGGTAAGTCCTCGCCCGACACCGAATGGATGATCGAGGTGATACCCGTCGAGCACATCGGCACCGATCCGACCGAAGCGACGGGCTTCATGACCCGTCACTACGACCTGACGACTGCAGGGCTCACGCGCGAGGAGTTGAGTCGGGTGTTGCGTCCACTGCTGGTACGCGATCTGGCGCGCGACGCGCGTTGGCGCCTGGAAGAAACCATCGCTGCGCGACGCGCCAAGGGCATCGATCTGGGACAACTGCCGGCGCTGCTCGCGGCCTATCCTGATCCGAATGCCGACGTGACGCCTTCGATTCCGCACGCAAGCTTCGCTGCAATTGCGGCGGAACTCGGCGGTGTGGCTGCGCTCGAAAAGTCCGTCGCATCGGGATACACCTGTGACGTGGACTGCCAGACGCAGGCGTTGCTCGGCGATGTGACCCAGGGCGAGAGCAAGCTCGATCAACAATTGGGCCAGATCGATGTCTCGCGGCTGACCGAAGGCGAGGGACTCAACGTGCTCGGCCTCATGATCAAGGCTAAATATTTCGCCGACAACAAGATCTCGTACAGCCGTCAGCAATGTCTGGAAGGATTCGGCATTCTGGATCTGCCGCAACAGATTGCCGGCTACAAGCCGCGGCCGCTGGAAGGCGTATGGGCGACGCCGCCGTTCCTGCACAATGGCTCGGTGCCGAGTCTGTACCAGATGCTATTGCCGCCGGAGCAACGCAGCGCGCGCTTTTTTGTTGGCCGCCGCGATTTCGACCCGAAGCACGTCGGCTATGTCAGCGCGCCCGCAGATCCTTCCGAGGCCGACGGCTTCTGGCTCGACACGACCAAGGATGGCAACCACAACAGCGGCCACGCGTTTGTGGCGACGCCGGAACAACTCGCTGCTGCACACGCCGATCCGAAAACGCATTCGTTGCCATCAGGAGTGATCGGCCCGTTGCTGAGCGACGACGAGCGCTGGGCCCTGGTCGAATACCTGAAGGTGCATCGCGACCTGCCGGCCACGCCTGCGGATTTCGTGCCGCCAGTTTGCGACTAGCGCGTTGCGACTAGTTGTATACATTGCATCAATGTACATAAATCAGTAGCGAGCCGCGCAAGCATGAGCGAACCTGCAGATTCCACCACTAGCTACACGCCTGACTTTGAAGCGGTGCGCGCGGCCGAGAGCGAATGGCTGACACTAAGGCGCAAGTCCGCCGACTTGCCACCGCCGGATGGCGACGTCGTAGGACTCGCGTTTTCAGGGGGCGGCATCCGCTCGGCGATCTTCAATCTCGGCGTGCTGCAGGGCCTGGAAATCGGCGGCATTATGCGCCAGGTGGACTATATGTCATCGGTTTCCGGCGGCGGCTACATCGCGTCCTGCTACAACTGGCTGCGCGCCCAGCTCAAGACTCTGCCTTCAGGTGCAAGCGTATTCGCCGCGGCGCTCGCCGACGGCAGTGGCTGCGTGCTTGACTGGCTGCGCGGCCATGGCAAATTCCTGATCAGTCATCGCGGCTTTTCGATCTGGACCCTTCTCGCTTCGATTTTGGCGGCGATGTTCATCAACGTGCTCGTGCTCGGTCCTCCGCTGCTGTTCGCGGTCTACGCGCTTACCCTGGATTGGCTGCCGGTGGAGTGGCCGGCGTGGCTGATGCTGCCAGGCGCACACATGACCCAGGGACATCACGGATACTGGCTGCTGCTTGCCGCAGGCGCCGCGTGCCTGATCGCATTCCCGTTCGTCGCCACCGCATTCGCCTTCGTTGCGGGTATTCCGCGCGTGGCCAGCGTGCGCCGGGTCGACAGGCTGCGCGTATTGATGGGCCGCCTGATCGTATTCGGTCCAGTGCTGATCGCGCTCGGTCTGATCCCCATCGCGGCCATGCTGGGCGAGATGGCTGAACACTTTTTTTCATCGCGTCACGCGCATGCCATGGGCAAGCACGCCTCGTACCTGATGCCGCTGGTTTCCGGCGTCGCCTCAATGCTGCTCGATCGATTGAAGACGGGTCGCAGCAATGGACGCCTGACCACGATCGGTCTGAGCCTGCTCGTCTACGGTTTGCTGATCCTGTGTTACCACATCGCCGCGAACGCCGATCTGCAGCACTCACCGATATTCGTCGCCTTGATCGTACTGGCGGTCGTTCTCGCCTTCATTTGTGACATCAACCGCGTATCCATCCATGCGTACTACCGGGCGCGGCTGAGCGACGCGTTCCTGCCTGTCGTGTCTGACGTGACGGATCCCGGTGAGTTCGAACTGGGTAAGCTCGATCCCGACCATGGTGCGCCGTTGCAACTGCTCAACACCACGCTCAACACGACCAGTTCCGACAATGAACGCCTGCGTAGCCGCGAAGGCGCGAATTTCTTTTTTTCGCCGATCTACGCCGGGTCATCGGCGACGGGCTATCGACGTGTCGCCGACTACGCGCGCGGATCGGTCACCTTGTCCAACGCGTTCACGACGTCTGGCGCGGCGATCGATCCAGATATGATCGACACACGCGGGCGCGCGGTGTCGTTCCTGATGGCGCTGCTGAATGTGCGCCTCGGATTGTGGGCGCACAATCCAAAATGCGCGCATCAACGCGATCCGCTGCGGCCGTGGTGGTGGCTGTTCATCGCCCGCGAAATGCTCGGCCTGGGTCTCGACGAGGACCGCCGACACGTGCACCTGTCCGACGGCGGCGGGTTCGAGAATCTTGGCATTTACGAATTGATCCGCCGGCGCGTGCGTTATCTCGTCGTCACCGACGCAGGCGCCGATCCACAAACCACGCTGAGCGATCTCGGCCGCGCGATTGAGCGCGTGCGCGTCGACTTCGGCGCGCAAATCGACCTTGCCGCCGATCGTCTGTATCACGACCGCGATCAGACGCTCGCGCAACAACCCTATGTGCTCGGCGGCATCCGCTATGCCGACGGCAGTGGCGGACAGATCCTCTACATCAAGCCGGTGCTGTGCGCGGGACTTACCGCCGATATCTACGCTTACTGGCGCGCGCATCCGGCATTTCCCGATGAGCCGACGTCCGAGCAATTTTTCGCCGAACCACAGTTCGAGGCATATCGCGCGCTCGGCCAGCAAATCGTCGCGGGGTTGCTCGGCTCGGCGCCGCCTGCGACGGTGGGCGAGTGGTTCGAGCGCCTGCAAGGCGCGCGTACCAAGCCCTGAAGGAATCCGCCTGAGGAGCTACAAACTCTTCAGGTATTCGAGCAGGTCGCGCTTGTCGGCATCGGCAAGCGTCGTTCCATAGGCGTGCCCGGCATTGGAGTTGCCGGGCAACATCGTGTCGAACGCACTCGCATGTTCGCTCACTGCAATCGCCAGCCCCACTGCCGCTGGATCGAATTCGCGGCTGCCGACATAAAAGTGCGGCGCGCGTTCGCCGGCGGGCTTGAGCAGTTCGGCGAGCGTCGGTACTGAGCCGTTGTGCAGGTACGGCGCCGATGCCCAGATGCCGCTCAACGGCCGCGCTTTGTAGTAATCCGGATGACTGTCGATCGTCGCCTTGATCACGCCGTGGTAGCCGGCCACCGCATCGTGTATGGCCGCCAGCGGATGACGCAGCGCGGCGCCGGCGGCGGCATGCACGACCAGGTCCGAGGTCTGCGCCTGCGCGCCGAATGGCGTGCCGAACAGAACGCCTTCCTTGCGTCCTTCGAATGCGCCCGTGCTTGCCTTGGCGTCGAGGAAATTACGCACCATGCGCGGATCGGTACCGACTTCGGACTGCTTCGTGAGCACGGCCTTGAGTTCGCGCTTGGCATCGTTGCGATCGGAAAGTTGGTGACAGGTAACGCACTGCTGCGAATAGATGCGCGCGCCGCGCGCTACTTTTTCCGAATCCAGCGCACCGAGAATGGCCACCGACCACAGCGGCGCCTGCAATGCGTAGAAGTCATCCTGGATCTGTCCGAGATGAGAGAAATCGATCGTGGACGGATAGCCGTCCAAACCCGCACGCTGGGAGATATCCAGCGAGCCATAGACCACGAGCGCCGTGGTCACGTTCTGCAACAGCGGACCTGGCCCGGAGTTCGGCGCCGAACCGTTCCATTGCACGACATCCAGATGCGGTGCATCCCACAACACCGGATAACTCACCGGCGCATCCGGCGCGCGGCGGTTGCCGGGCACGCCGAGAAACTCCACGGCGACTGCGTTGAAGATCTGCCCGAACGCATCCAGGCGTCCGTGGCCGTAAGGCACATCGACATGATTCATGCGATGCCGCGCAGCGATCTTTTCCGCGACCGCACTCACCTGGAGCTTGAGGTTCTGCTGCTGATCGCCAGTCACATTGAGCGCTTTTGCGAAGCGGCCGAATTTTTCCGCGTCGGTCAGCGTCGCGTTCAAACTGTCGACCAGCGAACCTTCGAACGTGTCGAAATCGAGCACCCCCTGGCCACCGTCCAGTCGAATGCGATGACTTTGGTAACGCACCTCACCGGTGTGACAGGCGCCGCAGCCGAGCCCGCTCCAGTCCGTGCCCTGCGCATCGGCTTCATGGGTGAAGCCGACCGGAAACCCGTTCGGGTTGTTCGGAGTTACCGATTGCAGCAGGAAACCGAGCGCATCCATATTGGCGTCGGCCATGAAGCGCTGCTGACCCTTGGCCTGCTCCAGCGTCCGCAGCCATGCGGTCGGAATCAGGCGCGAGCCGAAGGAAGTAAACCAGGCGCGCTCCTGGACTTCGCGACTCCAGCCTTGTTCGAGATTGATTGCACCTTCGCCGCCGGCAACCGTCTGGCCGCTGGCAATGGGCTTTTCCGAGGGGCCACACGCGGCCAGTAGCGCCGCCGCACTCAACACCAGCAGGTTCAACTTTCGCATCGATCGAACTCCCCTGAGCGCTTCGGCCTGTTATTCTAAGGGCGATCCGCAACCAACAACTCGGCATTACCACGCGACTAATGCACATGCTTCGGCTGCGAATTGTCCTGGTGGTTCTCATGCTCGCGCTTGCCGCCCCGGCGAGTGTGCAGGCAGTCCCGACAAAAGTCGATGCGGCGTTCTCGCAGGTGGCGCTTGGCCCCAGTGTCGACGTGCTAGAGGATGCGGGCGGCCAGATGGATCTGGAGGTCGTACGCGCTTCCACCGCCTTCAAGCCCGCGCCGAACATGGGCACGAATTTCGGATTCACGCGTTCGGCGTGGTGGGTCCGCGTCACCGTAGCCAACACCGACGACGCCGAGCGCCACGTGATGCTGCGCGAGGATTACCCGCTGATCGATTACCTGGATCTGTGGGCGCCGGAGCGCAATGGCGGTTGGCGGCACACGGCGACCGGCGATCGGACGGTGTTCTCGACGCGCGAATTCACCCATCGCGATTTCATCTTCGATCTGGACCTGCCGGCAAACTCCGAGCGCCAGTTTTTCCTGCGCGCGGCATCCGGCGGTCCGGTGGATCTCAGCCTCGCCTTGTATGAGCCGCACGCGATCGTTGCCACGCTGAGCGGCGAGCAACTTGCCTACGGCGCCTACTACGGCGGATTCATCGTCCTCGTGCTGTACAACTTTTTCATCTTTCTCATCGTGCGCGATCGCGCCTTCTTTTTCTATCTGTTGTATGCGATCAGCTACGGCTTGTACTTTGCCGTGCACAACGGGTTGGCCTTCGAATTCCTCTGGCCGAACAGTCCGTCCTGGGGCAATCAGGCGCTGCTGGTGCAGCTGTCGCTGTCGCTTGTGTTCGGCATGCAGTTCACGCGCACGTTTCTGGATACGGCAGGTTTTGCCCCGCGCCTGGACAAAGCCGCGATCACCCTGCAGGGTTTGGCCGCGATTGGATTGGTTGCTTCCTTCGTCGCTCCGTACTCGGCGCTGATCCTGCCGGTCGCATTGCTCACCGTCATCGTCACCGCGCTGATCCTCATCATGGGCACGCTCGGCCTCATCAAGGGCTATCGGCCGGCGCGCTACTTCATGGTTGCCTGGGGCATGTTCCTGGTCGGTGTCATGGCCTACATGCTCAAGGTATTTGGTCTGCTGCCGCACAACATGCTTACGCAGAATGGATTCCAGGTCGGTTCGTTGCTGGAGATGGTGCTGCTGTCCCTTGCCCTGGGCAGCCGTGTGCGCGAACTGCGCCGCCAGAGCCGCACCGATACGTTGACCAAAGTACCGAACCGGCGCTTCTTCGACGAGGTCGCCGCGATGGAATTCGAACGCGCCAAACGCAATCGCGGCGCGGTAGCGCTGCTGGTCGTCGACATCGATCACTTCAAGCAATTCAACGACCGTTTCGGCCACACGCGCGGCGATGAAGTGCTGCGGCTGGTCGCCGATCACCTGTGCCATGGCGTGCGTCGCGGCGACAGCGTGTGCCGTTATGGCGGCGAGGAATTTGCGTTGATCCTTCCCGGCGCAAGCAATGCGGACGCCACGAATCTGGCCGAGTCGCTGCGCCGCCTGGTGGAGAGCACCGCATCGCCGGATGCGCCCGTGACCGTGAGCATAGGCGTCGCCAGCACGCGCGATCACGACTTTGAAAGCGTCGATGAAATGTTCCGCGCCGCCGACAGCGCGCTGTATCGCGCCAAGGATGCCGGCCGCAACCGGGTGGTGTGCTTCGCCGGTTCAAGCCAGAGCACCGCAGCGCCGGTCTCTTCACCTCTCCCGCTGGCGGGAGAGGCCGGCGCGCGCAGCGCGACGGGAGAGGGTGGCGCGTGAAGTTGTGGAAGCTCTTCAATAAGATTTGCGTAGCAGTAATCTGAAACGCCACCCTCACCCCAACCCTCTCCCGCCAGCGGGAGAGGGGGGCAACCGCCTCGTGCTTCGACAGCAAGTCTCTTCGCCTCTCCCGAGTGAGGGATATTGCTGCTGTTCGGTCGGATCGCGCCGGCACGTTGTTGTTACTGTCTTTCGAGCGCTAGGGTATCCGCCATGACAACAAAAGCATTCTGGATCGTTCTCGCCCTCGGCCTGCTTGCGTCGATCCCGCAATGGTCGTCGGCGTGTACGCGCGAAGAGGCATTCAACCGCATGATGGGGTTGAATCAATACGGGATGAAACTGCAGGCAGCGTTGCCCGATCCGCTGAAGGATCCGCAAGGCTACGACGCGAACTACAAGCGCGTGATCGACTTCAACTCGCGGCTGGCCGCGGTCGGCAAGACGCTGGCAGACGCAAAGTACGATAGCGCCTGCGCCACGTATGATGCGCTGGCGAAGGAATACGACGTCGACATCGCCGGGCAGCATGTGCGGCCGCTTTCGGCTTACGAAGCGGAAGCCAAGCACCCGCCGAAGACCGGCTGCGACCTGGCCGAGTCGTCGCGCCGCTCGATGTGGCTTACCGAATCATTCAAGAAGCATGCGGACGCCAATCACCTGGGGCGCGACGATTGGCAGCGCTTCGGCAAGCAGACCGAACCGGTCGGCCTGTTGATGCAGCAGGATCCGAACCAGGCCTGCGTGCTGATCGACCAGATCGCGAAAGAATATGGATTCAAGCGCGATGCGCCGGTCCACTGATCGCATGCACTGCGCGAAAGCGGCAACGACGCACGTCGTGGCGATGGCGTTGTCGATGGTTTGTACGATCACGGCGCACGCGCAAACGGCAACAACGAGCGAACCCGGCGTGCCGCTCGTGCTGCACGTCGGACAAAGCGCCGCACTTACTGGCGGGGTCCGCATCACGTTGACTGCGCTGACGCCCCAGGGCAAATGTCCGGGCGGTCACACCGAATGCGTCGCAGTGAGTCCGCCGCAGGCAGAGGTGGATGTCGAGGCGAATGGTGCAAAGTCCGAGCACGCGGTCATGCTTTTGCCGGCAGCAAAATCCCGCGCGCAAGCGGTGGGAAAGTGGAGCGTGCGCATTGTCGATGTAGTGCCGTTTCCGTTCACTGAGGAAGATGTGAGCAGTGGTCGTGCTTCGGCGACTTTACTTGTTACCCGCTAGGTAATGTAGTCGGTGGACGCCAGGTCGATATGCCGCGCTAAGATCCCAAGTTTACAACCGCGGGATCGGCGCCGAACCGCAGTACACTAGGTCGTGCGTGCTCGATAACCACTAGGAGAATCGCCGTGACCCAGCGCAATGTCGGAAGGTTGATCGCGGGCCTCGTAGGCATTGTTTGCAGCGCGTGCGTGGGTGCCCAATCGGTGATCACGGTCGACACGATCAGCAATGCGGGCACATTGACCGGCAATTGCGAATTCCGTGAAGCGGTTCAGGCCGCGCAAACCAATCTGGCGGTCGACGCATGTACCGCCGGCAGCGTGGCCGGGCCCGACAAGATCGTGTTTGCCAATGCGCTGACTGGGCAGACCATTTCCTATGCCTCAGCGCCTATATTCACCAGCGGCACCGTCATCCTGGACAGCCGCAAACGCGCCATTGTGCTGCAGGCGACCGGAACCGCCGATGCCTTGCAGGTTTCCGGCGCGACCGTGATCATCCGGGCTCTGGATATCCGTGCTTCAGCGGTCGGCAACGGCGTGACGCTCGATAGTGGTTCGCTCACGATCAACAACAGTTCAGTGCAGGGAAGGCTGGGGATGAATGTGTTCGGCACCGGTAGCACGGTGAAGGTGAACAATTCGACGGTAGCTTCTACCGAAGTGAACCCAGTATCCGACA
This sequence comes from Lysobacterales bacterium, assembly GCA_038244165.1. Classification (GTDB taxonomy): domain Bacteria; phylum Pseudomonadota; class Gammaproteobacteria; order Xanthomonadales; family Rhodanobacteraceae; genus Rudaea. The sequence goes on along the minus strand of JBBRTT010000059.1, from coordinate 3,706 downwards.
TCGCCATCCGTAGCGGTGGATCGACCAACCTGGCGGTCAGCAACAGCACCGTCGTCGCGACGGTCGGCAAGGGTTTGGACGTGGCTTCGAGCACAGGCACAGCCACGGTCTACAGCTCGGTCATTGTTGGTGCCACGCCCGTCAATGGCGTTAGCACGAACACTGGCGGCACGCTGCTCACCACGACCCCGGCGGCTGCCGGATTGGCGGCGACGCTGACCAACAATGGCGGTCCCACGAGAACCTTTGCAGTGCTTGCTATTCCCGCCTTGAACGGCGGTACCTGCGCGGCCTCGCCGTTTCCGAAATACGATCAGCGCTTTTATCTGAACTATGCCACCGGCGTACGTGCCGTCGGCGCCGGTTGCGACGTCGGTGCGTTCGAACAAGGCGCGCAGAATCTGCTCACCGATCTCTTGTTCGAGGACGGATTGGAAATCTAGCCGCCGCCGGGTTAGCGGTCGTCTAGCGCTCGTCCAGGGATACGACGTTGCCGCCTCGGTCCACGGTGCATGTCAGCGATGCGTCGGGCGTATCCAGGCTGACCGAGAACGCGCCGTGGCCGATCGAATGCACGTCGTTTATCGTGACCTCATCCGGTCCGAACGACTCGTCCACCGAGGCTTCCTCGATGCAAGCACGCCGCGCGTTCGCACTCAGACGATCGGCGCCTGCATAGCGCCGCGGTGATTGATCAGCGCGATCGTCGCGGCTTGGCGCGTTGTCGTCGCGATCACTGTCAGAAGAATTCTGCGTGTCGCTGCCGCTGCCGTCGTCGCTGTCACTTTCGCGACCTGAATCCTTGCCGGCTTCAAACCCGCTGCGGTAGTCGCTCGAATTGGCGCGAAGGTCTGACGTTCCGCGCTGGCCGTCGTCGAAACCGCGCTGCCATTCCGGCGAACGCTCGGAGGTAGTGTCCGCCGTGTTGTCGTAAGGTGGCTGGACGTCGAACACCGCACGGCAGCCGCCGGATACCCAGATGCTGTCGCGATCCGGACCGGTACCCCAGTTGCTGCCCTCGACACAAGGCGCGCTGCTGAGCTGCTGAACCAGACGGACGCTGCTGCCGGCCGCGACTGTACCGCATGCCTCGGCGCGTTCGCCCCGTGATTCGCAGGTGATCTGATCGGCCAACGCCGACGTGGCTCCGCCGGCGAGGATGAGAATGATTGCTGTGCGCAGCGCTGACATGGGGTCTCCGGAGCTTGGCTCGTCGAAGTAGCTTGCCGGTATCCGCGGCAATCCACCCTGAATGAATCCGTTACCCCCACTCATCCGTTCAGGCGGCGTTGCCCGGACTTGCGAGAGCAATTTCCAGCGAAGTTTTTCAGAGAGCACGAGTGCGTCGATCAATTGCGCTCGCACCTCTCCCGCAAGCAACGAAACCTCAGCAAATGTTCGATTTGTCTCTCTAGACACGTTCTATCGTAGACATGTTGGGATGTCCTACGGACGGAGTTTCGATGAAAATTCATACCAGACAGGCGATTGCCTGCTCGGTTGTGGCATTTGCGCTAGCTTGCGGCGCCCTGTTTGCTTTCCTGGGCGCTCCAGCTAGCGCAGAGGGTGCTGGCGAGGCCATGGGCCGGCTGTTTGCGCTCACCGGCCTGGCGGGCCTCGTCTGTGGCTGGGTCGCAGCCAAGAGTCCGCGGCTGTGGTCTTGGCCAAAATTTGTCGGCGCCTACGCATTGACATGCGTTTTGATCTTGGCGTTGACCGCGCACTCGTACGCTGTGCAGCCAGCATCGGGTAATGCTGTTGGGCCCGACTTTACGGCCAAATGGCCAACACGATGGACCGTCCAGCATCTTGATGGCATTTCGTCGGACCCGAGGGCCCGCGGACTGGGATCGCGCGAGCGCGGAGTATTTGGCGATGCAAAGGCGCCAGACGCTATGATTGAAGTCGGCTGCATGCATCTAGTCGACGGCAAGCCGGTCAAACTGGCTGAAGAATTCGAGCGAATCCTGAGCGGCGTCTCGAAAGGCTATGAAGACAAGGGCTACGTAGTTTCGATCTCGAAACGCTATTTCACGCACGTGGGGACCTACGATGGACTTGCCGCAACGCTGGTTGCCGTTGGCGAGGACACGGAGCTAATTCAAGGTCTGTCGATTGCTCAAAGCGCAACTTGCTTGCTGACATCGAGCTTGAGCTCCCGCAGCAAAGCGCAGTACGAGGCAAATCTTGGCGCGTACCTGGACGTCAAATTGTCGGTGCGATAGCCGAAACGAATCGGAATTTCTGTCAGAGCGCCGCGTCGATGAGTTTCGCGAGTTGTGATTTCGACGCCATGCCGACGTGCGTGGCAACGACCGCGCCGCCCTTGAACAACAGCAGCGTCGGCGCGGCACGCACGCGCCAGGCCATCGCGGTTTTCTGATTCTTGTCCATCTCGACCTTGACGATCTTCGCGCGGCCCGCGTAGTCCGCCGCAAGCTGATCCAGCGTCGGCACCATCGCCTTGCACGGCCCGCACCACTCGCCCCAGAAGTCGACGAGGACGGGGAGGTCCGATTGCAGGACGTGAGCGTCGAAATCGGTGTCTGTGGTGCTGGCAATAAAACCAGTCAATGCTAACTCGCCTGCTCTACTTTACGGGCAAGCGCCAGCTTCTCAAGCAGGCACTCTACTATTGCGTCAACTTGCTCTGCCAATGAGCGGGTTCGATCGAACGTGATTCCACCCACACGTGTACTCTCATCAAAAATTCCGGGAGGTGCGCTTGAAAACCATACGGGGATGACTCTGCCATCTTTAAACCGCTCTTTAAATGCATCGGACTCAAATTTTGTCCAGATTCGCTTCGGATAGTCGGGCCCAAGCAATGCGACTACGTAATTCGCTTCGCTCTGATATATGGGTCTTAAATACTCTTCTACATCTTCGGCGAGGATTCGCGCCTGCTCGAATTTGTCATAAAAGACTTCGACTTCGTTTTCCCTAAGCTTCTCCGCAAGTGCTTGAGCGACATCGCGATCAGCACCGGCAAATGAAAGCGCGAAATCATATCGACGGTCAAATTCTACAGACAGGAACCCGATGTCAATTGCAAATTGCCGCCAAGGAATATTTCTAACGAAGAAAAGAAACTGTGGATCTTCAATTGTTAATTGAAGAGAGTTTTCGTCAAAGTGCAAGGTCTGTCGTATTTCCTCGTTCCCTTCTATAAGACCTTTTAGAAAACCTTTATCGATTACTTGCCCGACGCTGCCTCTGAGGCTAGCGTTTTCTCGCATTGCAGCTCGTAGGTCCAATGTCCACGATTCCGCGTTCGCTAGCCAGTTGAGGATATGAAGATATGGAGCTCTGCCTTCTCTGCGGAGCTTTGTTCCGCGGCAGAAATTTTCGCATCTTGCTCTAAAAATTCCCTCAAGCCGATCCCATACATTTGCCTTGACGGCTTCAAAACTTATGCTGATATTTGTTGCGGCAGCGCAATCCGCCATTACGTTTGCGGCTAAGCACACTTCCATGCCTAACAACTGGGCGAGATAAAAACTGCCTTGTGCATTGCGAACGATATCCGACTTCATCGAAAGCGTGATATTGAGCGCCTGCTCACCTGATCTTGCCCCTGTTTCACGGACACCCGGATAAGCGATTCTATATCGCAATCCGAGGTGAGAGAGATGAAGCAGAAGAAGGCAGAGACGAAGAGAGAGCGCAAGCACTACAGCACGGAGTTCAAGCAGCAGGCGTTGCT
>JBBRTT010000058.1:0-19271 GCA_038244165.1 Lysobacterales bacterium | reverse complement strand
GTCGGATCACGCTTAATATCGCCACGTCTATCACTCCCGTTGCTCCTGCTCGTACTTAGAACAGGACGGTGATTACACGTGGCTCAATATTCGATGCAAATCCCTACGAAAACTGGCTCAACTTTGGGTGCAAATCAACACCCACGGTTGCACGTCGTCAATAAATCCATGCTGCGCCACGGCGCCAGAGTGATCGATGATCCGCGCCTCTGTCTTGCCTTCGGCAGGACGTAATACACGGCCGGCTATCTGCAGGTACAGCGCAATGTTCCGCGTCGGACGAGCCAATACGGCGCAAGCCAGGCGCGGGATGTCGAGGCCAAAGGTCGCGACGAACACGTTGCACAGCACAGTCGTTTCGCCTGAGGCTACGCGTGCCAGAATCTCGCGGCGCTCGTCCAGTGGCGTTTCGCCGTCCAGGTGCTCGGCTGCAATGCCAAGGCTCAGGAACTGCTCGCAGACGTGCCGGCTGTGCGCTCGCGTGACGCAAAAAACCACGGTAGACATGCCGAACGCCAAGCGCATCCAGTTGTCCGTGATGTCGCCGATCAGCTCAGGCCGGTCCATGACCTCGCCGAGTTGCTTCTCGACGTAGTCGCCGTCTTTGTTGAGCTTCACTGCTTCCAGATCAGGGGCGGTCGGCGCGAAGTAGCGCACTGGCACCAGGAACCCGTTGTCGGTCAGTTCGGGAATCGATACGACGTTTACCAGGTCGTCGTAAATCTCGCCCAGGCCGCGCCCGTCGCCGCGTGCTGGCGTCGCTGTCAATCCGATGATGGTCGCATCGGCGTAATGCGCGATGATCGCCTTGCGCGTCTCCGCGATGCTCAGGTGCGCCTCGTCCACGATCACCAATTCCGCACGCGGCATCTGCATCCGTTTGGTGCGCATCCCGCGTGCGTGCAACGTGTCGAAACTTGCGATCTGCACGTCAGCGTAAAGGTTTCGATCCACGCCGGCCATGATGATCCCGTGGCGAACGCCGGCAGCAGTGAATTGCTCGGATGCTTGGTGAATCAGTTCGCGGCGCGGTGCCAAGAACAACACGCTGCGCGATTTCTCGCGAGCCATGCGAACGATCTCCGCGGCGATCACGGTCTTTCCAGACCCGGTCGGCAGTACAAGGATTGGGCGTCTATGGCCTGCGCCAAGAGAAGCCCTGAGAGCCGTGACTGCGGAATTCTGATACGGGCGCAGGGAGGTCATTGCACCCCTCCTACGTTACCGTTACATAGATAAGCTTTCTCTTGGTGTAGGGCTCTTGATCTATGCTCTTGCTCTGCTCTTAGCTCTTGCTCTTTCTTTAAGCTCTTAAGAGCGCCGTCACCCAGCCGCTCACCAACCCGTCCGGTGGGTGGTCGGCTGGGTGGCTGATTGGAGGAGGTGAATCGCGTCTTCAGGCCGCGTTGCTGGCGCCGCCATTCATCACGCACTAACCGTGTCGAGTACCAGCACGGCCCGTTGTCAGGGCGAACGAGAATTACGGGCGCGTGCGTCTTGCCAGCGTGTCGGGGAACGTGGACATACGGGGTTGCCTTCTCGTCCGCGCCCTTTAGAACGTAGTTTGTGGATAGCTCACGTAGGATGCGAATCGGCACGCCAGCCGCCCGCGCGAGCGCAGTGAATGGCAAGCGCCAGACTCCGCATTCGTCGGATTCGTGCAGGACACGCAACACACGCATCCAGGCGCCCTGAGCGCTGAGACTGCAACTGCTTAGCTTGGTGTTGTTGCACCAGTCAGTCAGCCAAAACTGAAGGCTTGATGATTTCACTATGCACTCCTTGTGCGTGTTAACCCTTTCCGTGGGATTGGTGCGCTCTACAGCGCTTGGTTTTGATTGTTCATTTGATTGCTCGGTTGCAATTGGCGGCTCGTCGAGAACGTAGTCCCTGCCGTTGAAATAGAATGATGTTTCCCACGTATCGCCTGTAACTGGATGCTTCAGGCAAGCAAACCAGCCCTATGTGATTCCGTCCTTCATAGTGCGGCGCCGAAATAGCGCCGGCCGGTACCCCAACTGAAGCTTGTCCGATGAGAACCTGGCCGCGGCAAGCGAAGGCTTTATTGGCTGCGACCCTCGCGGCAAGACCCCAATTTCCATATCCACGTATCTCATTCCTCGCTGGCTTTACGCCAGCTGCAAAATCTGTCGTTGATCCGACTGACTCTTATGCAATTCCGTATCGATCATGTTCCGCAGAATTTCTCCCAAAGTTCTGGACTCGACTGCGGACTTGATACGCAAGGCTTGATGCATGCTAGCGGACACGTAAAACTGCACCGAACGTTCGTGTTCTCGTGTGGACATGTTTTGAATTCCCAACAGCGAATAGACAATGGATGTAGCTCAATAACCGCAAATGACTGTTGCTGTGTTGCTTTGCGATGCGGCCGCTAGTCAAAGGCCGCAGAGGTGGTACACACGTCAGACGGTGGTGCGGTTTTAACTGCGAAGTAACGCTGACTTTGCTGTGCCGCCCCCCCCCCTACTTACCATCGTCTCACTGGGGGCGGCAATTGCTATTGCCTTTTGTTGCCGGTTTCTAATTTGTCGTATGCGCCGTTCCTTTAGCCCGGTTTGTTCTACACTGGTTTTTCCACGCCAATGGATTCACCAATCAAAAGGGCCGCTTGAATGGCGGCCCTTGAAAAAGACGTTACTTGTACCTCAACACTAGTATAGGTTCCCGTTTCTCAATGGACCTTCCGGGTTGGCGTATATACACCTTCAGCCGCATCACGCTCCCTTGAGGTAGCTCTGCATCACACTACTAGGATAGGTTCCGCTTTTTAAGCCGCTTCTCGGGGGCCGAATAGCTGGCCCCTCTTCAGCTCGATGATCGCCAGCCGGCGCACCAAAAGCAGCGTCTGATAGCGTACATCCGCCTCCTTTGCCAAATCGCGGGGATGCGTATTGATTTTCACGCCGTCCACTTTCGCCCTGGCTAGCTGAAACCCGAGCAGCAGCGCCTGTGGCGATACTCGCTTGCGCCTATGCGAAAGCGCCCCCAGGACACGGAATATCGTGCGATCAATACTCCGTTGAGGGGGCTCCCCCTTTTTCACCATATCTATGATGCGTTGCATGATGGTGTTTTCGTACCAGCCAAATAGCTGATCCGGAATGACGAGTGTTTGAAAACCACCTTGATAGAAGAGTTCGTCGGTCTCCGGATCACCACCGTGGTGGGCAGCGTTTCCGCCAAAACCGATGTCTTTCGTTAAACCAGCCCGGCGAAGGTCTACGCGAATGGCGTCAAGATCACGATTTTCCTCGCCGCTGGACTCCGGTAGCTCTGGCCACAAGTCAGTAGCTAGCGCCGGCGCCCTTAGTGAAGCGGCAGCGGTTGTGGCCAGCCGTTCGGCTGCGATGGCCTTGGTGATCGTGCTGGGCGCGCTCATGCGGCCGCCTTGTCGCGTTCGGCAACTCGGCTGCGAATGTATGCGTCGATTTCGGATTCAAGCCAGCGGCTTGATATGCCGTCTTTGCAACACGTCGGAAACGTTGGCGGGTTTGCGCGCATACCGGCGTATATGGCACTGCGGCTCTTTGACGTGCGGCGTATTACTTCGGAGAGAGGGAGCAAGCGCTCCGGCAATGATGTATTCACAGCTTCCATGTGTTGCCCTCTGAATCCAGCGAAGTGCTGGCGGGCAAACTCTATGTTCTGGCAGTTCCTTCGACGAGGGACATCTTAGAAGCTTTTTTCCTTCCGGAATGATTTTGTAAGATATTTCATTCCGTCTCATCAATACGAATGGCGTTGGCGGCTCGTTGCAGCGCTTCCCGCATTTCACAGCTTAGAGCTTCCGCGGCAAGAGGAGCCACCGTCTTGCGCACCTTTTCGGCTACATCAACATCGCTCACATTTGGAAAAAGAATTTCGCCAATCTGATGGTTAGGTAGCGTCACGCCGAATTCACGCATAGCCATCATCAAGTCTATATAGGGCAGAATTTTTTGCTGACCCCATCGACCAAGCTCTTTCTCTGAGAAAAGACGTACAGGGCTTCTGGCGAACGTTATTGAAGTGCGCTTCTCGTGTAGCCACGTCTTAAAATCATTAATGATTGTCGAATCCGGCGCGTATAAATCGATCTCTGCAAATACATATGATGCTTGTGATAAACCGTCCAGCGCTAACAATTCGCTATAGCCGGAATTGATTATGGGATTAGTTCCGGGGGTCGCGTGCGCGGTCGCGGCATGAATCAACCACTCGTCCTTTTCCTCATCCGAAACCAATGGAGTCGGGTCGCCCTCGTTAGATAATTTCTCCCACGCTTCACAGGCTTCGCGCGCCATTTCATTGGCGCTTATGATTTCTTTGGCTATCCAGGCGGACAACACGCTCACATCCCTAACCGTTCTTGGAAAGATGTCTGAAGTGAACGGTCCTTGCGTAAGCAAAGGCGTCTCTATCACATAGCGCACAATTTCTAGGCGCTTAGTCTTCGGAAAAATTTCAAGCGAAATTGCCCTTCGACTGAGAACGAAGTACCACTCCTTCACTCCGAAGCTCTTCGCATCTATGTATCGGTCTACATCAAACCATTCCAAGACACGCTGAAATTCCTCACGCAACCAGTCTGGATTCAAATCGTCGTTTTGTTCACTCATGGAGCGCACCTTCCTGCGCCTTCAAGAGAACCACGGCAACGCGGTGAAGGTATCCGCGCTTTCGGCTGGCCTGCCTAGCCGTGGTTGTTCGGTTCAGGCGCACGCAGTGCGGTTGCGGATTTCTTCCAAAGATCTCGCGAGCTGCAAGAGAAGTTCGTCCTGTGCGAACGTAAGCCCGCTTGTATGCCGATTGCACAATGGCGTGTACTCGACGTTGCTGTTGTCCGCGGCCGTGTCACGGTGATCCGCGTCAATGGCCAGCAGTTCGCTTACAGCAGTGCACGCCGCAGTGATGCGTTCGCTACGCGCCAGTATGTTCTTGACCGAATCGGGCAGAGAAGAGTCAGCCCACATGGATTCATATGTGCGGAGGATGTCGAACTGTCCGAGATTCAACACCGCGCGCGGATTGACTTGCTTGTCGCTTACACTTTTCTTAGCCATGATTGAAACCCTCATAGTTTCGTTGTGGTTAGGCGCGTGCCCGGATGAAGCTAGCATCCGGGGCGCGCCGGTTCACCGGCTCAGCCGGATTTCTTCGCGGTGCGCTTGATAGGCACTATCGCAGCCCCGTTGCGCAACCCGTCCAAATAATCAGCCCACCCCTGCATCATCTTCTTGCGCTCAGCCAGGTGTGCAGTCCGGTTGTAAGCGCGTCCGTTCGGATCGCGAACCGCATGGGCCAACTGGTGTTCGATGAAGTCGGGGCGGAATCCAAGATGCTCGTCTAGGATCGTGCGCGCCATTGCGCGAAAGCCGTGCGCTGTCATGACGTCGCTCGAATAGCCAAGACGACGGAGCGCTGCATTGATCGTGTTTTCTGACAACTGGCGACGCATCGAGCGAATACCGGGAAACACATACTCGCCAGCCCCAGTCAGGGGTTGCAGATCGCGAAGAACGGCTACGGCCTGCGATGACAGCGGCACGATATGGGGTTGCTTGGTCTTGCTCGCCACGTAGCGCCACTCTGCCGCGTCAAGGTCAATGTCCTTCCACCGCGCCGCACGCAGTTCGCCGGGCCGCACGAAAGTCAGCGGAGAGAGCTTGAGCGCTGCGGCGGTTGCGGCTTGCCCGTTGTATCCGTAGATTGCGCGCAACAACTCACCCACTTGTGCGGGATCGGTGATGCTGGCGAAGTGCTCTTTCGTCGGACTCGGCAATGCGCCAATCAAGTCCACGGCTGGATTGCGGTCCGCACGTCCGGTGGCGATGGCGTAGCGGATCAGCTTGGATGCGAGCGACCGAGCGCGGTGCGCCGTCTCCAACGCGCCACGGCCCTGAATACGTTTGAGCGCAGCCAGCAAGTCGCTCGCCTTCAAGTCAGCTAGTGGGGTATCGCCGAGATATGGGGCGAGGTCGCGTTCAACGATGCGGCGATCACGTTTGAGGGTACCTACAGTCAGACGATGTTCGTTCTGGGCGAACCACTCGGCTGCGATGGCTCCGAAAGAGTTCGCTGCACGCTCTACGACGGCCTGCCGCTGTGCGCGCAAATGTGCGGCAGGGTCTCCACCACCGACGAGCAACGCGCGGGCCTCGTCGCGTTTACGTCGCGCGGCGAGCAGGGGTACGCCGGGGTAGTTACCCAGCGCAACCATGCTGGCCTTGCCGAGGTAGCGGAAGCGGTAGCGCCACAGCTTGGATCCGTTGGGATTCACTTCGATGCAGAGGCCGCCAGCGTCTGCCACGCGGTACAAACCACTGCGGGGGCGGAGGGCGCGCAGCTTGGTATCGTTGAGTGCCATTTTGTGAGTAGGCTCCTGCGAGGTAGCGTGTGCTACTCACAGTTCTACTCACATTTCGACCTGGCTGCAAGTGCCCAGTGGTGGACAGCCTTGGACAGTAAACCTAGGGTTTATGCCGTTTTCGAGGGTCACACTGGACAGGGATGGATGGCTGCGGAAGTGAAGTTGGTGGGCCGTGCTGGATTCGAACCAGCGACCAACGGATTAAAAGTCCGCTGCTCTACCAACTGAGCTAACGGCCCGAAGACGTGTTGCGGAATCCGCGCATGCGAGCGCGATGCGGGTCGCGCAGTTTAGGCGCAGCGGCCAGAATCGGCAACCCATGGCTTGTCAAAACGCGTGCTAGATCAAACATAACGCGTCGGATCCGGCACGCTCGCCTCGGCAAACCCCTGCGCTCGCAGCCGGCAGGCATCGCAATGGCCGCAGGCACGGCCGTCGGCGTCGGCCTGATAGCAGGAAACGGTGATGGCGAAATCGACGCCGAGGCGCTGGCCTTCGCGCACGATTTCTGCCTTGCTCAGCCGGATCAGCGGCGCATGCACATGTATCCCGGGGCCTTCCACACCAGCCTTGGTCGCCAGATTCGCCAGACGTTCGAACGCGGCGACGAAATCCGGACGGCAATCCGGATAGCCGGAATAGTCCACTGCATTGACGCCGCAGAAAATGGCGTTCGCTCCCAGAACTTCGGCCCAACCAAGCCCGATCGCAAGCATGATCGTGTTGCGCGCCGGCACATACGTTACCGGGATGCCCGCACCGCCCTGCTCGGGCACGGCGATATCGGCGGTGAGCGCTGAACCGCCAATGCTGCGTAAATCCACTTGTACAATTTTATACTCCGCCGCGCCCAGCTCCCGCGCGACCCGCTCCGCCGCCGCCAGCTCGGAAACGTGGCGTTGCCCATAGGCCACGCTGAGCGCATAGCAGGTCAATCCCTGCTCGCGCGCGAGCGCCAGCGTGACGGCAGAATCCATGCCGCCAGAGACGAGTACTACCGCACGTTTGCTTATCATGAGTCCTTAGTGCCCTGGCGCCTCGCCCCAGAGGAATTTGTGCAACTGCACCTGCATGCGCACGCCTAACCGATCCGCGAGTATCCATTCGGCCAGGTCGCGCGGCGCCAACTTGCCGAACACCGGCGAGAACAAAATTTCGCAACGTTGCGCGATGGCATGTTCCTTCAGCACAGCGCAGGCCCAGTCGTAGTCGGCGCGATTGGCGAGCACAAACTTGACCTGATCGATTGGCGTGAGCGCGGCCAGATTGCTCCACAGATTCCGCGCACACTCACCGGAACCCGGTGCTTTCAAATCCACTACCCGGCTCACGCGTGGGTCGACGTCGGCGATCTCCAAGGCACCTGAAGTTTCCAGCGATACGGCGAAACCGCCGTCGCAAAGACTCACGAGCAGATCCAGGCAGCGCTTCTGCGCCAGCGGTTCGCCGCCGGTCACACAGACATGCCGCGTCTGATACTTTGCGACTTCCTGCACAATGTCATCGATTTCGCGCCACTGCCCGCCGTGGAAAGCGTACTCGGTGTCGCACCAGACGCAGCGCAACGGACAGCCGGTCAGGCGCACGAACACGGTCGGTCGGCCGACGTCGCGTGCCTCGCCCTGCAGCGAGTGAAAAATCTCGCTGATGCGCAGGCGCCGCGCGTGCTGCGCGGGTGATTCGTCGATGGATTCCACAGCGCCGGTCATGGGGCGCACCGCAAGCGGCAGCAGTCTAGTGCCGCCCTTCAAGTTTGAGCGCACGCAAGCGGCCCTGGGCGAGATTGGCGACCGTGGTGTTGGGATACTTCTGCAACACCTGGTTCAAGGTGGCCTCGGCCTGGTCCCACTGCTTCATCTCGTACTGGCAGTAACCGACCTTGAGCCACGCATCAGGGGCTTTCTGGCTGCTGGGATATTGGGCGAGCAGCTTCTGGAACGTGTTCAATGAAATCGGATAATTCTGGGTGACGTAGTACGACTCGCCGAGCCAGTAATAGGCGTTCGGGGTCAGTTCGCTGCGTGGGTACTGATCAATGAAGACCTGAAAACGGCGCGCGGATTCAGCGTAGCGTCCATCCTTGAGGGCATTGAACGCCTGATCGTAGGCGGTCTTCTCGTCCGCCGGATTGGCCGCAGGTGGCGGCGCGGAATCGTTCGGCGGAGCGGTGTCGATAGGCGCATTCGCCGATGGCGGCGGCGCACTGCTGGGCGCACCCAGAGGAATGTCCTGTAATTGCCCATTGTTGTTTGCGCTGGCTGTCGGCGCTGCACCTGCCGGACCTGAGGTACCGCGGCCTTCCAGACGGCCGATGCGCGAATCCAGATCGATGTATTGATCCTTGCTGCGACTCTTCATTTCATCCAGCTGGTGACGCAACTCCTCGACCTGACCCTGCAGCGTCTGCACCTGGGATTGCAGTGCATTGATCTGGTTGACTAGATCTATGTTCGCCTGGGCTCCGCCGTGAGCCTGCGCGTCCTGCTCAAGCTTGGCTACACGTTCTGCGAGGCTCAGCCGCTGCGCCTGTGCGGGCGCGCAAAAAGCAACGGCGGCCAGCAAGGCCGCCGCGCAGATGGATCGAATCGAGTGTGCTGACATCGAGTTTGCTGACATAGGTGGTGCCTTCAAAGAACAACATTCCGTATTGTGCTTGACGATCGACATCCGGTCTAACGACATCGTGTCTAACGACATCGTGTCTCACGACATCCTGTCTCACGACATCCTGTCTCACCTTGGCGTCGCACGCGATGCGTTTGGCGCATCGCGTGGTTGTTCCGCGCTCGACCGATTTACTGTTTCGCCGTGTAGACGATTTCGACGCGGCGATTCTTCTGCCAGCAACCTTCGCTGTGATCTTTGCAAACCGGACGCTCTTCGCCGTAGCTGACGACGTTGAGCTGGCTCGACGACGCACCGGCCGAACCGACCGCGCTGGATACGGCGTTGCCGCGGCGTTCACCGAGGCCCAGGTTGTATTCGCGGCTGCCACGTTCGTCGGCGTTGCCTTCCAGGGTCACGCGCGCGCCCGGGAACTGGCGCAGGTAGGAAGCGTGGCAAGCGACGGCGGCCTGGAATTCAGGACGGATTTCGCTGCGATCCAGATCGAAATACACCACGCGCTGACGCAGGCAGGAATCGCTGTCCAAGCTGTCGACTGTGTACTTGCCGCCATGGTCCACGACGGTAGTCGAGTTATTGCCGTTGCCGTTATCGACGGGCGGCTGCGGCTTGGTCTTGGTGCCGGAACAGGCTACCAGGGTGGCACTCGCCAGGGCGGCGGTCAAAATCACTCTAATCGGGAGTTTCATAGTTATTGGGCCTCATGCTCGTTTGTAAGTAATATCGGTTCGACCGCCGCTTCTGCGGCGGATTCTATTGTCCGCGCTGACGATAAGGCGACCACGCCACCTCACGCACATCACCGTCGGCCAGTACCAGGCGCTGACGCACCCGACCATCGGCCGACACAGCGTAAAGGACGCCGCGTGTTCCTTCCGTTGCGGCATACAGGATCATGCTTCCATTCGGGGCGAAACTGGGGTGTTCATCCAGATTTCCGGGTGAAATTGCCTTGGATTCGCCCGTCGTTCGATCCAAAACCGCAATACGATACACATTTCCGCTGCCTTGCACCATAGCAATGCGCTTGCCGTCGTAGGAAACCGAGGGGCTGGCGTTGTATTCGCCCTGGAAAGTAATCCGGGTGGGATCGCCTCCGCCGGCAGTCGCCAGGTAAATCTGCGGCTTGCCGGAACGGTCCGAGGTGAATACGAGGCTCTGCCCATCCGGCATCCAGGTCGCTTCCGTATCGATGGCGAAATGCTTGGTGATCTGGCTGGTATGACGCCCGGCCAGATCCATGATGTAGATATCCGGATTACCCCCGTATGACAGGGTCAGAGCCAGGCGGTTGCCGTCCGGCGAAAACGCGGGGGCGCCGTTGATGCCCTTGTTGGCAGACAACACTTCGCGCGAACCGGTGGCGATTTCCTGAATATAGATCGAGGAGTTGCCGCGTTCGTAAGAATTATAGGCGAGCTTGCGGCTGTCCGGCGACCATGCGGGTGAGAGCAGAGGTTCGTGCGAATGGACCACGGTCTGCGGATTGACGCCATCGGAATCAGCGACCATCAACGCGTACTGGATGTTGTTGCCCAGGCCCGTCGAGGTGATGTAGGCCACGCGAGTCCAGAACGCGCCACGCACGCCGGTGACTTTTTCGTAGACCAGATCGGCGATCTGATGGGCCACGTCGCGCAACCCGGTGCGTTGGCCGGTAATTGCCAGGCCGAGCAACTGCTGCTGCTTGGCCACGTCGAACAGTTCGAATTCGACGCGGATATCGCCACTGGGGCTCTCGATCTGCCGCCCGACGACGATGTAGGCCTGCTTGAGCATGTTCCATGTCGGGAACTTGATTTCGCCGCCGCGCGTCGGGAACTCGATGATGTCGGGTTTGGCCAGCGCGCGGAACTGGCCGCAGCGGTTCATGTCGTTGCGGATCACGTCAGCGACGTCGGTCTCCGGCGGCAAGCCGGCGCCTTCGAAGGCGAACGGTACGACCGCAATCGGCGTGGCTGTCGCCGTGCCGTTCTTGATGTCGATGGTGGGGACGTCGCTGCGCAATCCCTGCGCGGACACGACGCCGGCAAGCAGCGTCAGCGTTAGTGCGGCTACGAATTTCGCGATGATCTTGGTGCGCATAGCGTGATTGCCTTTTATCCGTCGTAGCTGAAGTTGAGGTTGATTTCGCGTCGAAACTCTTTTTCGTAACCCTTGAACGGCAGTGGCGCCGCGCGCTTGACTGCCTGTTCGATCGAGTTGCGTGTCATCGGATCGGCGTTGCAGGGATTGCCGATTTCCACGCCGATCACGTCGCCGCCAGGAATCTGCACAATCCGCAACATGCAGCGCACGCCCGCAAGCGTGTTGTCCGGCCGTAACCAGCTATTGGTCACGGCGTTCTGGATCGCTGCATAGTACTGCGCCTGCAGACTGTCGTCCTGGCCATTGGTTCCCGTCTTCGCCTCAGCCGCTTCCGGCACTGGCTGCGTCGTCGGATGAATTGGTTTAGGTTTTTGCAAATCCTGCATTTGCTCCAACTTTTCTTTCGCCAACTTCACTTGCTTCGCCGCGGTTTCGCGCTCGCGTTTCACTTCCTCGAGCTGCTTCTGCCGTTCGCGTTCGTCGCGCTGCTGCTGTTCCAGAAGAATCTGTTCCTGGCGCTTGCGTTCTTCTTCGGCGCGCTGGGCCTGGTCGGCTTTTTGCTGCGCCATCTCCGCGATTTTCTCGCGGTCGGTCTGGTCGTTGCGCTGCGGCTGGCTCGGCGGCGTCGGTTTTGACTCCGGCGGCTTCGCCGGTTCCGGCGGTGTTTCTGCCGGTTTTGGCGGGGCCGGCTTCGGCTTTGCCGTTGTCCGTGGTTTTGGCGCGGCGCTGATCCCGACCAGTTCGGCCTCGATGATCGGCCCCGGCAGGCTGATCGGCCGCGCCGCTGCGGTCCACAACAAGCTAACCAACAGCATCGCCACAACGCCCAGATGCACCATCAAGGCCCAAAAACATGCACGCGCCTTGTCGCGGAAACTTTCCATCTACTTAACCGACCTACCAGCAAGCAGCCCACGGAGGGGCTGCCCGCCGTGCCAGCGGAAACGCTGGTGCGGCGTAGCCGGGTCCGGGCGTGTACCGGACCCGGCGTGCAAATGTTGGACAGGATGTTCAATCATTTGCATTCAATGCCGCGGCTGCTCCACCGGCTGGCTCATCAAGCCAACCTTGGGCACGCCCGACTGTTGCAACAGCACCATCACCTGGTAAATCTTGCCGTAGTCGACGCGATCATCTCCGCCGATCAGCACGGGCACCTGTGGATTCTGCCGCAGGAAAGCTGAAACTTTCTTGACCAGGGTATCGGAGTCGATCGCTTCGCGCGGCGCGGCGCCAAGAGTCAGAAAGTAGGCGCCGTCTTTGTCGACGGTGACGACGATCGGTTCCTTGTCCGCCTGCACCGCTTTCGCGGTCGATTGCGGCAACTGGATATCCACGCCCAGATTCAGCAGCGGCGCGGTCACCATAAAGATGATCAGCAGCACTAGCATCACGTCGATGTACGGCACGACGTTGATCTCGGCCTTGAGCTTGCGTTTCTTGCGGATGCGTCCGGTGACTTGCATGGTCAGAACTCTAACGCTGGAGACTTGAACCAAGGGTTAGTCACGTCGACGCTCGGGTGCCAAGCACGCGTCACGGCGTATCGTCCAGGTGCGCCTGGCGCTGCAGGATGGAAGAGAATTCCTCGACGAAAGTGTCGTAGCGGGTGACGATGCGTTCGACCTTCGTCGAGTAGCGGTTGTAGGCCCAGACCGCCGGAATTGCGGCGATCAGGCCCATCGCGGTCGCGATCAGCGCTTCGGAAATGCCCGGCGCCACCATCGCGATCGTTGCTTCCTTGACGTTGGCCAGGCCGACGAAGGCGACCATGATGCCGGCCACGGTACCGAGCAGGCCGACATAGGGACTGATCGAGCCGACATTGGCGAGGAACTCAAGATTCTGCTCCAGCCGGTCCAGCTCACGCGTCAGCGCCACGCGCATGCCGCGCTGGGCGCCTTCCAGGATCGTGCGCTGGTCCATTTGCCGGCGCTGGCGCAGGCGCGCGAATTCGCGAAAGCCTGCCTCGAAAATACTCTCGATGCCGGTGACATGGTCGCCGCTGGAGGTCACTTCGCGAAACAATCCAGCCAGATCAGCGCCGGACCAGAAGCGTTCCTCGAAATCGTCGGCGCCCTTCATTGCGCGATTGAGGATCGTCATCTTGCGGAAGATGATCACCCACGACAGGAATGAGAACACCAGCAGGATAAGGATGACGATCTTGACGAACAGGGTCGAGTCGAGCACCAGTTGCAAAACATTGATACCGCCGTTCATGCCTTCTCCGAAAACAGGTGATCAGGAATACGGCAGGGACGATAGCTGGTCGCGTCGATGCACGCTGCACGCACGCGCGCGGTAACCAGGGTCGCGCCATCTGCCGGGCGGAGTATACATTGTACAAAGCGGATCGACGCCGAGCGCCGCTCGAACTCATCGATGGTTACGTCCAGTTCATCATCCAGGCGCGCCGATGCGAGAAACTCGATCGCCAGGTCGCGTACCACGAACATCACCTCATGCTCCTCGCGCAGCTTCTGCTGGGCGATGCCGTTGGCGCGTAACCACTCGCTGCGCGCACGCTCCAGAAAGCGCAGGTAGCTGGCGTGATAGACCACGCCGCCGGCATCGGTATCTTCCCAATACACGCGCAGCGGCCAGGTAAACACCGCAGGCGTGTCAGGTGGCACGCTGGCTTGCTCCTGCCTCGTCGAACAGATCCTCGACTACGTTTTCCGCACGCTTCGGCGCTTTCAACCCGAGATGCCGATAGGCCTTGCCGGTGACCATGCGCCCACGCGCGGTGCGCATCAGAAAGCCCTGCTGGATGAGGAAGGGTTCGAGCACATCCTCGATCGTGCCGCGCTCTTCGGACAGCGCGGCAGCGAGGGATTCCACGCCGACCGGGCCGCCGTCGAAATGATCGATGATCGTACTGAGCAGGCGCCGGTCGAGCGTATCGAAACCTTCGTCGTCGACTGCAAGCATCTTCATAGCCGCGATGGCTACGGGCCGCGTAATCGACCCGTCGGCCTTTACCTGGGCATAGTCGCGCACGCGCCGAAGCAGCCGGTTGGCGATGCGTGGCGTGCCGCGGGCACGCCGCGCGATTTCGTTCGCGCCATCGTCGGCACAGGCGATATTCATGATCCGCGCCGAGCGCCGAACGATCGCGGCCAGTTCGTCGGGAGTATAAAATTCCAGACGCTGGGTAATTCCAAAGCGGTCGCGCAGGGGTCCGGTCAGAAGTCCAGCGCGCGTCGTTGCACCGATCAGGGTGAATGGCGGCAGATCCAGCTTGATCGAACGCGCCGCGGGGCCCTCGCCGATCATGATGTCGATCTGGCAATCTTCCATCGCCGGATACAGGATCTCCTCGACGACAGGCGACAGCCGGTGAATTTCATCGACGAACAACACGTCGCGCGGCTGCAGATTGGTCAGCAGCGCGGCCAGATCGCCGGCGCGTTCGATGACCGGCCCCGAGGTCGAACGCAGATTGACCCCGAGCTCGTTGGCGATGACATGCGACAGCGTAGTCTTGCCCAGACCCGGCGGGCCGAAGATGAGCACATGGTCAAGCGCCTCGCCACGTCGCCTGGCGGCCTCGATGTAGATGCCGAGCTGTTCCTTGACCGCTTGCTGACCCAGATAGTCCGCGAGCCGCGAAGGTCGGATCGAAGCATCGACGATGTCGTCTTCGCGACTGGCATTTGAGGAGATGACGCGGGCATCGTTCATGCGCGCAATAGTACAACCAGTCGTCGCACCCTATATCTCCACCTGTGTTCCCAGCTCGATCAGGCGGTTGCCGGGAATGCGGAAAAACGCGGTTGCGGAACTGGCATTGCGCGAGAGGAACGCAAACAGTTTGTCGCGCCACAACGGCATGCCCGGGCGGTCGGTAGCGACCACGGTCTCGCGGCTGATGAAGAAAGTCGTATCCATCATGTCGAAGTCCATGCCCTTGGCTTCGCAACGCTCCATCGCCGCCGGAATATCCGGATCTTCGGCGAAGCCGAAACGGATGACCAGGCGGAAAAATTCGTGGCCCAACGCGGTGATTTCAGTGCGCTCGCCGTATTCGGCGATCGGCACCTCGAGTGTTTCCACGGTCAGCAGCACGTTGCGTTCGTGCAGCACTTTGTTGTGCTTGAGGTTGTGCAGAAGCGCATTCGGTACGGCGTTGGCGTTGGCGGTGAGGAATATGGCCGTGCCCGGCACGCGCAGCGGCGGGTGCGAAGTGACGCTGGCGATGAAAGGTTCCAGCGCCAGGCCGCTTTGCTTGAGTTCGCGCAACACCAGCTCACGCCCGCGCCGCCACGTGCTCATGACGGTGAAGGCAATGAGTCCAAGGACCAGCGGCAGCCAGCCGCCGTGCTCGACCTTGTCGGCATTGCCGCCCAAATAGGCGGCGTCGACCAGCAGGAATAGTCCACCCACAGCGCCGACCCGAAACCAGCTCCAATGCCAGAGTTTGCGGAACACGAACATCACAAGGATCGAATCGATGGTCATTGTTCCGACCACGGCAATGCCGTACGCGGCTGCCAGATTCGTCGACGAGCGGAAGCCGAGCACGACGGCCAGCGTCAGCACCAGCAGCAGGCGATTGAGCCACGGCAGATAGATCTGCCCCATCGTTTGCTCCGACGTGTGACGCACCTCCATGCGCGGCAGGTAACCCAGCTGGATCGCTTCGCGCATTACCGAAAACGCACCGGAGATCACCGCCTGCGACGCGATCACCGCCGCGACCGTTGCCAATGCGGTCATCGGCAGTACCATGAAATCCGGCATCAGCAGATAGAACGGATTCTTAGCTGCGGCGGGATTGGCGAGCAGCAGCGCACCCTGGCCGAAATAATTGATGACCAGCGCCGGCAATACAAAACTGAACCACGTCGCGCGAATCGGGTTCTTGCCGAAGTGCCCCATGTCGGCATACAGGGCTTCGGCACCGGTAATACACAGCACGACCGAACCCAGCGAAAAAAAGGCGCCCCAGCCATTGCTGGTGAAAAAACTGATGGCGTAGTACGGCGACAGTGCGGCCATCACCTGCGGGTGCTGCACCACGTGGATCAGGCCAAACACGACAAGGCTCAGAAACCACACCACCATTATCGGGCCGAATACTGCACCTACACGTCCGGTGCCGTGGCTCTGAAAATAGAACAGGATCATGATGACGACCGCCGCCAGCGGCACCATCCAGTGCGCAAGTCGCGGAGCCGCAACGCCCAGACCCTCAACCGCGGACAACACCGAGATCGCCGGGGTGATCACGCCATCGCCGAAAAACAACGACGCGCCGAACAAGCCCAGAATCATGATCACCCAGCGCGCGCGCGGATTGTCGCGCATCGTGCGCTGCGCCAGCGCGCTCAATGCCATGATGCCGCCTTCGCCCTTGTTGTCGGCGCGCATGATGAAGCCGGCATATTTCACCGCCACGACCAGCACCAGCGACCAGAAAACCAGCGATAGCACACCCAGAACATTTTCCGGCGTCGGCGCTATGCCGTGTTCGCCGAAGGTTTGCTGCAATGTATACAACGGACTGGTGCCGATATCGCCGTACACGACACCCAGCGCGCCGAGCGCCAGTCCGGAAAAAACGCGCCGGCTCTGCGGCGCTGCGGAATTTATCGCTTCGCTCATCTTGCTTTCCTTATCGCAGAGCCAGCGTCAACGCTTTGCGAATAATCGCTTCGGCGGTATCGTCCGGTTGCGCGCTTTCCTTGACCAGGCGCGCCACTTCTACTGGTTTGTAGCCCAACTGTTGCAGCGCGACGGTCGCTTCACTGACCGGATCGCGTGGTACCGCGCCGCCGCCGAATCCCGGGGCGTTAAGTGCCATCCCGTCGACCCGGTCGCGCAGTTCGACGATGATGCGCTCGGCAGTCTTCTTGCCGATGCCGGGAATGCGCGTGAGTGCGGCGATATCGCTGGTCTGGACCAGGCGCGCGAACTCGTCGACCGATGTGCCGGACAATACCGCCAGCGCAATTTTTGCGCCGATGCCGGTGACTTTTTGCAAAGTGCGAAAAAGCGTACGTTCGCTTTCGCGCAGAAAACCGTACAAGGCAACCGTGTCTTCCTTCGCCGCATAGTGCGTGAACAGCACGACTTCGCGCCCGGTCTCCGGCAGATCGAATACCGTGGACATCGGCGCCTGCAACTCGTAGCCGACGCCGGCGACATCGACGATCAGCCACGGCGGCTGTTTGGAAGCGAGAATGCCCTTGAGACGACCGATCATCTGCGCCGTCTCCACGCCGTGCGCGGAATCCCCAGTCGTTGGATACTGGCTCGCGTGTGCGCGTGTGTGAGCGCAACTGCAAGAGCATCTGCGGCATCGGCCTGCAACTTTTGCGAAATGTTCAAAAGTACACCGACCATGTGCTGGATCTGGGCCTTGTCTGCGCCGCCGCTGCCGACCACGGCCTGCTTGATTTCCTTCGGCGCGTATTCGGTCACGGTCAGGCCCTTGTGCACCGCCGCGCAGATCGCCGCGCCGCGCGCCTGGCCTAGCTTTAGGGCCGAATCCGGATTGCGTGCCATGAACACCTTTTCGATCGCCACCTCGTCGGGCCGATGCTCGTCGATCAAGGCGCACAGTTCGTCGAAAATCTGTTTCAGACGCAATGGAAACGTCTCGTTGTCGAGCAGCTTCACGGCGGCATGAAACACGTGGCGCATGGTCCCTGTCGCATCCGCGTCGATCACGCCGACGCCGGTCCGCTGCGAGCCCGGATCGATGCCGAGGATACGCGTGGAACCAGAGGCGGCAACTGTCGATGGCTTCTGCGCCGTCATGAGTCCTTCACGTCCACCCGAGCACGAAGCAATCGGCGGAATTCTAGCACGCTGGTCGCAATGGCCTGGGTCATGGATTGCGTGCAAAACGAGCGCCGCGCAGGAAGGCAATCGCCTGCGCCGCGGCCTGTTCGGAAAACAGCAGACCGGTATGCGTTGCCGGGACGACGCAATGATCGGTCAATCCGGGCAGTTCGGTCTCGGCCACGGCGACCGTGCCGTCATGCGGCGATGCAAGCGATCCGACGGCAATGCCCAGGCCCAACGGCATGCGCCCCGCAATCGAGCCGACCGGCTGCGCTCCTTCCCAGCGCTCGAAGCCGTGGCGCAGCACTTCCAGGTTTTTTCCGATCACGAACGATCCACCGGGCAGTCGCGCCACGCCGCGTGCGACGGCGCTGCCGCGCAACGGCGAACCCAGGCACACGACGTGACCGTCGGTCAGAGCGGGCGCGCGCTGCAGCGCCTGCAGCGCGATCAAGCCACCCAGGCTATGCCCGACAAAGTGGATTTTTTCACTTTTCAGCACCTGTGTCCGTTTCAGCAGACGTTCGACGCCGACATCCGGGCCGCTCATCACGCTGGCATATTCAAACAGTTCAACCCGGTATCCCTCTCGCTCCAGCCGACGCCGCAGCATCGCCAGGGTGAAGCCGCGCATCCACAGACCGTGCAGGAGAATGACGTGTTCGTTCACGTTCCGACTTACGCGCCTTTCACCGGCTTCACTACGCGCACGTGCAGCTCCTGCAACTGCGCTTCCGGCACAGGTGACGGTGCCGAGGTCATCAGGTCCTGCGCGCTGGCGGTTTTCGGAAACGCAATCACGTCGCGAATCGATTCGGTGCCGGCCATCAACGCCGCGATGCGGTCGATGCCGAACGCGATGCCGCCGTGGGGCGGCGCGCCGTACTTCAGCGCATCGAGGAGGAAGCCGAACTTGGCCTGCGCCTCGTCGGCACCGATGCCCAAAAGGTCGAACACCGCGCTCTGCATCTCCGGGCGATGGATACGGATGGAACCGCCACCAATCTCGTTGCCATTGAGCACCATGTCATAGCCGCGCGAGACAGCGGTCGTCGAGTTCGCGCGCAGATCGGCAATGTCGTCGACTTTGGGTGCGGTGAAGGGATGGTGCAGGGCGACGTGGCGCTTGGCCTCGTGATCGTATTCGAACATCGGGAAGTCAGTGACCCACAGCGGCTTCCACGCGTTTTCAACAAACCCATTGTCGCGTCCGATCTTCAGGCGCAGCGCGCCCATGAAATCGCTGACCGTCTTGTACGGGCCGGCGCCGAAGAAAATCACGTCGCCAGTTTGCGCCCCTGTCGCCTCAAGCACACCCTGCAGTGCGCGATCGTCGAGGAACTTGATGATCGGCGAAGTCATGCCTTCCCGGCCCTTGCCCAGATCGTCG
>JBBRTT010000057.1:0-20172 GCA_038244165.1 Lysobacterales bacterium | reverse complement strand
AGGGTCTTGCCTCACCGCGCCGCGGGAGGCTATCGCTGCGGAATTGCCCGCTGCGGTATCCACAAGGAGCCACCATGCGTCACTATGAAGTCGTGTTTCTGGTCCACCCTGACCAGAGCGAGCAAGTGCCCGCGATGATCGAGCGCTACAAGTCGCTGATCGAAGCAGACAAGGGCAAAATTCACCGTCTGGAAGATTGGGGCCGCCGTCAGGTGGCATACCCGATCAACAATCTGGCCAAAGCCCACTACGTGATGATGAACATCGAGTGCGGCCAGGGCGTGCTCAAGGAACTGGAAACCGGGTTCCGTTTTAACGACGCCGTGCTGCGCCATCTGATCATCGTCCGCGAAGCCGCGGTGACCGATCAGTCCTTCATCCTCAAGACCAAGGATGAGAAGAGCAGCGGCCGCCGTCGTGATGAGGATGGCTTCGGCTTCGGCGAAGACGACGAACCGCGTCGTGAACGCTCGCCGCGTCCGCCGCGCGACGCCTAAGCCCAGACTACCCAGAATTCGGAGAACACAATGTCAAAATTTTTCCGCCGCAAGAAGTTCTGTCGCTTCACCGCCGAAGGCGCCACCGAGATCGACTACAAAGATCTGAACACGTTGCGCCAGTACATCACTGAAACCGGCAAGATCGTGCCGAGCCGTATCACCGGGACCAAGGCGCGCTATCAGCGCCAGTTGACCCAGGCGATCCAGCGCGCACGTTTTCTCGCCTTGCTTCCGTACTGCGACAGCCACTGATAGTGAAGTAACGCTCTCGGGTGTCATCGCGCGAGAGAAGACCTCAATCATTCGGACAGCGATCCGCTGCGCCGCCGGCCTTCACCAAGAAGCCGTGGCGCTAACGAATTGGAGAACATCGTGGAACTGATTCTTTTACAGAAAGTGAAAAACCTTGGCGGCCTCGGCGACAAGGTCAAGGTCAAGCCGGGCTACGGCCGCAATTTCCTCGTGCCGCAGGGCAAGGCCATGCGAGCGTCGGAAGCGAGCCTGGCCGACTTCGAAAAACGCCGTGCCGAATACGAAGCGAAGGCGAATCAGGTGTTGTCGGGTGCGGAAACGCGCAAGGCCGCACTGGAAGGCGTCAGCGTCACCATCAAGGCCAACGCCAGCACCGAAGGTAAGTTGTTCGGCTCGGTTGGTCCGCGCGATATCGCCGACGCGTTCAGCGCCGCCGGCCATCCGCTGGAAAAGAGCGAAGTCGTCATGGGCGAAGGCCCGCTGCGCCACACCGGCGAGTTCGATGTGCACGTGCATTTGCACGCTGACATTCACACCACGGTGAAGGTGATTGTCGCTGCCGAAGACTAATCGCGGCTTGCAGTAACCAGTTTCCGACGGGCGCCGCAAGGCGCCCGTTGCGTTTTCAAGGTTTCTGCGTCGCAGGGCGCCCGTTGCGTTTTCAAGGTTTCTGCGCCGCAGGGCGCCCGTTGCGTTTTGTGCATGCGCCGATCGATCCAGTCGACCGCTCGTCGCCTCACAGCTTATCCACAGACTTGTTGTATCGGAATTTGAGACGCGACTGTGTAGCATGGGCGACTGGCGGCGCGCATGGGTGATGCGGCCGATAATCGCGACTGGCGCTTAGCTCTGGGAACCTATGGCCGTCACTGCTGACCGAATTTTTTCTTCGCGCGTTGATGCGCTACGCGTACCGCCGCACTCCATCGATGCTGAACAAGCTGTGCTCGGCGGATTGATGCTCGACGAACGCGCGTGGGAGCGCATCGCCGACAAGTTGTCCGAGGACGATTTCTACCGCAAGGACCACCGCCTGATCTATCGTGCGATCGGCGACTTGTCCAACAAGAACATGCCCTGCGATGCGGTCACTCTTGGCGAGTGGTTCGACTCGCAGGGACTGGCCGAGATGGTCGGCGGCTCCAGTTACGTGATCCAGCTTGCGAATTCCACGCCGAGCGCCGCGAATATCGTCGCCTACGCGGAAATCGTGCGCGAAAAATCGATCCTGCGCCAACTGATCGATGCCGGGACCCAGATTGTCGGCGATGGTTTTCAGCCGGAAGGGCGCAGTTCGCAGGAAATCCTGGAAACGGCCGAACAAAAGGTATTTCACATCGCCGAGTCCGGCGCACGCGGCAAGAAAGGTTTCGTGCAGATGCGCACGGCGGTCAAGGAAGCGTTTCAGATCCTGCACCAGCGCTACGAAAGCAAGGGCTCGGTGACGGGACTGGCGACCGGTTTCACTGATCTGGACGAAATGACCGCTGGATTGCAGCCGTCGGATCTCATCATCGTTGCCGCTCGCCCTTCAATGGGCAAGACCGCGTTGGCCGTGAATATGGCTGAATACGCTGCGATCAAAGCGAAGAAATCGGTCGCGATCTTCTCGATGGAAATGTCCTCGTCGCAGCTGGCGTTCCGTCTCATTTCCTCGCTCGGCCGCATCAATCAGCAGCATCTGCGCACCGGCGACATCCAGGAAGAGGAATGGCCGCGCGTGACCAGCGCGATCACGATTCTGTCCGACGCGAAGATTTTCATCGACGACACGCCGGCGTTGTCGCCGGCCGAGCTGCGCGCGCGTGCGCGCCGCCTGAAGCGCGAACACGATCTGGGCCTGATCGTCATCGATTACCTGCAGCTGATGCAGGTGCCCGGAAACAAGGAGAATCGCGCCACGGAAATTTCAGAAATATCGCGTGGACTAAAGGCCCTGGCCAAGGAGCTCAACATTCCCGTGATTGCCCTGTCGCAGCTCAACCGTTCGCTCGAACAGCGCACCGACAAGCGTCCGGTGATGAGCGACCTGCGCGAGTCCGGCGCGATCGAGCAGGACGCCGACGTCATCCTGTTCATCTACCGCGACGAAGTCTACGACAAGGATTCGCCGAAGAAGGGCACGGCCGAGATCATCATCGGCAAGCAGCGTAACGGTCCGATCGGCGTGGTCAATCTCACCTTCCTCGGCCAGTACACAAAGTTCGAGAACGCCGCCTCCGATAGCTACGGTGCAGGCTACGAGTGAGCCGCGCCACCCTGGCGACGATTCACCTCGGTGCGCTGCGACGCAATCTCGCGCGCGTTCGCGAACTTGCGGGCGGCGCCAAGGTCATGGCCGTGGTCAAGGCGGATGGTTATGGCCACGGCCTTGAACGCGTGGCGCGCGCCTTGCGCGAAGCAGACGCATTCGGCGTCGCCGCGATTGGCGATGGTCTGCGCTTGCGTGCGGCAGGGGTAACCAATCGCATCGTCGTGCTGTCTGGGCCTGACGAACCTGCGGATCTGGCGGAATTGCGACGCCTGGATCTGGATGCGGTCATCCATCACCAAACGCAGATCGACTGGCTTGCGGCCGATCGTGGCACGCGACCTTTGCGCGTTTGGCTGAAGATCGACACCGGCATGCATCGGCTCGGCTTTGCGCCGCAGGCCGCCGCCGAAGTGCATGCACGCCTGCGCGCGCTTGCTGGGGTGGACCCGGACATCGTGCTGATGACGCACTTCGCGGCGTCCGATGAATTGCAGAGCGACCTTACCCCACAACAGATCGCGCGTTTCGGCGCGGCCACGGTGACGTTGCCGGGATTGCAGTCGCTGGCGAACTCGGCAGCCTTGCTCGGTTGGCCGGCCGCCAACGCGCAGTGGGTGCGGGCTGGCGGTATCTTGTATGGCTTGTCCGTGATCGAAGGCAAGACAGGCGCGGATCTGGACCTGCAGCCTGCGATGACGTTGTCCACCAAGCTCATCGCTGTGAATCGGATCAAGCGCGGCGAACGCATTGGCTATGCCGCAAGCTACGAATGCCCCGAAGACATGCCCGTCGGCGTCGCCGCGATCGGCTACGGCGACGGTTACCCGCGCAGCGCGCCGTCAGGTACGCCGGTGCTGGTGAATGGCCTGCGCGCCGGCATTGTCGGGCGGGTATCAATGGATTTGATCACGATCGATCTGCGCACCGTAGCGGATGCCCGTGTCGGCGATCGCGTCATTCTGTGGGGCCGGGAATTGCCGGTGGAGAACATCGCAACGCATGCCGGAACGATTTCCTACGATCTGACCTGCGGCATGACCAAGCGAGTGCTCTTCGTGGAGGACGAAAGCTGACCATGGCCAAAGCAAAGACCGCCTACGTCTGCAATCAATGCGGCGCGGAGTATACAAAGTGGCAAGGCCAGTGCGAGGCTTGCGAGGCGTGGAACACGCTGAGCGAGTTCGTCATCTCGCCGGCAAGTCCGGGCGCCGTGAAACGAAGTGGTTATGCCGGCGCGGTGGCGCAGGCGAAGATCGTGCAGCTCACCGACGTTGCGGCCAGTGCCGAAGAGCGTACGACCATCGGTATTGGTGAACTGGACCGTGTGCTTGGCGGTGGCCTGGTCGCCGGTTCCGTTGTACTGGTCGGCGGCGATCCCGGCATCGGCAAGTCCACGTTGTTGCTGCAGGTTCTTGGCGCGCTCGGCGATCGTCTGAAAAGCCTGTACGTAAGCGGTGAAGAATCAATCGCACAGATTGCGGCGCGTGCGCAGCGCCTGGGCTTGCCGCTGGATCCGCTGCGCTGCCTGGCGGAAACCTGCATCGAGCGCATTGTGGAAATTGCACAAAAAGATACACCACGCGTTCTCGTTATTGATTCCATCCAGACGATCTGGACGGAAACCCTGACTGCTGCGCCGGGTTCGGTCAGCCAGGTACGCGAATCGGCGGCGCGCCTGGTGCGTTTCGCCAAGGAAGCGGGCACCAGCGTCTTTTTGGTGGGACATGTAACCAAGGAAGGCGGCATCGCCGGACCGCGCGTGCTCGAGCACATGGTCGATGCGGTACTGTATTTCGAGGGTGAATCTGGCAGCCGGTTCCGCGTGCTGCGCGCGTTCAAGAACCGCTTCGGCGCGGTCAATGAACTGGGCGTGTTCGCGATGTCCGATCGCGGCTTGCGCGAAGTGCCCAACCCCTCGGCGATTTTTCTGTCGGTGCACACGGGCCCTACACCGGGCAGCGCAGTGATGGTGACGCGCGAGGGCACGCGACCACTGTTGGTCGAAGTGCAGGCACTGGTGGATCAGTCCTCGCTCGGCAATCCGCGCCGCGTGGCGCTGGGTCTGGAACAGAATCGACTGGCGATGCTGCTGGCTGTGTTGCATCGTCATGGTGGCGCCGCGGTCTACGATCAGGATGTCTTCGTCAATATCGTCGGCGGCATTCGCGTGCAGGAAACTGCAGCTGATCTGCCAGTGCTGCTGGCGGTGCTATCGAGCTTCCGTGACCGGCCGCTGCCGGAAAAACTAGTGGTGTTCGGCGAGGTTGGCCTTTCCGGAGAAATCCGTCCGGTGCCGAACGGCGAAGAGCGCCTGAAAGAAGCCGCCACCCACGGTTTTCTCAAAGCCATCGTGCCGAAAGCGAATATGCCGAAAAAGTCCAAAATCGGAGAAATGGAAATCGTCGGCGTTGAACGCTTGAGTGATGCGTTGGATGCCATAGTGTAGCAAACGCCTGCCGCGCAGGCGGACGGGGTTGCTAAGCTCGACCATCCAGGTCTCGCCAAGCAACCCGGCCCTTCGCATCCTGCTTCGGGCGTTCGCCAACGCACGCGATGCGCTTCAACGCATCGCGTAAGCGCATTGGCTCACCCAAGCGCGGAAAGCTCGCGGTTGAGAATCGCCGGATCGCCCAGATTCAATTCCACGAGGCGCTTGAGCTGGGCGAAACTGTCCAGGTCAATTTTCTGCCACTGGAACCCGATCAGGTGCGGCATGATGTGTGCGGTGGTCACACCCATGCTGATGATCACGCTGTTGTTGATGCGCAGGTCCATGCGATAGCGGGTGCCGACCTTGCCGTTCCAGCCGGCAGGATGCTCGATCAGCACACCCTTGAGTGAGATGTCGACGAGTTTGGTCTCCCACATCGCCTTGTCCGAGTAGAGCTTCACCGTTCCCTCAAAATGGAAGCGGTGGAAGCGGCGGCGCTCGTCAGGCTTGGGATCAGGGCTCATGGGAAGGGATTCTGCACAGCTGCTGCGCTGCGATCAAGCGACGCGCTTGAGAATGACTTCAAGCACGAAGCGGCTGCCGAAATAGGCCAGCAGCAGCAGGGCCATACCCGCCAGGGTCAGCCGCACCGCGCGACGCCCACGCCAGCCATAGCGCCAGCGCCCGAACAGCAGGGCGCCGAAAACGATCCATGCGGCGATCGACAGCACAGTCTTGTGCACCAGGTGCTGGGCGAACAGGTTGTCGACAAACAGGATGCCGCTCAGCAATGTGAGCGTGAGCAGCACAAAACCCGCAGCGATAAGCTGGAACATCAGGGCCTCGGTCAAGGTAAGCGGAGGCAACGCGCCAACGATTCCGTTGAATCTGCGCTTGCGCAAGGCATGCTCCTGCAGGGCGAGCAGGATCGCCAATATTGCGGCGAGGCTGAGCAGGCTGAATCCGAGCAGCGCAAAAATGACGTGCAGCTTGATCTGCCATTCGATCTGCAGCGCCTGCGTGGCCGGCGCAAGGAAGCTGTCGACGAGCAGCATGACGGCGGCAAGCGGGAAAACGACGACTCCGAGTGTGGCCACTGGGCGTGCCAGATTGACCACCAGGCACAGAGCAGCGATGCAAGCGCTTACCAGTGAGAGTGCCGCAAAAAAATGCAGGTCGACGCCGCCACGATGCATGCCGATGAGAATCTCTGCGTGGATCAAGACAGCAAGCGTCGCCAGTCCCAGGCCCAGCGCGCGTGGCAGCGCGCGGCGGTGGAGCAGGGGCTGCGCAAAGACGATGGCGGAGGCCAGATACAGTGCTGCAGCGGCCAGTGTGGGCAGTGCGATGGGCATGCGCCAAGTGTGGCATAGGCGCCGGCTGGGGAGAACTCGACAGCACGCTGCTATACTCGCGCCCCCTGAAATTCTCCGTCGGAAGTCATGTTTGAGTCACTGAGCCAGCGTCTATCCTCGACCATCGAACGCTTGCGCGGACGCGCGCGCCTGACCGAGGCCAACATTCGCGAATCCCTGCGCGAGGTGCGTATCGCGCTGCTCGAAGCAGACGTCGCATTGCCGGTCGTGCAGGCGCTGATCCAGCGCGTGCAGGTGCGCGCCGTCGGGCAGGAAGTGCTCAAGAGCCTCACCCCGGGCCAGGCCTTGGTGAAAGTCGTGCGCGATGAGTTGACCGCGCTGATGGGAACTGCGAACAGCGATTTGAACCTCAATTGTCCGGCGCCGGCTGTGGTCTTGATGGCCGGTCTGCAGGGCGCGGGGAAAACCACAACTGTCGCCAAACTCGCGCTTTTCCTGAAAAGCAAAAAGCGCAAAAAAGTGATGGTTGTGAGCTGCGACGTTTATCGTCCTGCGGCGATCGAACAATTGCGCACTTTGGCTGAACAGGTCGATGTGCTTTTTCATCCCAGCACAGGCGACCAGGACCCGGTAGCAATCGCCAAGTCCGCAGTCGACGCGGCGCGCAAGAATTTTGCCGACGTCCTGCTGGTCGATACGGCCGGACGCCTGGCCATCGATAGGCAGATGATGGATGAGATCAAGGCGCTGCATGCTGCGTTGAACCCGATCGAGACGCTGTTCGTGGTCGATGCGATGACTGGCCAGGACGCTGCAAACACGGCCAAGGCATTTTCCGAGGCGCTGCCGCTGACCGGCGTGATCCTCACCAAGACCGACGGCGACGCACGCGGGGGCGCAGCGCTGTCGGTTCGCTACATCACCGGGCGCCCGATCAAGTTCATCGGCGTCAGCGAAAAACCCGAGGGCCTGGATGCGTTCCACCCGGACCGTATCGCCCAGCGCATTCTCGGCATGGGCGATGTGCTGTCCCTGGTCGAGCAGGTCGAACAGAACGTCGACAAGGAAAAAGCGCAGAAGCTTGCCGAAAAGGTGATGAAGGGCAAGCGCTTCGACATGAACGATATGCGTGATCAGCTGCAGCAGATGCTGAGCATGGGTGGTCTGGCGTCATTGATGGAGAAGCTGCCTGGTGCGGCTAATTTGTCCGAACAGATGAAATCCAAGGTCAACGACAAGGAAGTGAACCGCATGGTCGCGATCATCAATTCGATGACCAGGAAAGAGCGGCGTCATCCGGATTTGCTCAACGGCTCGCGTCGCGCGCGCGTCGCGCGCGGTTCGGGCACTCAGCCCGCCGACGTCAATCGTCTGCTCAAGCAGTACATGCAGATGGAAAAAATGATGTCGAAGATGGCATCCGGCGGAATGAAGGGCCTGATGCGACAGATGGGTGCGGCGATGAAGGGCATGGGAGGGGGAGGGATGCCGCCGGGTGGGATGCCGATGCGGTGATCGATGGGAGGTCTGATCGGTTGCAGTTGCGGGAACCTTGCTCCTGCGTTCGGCGTATCGGTCATCTCGTTTGCTTACGCCGGAAATTGCTCCTGCATTGCCGGCGTACCGACCGTTCCGATTGCCCCACGCCGGCAATTGCTCCGGCATTGCCGGCGTACCGACCATTCCGATTGCCCCACGCCGGCAATTGCTCCTGCATTGCCGGCGTACCGACCATCCATGGTCATAAAAAAACCCCGGGCGTTGCCGACCGGGGTTTTTGTTCTACGTGGCGCGGTGGATCAGATCGCCTGGACCTGATCAGCCTGCATGCCCTTCTGGCCGGAAATGGCGACGAAGCTCACGCGCTGGCCTTCCTGCAGGGTCTTGAAACCGCTGCCCTGGATCGCGCGGAAATGCACGAACAGGTCGGGGCCGCTTTCCGGCGTGATGAAACCAAAACCTTTCGCATCGTTGAACCATTTAACCGTACCGTTCTGACGTTCTGACATCTCTAATCTCCTGAAAATTTTGAATTTACTCGACCACGGAACCCTCCGGGCCAAGACTGAGTTGTAGGGAGCTAGTGAAGTGAACAGACAGACGTAGCGGATCGTTGGATCAACTGCATCAGGTCACGATTCATGGTGACCCAAACAAGCACAGTGCGACCACGGTACTCGAAAAGACCGAAAAACGCCAGCCTTTTGTTAAATCGCCGCTAAGGCACTGGATTCGTTCAGATACGTCGCAATTTACTTGCAACTACGACGGCCTTCGCACCGTCTTGGTATCGACAAGGACAGCTGCAGGGGCTGCGATGAGTACTATTTGGAAAAGTATTGACGGGTCGATGTATGAATTCAGCCCGCATCTGTACGCAAGCGGCTGGGCGGATGTCGGCGGCCTCTTCCTGTTTGCCGCGCGTCTGAAGAACGGTGACTGGAACCCCTTATTCATTGGCCACAGCGAGAGCTTCGAGTACTCCATTCCAAACCACGAGAAATGGCCATGGGCAGTGCTTCTGGGAGCCACGCATGTGCTCGCCTGTGCTGTTGCTGCAAAGTCCAAGCGCCTCTCGGTCGAGAGTGAGATGATCGCCCGCTTGAAGCCGCCCCTGAACAGCTTGCCTCAAGGAAAACCGCGCGATGGCGCGATATTGCGCCGTGCCTGACGCCATAACGCGCTGACAAGTCATTGCAGGGCTTTATTTTTTTTCAGTTCCAGCTACAATGCGCGGCTGCCGAGGCGATTGTTGGGCAGATTTTCGCCCTGCCTCGCCGATTCGCAAGTATCCTCAGCTAATTCTCGAGTAAAGACAATGGTCAAGATTCGCCTGTCCCGTGGCGGCGCCAAGGGGCGTCCGTTCTATCACATCGTCGTCGCCGATCAGCGCAAAGCGCGCGATGGCCGCAATATCGAGCGCGTGGGTTTCTACAACCCGATCGCCTCAGGCAAAGACGTGCGTTTGCAGCTGGATGCGGAACGCGTCAAGTCTTGGGTCGCCAAGGGCGCACAGTTGACCGACAAGGTTCGCTGGCTGATGAAGGAAGCCGGCAAGCAAGCCAAGGCAGCCTGATCGCTTTTCGCGAACTGGTCTGTAGACGTGCTTGCTGATGGACTGCTGGTAGTAGGCAAGGTTGTCGGTCTGTCCGGCGTCCAGGGTTGGATAAAACTGGAATCGTATACCGAGCCGCGCATGCGGATTTTCGCCTATCAGCCCTGGCATTTGAGCAAGGGCGACGAGGGCAGGGAAATCTCCGGAGCGCACGGGCGTGAGCAGGGCAAGGGTATGATTGCGTCGCTGCCAGGCATTTCGGATCGCGACGCGGCTGCTGCTTTCATCGGATCCGAAATTCGTGTTCCGCGCTCGGCATTGCCGGAACCGAAACGCGGTGAGTACTACTGGACGGATCTGGAAGGCATGGAAGTGGTTGCGATCGACGGCACCACGTTGGGTCGGGTGAGCCATCTGTTCGCCACTGGTGCGAACGACGTGCTGGTAGCGCGTGATGGCGAGCGCGAACGTTTGATTCCATTCGTGCTGAACCAGTTTGTGCATGCGGTGGATTTGGATAAGCGGCGGATCACGGTGGATTGGGATCCGGATTTCTAGTTTTTGTTGCAGAGTGCGGCCACTGATGGGCGCTTCGTGACAACGCGTTCAGGATGAACGCAAAAGAAACCATGCGCATTGACGTCGTCACGCTGTTTCCGGAATTTGTTCAAGGCTGCGCCGGAATCGGTGTGGTCGGAAGGGCGCAGGAGCGCGACTTGTTGCAGGTGGAAACCTGGAACCCGCGCGATTTTGCGACCGATAACTATCGCCGCGTGGACGAGCGTCCGTTCGGCGGTGGGCCTGGCATGGTGATGCTGATCGACCCGCTGCGCGCCACCCTGGCTGCAGCGCGGGCAGCGGCAGCCGGAGCGGCAAAAGTGATTTACCTGAGTCCGCAGGGAGTGCGGCTCACGCAGGACAGGGTCGCGGAATTGGCGCAGCGGGATCGCGTGATCCTCTTGTGCGGACGCTACGAAGGCGTGGACGAACGCCTGCTGGAGCGCGAAGTCGACGAGGAGATTTCCATCGGCGACTACGTTTTATCCGGCGGCGAGTTGGCGGCCGCAGTGTTGATCGATGCGATCGGACGGTTGCAGGAAGGCGCATTGAATGATGCGCAGTCGGCGCAGCAGGATTCATTTACCGATGGCCTGCTCGATTGTCCGCACTACACGCGGCCCGAAACCCACGAACTGGGTATGGTCCCGGCGGTGCTGATGTCGGGAGACCATGCGGCGATTCGGCGCTGGCGTCGAAAACAGTCCCTGGGACGCACCTGGTTGCGTCGTCCGGACTTGTTGATTGGAGTTGAGCTAAAAGCAGAAGACAAAAAACTTCTGCTTGAATTTCAAGAAGATACAAAAAAATCGTGAGGCCGGGGCTAAATCCGGCTCAACATCTGCGTATAATTCAAACCACGAGTAGGCAGTGCCATGAATATTCTGCAACAGTTCGAAGCGCAACAGATGACCCGCAAACTGCCCGACTTCGGGCCGGGCGATACGGTCGTCGTCAACGTGAAGGTGAAAGAAGGCAATCGCGAACGCGTGCAGGCCTATGAAGGCGTCTGCATCGCGAAGAAAAACGCGGGCCTGAACTCCGCTTTCACCGTCCGCAAGATTTCGCATGGTACGGGCGTTGAGCGAGTATTTCAGTCGCATAGCCCGTCGATCGACTCGGTTTCGGTCAAGCGTCGCGGCAAGGTGCGTGGAGCCAAGCTCTACTATCTGCGCGGGCTGGAAGGCAAGAAGGCGCGCATTCAGGAAGATCTGAGCAAGCACGCCAGCAAAGACTGAACAATATCAGGCGCGTCCGTCGCGCCGTAGACACAAGTCTTGGAGCATCGAGTCGCGTCTGTGCTCCTCGTCCAAAGCGACCGCCGGAAACGACGGTCGCTTTGTCTTTTCTGGATTATCGACAAGTCGAACATCCTGCCGCGATTGTCGATCAAGCGGTCCCGGCAAAGCCGGTTCACGCTTGTCGAATCGGCGAAGAAGCCGCCTATTCGCGGCACCTCCGTGTGCCGAATGCCGCCGTTCCAGATGGTGCTGCATGCTCCACGCGCTTGAAAATCAAAGCCGGCGCCACTACACGTTGGCCATCACCTCAATTCTGGAATCCTTTTCATGACTGCCGCTACCGAAACCCGCAAGTTTGAAGCCGAAGTTGCCCAGGTGCTGCATCTGGTCACGCATTCGCTGTATTCGCACAAGGAGATTTTCCTGCGCGAGTTGATCTCGAATGCGTCTGACGCCTGCGACAAATTGCGTTTCGAGTCGATCGGCAAGCCGGAGCTGTTGTCCGGCGATGGTGATCTGCGCATCGACATCAGCGTCGACAAGGATGCACGCACGATAACGATCCGCGACAACGGCATTGGCATGAGCCGCGACGAAGTAGTTGCCAATATCGGCACCATCGCCAGTTCGGGTACGCGCAAATTCCTCGAAGCGATGTCGCTGGAACAAAAAGCCGATGCGAGCCTGATCGGTCAGTTCGGCGTTGGTTTCTACTCGGCCTTCGTTGTCGCCGACAAGGTGACCCTGGTCACGCGCAAGGCGGGCGCCGAACCGGGTGAGGGTGTGCGCTGGGAGTCGGCCGGTACGGGTGAGTACACATTGGAAACTGTGGAAAATGCGTCGCGCGGTACGGCGGTGATCCTGCATCTGAAGACCGATGAGGACGAGTTCCTGCAGCCCTGGCAGGTACGCAGCCTGGTCGCGCGCTATTCCGATCACATCGGTTTCCCGATCCGCATGCCCAAGCAGGAAGAAGACAAGGCCACCGACGAATGGGAAGTCGTCAATCAGGCGTCGGCGCTGTGGACGCGGCCCAAGGGCGAGCTCAAGGACGAGGAATACCAGAATTTCTACAAGCACATCGCGCACGACTTCAACGACCCGCTGGCGTGGACGCACAACCGTGTCGAGGGCAACCAGAACTTCACTTCGCTGCTGTACCTGCCGTCGAAGTCGCCATTCGACATGCTCATGGGCGCCCGCGACGAGCGCAAGGGGCTGAAACTTTACGTCAAGCGCGTCTTTATCATGGACGCGGCGGAGCAATTGCTTCCGGCGTACCTGCGCTTTGTGCGTGGCGTGGTCGATTCAGACGACCTGCCGCTTAACGTCAGTCGCGAAATCCTGCAGCAGAATCGCAACCTGGAAAAACTTCGCGGCGCTTGCACGCGTCGCGTGCTCGATCTGCTCGACAAGCTGGCGAAGGACGAACCCGAGAAATTTTCCACGTTCTGGAAGGAATTCGGCGCGACGTTCAAGGAAGGCGTTGCCGAGGATTTCGCCAACAAGGAACGCATCGCCAAGCTGCTGCGTTTTGCCTCGACGAAATCCGATTCGGGTCCGGCGCAGACGGTCGCGCTTGACGACTACATCGGCCGCATGACGGCGAACCAGGAAGTCATCTATTACCTCACCGCTGACGGCTACTCCGCAGCCAAGAGCAGCCCGCAACTGGAAGCGTTGAAAGCGCACGGCGTCGAAGTGCTGCTGATGTACGACCGCATTGACGACTGGATGGCCACCTACCTCACGGAATATGCGGGCAAGAAGCTGCGCAATGTTGCCAAGGGTGATCTTGAGCTGGACAAACTCGGTGTCGATGTCGGCAAGCGCAAGGAAGCGGAAAAAGCCGCGGAAGGCGTGGTGAAAAAGCTGAAGGATATTCTCGGCGAGCGCGTACGCGATGTGCGCGTCAGCGCGCGTCTGACCGAATCGCCATCATGTCTGGTCATTGACGAAAATGACATGGGCCTGGCCATGCAACGTCTGCTCAAGCAGGCGGGACACGATGTGCCCGCGACCAAGCCAATCCTGGAGATCAATCCGGATAACGTCCTGGTCAAGCGGTTGCAGAGCGAAACCAATTCAGAACGCGCGAACGACCTGGGCTTGCTGCTGCTGGATCAGGCGCAATTGCTCGAAGGTGGAACGCTCGACGACCCCGCAGCCTATGTGCGACGTGTGAACGCGCTGCTGGTTGCCGCCGATTAACCTCTGTTCGAGCTGGCGATGAGCGCGGATTCCGTTCGTGCCGATATCTGGCTGTGGGCCGCGCGTTTTTTCAAGACGCGCGCGTTGGCGAAACACGCCATCGAAGGCGGCAAGGTTACAGTCAACGATCTGGCGGGCAAGCCGGCGAAACTGTTGCACGTCGGCGATCGCCTGCACGTTAGTATCGGTGAGCAACGCTTCGAGATCGATGTCCGTGGTCTGAGCGAGAAGCGCGGTCCCGCCAGCGTTGCGCAGACCTTGTACGAGGAAACCCAGGCGAGCCGTTTGGCACGCGAGCTGCAGCGCGAACAGCGCCGGTTGCTGGGCTCAAACACGGCAAAGCCGCCGTCGCGGCCCGACAAGCGCGCGCGACGCCTGATTCGCCGTTTTCAAGAACAGGACTAGCGCTGCGGGTCACTCAGTGCGTCACCGCGGATTTTTCCTCGGTGATGCGCGCATCGAGTCTTGCTTGCATCGCGCCTGCATATTTGCGACATGCCTGTTTGTCGACGAACGGATTCGGGAAAGCGTGTGCGAGTTGCCGGCTGATTTTGTCGGAGATGTTCGCCAGATCGGGATGAACCGTGATCAGGATGTCGCATGCAAGGTCCGCAACGGTTCGTATGCTGCTACGGAAGGCCGGCGTCAGGTCCTGGTGCGATGTATCGGCGAGAAAATGAAAGCCCGGTGCAGAAACAGAGTTCAGGCTGTCGGCATACACAATATTCAGACACTGCTTGCGTTCGCATGAGGTCCACGTCCACGTCGTGCTGCCCGGCGTGTGACCCGGCGTGAAGTGCGCAGTAACCGCTGCTTTGCCCAGGCGCAGTATTTCGCCGTCGTGAACTTCACGCACGTTGGCGACGGCGGGAAACGTGGCGGACGGGCTGAACCCCGCCTGCGGATCATCCGTAACAGCGTGGCCCTGACGCAGCGCGCTGGCGCCTGACGGGCTGGCAACCGCAACAGCGCCGCTGTCGCGCTGCAAAGCGGCGATACCGCCGGCATGGTCGAAGTGCGCATGGGAGTTGAGTATCACCTTGATATCCTCGACACGGAATCCGAGGGTGCGGATATTGCCCTCGATCAACGGCACCGACTGCGGCAGATCGCCGTCGAGCAGGATCAACCCTCCATCGCTGACGATCAGAACTGAACTCAAACCAGCGACGCCGACGTAAAAGTATCGCCGAAAATTTTCGCGGGCACTTGTGGCTGGTTCCATTCTTCCGCCGCACTGACGCGGATCGGTTTTTCAAGCGGGTCGGAAGTTTCCGCGGCAAATGCTGACGCAGTAAACGCAAGCGCCACGGCAGACGCTGAAAGCAGCAAACGTGTCATCGGATCCTCGAATTGCCGAGTGGGGCGTCAGACCAGTTTCTTCAGGCGATATAGCATTTCCAGGGCATCGCGTGGCGAAAGTGTGTCCGGTTCGAGCGCTTGCAATGCTTCCTCGGCCGCCGAGGGCCGAGGCGGTGCGAACAGGGCCAGTTGTGGTGTTGATTCTGCTGCGATGCCCGGCGACGCCGGGGTCAGCGCTTGCTGCTTTTCCAGTGCCAGCAAGTATTTTCGTGCCTGCGCGATGACGCTTTTCGGCAAGCCGGCGAGCGCACCCACCTGCAAGCCGAAGCTGCGGTTGGCCGGGCCCTCCTTGACTGCGTGCATGAACACGAGCTCATCGCCGTACTCGATCGCATCCAGATGCACATTGGCGATGCCATCGTACTGTGCGGCCAACTCGGTCAGCTCGAAATAGTGCGTCGCAAACAGGGTGAACGCACGGTTGTGCGTGGCCAGATGCACCGCGCAGGCCTTGGCCAGGGCCAGGCCGTCGTACGTCGAGGTGCCGCGACCTACTTCGTCCATGAGCACCAGGCTCGACGCCGTCGCGTTGTGCAGAATGTTCGCCGTCTCGCTCATCTCCACCATGAACGTCGATTGCCCGCGCGACAGATCATCACCGGCGCCGATGCGGGTGAAGATGCGATCGATCGGCCCGATTGTCGACGCGTCCGCAGGTACGTAGCTGCCAATATGTGCGAGCAGTACGATCAACGCCGTCTGCCGCATATACGTCGACTTGCCGCCCATGTTCGGGCCGGTGATGATCAACATGCGCCGCGCATCATCGAACAGCAGATCGTTTGGCTCGAACGGTTC
Organism: Lysobacterales bacterium; assembly: GCA_038244165.1. Lineage (GTDB taxonomy): Bacteria > Pseudomonadota > Gammaproteobacteria > Xanthomonadales > Rhodanobacteraceae > Rudaea. The sequence goes on along the minus strand of JBBRTT010000057.1, from coordinate 4,194 downwards.
GCTGCGAACCTGTTCGACGACGGGATGGCGGCCGCGCGCGATATGGATGCCGGTTGCATCTGTCAGCGCCGGCGCTTTCCAGTTCAGCGCATCGGCGCGCTCGGCCAAATTTGCAAGCACGTCGAGTTCTGCGACGGCAGCTGCCGCGCGCTTCAGGGATTGCAGGCGCTCGCCGAGAAAATCCAGCAGCGCTTCGTAAAGCGCGCGTTCGCGCATCAATGCGCGTTCGCGCGCGGACAGAACTTTGTCCTCGAACGATTTGAGTTCCTCTGTGATGTATCTTTCTGCGCCTTTTAGCGTTTGGCGCCTTGTGTAATTTGTTGGAGCTTTGCCGGACTGGCCCTTGCTGATCTCGATGTAGTAGCCGTGCACGCTGTTGTAGCCAACCTTGAGCGTCGGGATGCCGGTCGCGGTTTTTTCGCGTTCTTCCAGGTCGATCAGGAATCGATCCGCATTCGTCGACAGCAGGCGCAGCTCGTCCAGTTCCGCATCGAAGCCGGCGCGAATTGCGCCGCCATCGCGCAGCATCGCGGGCGGCTGGTCGGGCAGGGCAGCCGCCAGATGCTGGGCCGTCGCACTGTGCTCGCCGAGGTCGTCAAGCAGCCGCGTGAGCAAGGGGCTATCGCCGCCCGCGAGCGCGTAGCGCAGTGAAGGTGCGGCAAGCAGACCATCGCGCAGAGTCGAAAGATCGCGCGGTCGTGCCGAGCGCAGGGCGACGCGCGCGAGAATGCGTTCCAGATCGCCGATGCCACGTAGGACTTCTCGCAGCGGCTCGAAGCGGCGCTGGCCGATCACAGTTTCGATGGCCTGGTAGCGATTGCGCAGCAAGGCGTGATCGCTCAGTGGCCGCTGCAGCCAGCGGCGCAGCGCACGTGCTCCCATCGGCGTGATCGTACGATCGAGCACTCCGAGCAGGGTGTGTTCGTTGCGTCCGCTCGGATGGGTGTCTAGTTCCAGGTTGCGTCGCGTTGCTGCATCCAGTGCGATGGTCTGACTCGCGTTTTCGATGGCGAGGCCGCTCAGGTGCGGCAGCGCCGCCTTCTGCGTTTCTTCGACATAGCCGAGCAGGCAACCCGCCGCAGCGATTGCGAGCGGCATGTCCTCGCAGCCGAAACCGGACAGGTCGCGCGTGTGGAAAAAGCGACAAAGTTGCCTTTGTGCAGTTTCCGCATCAAAGTGCCACGGCGCGCGCTTGCGCAGCCCCGGCAGTTCGCTGACGAAATTCGGCCAGGCGACGTCTTCACCGACCAGCGTCTCTGCAGGTGCCAGGCGCGCAAGCTCAGAAGCAAGCGCTTCGGCATTGGCAACTTCGCAGAGCAGAAACCGTCCGGCGGCCAGATCGATCCACGCCAAACCATAGCCGGCGCCACCGGCAGCAATCGCGAGCAGCAAATTCTCGCGTCGTTCCTCAAGCAGTGCCTCGTCCGTGACCGTGCCGGGCGTGATCACGCGCACGACCTTGCGTTCAACAAGGCCCTTAGCCGACGCGGGATCGCCGATTTGCTCGCAGATCGCGACCGACTCGCCGAGCCGGATCAATTTCGCCAGATAGCCTTCGGCCGCGTGATGCGGCACGCCGGCCATCGGAATGGGCGCGCCGGCCGACGCGCCACGTTGGGTTAGTGTGATATCGAGCAGGCGCGCGGCCTTGCGTGCGTCATCGTAAAACAACTCGTAGAAATCGCCCATGCGAAAGAACACAAGCGTATCCGGATAATCCGCCTTCGCGGCGAAATACTGGCGCATCAAGGGCGTGTGCTGGGCGAAGTCGTCGCGATTCATTTCTATAACGAGGGCGGGAAGCGCAAAGGCGGCATTGTAGTGGAGTTGGGCGAGATCTGAGGCGATTCTGTCCGCTTATGGCATCATGAATAGCTTGCGCAATGGAGTGTTCGATGGCCACGCCCCCAATCGCCGACAAGAGCGTCGCTGATGACCGCGAATTGCATGACCTGGCGCATACCATTGCGACGATTTTTACCCAGCGCGGCGCGACCCTGGTCACGGCTGAATCCTGCACCGGCGGCTGGATCGCAAAGACGCTGACGGACATCGCCGGATCGTCCTCGTGGTTCGAATGCGGCGTGGTTGCGTACAGCTACGAAGCAAAGGAAGCGCTGCTCGGCGTGCGTCCAGAGACCCTGGAGCACCAGGGCGCCGTGAGTCGCGAGACCGTGATCGAGATGGTCTCCGGCGCGCTCGCGCGCTTCGGTGCGACGGTCGCGGTCGCTGTCACCGGCATCGCCGGCCCCAGCGGCGGCATGCCGGACAAACCCGTAGGAACGGTGTGGATCGGCTGGAAGCGGCGCGGCGGTTATGCGCAGTCGGAACTGTTTCATTTTGACGGCGATCGCGAGGCGGTGCGACGCCAGACCGTGGCGGCGGCATTGCGCGGCGTTCAGAAAATTCTTACAAGCTGACAAGCGGTTTGGCCCATGCGGGCGCCACGTCCGTGTGGGATACTTGATACTGATCGAAACGCTGGCTGAACTCGTCGAAATCCCGTCGCAATTTCTTCGTCGCAATTTTCTCGTCGCAATCGGTGAGACGCCGGCACGGCACTCTGCATTCCACACGTATACTTTTGAGGATTCCACAATGGAAGACAACAAGCGCAAGGCGCTCACCGCCGCGTTGGGCCAGATCGAAAAGCAGTTCGGCAAGGGCGCCGTGATGCGCATGGGCGACCGCAGCGCCGAGCCGATCGAGACCGTGCCGACCGGTTCGCTGATGCTCGATATCGCGCTGGGCATCGGCGGCCTTCCGCGCGGCCGCGTGGTTGAAATATATGGTCCGGAATCCTCTGGCAAGACCACGCTGACGCTGCATGTGATCGCGCAAGCGCAAAAGCTTGGTGGCACCTGCGCTTTTATCGATGCCGAACATGCGCTTGATCCGATCTATGCCGAAAAACTCGGCGTAAAGGTCGACGATTTGCTGGTTTCGCAGCCGGATACCGGCGAACAGGCGCTGGAGATTGCCGACATGCTGGTGCGTTCGAGTGCGATCGATGTCGTCGTCATCGATTCGGTCGCCGCGCTGACGCCGCGTGCCGAAATCGAAGGTGAGATGGGTGATCAGTTGCCCGGCCTGCAGGCGCGACTGATGTCGCAGGCGCTGCGCAAACTTACCGGCAATATCAGCCGGTCTGGGACGATGGTCATCTTCATCAACCAGTTGCGCATGAAGATTGGCATGATGATGCCGGGGCAGAGTCCGGAAGTGACAACGGGGGGCAACGCGCTGAAGTTCTATGCCTCCGTGCGTCTGGACATCCGCCGCATCGGTGCGGTGAAGAAGGGCGAAGAAGTCGTCGGCAACCAGACCCGCATCAAGGTCGTCAAGAACAAGCTCGCGCCGCCGTTCAAGCAAGTCATCACCGAAATCCTGTACGGCGAAGGCATTTCGCGCGAAGGCGAACTGATCGACATGGGCAGCGAGCACAAGATCATCGAGAAATCCGGCGCCTGGTACAGCTACGGCGGCGAGCGCATCGGCCAGGGCAAGGACAACGCACGTCAGTACCTCAAGGACAACCCCACGGCCGCGAAGGAGATCGAGGACAAGCTGCGCCTGGCCCTGGCGCCGGTCAAAGCCGCGAAGGCGGAACCGGCGGCCGAACTCGAAGAAGCGTGAGGGGTAGCGCCAGCGCATGGCGCGAAAGCCCGACGATAAAACGCAAGTCAGCGCCTACGACAAGGCGCTGACCTTGCTTGTGCGCCGCGAGCATTCGGCGCGGGAGCTGAAATCAAAACTTGAGCGTCGCGGCTTCGACGCCAGCGAAAGCGCGGCCAGCGTCGAGCGCCTGCAATCCAAAGATTTCCAGAACGACGCGCGCTTCGGCGAAATGCTGGTGCGCTCGCGCATTGCCGGCGGCTACGGCCCGCGCTGGATCGCCGCCGAATTGAAGACGCATGGCATCAGCGAAGCCAGCGCACGCGAGCTGATCGAAGCGGCTGAGCCGGACTGGCCCGAGTTGGTCCGGCAGCAACTGCGCCGCCGCTACGGCGGCAAACCCGCAGCAAACCTGGCCGAACGTTCCAAACGCGCGATCTTCCTCTTGCGTCGCGGCTTCGACGCCGCCACTGTACAATCCATAACCCGCGCAGAAGGGGTGGACGTATCGGCCGACGAGTTGGATTGACTGCTCGGTTGTCTTTGCCCAGCCTCGGCGCATCCGACTTGAGTCTTTCT
>JBBRTT010000056.1:0-23113 GCA_038244165.1 Lysobacterales bacterium | reverse complement strand
TCGCTCGGGCCGTTGCTAGGTTCGCGCATCCAGCGCTCACCAAGCAACCCGGCCGCTCGCTCCGGCTCGCGGCGTTCGGCCTCGCGCGCGATGCAATACTTTGCATCGCGCAAGCGCTCTTTCCTCGCTTCGCTCGGGCCGTTGCTAGGTTCGCGCATCCAGCGCTCACCAAGCAACCCGGCCGCTCGCTCCGGCTCGCGGCGTTCGGCCTCGCGCGCGATGCAATACTTTGCATCGCGCAAGCGCTCGACCTCACCCAAATTGCGCATCGGGCATGGCCATCAGCGTATCGGCGCTGGCACGCAGCGTCGCCGCGTGAGTCAGCGTGCGCGGCAGGATGCGCGCGAAGTAAAAGCGCGCGGTCGAGCGTTTGGACTGCTTGAAATCGGCCGAGTGCGTCGATGCGTCAGCTACCGCCACGCTGCGCGCCCAGAAATACGCGAGAGCCACGTAGCCGGAGTAGAACAGGTAGTCCACGGCGGCAACGCCGACTTCCTCGGGATTGGCCAGCACGCGCTTGCCGATCGCCTGGGTGAGGTCGGCCCAGTCCTTGGCCGCAATCGCGAGTGGCGCCACGAACTCCGACAGCTCTGCATTTTTCATCTGCGCCTGGCAGAACGCACTAATCTCTTCCAGGAAATGTTTGAGACCCACACCTTGCGTCTGCATGATCTTGCGGCCGAGCAGGTCCATTGCCTGGATCTGGGTCGTGCCCTCGTAGATCGTGGTGATGCGGGCGTCGCGCGCGAACTGCTCGATGCCCGTTTCGTGGATGTAGCCGTGGCCTCCGTAAATCTGCACGGCGTGGTACGCGCACTCGTTCGCGGCTTCGGTCAGCAGCGCCTTGACGATGGGGATGACGAACGACAAGAGCTCGTCTGAGCGCTTGCGCTCATCCGCATCGGGAGAACGTTCCACCAGGTCGACTAGCGTCGCAGCGTAGTAACCCAGCGCGCGGCAGCCTTCGGCGAACGCTTTCTGGGTGAGCAGCATGCGGCGGATATCCGGATGCACGATCAACGGGTCGGCCGCCTTGTCCGGAAACTTTGGTCCGGACAACGAACGCCCCTGCAGCCGTTCGCGCGCATAGGCCAGTGAGTTCTGGTAGGCACGTTCGATCAGCGCCAGGCCCTGCAGGCCGACCGCGAGCCGCGCCGTATTCATCATCGTGAACATCGCCATCAGGCCGCGATTGGGCGGGCCAATCAGCCAGCCTTCCGCCGCGTCGAAATTCATCACGCAAGTGACCGACGCCTTAATTCCCATCTTGTGCTCGATCGAGCCGCAGGTTACGCCGTTACGCGCGTTCATTTTTCCACTTTTATCAACTTTATACTTCGGCACAATGAAGAGGGAAATACCCTTGACCCCGGCCGGCGCATCCGGCAGCCGCGCCAGCACCAGATGCACAATGTTTTCGGTCAGGTCATGCTCGCCGGCGGTGATGAAGATCTTGGTGCCGCTGATCTTGTGGGTACCAAATTCCGAAGCGGCGGCGAACGGTTCGGCGCGCGTGCGCAGAAGGCCCAGGTCCGAACCGCAATGGGGTTCGGTCAGGCACATCGTCCCGGTCCAGCGGCCTTCCACGATAGGTTTCAGAAACGCTTCGCGCTGCCATTCCTCGCCGTGATGCTTCAGCGATTCGGAGGCGCCGTGTGAAAGCAGCGGAAAATTGCCCCACGCCAGGTTCGCCGAATCAAGCATCTCCTTGAGCGGCGCGCCGATGGATTCCGGCAAATACTGGCCGCCGTACTGTTCCGGTGCGGTCAGCCCGCTCCAGCCGCCGGCGATATATTGCGCATAGGCTTCCTTGAAGCCTTTCGGCGTGGTCACGGTCGCCGTGGCCTTGTCCAGGCGGCAGCCTTCTTCGTCGCCGCTCGCATTCAGCGGCGCCAGCACCTGCTCGGAGAACTTCGCCGCTTCCTCGAGAATCGCATCGAGCACGTCGCGCGTCGCCGCCTCGCCGCCGGGCAGGCGCGCGTACTGCACGTCGGCCTTGAGCAGGTCGAACATCACGAAACGCATATCGGTCAGCGGCGCAACGTATTTGCTCATACTGATTTACTCGTCTTGCGCGTAGGTTGCGATGTTCAACGGCTGCTCGAGGTCAACGGTAAGCGTCGCTTATGCCAGGCACCGGCGAAAGCCGGCTCTTGTGCTCGAATTTGAAATCCTTGCCCGCAACGGGAATGTTGATCGTTCCGCTGAGCTCGTACGGCGCACCGCCGGGCTCCTTGATATCGCTCTCAAATGCCTTGCGCGCATCCGTGCCGGGCATCAGCGTCGTTTCGACGACGTCGGCGTTGTCGCCGGGAATATCCAGGTCCGGGTTCAGAGAAATGTCGGCCACGGCAACCCCACCCACACGAAGTGCAGCCTTGAATGTCGCGTAGTGGACTGTCTTGTCGCTGAAATTTTCCAGGCGGATTTGCAGCTTCCAGCGGCCATCCGGCAATACGTTGAGCTGCTGGATGCTCGCATTCGGCGGGTTAACCGGGTGCGTCGGCGGCCCGCACGCAGCAAGCGCGGACACCGCGATAGTCAACACCAACGGACGCAGACAACGGATCATGGCGGCAGGCTCGCAGGTTACAGGCCGCTACAGTAGCCAAAAGCCGCGCCGGGAGGAAGCGGCGCGGCGTTTGAAGGAAATGTTTACTCGAAGCCGTTGGCGAAGATTGGATTGTTGGACTGCAGTACGAAATTCGCGATATGCGGTTGCGAGCCGGCGTACGGCAATCCGACCGCGGTTGCGCTGCTGAAAGGGCACAGACCGAAATAAGCAGGTCCCAGTGGACACGCTATACCCGAATAGACCTGATCGACGTAGGCGCCGCTCACTTCGGTCGCAACGAAGTACGCGTAGCCGGTATTCCATCCAACGGCATAGAAACCCTGTGCATCGGTCGCCGCTGTAGCCCGGTAGTCGTGACTCACAGAGTCGAACAGATCGATCAAGACGCCGCCGACCGGCGCCCCCATGTTGTCGGTAACGCGGCCGACGACGGCATCGCGCCTTGTGAGATCGAAATCGATTCCCTGGACCACAGTGTTTTGTCCAACGACAACGGGGGTGCCGGTAGTCGCTGCGCAGCTGTTGGGACAATCGATCCGTTGCCAAACCTGGGTCAGGTATTGATTGGAGTAATTGCCTCCCGCAGCCACGAAATATGTGTTTGCCGGCAGGTCAGTGACGAGGTAGTTGCCCAGCGAATCGGTGTTGACGCTGGCGAAGAGGACGCCGGCGGCGTTATATACACTGATCTGGACCGATGCAGGCAGGTCAGATCCGGGTCCTGCGCGAGTGATTGCGTTGCCGCTGATGCCGGAAGAGGCCTGCAAGGCGAAATCGAAGTTTGGTGGAGTCTGTCCTGGCGAGATCGTCAGCAGCGTGGCGCCTGTTACATCGCAGAGTGCGTAGGGCTGGTAGTAGTTCGGCAGCGCTTCGCAAGCGATCCCCGGATAGACCTGGTCGACGTGGTCATTGCTCTGCGCCCACAGGTAGAACTGGCCTGCGGGGGTGTAGTTGAGCGTGTAGTCGCCATTGTTATTGGTCGTGGTCGAGGTAACCGCATTGAACGCCGCAGGCGGATTGATGCTCGTCGCGATCGAAACGTTTGCAAGAGGCAATCCGCTGACGGCATCCTGAACGTGGCCATGAACGACGGGCAACGGGGTCAGTTGAAAATCCGCCACGCCGACTTGACCCGCCTGGGCAATGGCGATCGCTGTCGCTGCCGGAATGCTCGCGTAGCAATCGGCTGCGCAGTCGATTGCGTCGAACATCTGAGGAAAATATCCACCCGCGAGCGCATACACGTAATAGTTGCCTATGGGCAACGGCCCGGCCCGATAGTGACCGCTCGAATCAACATAGCTTTGCGCAACGGAATTGCCGAGTGCGTCCAGCACATAGACGTAGTCGTTGTAGTTCAGCGGCAGGAAGCCGGGGCCACTGAGGTTTCCCTGAATCGTGGCCAGCAACGGCAGGCTGAAACCGACGCCGCCTATGTCCTGGGTGGAAACGTTGAGTGAGCTGGCCTGGCTCAAGTCACACTGCGTCTGCAGTGGTCCGCCGCAGGCGACGGCGTTCCACATCTGTGACCCATAGCCGTTCGCTTGCGCCGCGAGTTTGTAGGTTCCCGACGGAACGGTAGTAAATGAATAGCGTCCAAAGTTATCGGCATTCGTACCGCCTAGTTGACCGCCGTTGCTGTCGTACAAATTGACGCCTGCAGAAGATACGATCTGATTCTGGCTGTCGTGCACGACCCCGGAAATGCGCCGTCCGATGCTCAATGCAAAATTGATATTGGCGACCGTTGAAGCATCGTTGACGGTAATCGCTTGCGCCTGTGCAATCGGACAGCTGTTCAGGTTGTAGAAGTAGCTGTTGTAGCTGCACTCGGCATTCGGATACAGCTCCGCGACATATAGATTTTGCGCTGCGCGGACATAGTAGGTACCAGGACTGACCGACAGCGAATAGTTTCCGCCCTGGTCTGCGTTGGCCGCTTCCATGTAACCGCCAAAGGAGTTGTACACCTGGACCTGCGCGCTGCTGAGAGGCAGCGCGCTGGCAGCATCGGTAATCTTGCCACTGATCATGCCGTCGACGCTTTGTACGCCCAGCTCGACAGCACCTGCGTCGCCAGAATTGATCAGGTGGATGACCAGTGCGGAGTGCTGCGCGGCTGCGATCGATACTGCAGCATCAAGACCGAAGATGTCGTCATTCGCTGCCAATGCAACCATGCCTGAAGAACAGCCGCCACGCGAAACCTCGATGGCTGGATCCGCTCCCCTGGAATCGGTTTTGAACCGGAAGTGTCCGCTTCTAGGAACCTCAAAGCGGAACCAGACCTGGCTTCCGGCATTTCCGGTTTGCGTCAGCTTTGTCGTTACCGGCAGCGATTCGGCAATACCCAACGCCGTTTCACAAGTGGCGCCGTGACTGGCGCTAACAACTTCCAGATCCAGCTGCACGCGCGCATTGACCGCTGCACGTGCCGGCGGCGTGGATTGCGGATGTTCACTCTCATACTTCAACTTGCCCAGAAGTCGCGCTATCGCCTGGTATTTTTGTTCGAGCCGCGCTTCGGCCATGACAAGCGCCGCTACGGACGTCATACCATGTTCGAGATTGGCCAACTCCGAAGCCGTCGGCGGCCGGCCGGCGTCAGCCTGATCCGACGCGAGCTTGATGTGTGTTCAAAGTTCTTGCAGCGCCTGCAACGTCATCTGGGCGGCGGCGACGGGATACGAGTTGCAAGTCAGCGCGAGCCCGGCAATGGCAAAAGCGACGCGCACGATCAAACGGTCCGTCGAACGGCTAGGCATGGGGAATCCAGGGGGATATCAGACGCGTATTTTAGCAGAAATGTGCATGACGACCTTAAATCGAAACCGGTTTCAAGCTGCTAGCATGCGTATATGACTTCCCCCGCGCTGGACATTCTGCGCCGCGTATTCGGCTACGCCGGTTTTCGCGGCGATCAACAGTTGGTTATAGATCAGATCGTGTCCGGCGGCGATGCGCTCGTGCTGATGCCGACCGGTGCCGGCAAGTCGCTGTGCTACCAGATTCCGGCGTTGTTGCGTGCGGGTACCGCCGTGGTGGTGTCGCCGTTGATCGCGCTGATGCAGGATCAGGTGGCGGCGTTGCGCCAAGCGGGCGTTGAGGCCGAGTTCCTCAATTCCAGCCAGGACGCAGCGACCCAGCGCGAGGTCGAGCGGCGCCTGGCAGCCGGTGAGCTGACCTTGCTGTATGTCGCCCCCGAGCGGCTGTTGACCGAGCGCTGCCTGCAGCAGCTTGAACGCGTGCCGCTGGCGTTGTTTGCCATCGACGAGGCACATTGCGTATCGCAGTGGGGACATGATTTTCGTCCCGAGTACCGCCAGCTGACGATTCTGCACGAGCGCTTTCCCGATGTGCCGCGCATTGCCCTGACTGCAACCGCAGACGAGCCGACGCGGCGCGAGATAGTCGAGCGTCTGAATCTTTCTGCCGCGCACCAGTTCGTCTCTAGTTTCGACCGGCCGAACATACTTTATCGCGTTGTGGAAAAAGATAATGCACGCGGCCAACTCGCGGATTTCCTCAGCACGCACGCTGGCGAATCCGGCATCGTCTATTGCCTGTCGCGCAAGAAAGTCGAGGATACGGCAACATGGCTGGTGGAGCAGGGGATCTCCGCGTTGCCCTATCACGCCGGGATGGACAGCGCGGCACGAACGGCGAACCAGCGGCGTTTCCTGCGCGAAGAGGGCATCGTGATGACGGCGACGATTGCGTTTGGCATGGGCATCGACAAGCCCGATGTACGTTTCGTCGTGCATCTGGATCTGCCCAAGAGCCTGGAAGGCTACTACCAGGAGACCGGCCGCGCCGGCCGCGACGGCCTGCCTGCGGAAGCCTGGATGTGCTATGGCCTGGGCGATGTCGTGGCGCTGAACCAGTTCATTGCACAGTCCGAATCCGGCGAAGAACGCAAGCGCGTCGAGCGCGCCAAGCTCGATGCGTTGCTCGCCTACGCCGAGACCATCGGCTGCCGGCGCCAGCGTCTGCTCGCGTATTTCGGCGAGACCTTCGCCGCACCTTGCGGCAACTGCGACAATTGCACAAATCCACCTTTGCCTTTCGACGGTAGCGTGCTTGCGCAGAAGGCGCTGTCGTGCGTATTCCGCACTGGCCAGCGCTACGGCGTCGGTCATCTGGTCAACATATTGCGTGGCGAGGACGACGCCCGCGTGCAAGCGCTGGGACACGACACTCTGAGCACGTTCGGTATCGGCACGGAGCTTGATGCGCGCCAGTGGCGCAGCGTGTTCCGTCAGCTGGTTGGGATAAATCTGCTCGCGACCGACACTGAGGGTTACGGCGTCCTGCGCCTGACGCCGGCGAGCCGCGGCGCGTTGCGCGGCGACGCGCCGGTCATCCTGCGGCGCCCGGCCGATCGCAGCGAGCGGCGATCGGCACGCAAGTCGCAACGCGGCGAGCGTGCGCGCCAGACTTTGCAGATTGCCGCGAACGAAACGGCCTTGTGGGAAGCGCTGCGTGCGGCCCGCGCGGCGCTCGCGCGCGAACAGGGCGTGCCGGCCTACGTGATTTTCCACGACGCGACATTGTTACAAATGTTGCGTGAGCGTCCGCGCGATGCAGACGCGATGGCAACCATTGGCGGCGTCGGTGCCGCGAAACTGGCGCGCTACGGGGATATTTTTCTGCGTGCGATCGAAATTACGGCAGAAGCCGAGACTGCGTGACTACGCGGTCGCCTGATGATCGCCACCGATAAGCGTGTACGCCGCCGGCTTGCGGTCGAGGAAACCCAGTGCATGGCAGTAGCCCATTACATGCACGCCCGCGGCTTGCTGGTCGGCACGAATGCGGTCGCGCAGTTCGATCATCCGCGTCCAGTGCACCTTCGGACGGAAATGATGTTCGGCATGGAAGCCGTTGTACAGCCATGTCCAATTGTATAATTTGTTGTAGGTGCTCACGCCCCAGGCGATCGGCGCGTCCGGATTGCCCTTGAAGTGTTCGTAGTAGCCGTTCAACGACGACAGTGAATGACCAAAGTAGTAGAACGGCACCAGCGCGAGGAACGCGCGCCAGTCCCAGGCCAGACAAACCAGATACAGGCCGACGACGATATAGATTTCACGCCAGATCCAGCGTGCCTTGTCCGGAAACTTTTCCTTTACGCGCTTGTAGACTTCGCCGATGTCATCGCGGAAATAACTGTAAAAAGTATATGTCCACGGACTTTCCGGCTTGCCGTCCTTGCCGTGGCGCCAGATCGACAACGGATCGATCGTAGTGCCGTTGGCGCCGATGCGATCCATGTTGCCGACGTGGTGGCGCAGGTGCACGTGATGGTAGAACTCCTGCGAAAATCCGTCGGTGACCGAGAGGATGACGCTGTAGATCCGGTTCAGCGCGGGCGTAGTGAAAAACGGGTTGTGGATGAAATTGTGACTGGTGGAATTGATGCTCCAGGAAATGCTGATCGAATACACCAGCGCCAACGGGATCCACAACACCCAGGGCATGGCATGGAAGGCGAAAAACAGCAGCGCGACAAAAGCCAGGTGACCCAGGCCCATCAGCGTGGGGATGAGATCCCATCGGGTGTACGAAAAAAAGGCTTTGCGGCTCGACATGCGCGGATCGATCAAGGAAAATGCGCTGCCATTTTGCCAGAACGTCACGCGAGTTGCGTTAAAACGCCCTCAAACACTATTGCCACCGGCTACCCCGCTTAGGTTTCCTTAATGGGTTACTGGGACAATGACGCGCTTGCCATAACGATTCGGGAATTGCCCTTGTCCAACTGGACCATCCTCTGCGACTTCGACGGTACCGTCTGCCTGGACGATACGACCGATACCTTGCTTGAACGCTTCGGTCGCCCCGGCTGGGAAGTGCTCGAAGAGGGTTGGCGTGCCGGCCGCGTCAACTCGCACGACTGCATGGCCGGGCAGGTCGCCTTGCTCGACATGGACCGCGCCGAGCTCGACGCCCATCTGGCGCAGCGCGAAGTCGATCCCGCGTTTGCCGACTTCGTCAAACTCGCGCATGGCGTAGGCATGCACATCGAAATTGTCAGCGATGGCCTGGACTACGCCATTCGCAACATTCTCGGTCGCGCCGGCCTTGATTGGCTGCCGCTGACATCCAACCGGCTGGAGCCGGTGTCGACGCGCAAATGGCGCCTGGAATTTCCCAATGCAAGCACCACCTGCCGCGTCGCCAGCGGCACCTGCAAGTGCGCGCGCGCCACCAAGGCGCAGGCGGCGCGCATGCGCACCTTGTTGATCGGCGATGGCGCGTCTGATTTTTGCGTCGCGGAAACCGCGGATTTTGTTTTCGCGAAAGGCAAGCTCGTCGCGCATTGCATCGCGAAGAACATTCCGCATGCAGCCATCGACGGATTTGGCGATGCGTTGAAACTGCTGCCGGCGCTGACTTCCGGCAAACTTGTCGCCGCGCCGCGCGTCGCGTCGGTGCTGCCCGATGCCGCATCGGCCTGAACCGATCGGCCTGGACTAATCTGCAACCTCACCCTCGTCATGCCGCGCAGGAACCCATCCCGCGTAGGCGGCCGTGCGGCAGACACGAATAATTGAACCAAAGGCAATCGTCATGACTTCAACCGACACATCGCCGCTGGCCGATGGCCGCGCCGCCCGCAGCGCCGCTCTGTTCGAGGCTGCATCGCGGGTCATCCCCGGCGGCGTCAACAGCACGGCGCGCGCTACCTGGTCCGGATGGACGCCGTATCCGCTGTTCGTGGAGAGCGGCCAGGGCTCGCGCCTGCGCGATGTAGACGGCAACGAGTACATCGATTATCTGCTCGGGTTGGGTCCGATGATCTTCGGTCACCGCCCGCCGCGCGTGACAAAGGCGGTGGTCGATTTCATCCAGGACCGCGGCACCGTGTTTGCGCTGCCGACTGCGGACGAAGCGCGCCTGGCCGAGAAGATCATCGCCGCGGTGCCCAGCGTGGATCAAGTGCGCCTGTGCAATACGGGCACCGAAGCCGTGCTGTACGCAACGCGGCTCGCACGCGCGTTCACAGGCCGCCGCAAGATCATCCGCTTCGAAGGCATGTACCACGGCTTCTCGGACGGCGTGTACTGGAGCAAGCACCCTGCGCTCGACAAGGCCGGCCCGGACAACAGGCCCGTAGCTGTGCCGCAAGGTCCGGGCATGCCGAAAGGCGTGGAAGACAATCTCATCATCCTTCCGTGGAACGACGCGCAGGCGCTGGCCGACACAGTGGCGCGTGAGGGCGACAATATCGCCGCGGTGCTGACCGAGCCGGTGATGTGCAACACCGGCTGCATTCTGCCGCAGCCCGGATATCTGCAATCAATGCGCGAACTGACCCAGCGCCATGGCATCGTGCTGATCTTCGATGAAGTGATCACCGGCTTCAGACTAGGCCTGAGCGGTGCGCAGGGACGTCTGGGCATCAAACCGGATTTGTCCGTGTTCGCCAAGGGCATCGGTGGCGGCTTCCCGGTCGCGGCATTGGGCGGACGCGCGGACATCATGGCGCTGGTCGCCAACGGCACGGTGTCGATGGCCGGCACGTATACCGCCAACGGCATTGCGGTCGCGGCGGCGAACGCCGCACTGGACGAACTGGCGACGCCGGGTCTTTACGAAAAACTCGATGCAATCTCCGATGAACTGCGCCTGGGACTTGGCAAGGTGCTTCGCGACGCGGGTCTGCCGGCCTATTTGGTTGGCATGGGTCCGCTGATGCAGGTGTGGTTCGCGCGGCAGGAGATCCACAACTATCGCGACGCCGAGCGCCACGCCGATCAGAAGATATTTCGCCGCTGGTGGGAGGGGATGCTGGCACGCGGCGTGCTGTTCCATCCCGGCGCGTATGAAAACCTGTTTGTGTCCACGGCGCACACGCAGGCGGATGTCGCGGCGACGCTCGATGCGGCAAGGCAAGTGGCCGCTTCGCTCGCGCGCAGCGTCTGATGCGGCGTAGCGCGCGCGGCTTCGCCCTGGTGTGCGTGCTCGCGCTCGCAGCGTGCGCCGCGCCTGCAGTGCGCGACACGGCGCGACATCATCTCGTCGGCTATGTTGCCGGCTGGGAAACCCTGTCGCGCATCGACGCCAGAAAACTTACAGCCATCAACTACGCCTTCGCGCATATCGACAAAAGCGGAAACGTCTTCCTGGATCAGCCGCACTCAGCGGATTTTCTCGCGCAGCTGCGCGCGCTGAAATCGCAAAATCCGAAGCTCAAGGTTCTGGTCTCGGTGGGCGGTTGGGGCGCGGACGGATTTTCCGACGCCGCCGAATCCGAATCATCGCGCGCGAAATTCGCCGCGAGTGCCGCGGATCTGCTCGCGCACAATGCGCTGGATGGCATCGACCTGGATTGGGAGTATCCCGGCTTGCCCGGCCCCGGCATCCGCCATCGCGATGAAGACCGGCACAACTTCACCTTGTTGTTGCAAGCGTTGCGGCGAGGCCTGGATGAACTCGGCACCGCATCGGGCCGCGCTGCCGACAACCACTATCTATTGACCGCCGCACTCGCCGACGGCGAATTCGTTGCGCATATCGAGCTTGATGCAATCCACGCCTACCTGGATTGGATCGACCTGATGACCTACGACTTCCACAACAGCTTGACGCCGACGACAGGCCATCACGCCGCGTTGTCGCGTTCGGCGACTTCCGCGGCAAGTGAGCGCAGCATTGAGCGCGCGGTGGGCCAATATCTTGCTGCCGGCGTGCCGCCGCGAAAACTCATTGTCGGCGTGCCGTTCTATGGCCGCGCATTTGCCGGCGTGCACGCGGACAATCATGGTCTGGATCAGGCTTACGTCCGCTACGAAGCTGACTTTCCATGGTCGCGTCTGGTCGCCGATTTCATCGATCGCAACGGCTATGTGCGTTATTGGGACGCGACCGCGGACGTGCCGTATTTATGGAACGCCCAGACCAGCGTTTTCATCAGCTACGACGATCCGCAATCGCTTGCGATCAAGGCCCGCTTCGTCAAGGCGCATGGCCTTGGCGGCATCATGTACTGGGAGCAGAGCCAGGATTTGGACGGCCAATTGCTCGGCGTGCTATCGGCTGCGTTGCAGTAGCGCCGGCTAAGGCCGAGGCGCGAGGTTCAATCCGCGCGCGACCAACTCAGCGAACCGTCGATCACGGTGCTTGTCTTTCCGCCAACCCAAACCGCGCCGTCGCCATCGATGCGGATAGCGATTGCCGCATCGTGCCCCATCTCGCGGCCCTGGCTGACGCGATAACCGCGCGCGAGCTTTCCCTTCGGTTCGCGCTGCGCAATATAGGCCGCGATCAAACCGTTGGCGGCACCGGATGCGGGATCTTCGACGATGCCGACGCCCGCTGGAAATGCGCGCACGACCAGATCGCAGTCGTGGCTTGCGCAGCGCGCAAACACGCATAGGCCCAGGCAATCGTCGGCTTTTGCCAGTGCAAGGATTGCGGCATGATCGGGGTGCCAGTGGCGTACCGCGTCTTCATCGGCAAGCTCGGCAACCCACCAGCGCCGGCCACCCTCGACGCAGGCCGGCGCCAATGCGCCGAGCGTGCGATCGCCGAGGGCGGCAAGAACGAGCGGCTCGGTATCGATGCCCGCGCGCACGACACGGGCGCGGGGTGCCTGCACGAACAGTTCGCGCGCTTCGCCGTCGCCTTCGATACGAATAGGGAGCAGTCCGGCGCCGCATTCCTGGGTCAGGAGTCCATCGCGCGCGTTGGCGAAACCCGTATCCAGGGCGGCGTGTGCACTGCCGATGGTCGGATGTCCGGCAAAGGAGATTTCGCTGGTCGGTGTAAAAATGCGCAAACGGTAATTTGCCGCATCGTTTTCTGGCGGCAGCAGGAACGTGGTTTCGACCAGATTCGTCCATGCCGCAAAACCCTGCATGTCCGTTGCGCTCCAGCCACGCGCATCGATAACCACACCCAGGGGATTGCCGCCGCCGGGGCGCGCGGGAAAGACGTCTAACTGCAGGTAACGGAAGGATTGCATGCGGATGCTGGCGAGCGCGGGCTGCGAATCATAGCTGATCCGCGCGTCTGGTCTAATGACAAAAAGTAATGTCTAGCTGAAGCGTTTGATTGCAACGACGGCGTTGAGGCCGCCGAATGCAAACGAATTGCTCAGCGCCGCACGCACGGATTTATCGCGCGCCACGTTCGGCACGTAGTCCAGATCGCATTCCGGATCCGGCTCGATGAAATTCGCCGTGGGCGGAATCACGCCTCCGCGCAACGCACCGATGACCGCAATCAGTTCGATCGCGCCTGCAGCACCCAGTGCGTGGCCATGCATGGATTTGGTCGATGACACGGCGAGCTTGTCCGCATGCGCGCCAAACACGCGACGGATCGCTTTCGATTCGGTGGGATCATTCGCTGGCGTGCCGGTGCCGTGGGCGTTGATGTAGTCGATGTCGCCGGACGTCAGTTGCGCGTCGGCGAGCGCGGCGGAAAGCGCCCTTGCCGCGCCAGCCTCGGATGGCAGCACGATGTCGCCGGCATCGGCCGACATGCCGGCGCCGGCGAATTCAGCCAGGATGTTCGCGCCGCGCCGGCGTGCATGTTCGTATTCTTCCAGCACGAATACGCCGGCGCCTTCGCCAAGCACCATGCCGCGACGCTGCTTGCAGAATGGGCGGCAGGTGTCGTCCGCGGTGACGCGCATGGCTTCCCAGGCCTTCACTGTCGGTACCGTGATGCAGGCCTCGCTGCCGCCGGTGACGGCAAAATCCACCTTTCCACTACGCACCATTTCAAATGCCTGCGCCATCGCGTGGTTCGCGGAAGCACAGGCGCTGACCACGGCGAACGACGGTCCGGTCAGGCCAAACTCCATGCCGACGTGGCATGCGGGAGCGTTTGCCATCACGCGCACGATCGCAAGCGGATGCACGCGCGGATTCTTGTCGCCGTAGAAACGCGACGACTGCTCGTTGTGCGAGTTCTCGCCACCGATGCCGGTGCCGATGATGCAGGCGGTGTGATCTCCGCGACCCTCTGCGCGAAAATCCAGACCCGACTGCGCGACTGCTTCGCGCGCGGCGATCAGCGCGAATTGCGAAACGCGGTCGAGCAGGACAATTCTTTTTGAATCAAAATGGGTCAGAGGATCGTAGCCGCGAACTTCCGCGGCAATCTTTACAGTCAGCAACTCGGTTGGAATATTCGCGATGGGCCCGATACCCGAGCGCGCCTCGCGCATCGCCTGCCATGAAGACGATGCATCGTGCCCGAGTGCAGTGATCGCACCCATGCCGGTAATGACGACTCTACGCATGAGTCAAAAAAAGAAAGTCAGGCAATGAACGCGGCGAATCACGCCTGCGTGGCAGAGGGTGCGGCGGCTTGCTTTTCCGCAAGCAGCTTGTCGACAGCCTCGATCAGGCCGCGCACTGATTCGGTATCGAAATTCGGATCGCGGTCGGGCAGGGTGATCTTGTAGTGATCCTCGATCTCGAAAATGATCTGCACGGCATCCAGCGACTGGATCTCCAGTTCCTTCAGGGTCGAATCCGGAGTGATCTTGGCCAGATCAATATTGGCTTCCTTGGCGATGATGCCGAAGATCGTTTCCTGAACGCTGCTCATTGGGTTCTCTCCGGGAATTCGATAGGGGTGAAATAGTAGTGCTGAAATATAGCAGGTGGCGTTGCGACTTCCTAAGCAGTCTGGCCCATGGAGGGGCCGGCGCAGCGCCAGCAAATCTTGCTGGCATTGCGTAAGCCGAGTCCGGACCTGTGCCGGACTCGGCGCGCGAAATCTGCACATGGAAGTGCAGTATTTCGCAATGGGATCATGGCGGCTGCGGCGTTTCATCCGGGTTGGCATCGGCGCCGATCATGAGGATTCCGCCCACGATGATTGCTGCGCCAAGCAATTGCAGCCAGCCGATGTGTTCGCCGAACACCAGCCACGAAGCGAGCATCACCGCGACGAAAACCAGCGCGCTGGTGGTGAAGGCGGCGGACAGCGTGGATTTGCGCAGGATCGTCATCCACGCGAGGAAGGCGCCGATGTAGCAGCCAATCGCCACCCACAGCCAGGGCGTGGCGAATCCACGGTGGAATGCGTCGGCGGAAAAATCGAAAGCGCCGGTCTGGCGGCCGGCGAGCTTGAGCGAAATCTGGCATAGCGTCTCGAAGCCGAGCAAGGCGATCCAGGCGGCAAGCGTTTTTGCGGATCGGCGGGGCGATGCAGCGCTCATGCGTGGGCCTCGGGATGCAACGCGGCCAGTTCCGGATCATGGCGATCCAGCCGGAACAGGCGTTCGCCACTGGCGAAGATGAAATCCAGCAAGCGGTTGCGGTGACGGTACCACAGCCAGTTCGCCGCCAGCCGGCTGCCGAGGCGCAGTTTTTCCCGATGCAGGCCCTGGCCGCTCTGGTACAGCGGCAGCGAATGCGCGATGCAGTAACGCACGTTCTCGAACCAGGTATAAAAGTATAAATTGTATTCACGCGCCACGGCGTAGTCCATGCCGAGGAACTTGTCGAGTAGGCGCTGGCCATCGTGCAGCACCAGGTTGAAGGCGACCAGGCGTTCGCCTAGCCAGTAGGTGACGCAACTGGCGCGGTCGCCGAGTTCGCGCAAGACGCCGCTGAAATACGTCGGCGTGAGTTCCTCGAAACTCAGTTCGGATTTTTCCACCGTCGATCGGTACAGGTGCATGACCTGATCGTCGATGCCGTCGATGTCCTGCCGCCATTCAATGCGCAGCGCTGTGCCGGGCTTGAGCTTGCGGCGCATATCCTTGCGCGTGGCGGCGCTGAGTGAATTCAGATAGTCGTCGACGCCGGCAAAGCGCAGGTCCAGCAGCGCCGTCGGCAGGCCGGGCTGGCGCCGCAGCCGATGCGCGCGCGTGACGTGAGTCCATATTGCGTCTTGCGCCGCGCTGGCATCCTTGACAGCGATCATGCTGACGCGATTCTGCTTTGTATATTCTTCCACTTTAGCCATGATCGCGCCGAGCAGGCGTCGCTGCCCTGGCGCGTCAACATCCGGGGCAAAACCCAGATGACATATTTCGCCGACCGGCGATCCGAGACAGAGCATGCGCTGCTGCAGCAAGCGCGGGAATGCGCGCGTGATCGCGTCGGTGAAGCGCCGTAGCGGGCCGCTGAGCGTCGTGTCCAGGCGGTAATCGGTCACAAATGCCGGCACCACGGCGCGAAGTTCGTTTTCCTTGCGCACGCCGAAATAGATCCAGCTGAAGCCGGGCAGGCCGGCGCGCTCGACGGCGTGGTAGTAGCTCCAGTCCTCGAGCTCGGCCGGAAACAGCTCGTTCCACTCGTCGCGGCCGAAGGCTTCGATCGAACCTGCAACCTCGACGTGCATCAATCAGCGGCGACGGCGGCGGGCAGCTGTTCGGGCATGTGCACGAAGCGCGTGGCGGCGACCTCGTTAAAGAAGCGCGTGGAGCGGTCGATGACCTTGTCGCGTTCCTGGTCCACGGTGATCATGTGATAGCTGTTTTCCAGCAGCACGGTTTCCACCGGACCACGCACGCCGCGCACGATCTGGCGGACGTTTTTCAGGCTGGCGACATCATCATCCACCGCATGCATGACCAGACACGGCGTCTGAATGCTGCGCAATTGCCGGCGCACGACGAATGAAAGGCGGTAGAACTCGGCCAGCGACGGCCACGGATTGCCGGGCAGGCCTGCCGCAGCACTGTCGCCGTCGAGCATGCTGCCGGCAATGCGCTGGCGGATGCGTTCGTCCTTGATGCCATAGGGAAAACATTCGTGGAAGCGCTGGCGATGGCCGAAACCCAGGCGCACGACCAGCGGCAACAGGAACGACAGTTTGCCGATCCAGGGAATCGTCCAGCCGTCGTAGACGAAGGTGGTGCCATACAGGCCCAGGCCATCGACCTCGGCAGGCCGGTCTGCAGCAAGCTTTAGGGCAAGCAGCGCTCCCATCGACAACCCGGCCACGAACATATGATCGACATCCTTGCGCAGGCGATCGGCCGCTTCGCCCACGCTGCGGTACCAATCGCGCCAGCCGGTTTTCAGCAAGTCTTCTTCGTTGCCGCAATGTCCGGCCAATTGCATGCCGTAGACGGTAAATCCATTGCGATTCAAGCCTTTGGCGACCAAGCGCATTTCCGTCGGCGTGCCGGTCAGGCCGTGGATGAGGAGAACGCCGGAGCGGCCTCCAGGCAGGTAGTAGTCGGTTGGCTTGATCATGCGGGTAAGTTCATGGGGTTCGGGCTGAATATTTTGCCAAAGGCAACTCTACAAAGCGGGCAATTCTACGAAACGCGACTTTATGAAGACCTAAAATCCGATTAACTCATTCTGATTGAACCAATGATCGGATTACGGCAGGCAAACCAGGGCCACGCCGCCAGCGACGGCAACGGTTCCCAGCCAGCGCCGCAGCGAAACGCGTTCCCTCAGGATCCAGCGGCTCGCCAAGACCACGCCACAGTACGACAGCGCCATGAACGGGAATGCAACGCTCAGTGGCGCCAGACTCAAGGCCGCGAACCAGACGATGAATTCGACTACATAGATCAGTAGTCCGGCGATCACCCAGGGCGAGCCGAACAGACCGAGCACGAAACCGGTCGCACCGGCGCTCGAAGCGACGTGGGCATCTTCGTGGCCGACGCCCAATTTGAAGCAGACCTGACCGCAGACATCGCACAGCACGGTAGCCATGAGCAGGGCGTACATGTGCCATTGACTCAGCATGCGCGCGACGCGTTTTCGATGGCCATCAGAAATTCCCGATTCGTCTGTTCGTTGCGCGCCAGCAGCGCCACGTCCGCTTCGCGTTGCGGTTGATCCATGCGCGCTTCCCAGCGTTTGAGCGGATTGCGATGCTGCGACGGCGAAAATTCGCCGCAGATATCGGCGCCGGCAATGCG
The DNA here is from genome assembly GCA_038244165.1 of Lysobacterales bacterium. Lineage (GTDB taxonomy): Bacteria > Pseudomonadota > Gammaproteobacteria > Xanthomonadales > Rhodanobacteraceae > Rudaea. Next base: position 5,678 of record JBBRTT010000056.1, on the reverse strand, counting down.
CTTGCAGGCTCCGATCGCAGAAATCATCTGCAGCACGCTCGCCAAGGGCATCTGGCCCTGGTCCCAGTTTGTCAGCGCCTGGGTTTCGGGCAATACATCCTTGTCGATGCTAAACCACACCGCCTCGGTCGCGATCAGTGGAATTATAACAGCCAGGCTTTGCTCGACCCCCATGTCGGCCAGATTGCGCCAGATCAGATGGCCATTTTCGTAGCGATGCCCCGGGCCATCAGCGATCTTTCCCCATACACGCGATGGCGCGTGCTTCCAGGGAAACAGGTGGATGCGGCCTGCTGCCAGTGCCTGCAGATTGCCGCCCTTGAGTTGCGGACGCACCAGATCGTCGCTGCACGGGCCGAGCGTGATCACTTTGGCTACCTGCGGCAGGCGCAGCGCCTGGTTGACCCACGACCCGCAATGCCAGCGCGGCGCCAAACGTACCCAGTCCGGATGATTGTCGATGTGCACGATCGTGACCGGCTCGCGGGCGCGTTCCATCAGCAGCACGGCCAGGTGGTGGTAGTCGCCGGACCCAAGAAGATGGATCGTGGCTTGCGCTGGCGCACACGCTGCAATGCGCGCGCGCGCCTGCATCATCGTGGCATTGCGGCTCCACAAACGCAGACGCGCGCCGAGGTCGCGCAACGGTACGGCGCTGAAGGACGTCCATGCAAGAACGCCGGGCAGCGTACGTTGCGTCGTAACAGAGCCATCAAGGTCGAGAATTTTCAGATGCATCGATGCCGGTCGAGTAGGTCGGTCGCAGGTCTAAGGGTTGTAGCAGTCAACTTTGATCGGAGCAGGATAAATGAAACATCCGCGTGGCGCGCGCTCCATTGATCAGTATACAAATACCCAAACACGCCAAGCGGTCGGCACGAGCGGCCGTATATTGTCTTGCGGGCTGCTAGCATCTGCAGCCCGTCCGTTATCGCGCATCAACGCCAGATCATGAACGCGAGTCCGCACGCCTTCAGCACCCATCCGCTCGATGCCGTATCGGTGCCGTCGAATCTGCGCCTGCGCGTGGGCGAACACGTGGTCGACCTCGGCGCGCTGCGCGTAATCACCCAGCCCGACGCCGCACGCCTGACCAGCAAGGCCGCTGCCGTGCTGATCGAACTGGCGCGGCACGTTGGCGATACGGTGACGCGCGATGAATTGCTCGAACGGGTCTGGAAGGACCGGGTCACCACACCCGACGTGCTGACCCAGGCAATCAAGGAGCTGCGCCGCGCCTTTGCCGATGATGCGCGCCCACCGCGCTACATCGAGACGATCCCCAAAGTCGGCTATCGCCTGCTCGCCAGCGTAAGTGTCGTGCCGGTAGCGCCCGTCTCCGTGACTTATGACGAACCAAGCTTTGTAGATGACGCAGCAAATGCCGACGATGGCGCCGAAGACGATGTCCGCAGCCCGATTGCACACACTGCCGGTGTCGCCAGACGGCCTCGCGCCTCCTGGTGGTTTGGAGTGGCTGCGGTTGCTCTGGTACTGATCGTTGGCGGCGCTGTGGCGATCGCCATACGCGAGCCCGCGCCGGCAAACCGCAGCGCAACCAGCGTATGGGAGGCGACAGATATTCGCGCCGTCACGTCCGATCCAGGGCCCGAGAGGCGTCCGCGCATCTCGCCGGATGGCACGCGTGTCGCTTATTCGCAGCTGGACCCGGCAACCAAGTTTGAGCGCATCGTGGTGCGTTCCGTGGATCAATCGCAAGGTATTCACATTACGACCAAGGTGACGGCGCACGAAGAAGTGCCGACGTGGTCGCCGGATGGAACGCAGATCGCATTCGAGAGGCTGGGCAAGGACGAAGTCTGCACTCTGTTCGTGGTGCCGAGCATGGGCGGTGCCGAGAGCGAAGTCGGACCTTGCGGCGACTACATCATCAACTATTTCGACTGGTCGGCCGATGGCAAGAGCCTGATAACGTCCGATCAGGCATCTGCCGCGACAGGCAAGGGACTGCCGCTGGCCTTGCTGGATCTGGCGAGCGGAAAGAAGCAGGTGCTGCAATATCAGCGCGCGGTTTCCGATCAAGATCTGGACGCGCATTATTCTCCCGATGGGCGCTGGATCGCCTTCCGCCGCGGCGTGATTCCGCACAGCGATATTTTCCTGATGCCGGCTGCCGGCGGTGCGGTGCGCCAACTTACGCATCTGGATGCAAGTATCTTCGGTTATTCGTGGACAGCCGATTCCAGCGCTCTGGTGATCTCAAGCAACCCGCAAGGCAAGGTGGCGCTGTACGTGACCGGGATTGACGATGGCAAGGTGAGCATCTTGAATGTACCCAGCCCCGCCACGTATCCGGATGTTGCGCGTGCTGGTGGCAATGTCGTGTACGAAATTCGCCGCACCAAGAACACGCTTGCGCAAATCGCTATCGACCCGCAGGCGCCGCAGCTTGCGCAAGCCCCGCAGGCGCCGCAGCTTCTGGCTGCGTCCACGGGCAGCGACGTGGCGGCCTCGGTTTCTCCCGACGGCAAGCAGATCGCGTTCGTTTCCGACCGCAACGGCTCTGAGCAAATCTGGCTGTGTGCGGCCGATGGAACTCAAGCGTTGGCGCTGACGGATTTTCGCGATGCCGTAGTGTGGACTCCGCACTGGAGCGCCGATGGCCGCCACCTGCTGGCCGTCGTGCGTGCCGCCGGCAAGAGTAGTCTCGCCCAAATTGAAGTGGCGAGCCGGCGTCAACAGAAAGTCGCGGTTTCGCAGGATGCGCTGCTTGCGGCAAGCTACGGTCCGGATCCCGGAAGTTACCTGCTCATTCGTCGCGCTGCCGATGCGCGCGGAGAGCTGGTCCTGCTGCGCGACGCCGATAGCGCAAAAGAACAGGTGGTCCCGTTGGCGTCGAGCGTGGAGCACGTGGAACTGGATGCGGCGGCGCGCTTGATCTACTACACCAAGGCCGATGGCCTTGGCGTGTATCGACGCGATCTGGCCGGCGGACGCGAACAACCGGTGACGCGAAATGTGACCGCGGCCGTGGATCGTGGCTGGCGTCTGGTCGATGGGCGCATATGGTATGTCAGTGCGATGATGATGGAGCCGTTCGACTTGCGCGAGTTCGACCCGGTCAGTGGCACCGATCGCGCGCTTGCGCATGTGAAAGGCTGGCTGCGCGATGTTGGTTTCAGCGTCACCCCGGCCCGCGATCGGGTGATATTCGCCCCGATGGGACCGGAAGACAGCGATGTCGGCGCATTCAAGTTGTCGGCAACCGGCAAGCATTGACTGCGCAGTTTGCGAGCGGGCTTCGGGCAATTTTCGTCAATCGTTCCGGGCGGCATGGCAACCCGGTACAAACGGTCCGATGCGATGATTTCGTCGCCCTCTCCAACGGGCAAACAGATGCAAGTGTAGAAGACTCGGCGGCCGCACGGTTCGGGACCTTGCGGCCGTCATTTTTGTGCGCGTTTTATATTTGTGGAATATTCCGCATCACCTCGGCTGCGCGCGCAACCTGGCAGGCAGAGACCAAGCCCTGATCCGCCATGGATCAGGCCGAAAGGAAGCTACAGAGAAGCGCTGTGGGCCTGCCAGTGACGTCGCACCAGCAGCGCGATCGGCAAGCCGACAAAGAACAGGTGCGACGCCATGTCGCTGATGACCCCTTCCAGCGTGTGGCCGTGGGACTGCACAGCCGATAGCGGCACGATGATGAGATTCATCACCATATAGATCGCCACGCCATACAGCGGGCCGCAAATAAAAGGATGTTGCGCCAGTGCGCTGAAGCGGCGGCTAGTGACCAGATACAAGGCCGTGGCCACCGTCAGTATCGTGTAATGACAGACAGCCCCGAGCGCGCCTGATGACCATCCATACCCGAATGAATCCTTGCCGAGCAAACCGCTCGCAATATATTGCAGGACGCGCAGTGGCGACACTCCGTGCAGGCCGGCGAAGGTAAAAGCAAAGGCGATATCCAGGGTGCCGGCGATCGCACCGCCGGCGAGGATGGTCAACAGTGCCGAGGTTGGCAGGGTAGTGCGCAAGGTATTCACGGTTGCGTTCATGATGCGGAATCCGGTCAGGGAAGAGTAGGGGCACTTTTTACATTTGGGCCAGCGGGCCCTCGCGTCGCAGGTACTTCGGGCCACACATAGATGATTACCGCCGCGACCATGGCAAAGGTTGCCAATCTTGTCGGCAGCGATGCCGTGTAGGGCGCGCTGCAGCGCGCGTCCTGCTGGACCAGAGAGATTGGCACTCCCACAAATATTTCGTACTCGAAGGAGCCGTTTCCGCAACAATTCAGCACAATTTCGGAAATATTTCCTGACGGAAAGCGCACCAATCGGGTTAATGACAGCCAGTTTCTGATTCGTCCCGGTTTCTGACTTGTCGTGGAGTGCGCGTGCGAATTCTCGGTCATCAGCTTTCCCATGGCTCCAGCCTCGTGCTGCCAGCAAGGACAAAATCCACTGGGGAGGGCGATCCGCTGATTGTCGTTCTCGGTGGTGGCAGGGGTTGTGTGCTCAAGTCCGACGATGCGCTGGCCGGCATCTGGATGCCGCTGCGTGGGCGTCTGCAATGCAGCGGCGGCAGCGCCGATGGCGCGCTGCTGACCGGCGAAGTGCGCATTACCGAGGCCGAACCCAATCTGCATGTCAGCGGACGCGGCAACGCCCTGTGGATAGCCATACTCGGCAGCCGCAGCGCATGGCGCGACGCGTTGGCGGGATTTGCTGAAACATCCCTGACCGAGCCGCTGTTGTTGCCTGCGATCCACAGCGCAGACCGGCAATTGCGTCGGCATGCTGCCGCGCTGGCTAGATCCATCGCTCGCGGCACGGCCGATCTTGCAATCGAGGCGGTGCTGGATCGGATCATCGGGCTGCAGCGGGACCTGGCCGCGGCCATTGCGCGCTGCCCGGGGCGCACGTATGCACAACGACGCCAGGTATTTTTACGCCTGCAGCGCGTGCGCAACTATCTTGCGGCCAACTGCCACCTGGAGGTGGACAACGACGCCTTGGCCAGGATGGCGAGCTACTCGCCCTGGCATTTCATCCGCGCATTCCGCGCTGCGTACCGGCAGACGCCGCATGCGTATCTGGTGGAACAACGCTTGCGGCGCGCGCGTCGCCTGTTGCGATCCAGTCCGCTGGCCATCGCGGAGATCGCTTTGGCCAGCGGTTTTGAAAATCGCTGCGCGTTCTCGCGCTTGTTCCGCCAGCGCTTCGGTACGACCGCCGGCGCCGTGCGCCGCAATGAAACTGAAAATGCCGTGGCGCCGGCTGCATGAATCCGATGGCGGTTTCATGACGCAGGACTCATCGCGCAATTCCTGCAACGCCGCCCGCCCGCCATCGGCAACATCGGGAGCTCACGTTTTCTTAAGTTTCGAGGGACACGTACCGCGATCTTGCGGCACGTCTTTGTTGCTTTTATAACTGGAGAAATTTCATGTCGACTACTCTGCTCCGAGAGGCGATCCGACGCGGACTACGTAGCTACACGGTTGCCGGTGCATCGGTGGCCCTCGGTTGCATCGCTGCACCCGCCCTGGCCCAGGATGCGGCTGCAAACAAACCCGAACAGAAAGGGCAGGCGCTGGACACCATCGTGGTGACCGGCTCCAACATCCGCCGCGTCGATATCGAAACGGCGAACCCGGTCGTTACCATCGACCATGCGGCAATTCAGCAATCCGGCAAACTGACCCT
>JBBRTT010000055.1:0-23277 GCA_038244165.1 Lysobacterales bacterium | reverse complement strand
CGTGAGGACGTTTTCCAGAAAGGTGAAAGTGGATTCATCGACATTGTACAAATAGGTATGTATTCCCCAGTCGTGCGACACCGCGACCGGCTTGCCGCTGACGCCCAGTTCCGGATACGCGGCGATCGCCGCCTGCGCGTGACCGGGCATCTCGATTTCCGGCACGATGGTGATGAAGCGCTCCGCCGCATAGCGAACGATCTCGCGGATCTGTTCCTGGGTGTAGAAGCCGCCATAGCGCGGCGCCTGCGGCCCACCAGCAGACGCAGGAATGCGCCACGCGCCGACGTCCGTCAACTTGGGATATTTCTTGATTTCGATGCGCCAGCCCTGATCGTCGGTCAGATGCCAATGCAGAACATTGAGCTTGTGCAAGGCAAGGGTGTCGATGAAGTGCTTGATGAATTCCAGCGATTGATACTGGCGTGCCGAGTCGAGCATCACGCCGCGCCAGGCAAAACGCGGATGGTCGGCGATGGCGACGGCCGGTATCTGCAATGGAAACTGACTGCCGCTGGCACCGAGCAATTGCCATAGCGTCACCGCGCCGTAGAACAAGCCGCGCGGTGTACGCGCTTGCAAGCGGACGCCGCGCGTCGATACTGATAGCTCATAGCCCTCGACACCCTCGTCGCCAGTGACCGGAAAGTTCGGATCCAGCACAAAGACGATGGCGTCGTCCGCGTCGCCGGCTCCAGGAGGACGCGCTCCGAGCGGACGCAGATCAAGGTGCAGTCCGTGGGTGCGTTGCGCAAGTTCGATAAAGTAGCGCGCTACGCCGAGCGCCTGGGCGTTGTCGGTGCGCAGGATCAGCGGCGCGCCCCGGCGCAGCGAAAAATATCCGGGCGAGCGTTCAACGGATGCGGGCTGCGGCAACAGCGACAACGGCGCGCGTGCGTCATCCCGCGTCGGCACCGGCAGGGACGCCGCGCAGCCGGCGAGCAAGCCGATGACAGCGAACGCCGCGAGCAAAATCCAGGCGCGGCGCGGCACCAATTCGAATGAACCAGATTTGCGATGCGACATGCTCGATCCTATGCGTCGCGTTCGTTGATTGTATCTATCGTTGCGATGAAGGTTTCAAAAAAAAGGCGGGCCGGGATTGCTCCGGGCCCGCAATCGGTTGGAGAACCGTGAAACGAGATCCTAGAACTTGAAGTGCACAGTGAAGTAGTACTGACGGCCGTTGATGTAGAACGCGCGCGGCTGATCGCGATTGAGCGCGTAATACTTCAATTCAGGATTGTTGAGGTTCATGCCGTCGAGCGAGAAGCTCCAGTTGTCGTTCAACTTGTAGCCGAGCGATGCGGACAGAGAACCGATGCTGTCCTGATAAAACGCCGTCTGGCGATCCAGGCCGCTGAAGAAGCTCGAACGGTAGGTGTACGAAACACGCGCGTTGAAATGGTCGTTTTCGTAGTAGCCGCTGAGGTTGTATGTATTCTTCGAGGTGCCCACCAGCGGCCCGCCACCCTTTTCCTGGCCATCGGCGTAGGTGTAATTGGCAGCAATGCCGAAGTTGTCGCCGAACGGTTGTTCGTAGGCCAGTTCGAAGCCCTTCACCGAGCCGGAACTGTTGACCGGCACGGACAGCACGTATTGCGCGTCGAACCCTTGCGGAAATTGCTGGTTGAAGGTCTTGAACGTCCGCGTGACGTGGCCGACTCCGACATAGCTGGTCAAATCCAGGTAGAACACGCTTGCCGACGCGAGCGAACGTGGCGCGAAGTAGTATTCCAGCGACGCGTCAAAGTTGTTCGACTTGACCGGCTTGAGGTTCGGGTTGCTGCCGTTGCCGGCGCCCGTCGTGCCGTTGTTCGGCGCTTCCGGCTGGAAGGTCAGGCTGACCGGCGCGGCGAGTGCCGAGTAGTCCGGCCGCGTGATCGTCGTTGCAGCCGCCAGACGCAGTATCAGATCGTCCTGCAGGTTGAACTTGATATTCGCACTTGGCAGTACGTCGTCGTAGTTGTTCTTGTAGCGCGTAGGCAGATACGGACCAAACGCCGACGTCGTGATCGCGCCCGGAGTGCTCGCGCTGGTACCGAGATTCGACACAATGTCTTCATCGGTGCCAACCAGACGCACGCCGACATTGCCGCCCCAGCCTTCACCGTCGAAGTCAGCTTGGATGTACGCGGCCGAATCCTTTTCCTTCAGCGAGTAGTCGCTGTTCCAGTCTGCGCGCGAGATCGGATCGCGATTCGTGTAGTGCGAGTCGAAAGCGGCCAGCTGCGCAGCCGTGTAGAACCACACCGCGGTCGGGAAGCCGCTGCCGAGATCGCTACCGAAGTCCGACGGATACAGTGAAAACTTCGTCGGCAGATTGTCGAAAGCGCCGGGGCCCGGGCCCTGCCCGATCACGCCTGAGGAACTGCGTTTGTGATCCGAATAGCGTACGCCGAACTTCAGGTCGGTCCACGCGCCATTGCCGATCTGAAACAGGCCATCGAGCTGCGCGTAGTTTTCCTTGTCTTTTACATCCACGTTCTGGTCGCCGAAGATCCAGCTCAGCGTTCCCGGCACGCTCGGGCTCTCACTGCCGAGACCCCAATGCGCGGCCCGGTTGGTTCCGTCCAGCGCATACGACGCACCGCTGCCGATGCCGGAGTTCATTTCCACCACATCCTGCGTCGGCGTCTTGCCGTCGCCCTGGGTCGTTCCAATCTTGCCTTTGAAGCTCAATGCGTCGCTGGCGCGGAATTCGCCATCCAGATTGACGAACCGGGATTCCGAACTCTCGTTCGGTCGCGAGATCTGGTCATAAACGCCATATTGCGTTGGCGGATCGGCGGTGGGATTGGCGGTGAAGTTGGCGGCCACCAGTGTGCCATTGCGCACGACGTAGCCCGCGTCCGGTCCCTGGCCCGTACCCTGGGCGAGGAAATGTGTCGTCCACAGCAGGTAGTTGCGGTTGTAGTTGGACGCTTTGAGCTTCGAGTCGAACGCGCTGAGGTCGAACTTCAGGTTGTCGTTCGGTTTGAACTCAAGATCGATCATGCCGCCTTTGCGTTCGCGCTGCTGGGTGAAAAAGGCAGAGCCGATCAGACCCGGGTAGTACACGTTGGCAAGATCCGGATGCGCCACCGCGACTGCGCTGGTCGGCTTGATCTGCTCATAGAAGAGTTCTTCCTGGCCGTCGCGGCGCAGTTCGCGCTTTTCATAGAACAACTGCACCAGCATTCCGAACGTCTTGTCGTCGTTTTGCCAGTTGATCAGGCCGCTGAATTGCGGCTGGGTCTTGCTCGGCAGGTCCGAGTAGACGCCACCGGCGTTGACATCAAGAGTCAGCGGCTTGCTGAAGTCGAGCGGCTTGCGCGTCTGGATGTCGACGTAACCGGCGACACCACCTTCGACGTCGGCGGCTTGCGCCGTCTTGTGCACGACCACGGTGCCGACCAGTTCGGAGGGCAACAAGGTGTACGTCACGCTGCGGCCGACCAGACCCGTCTGATTGAGCACGAACCAGTCACCGGAGGAAACCGAGTGCCCGTTGATCAGGGTCTGGGTCAGACTCGGATTGGTACCGCGCATGCTGATGCGATCGTTCTCGTCGAAGCCGCCTTCGTTCGCGCTGGCCGAACTCGTGGTGACGCCGGGAATGCGGCTCAGCGAGTCGGCGATGTTCTTGTCCGGCATCTTGCCGATGTCCTCGGCCGTGATTACTTCCACGTGCGAATCGGCCACACGTTTGGTATCGAGCGACTTCTTCAGGCTCTCGCGGATGCCGTAGACAATGATCGGCTCCATCTCCGTCGCTTCATCGGCCTTGCGCTTTGCCGCACCGGCGCCGCCCGGATCCTGGGCTTGTGGCCCGTCCGGCGTGGTTACTTCGGTAACGGCTTGGGCGTAGACATAATTGGTGAAGCACAGGCTTGCCAGAATGCTCGCAGTCAGGATTTTCTTGCGGTGGAATTTCATGATTCTCCCCTCCGGGACATGTGTGTGTTGTGGCGCCGGGAAGACGGTTGTTGCGTTCCCCGCGCCGGACCCTTGGCGTTGTCTCTAAAGCTATTCATGTCTTTATCCACTTGTATATTTTTCGCTCTTTATACTTCTGGGCGCATCGCTATTGCGCACGCTGCTGGTCCAGATACCAGCCCGCCGCGCCGAGCACGCCCAGTTGGCCGTGTTCGATAAGATTTACCGGGACCCGCTGCAGCAGCGCACGCATCGCGCCCTTGTCGCGGAAGCGTTCGACAAAATCGCTTTGCAGCAGGAATTGTTTGATCTGCGGCAGAATGCCTCCGGCCAGGTACACGCCGCCCTGCGCGCCGTACAGCAGCACCAGATTGCCGACGAAACTGCCGAGCCAGCCGCAGAACACGCGCAGCGTTTCCAGCGCCAGCGGATCCTTGTCATCGATCGCAGCGTGGGTGATCTGGCTCGGCGTAAGTTCTTCCGTCGCCACACCACGCAAGCCGGCGATGGCGGCGTGCAGGTTCGCCAGGCCCGGACCGGAAAGTACCTGTTCGACCGGTACGTGCGTGGTTTCGCGCAGCATGCGCGACAGAATCTGGATCTCGAATTCAGTCGACGGTGTCAGCGCGGCCTGGCCGGCTTCGGTGGAAAGAATCGTCGGCGGCGAGCCGGGAATCCGTACTGCGGCGCCGAGGCCGGTGCCGGGGCCGACCACAAGCACCGGCCCGGACAGCGGCTCGGCCGCGGTGGCGATGCAGGTGATTTCCTGCGCGGCCACGTACCGGGTTGCGTAGGCGATGGCGGTGAAATCGTTGACCAGCAGCAAGTCGTCCAGGTCGAGCTCGCGACGGATCTGGCTCAGCGATACCGGCCATTGCAGATTGGTGTTGATGATTGCATCGTCGAGGGCGTAGCCGGCGCAGGCGATCGCACCGTGCTTGATCGGCGTCTGCTTCGTCGTCGCGAGGAAGTCGGTGAAGATTGCGCCAAGGCTGGGGTAGTCGGCGCAACGGTATTTACGATAGCTGGAAACCACCGGGGCATCCGCTCCGCTGCGAACCAGGCCAACGCGTGCATAGGTGCCGCCGACATCGGCCGCCAACAGCAAGCCATCCGCGATCTGCGGCATTTCTGCAACCTGTCGGCTGGCAACTTGAGCCACGCTGCGTCTCTCCCACGCGAACCACAAGACGGATTTCCACCTTGTTTGGCGACGCGAGTCTGCAACGCGATGACAACGTTGTCAAGTGACTTGAGCAACAAATTTTTCACGGCGTTGAAGAGGCGCCTGCGAGTCGGATGCGAACTGCGGAGATCCAGGGAAAACGCTAGTTCTATGCGGTATGCGCCGTCTTGATTGCTGCGAAGCAACAAAATGGCTCGCCCATATCTGTACCTCGCAGTTCGCAAACTTGACGTGCAACACAACGCGATTATGGGCAATATATGACAACGATACACAGCGATGTCTCGTTACGGATCCATTCGCGACCTGCGGCAAAGTATAAATATACAGATGTAAACACCGCCGGATCCTGCCGGTCCAACGCTTTCCACCTGGGGCACGTCATGAACAATGTGAATTCCGCCGCCGCGCCGCAATCCGGCAACCTCGCCGCCGTGGTCACCGTGGGCGTGCTGTTTTTCATCTTTGGCTTCGTCACCTGGCTCAATGGGCCGCTGATCACGTTCGTCAAACTCGCATTCGACCTGGATGACATCAACGCCTTCCTTGTGCCGATGGCGTTCTATCTGTCGTATTTCTTCCTGGCGCTGCCGGCATCGTGGATCCTCAAGAGCACCGGCATGAAGAAAGGCATGGCCTTGGGCCTCTTCGTCATGGCGATCGGCGCGCTCGTATTTGGCCAGTTTGCGACCATGCGCATCTATCCCGGCGCCTTGACCGGCTTGTTTATCATCGGTGCCGGCCTGTCGCTGCTGCAGACCGCGGTCAATCCCTACATCAGCATCTTGGGGCCGATCGACAGTGCGGCGCAGCGCATCGCGGTCATGGGTATCTGCAACAAGACCGCTGGCATCCTCGCGCCGCTGGTACTTGGGGCCCTGGTGCTGCATGGCATTGGCGATTTCGCCGACAAGATTGCCGCGGCCGATGCGGCAACCAAGCAGGCTCTGTTGAACGAGTTCGCCGCGAAGATTCACATGCCCTACCTGATCATGGCCGGGCTGCTCGCGCTGCTGGCAGTCTGGGTGCTGCGTTCCAACCTGCCCGAGGTCAAGGCTTCCGAGGCGAATGCCGAAACCGCTGCGAATACGAAGACAGGGATTTTCCAGTTCCCGCATTTGTGGTTGGGCGTGTTGTGTCTGTTCCTGTATGTCGGCGTCGAAGTCATGGCGGGCGACGCGATCGGTACGTACGGACAGGGCTTTCACCTGCCGCTGGACGAAACCAAATTCTTTACCGCGTTCACCCTCACGGCGATGCTGCTCGGCTACCTTGTCGGCCTGGTCGCGATCCCGAAGATGATTTCGCAGGAACGCTATCTAGGCGTCTCTGCCGTGCTCGGTGTGATCTTCAGCCTTGCCGCGTTTGTCACTCACGGCTATGTGTCGGTCGGTTTCGTCGCCGCGCTCGGCTTCGCCAACGCGATGATGTGGCCGGCGATCTTCCCCCTGGCGATCCGCGGCCTCGGCCGCTATACGGAAATGGGCTCCGCGCTGTTGATCATGGGCATCGCCGGCGGCGCGATCCTGCCGCAATTGTTCGCGCACCTGAAGACCCACTTCGATTTCCAGGCGGTGTTCTGCGCGATCATGGTGCCGTGCTACTTGTATATTTTTTACTATGCCGTGCGCGGTTATGCCGCCGGCACGACGCGATTGGCGGCCAAGCCGATCAAGGTGTCCTAGGACGGCAGCTGGCGCACATTGGAGATTCCGCGCAGAATTGGCTGGTCGCGACGGACGACGATGAACGAGACGCCGGGAATGCGCAAACCCACGATCAAAGATGTCGCCAAGCATTCGCGGGTGTCGCTCAAGACTGTCTCACGTGTCATCAACAACGAACCCTCGGTGCTCGACCGCACACGCAACAAGGTGTTGCGCGCGATCGCCGAGCTCAACTACCAGCCCGACTTGTCCGCACGCAGCCTGCGCAGTGCGAAGTCCTACGCGCTGGGTCTGGTCTACGACAACCCGAATCCGTATTACGTCATCAGCGTGCAGAGCGGCGTGCTGTCGGTGTGCCGCGAAACCGGTTTCGGCCTGCAGATCCATCCGTGCAATTCGTCATCGCCGCGGCTGGCCGAAGAGCTGCTTGCTCTTGTCCGTCATGCGCGGCTGGCGGGGCTGGTGTTGGCACCGCCAATGTCCGAACGCCGCGAACTGATCGAGTTTCTTGCCGCGAACAACATCAAGTTCGTGCGCATCATTTCCGCTGCGGTCGACCCCAAGGATGGCTTCCCGTGCGTTTTCGTCGACGATCGCGACGCCGCATATGACATCACCGAGCACCTGATCCAGCTCGGCCACGAACGTATCGGCTTTCTGTGGGGCGGCGAATCGCATCGTTCCAGTCCGGAACGTTTCAAGGGCTATGAAAGCGCACTCAAGGATTACGGCATCGCGCTGGATAAGAAGCTGATCGTGCCCGGCGACTATTCGTTCGACGACGGTTTCCGCGGCGCGCGCAAATTGTTCGCGCTGAAGGAACGGCCGACGGCGATCTTCGGATCGAACGACGAAATTGCGGCCGGCGTGCTCGCCGCGGCGAAAGCCGGCGGCATGGAAGTGCCCTACGACTTGTCGATCGCCGGCTTCGAGGACAGCCCGTTCTCCAAGCAATCCTGGCCGGCGTTGACCACGGCGAAACAGGCGACCGAGGAAATTGCGCGCCACGCGACCTTGCTCCTGCTCGCGACACTCGAACACGCAACCGACGCCAGCGGCACCGCCCCGGTGCAGAACAAAGGCTTCAGCCCGCAGCTGGTCATCCGCGACTCGACCACGCGCGCGCGCGCGCCAAGTACTTAGGCCTTTAGCGCAGGCGTGCTGCAGCGCGCGCGAGTGCGGTGATCGCAGTCCAATCCGCCGCGCGCAGGAGAGCGCCCGGAGCAAGCCACGAACCGCCGACGCAAATCACGTTCGGCAGGGCCAAATAGTTCGCCGCGTTTTCCGGGCTGACGCCGCCGGTTGGACAAAACCCGATGCCCGGCAGCGGTCCGCCGAGGGCCCGCAGATAGTCGACGCCGCCAGCCGGTTCCGCGGGGAAGAATTTCTGCCAGCGGAACCCGCGTTCGAGCAGGGTCATTGCCTCACTGGCGGAAGCCGAACCAGGCAAAAATGGCAATGTGGATTTTTCCGATGCGTGCAGAAGATCCGGCGACACGCCCGGCGCCACCGCAAATTTCGCGCCGGCGTCTTCGGCCTTGCGCAGATCATCCGCGCTGCGCACGGTGCCTGCGCCGGCGATCGCGCCGTCCACTTCAGCGGCAACGGCGCGAATGGCATCCAGCGCAACCGGCGTGCGCAATGTGATCTCGATGGCGGGAATTCCGCCAGCGACGAGCGCGCGCGCCAGGGGCACGGCGTCGGCGAGCTTCTCAATCACGACGACGGCGACGACCGGCGCGGCGCGCAACATCGCCTCGAGCGCCTCCTGACGCAGCTGCATTGCACGACTCATGCGACGTCTCCAAAAATACTCGCACCGGCATCGGCGTTGTTCACCGCTTCGCGGAAGCGTGCGAAGAGTTCACGGCCGAGACCGACATGGCTGGAATCCAGTTTCGCCATTGCCGGCGCGCGCGCCGCCAACGTAGCCTTATCCACTTTTACCTCGAGTGTGCCGGCCACCGCATCCACGCGGATGATGTCGCCATTGTGAATCTTCGCAAGCGCGCCGCCGGCGAGCGCCTCCGGGGTGACGTGGATTGCCGCCGGCACGCGGCCGGAAGCGCCGGACATGCGGCCGTCGGTGACGAGGGCGACGCGATGTCCGCGATTCTGCAGCACGCCGAGCGCCGGCGTGAGCTTGTGCAACTCGGGCATGCCGTTGGCGCGCGGTCCCTGGAAACGCACCACGGCGACGAAATCACGATTCAATTCGCCACGCTCGAACGCCTTCTGCACCTGTTCCTGTGTATCGAACACGAGTGCCGGTGCTTCGATGACCAGGCGTTCGTCGGGCACGGCGGATACCTTGATCGTGGCGCGGCCGAGGTTGCCGTCGAGTACGCGCAGACCGCCATCGGCGCGGAACGGCTCGGCTACCGGTCGCAGCACGGCGCTGTCGCGGCTTTGCTGCGGTGCCGGCGTGCGTTCGATGTGGCCGTCAGCGCCGCGGCGCGCTTCGCAGCGGTAGTCGTCCAGACCGGTGCCGCAAACCGTCTTGACGTCGCCGTGCAGCAGACCGTTGTCGAGCAATTGCGCAATCAGGAATCCCATGCCGCCGGCGTTGTGAAAATGATTCACGTCGGCGCTGCCGTTCGGATACACGCGCGCAAGCAAGGGTATTGCCGACGACAATTCGGCAAAATCGTCCCAGCGTAGATCGATGCCCGCAGCGCGCGCGATGGCGACCAGATGCAATAGATGATTGGTCGAGCCGCCCGTCGCGTGCAGACCGATGACGCCGTTGACGATCGCGCGCTCGTCGATGATATGCGCGACGGGTCGGTAGTCGTCGCCGAGCGCGGTGATCGCGGCGGCGCGTTGCACCGCTTCGTCAGTGAGCGCATCGCGCAACGGCGTGCCGGGATTGACGAAGCTCGCGCCGGGCAAATGCAGGCCCATGATCTCCATCAGCATCTGATTGGAGTTGGCGGTGCCATAGAACGTGCAGGTGCCGGGGGCGTGGTACGACTTGGCTTCGACATCGAGCAGCTCGTCGCGCGTTGCCTTGCCCTCGGCATAGAGCTGGCGGATGCGGGATTTCTCATCGTTGCTGATGCCGCTCGGCATCGGGCCCGCCGGCACGAATACGGCGGGCAGATGGCCGAACGTGAGTGCCGCGATCAGCAGGCCCGGCACAATCTTGTCGCAGATGCCCAGGAACAGCGCAGCATCGAACATGTCGTGCGATAGCGCGATCGCGGCAGACAATGCGATTACGTCGCGCGAGAAAAGCGAAAGCTGCATGCCGGCACGGCCCTGGGTTACGCCATCGCACATCGCGGCTACGCCGCCGGCCACCTGTGCTGTTGCGCCGACCTTGCGTGCCGCCTCGCGCATCTGCGCCGGATAGGTTTCGTACGGCTGATGCGCCGAGAGCATGTCGTTGTAGGCGGTGACGATAGCCAAGTTCGGCGCGACGCCGGCGCTGATCGCTGCCTTGTCGCTGCTGCCGCATGCCGCGAAACCATGCGCCAGATTGCCGCAGGACAGGCGTGAGCGCGTCGGCCCCGCGCCGCGCGCCGCTTCAATCTTCGCCAGGTAACTGGACCGTGATGCGCGGCTGCGTTCGACGATGCGTGCTGTGACTTTTGCGACGACGGGATTCAGGCTCATATGTAGGTCCTTGCCGGCGCCGCTAGGGACACCGGAACAATTTCGGCAGCACCGGGGAGTGTTGCAAAACACGACGCACCGGCGCATTGGCAAGTGCTGCTTCCTGCTGCTGAATCCGCTCGAAGATACGCTGCTTCTCGTCGCCCTCGAAATGTAGATACAGAGCGCGCGTATTCACCAGCGCAGCAAGCGTCAGGGTCATGCGCGGCTCGCCCACACTCGGCGCACGCATCGGCAGCACCCGCGCCGCGGCTTGCGCCTGCAAGGCTTCGTCAATCCGATCGCCGTCGGCAAACAATGAGGCGCAATGGCCGTCCATGCCCATGCCGAGCACAACCGCGTCGAATGGAAAATGCAATTTTGCGACATTTGCAACAATTGTCGCATAGCCGTCCTGCGCCGACGCAGCGGACACATACAGCGGCACGAAGTGCGCCGCGGCTGCAGCGCCGCGCAGCAGGGTTTCGCGCAGCAGCCGTTCGTTGGAGCGCGGGTCCGACGGCGGCACCCAGCGCTCGTCGGCCAGAGTGACGGTCGTGCGCGTCCAGTCGATCGCTTGCAGGCCCAGCAGTTCAAGGAAGCGCCGCGGCGTGGTCCCGCCCGAGAGCGCGATCAGCGCTTGGCCACGTGCCTGGATACCGGCGCGCAAATCGCGCGCAACGTCTCGCGCCAGTGCTTGCGCCAGCACTTCAGCATCGGCGAACCTGTGCTCGGCAATGGCGACGGCAACGCTCACTAGCCCGCGTCCTCATGCCAGGTGCGGCCGTCGCGTTCGATCAGCGCAACCGCCGCGCTTGGCCCCCAGGTACCCGCCGTGTAGGCCTTGGGCAAGTCGTCGCTGCCGGCCCACGCGCCGAGGATCGGATCGATCCATTGCCATGCCGCTTCGACTTCATCGCGGCGCATGAACAGGGTGGGATTGCCGCGCACGACATCCATCAGCAAGCGCTCGTAGGCATCGGAGCTGCGCCCGCCGAACGCTTCGGCGAAGCTCATGTCCAGCGGCACGCGGCGCAGACGCAAGCCGCCGGGACCGGGCGACTTGATCATCAGCCACAATTTCACGCCTTCGTCCGGCTGCAGGCGCAGCACCAGCTTGTTCGGTGCGATGGGGCCGGCGCCACCAGCGAAGATCGAGTGCGGGATTGCGCGGAACGCGATCACGATTTCCGACACGCGGGCCGCCAGGCGCTTGCCGGTGCGCAGGTAGAACGGCACGCCGGACCAGCGCCAGTTCGCCACTTCCGCCTTGATCGCGACGAAGGTGTCCGTACGCACATCGCCGCGGCCGGATTCTTCCACGTAGCCGGGCACGGGGCCGTTGCCCGAAGCGCCGGCGCGATATTGTCCGCGCACGGTGAGCTGATCCGCGTTGCCTGCATTGATCGGGCGCAGTGCGCGCAAGACCTTGAGTTTCTCGTCGCGCACGGCATCGGGTTCCAACGATGCAGGCGGCTCCATCGCGACCATGCACAGCAATTGCAGCAGATGATTCTGGACCATGTCGCGCAGGGCGCCGGCACCGGCGTAATAGGCCGCACGGCTTTCCACGCCGATGGTTTCGGCGACGGTGATCTGCACATGGTCAATGTGTTCGGCGCGCCACAGCGGTTCGAACAAGGCGTTGCCGAAGCGCAGTGCGATCAGGTTCTGCACTGTTTCCTTGCCCAGGTAGTGATCGATGCGAAATGTCTGGCGTTCGGCAAAGGCCTGACCGACCGCATCGTTGATCGCCGCGGCGCTGCGCAGGTCGTGGCCGATGGGCTTCTCGATCACCACACGTACCTTGCCCTCGGTCAGGCCCAGGTGACGCAGGCGCTGGCAGATCGCGACGAACACGTTGGCGGCGGTGGCCAGATAGAACACGCGCACGCGCTCGTCCGCCGTGGTCAGCATTGCCGCCAGTTCATTCCAGCCGCTGTCCTGCGTGGCGTCGAGCGCGCGGTAGTGCAACAGCCCGAGGAATTGTTCCAGCTGCGGCGCTTGCGCCTCAGCGGCGAGGGTGCGTTCCAGTGCAGCGCGCACGCGTGCGCGGTATTCGACTTCGTCGAGCGGATCGCGTGCGATACCGATCACCCGGCTGCCCGCCGCAATCTGACCATCGGCGAAGCGATGAAACAGCGCCGGCAGAAGTTTGCGCAGGGCCAGATCGCCGGTGCCGCCAAAGATCACCAGGTCGAAAACTTCTACCGGCTGGAATTGCGCCGTCACTGCACACCTCGATGATGGTCCACGCAATTGTGGTCGCAGACGAATGATACCACTTCAATACCACAATGCACCAGCATCGCATACGTATGCCAAAAAAACGGCGGTGCATAGGCATGGTATTGCGCAACTGGTATTTCACTGGTATCTTTTTCGGATGCAAGCGAACCTGCTCAGGGAATTCCGCAAACTCGGCGACAACAGCGGCGGCGCGCGCTCGCTGGCCTATCTGCGCCTGCGCCGTTCGCTGCAAAAGATGATCGAGACCGGCACGTTGCAGCCGGGCCACGCGCTACCCAGCGAGCGCGAGCTGGCGAGCTGGCTTGCGCTGTCGCGCGTCACCGTGCGCAAGGCGATTGCCGGCCTCGCCGATGACGGCCTGCTGATGCAGCGCCAGGGCGCCGGCACCTTCGTCACCGATCGCATCGTCAAGTCGTTTTCGAAGCTGACCGGCTTCACCGACGACCTGCGCATCCGCGGTCTCAAGCCACGCGTCAAATTCCTCGACCGCAGCATCGGGCAGGTCTCGCCCGAGGAAGCGCTCGCGCTGCACCTGTCGCCCGGCGCACGCGTCGTGCGCCTGCGCCGGTTGCGCTTTGCCGGCGACAAACCACTGGCGCTGGAAGACACCGTGGTGCCGCAATCGATCCTGTCGGACCCGGCGGCGGTGAAGCTGTCCTTGTACACGGCACTGGAACGCATCGGCTGCCGGCCGACGCGTGCGTTGCAGCGGCTGCGAGCCGTCGCGCTCGATGCGCCGCAAGCGCGATTGTTGAATCTGCCCACGGGCAGTCCAGCGCTTGCGATCGAACGCCGCGCCTTTCTCGATGACGGCCGCGTAGTCGAATTCACGTCGTCGCTGTATCGCGGCAACGCCTACGATTTTGTCGCCGAACTGCAGGCCGAATGAGACGTCATGACCGATACCAGGGCTAGCCAGACGATCGCGATGGATGCCACGCGCATGTTCGCCGAGGCGCACGAGGCGCCGACCGCGATTGCACGGCAACTGGCGGCGAATGACGACGCGATCACGCGTCTGGCCGCGACGCTGCGCAAGGATCCGCCGCGCTTTATCGTCACCAGCGCCCGCGGCAGCTCCGACCACGCGGCGACATTTGCAAAGTACGTTTTCGAAACCCAGGTCGGCTTGTTCACCGCGTCGGCATCGCCTTCGGTGACCTCGATTTATGCCGCGCGCCAGAACCTGGAAGGCGCGTTGTATTTCGCGATTTCGCAATCCGGCAAGAGTCCGGACCTGATCCGCCACGCGCAATCGGCGAAGGCCGCCGGCGCGCGCGTGATTGCATTGGTCAACAACGCAGATTCCCCGCTCGCGGACGTTGCCGACAGCGTGATCGGGTTGCATGCCGGACCGGAATTGAGTGTGGCTGCGACCAAAAGTTATCTGTGTTCACTTTCTGCCATTCTGCACATTGCCGCACGCTGGCGTGACGACGCGCTGCTGCTCGATGCGTTGTTTGCGACGCCGGATGCGCTGCGCGCAGGCTGGCCGCTGGATTGGTCGCCCCTGGTCGAGGGCCTGGCTGGCGCGCGCAACCTGTTTGTGATCGGCCGCGGTTTCGGTTTTGGCGCGGCGCTGGAAGCGGCGTTGAAACTCAAGGAAACCTGCGGCCTGCATGCGGAGGCGTTCAGTTCGGCCGAAGTGCGCCACGGCCCGATGGCGATCGTCGGCAGGGATTTCCCGGTGCTGTTCTTCGCCCAACGCGACGACACCTGGGACGGCACGCTGCAGCTGGCGCGCGAATTCCGTAGTCGCGGCGCACAAGTCTGGGTTGCGGCGCCAGGCGCAGATGCCGATCCGCTGGGCATTGTCGAAACAGCGCACGCGGCGTGTACGCCGCTGCTCGCGATCCAGAGCTTCTATCGCGCCGCGAACGCGCTCGCGATCCGTCGTGGGCGCAACCCCGATGTTCCGCCGCACCTGAACAAAGTGACGCAAACGGTCTGATGCTCACCGCCCTGGTCAACGCGCGCGTGCTGATCGACGACCATTTCATCGACGATGCCGCGGTGTTGATTGATGGCGGATTGATTGTCGATGTCGCCCCGCGCAGTGATGCCAGAGTGCGCGCTGCAGCGCAGCGCGATCTGGATGGCCATATGCTTGCGCCGGGTTTTATCGACTGTCAGGTCAACGGCGGAGGCGGCGTGCTGTTCAACGATGCGCCGACCGTGGATACGCTACGGTGCATCGCCGCAGCGCACCGCCGCTTTGGCACTACGGGCTTCCTGCCGACCTTGATCAGCGACGACGCGCAGGTGATGCGCGCGGCGATTGCCGCTGTTGCCGCAGCCCTGGCGCAAGGCGTGCCGGGCATTCTTGGCATTCATCTGGAGGGGCCGTTCCTTTCCCCACAACGCAAAGGCATTCACGACGCGTCGAAATTTCACGCGCCGGATGCGAGCGATATCGATCTGGTCGCCTCGCTCGGCGGCGGCAAGACGCTGCTGACACTGGCGCCGGAAGAAGTCTCCCCGCAGACCTTGCGCGCACTGGCGCAGCGCGGCGTGATCCTCGCTGCCGGTCACACCGCAGCGACCTATGCGCAGACGCGCGCCGCGCTCGATACCGGACTGCGCGGTTTTACCCATTTATACAATGCGATGTCACCGTTGCAGAACCGTGAGCCCGGCGTGGTCGGAGCGGCGCTGGAAGATGCCGCGAGCTGGTGCGGGGTTATCGTCGACGGCCATCATGTGCATCCGGCGACGCTGCGTGTCGCACTGGCCGCCAAGGCGCCGGGCAAGGTTTTTCTGGTCACCGACGCGATGCCTCCGGTGGGTTCGGATCAACCCGGTTTTCAGCTCAATGGCGAGACGATCCGTTGCCACGACGGCTTGTGCACGAACGCGCAAGGCGTGCTCGCGGGATCGGCACTGGACATGGCGGCGGCTGTGCGCAACGCGATGGCGATGCTGCATGTCCCCTTGGTGGAAGCTTTGCAGATGGCATCGGCCTATCCCGCTGCCTTTCTTCGCCTGGACTCAAGCCATGGGCGCATCGCCGCGGGCTACGCGGCCGATCTGGTGCTGCTGGCCGACGACATCAGCGTACGCTCGACCTGGATCGCAGGAAGTGAAAACTGTACTGCGCAATCAGTCGACGCGAGCACGGTTGAATCCGGTTGACGCTTGCACAGGAAAGTGGGGCGTCGCCCCACTTTCCTGTTGGATCTTTCAGTACCGCGATTGCCTAGCCGCCGCACTTGTCGAGCATGTGCTCGGTGATCACCCACTCCTTGCTGCTGTCGAATTCGGCATCGGTGACTTCGCATTCGGTGCCGTCGGCTGTGGTGATCTTCACGTCATACGTACCGGCTTCGATTCCGGTCAGGGTAAAGCTGGAACCGGGCGCGACGATATCCTTGGAGGCGCTGCCGAGTTGATCCGGACCCCAGCTTTTCTGGCTGGCTGCCGACAGAAAAAGGTGATGGATTTCTGCCTTGGATTTGTTCGTTACCTGAAGATCGACCGCGAAAGCGGAGGACATGACGCCCAGGGACAACATGCCGCAGAGAATGAGTCGTTTCATTGGGAAGTACTCCAAAAATTTTGTGGGTTAAGAGCGCTACGGCGGCATCCGCGTCGTACCGACTGTCGGCGGGTTTGCGGACGCACCGAAGCCTGCACGTCGCATGCCAATACTTTCGTTGCGGAATTTCGTGCAAATGCGCAGCCCGCACAGCCGCGTGCTCGACGTCCTGTATGCTTGGCTGCTGCGGGAATTGAGCAAATGACTTGCGTTAAGAATTACTCATGACGGGGGAACAAGCATGCGCAAATCCATCGTTGCACTGCTGCTGGCCAGCATTGTGGCTATTGCCGGCGTTGCGACAATTCCGGGCTGTAATTTCACTACCGCCAACATCAGCGGCTTTGTCGTCAGCAAGGACAAGGACGGCATGCAGACAGCTGACAAGTTCAATCCACACGAGACGATCTACGCCAAAGCTACGCTTTCGAATGTGCCGAGCAAGATCACGGTGAAGTGGCGAGTCATCGCGGTGAAGGTCGAAGGCGAAAAGGACAACTCGCCAATCCCAGATCTGGATCGATCTTTCGACCTGCCCAGCGATGGCACCAGCAGCTATCAGCTGTCGCCGCCAGAAAACGGCATCCCGCCGGGGACCTACAAGATTGAAGCGCACATGTTCACCGAGAGCGGTGAAGAAAAAGATCAGAAGTCCGCCATGGTTACTGTCGCTGGCGGCTAACGTTAAAAGCTGCACCTTGTCCACGGTGCGCAGCGCCATGGCAGGCGCCTTGCAGTGCCGTACTACGCCGCCCGCGATGTGGGCAGGTCGCACAGTTCCATGAGGTTGTAGAGCGGATACATTTCCGCTTCGTTCCGGCGCCGGTACTCTGCAAATGCCGCCGCCACCTGTGCAGCGGCGATGGCGGCCGGCTGGCCTTCCTGTAGGGTTTGCGCCAATTCTTCGAACCGGCGCAACAGGCCGCGTGCAAGACTCAGCATCGTAAGGCGTGCTTGCCAGAACAGGCGCCTTGCCACGGGATCCGGGGCGAACTCGCGAGCAATCAGCGGATACAACCACAGCGCTTCAGCGCGGCGCAGGTCATGCAACTGGATTGCGCAGTCGCGCACCGCCTCCGCTGCCGCCTGCGGGTTGCCGGCTATCGTCGTATCGTTGCGGATTTCGGCGGCAAGCTCGGCAAAGCGCATGTTCAATTCGCGATGCTGGTCAACTAGACGGACCACCAGAGTCGCATCGAAATGCACGGGCGTGGTCCAGGCAAGGGCAATCCTTGCATGCCAGGTAATGTTCACCTCATGCGCGGCTGACTTGGCTCCAGCGGGCGTGAACATATCGACCTCCTTTTTTTCGCAAACTCCTCGGCCACTGATCTGATACGGTCAACAACGCTACAAAACTATTCCAATCACATTCTCTTCTTGCGTGACCTGGCTCACATTTAGTCTCTTCCTTCGATTCCATTCAGGCGCCGTTTGTTTTGGACGGCCATCGCCGAATGAATCTGGCTCGGCCTTGAGGCAGGCTCATGCATGCGTTGTTCCAGCAGATTCGATGTGACTCTGCGCCGCGCGCGCGGCAGCGGACGCGTCGCGCATGCGTCAATTCCGCGAAGCGCGTGCAAAATGCAAACTAAGTGCGTTCGGAAATTGCGATTTGCGCTGGTCGCGGTGCGGCAATCCGCATAAGACCTGGAAATTGCGAACCGGCGGTAGTGGCACGCCGCTTGCGTTATGTAAGGCGAGATGCTCCCCCATCTCTTTGACAGGTCGCCGTGCGTGAGCACCGCATGTTTCGGACAACCTGGCCAGGAAGGCCGAATGACTGCGAAGCCTCCTCCCCAAGGCCCTTCGTA
Organism: Lysobacterales bacterium; assembly: GCA_038244165.1. Taxonomy (GTDB): domain Bacteria; phylum Pseudomonadota; class Gammaproteobacteria; order Xanthomonadales; family Rhodanobacteraceae; genus Rudaea. The sequence continues at coordinate 5,310 of JBBRTT010000055.1, read as the reverse complement.
GCCACCCAAAACGGGCCGGACTTTTGAGCCGGCCCGTTTATTTTCGCTTCGCGGCGCATTGGCGTTGCAGCTTCAAGTGCGACGGCAAACCCCATCCGACACGTCTGAAAATACCGAGATGGCTCTCCTCCATCTCGTGGCGTGGGGACTGCCCCGGTTATTCCACGCCCGGCAGGTGCCGATCGCGAGCTCGGTGCCTGCTGTTTTTCTTGCAACGCGATCGAAAGTTGGCACGCACCTTGCGACTGGGTAAACAACTCTTTCGCAGAGGACGTCCGCCAATGCTGCTTGGTCGCCCGATCGTAACTCCGATTGTCTATCGCACGCCGCTTGTCGACATCGACACCCGACAGCCTCAGCAATTCGACTTCTGGTGTCGCGCGTTCGGTGTGACCCGCCATCAACTGGCAAGCGTGGTCGCTGCGGTCGGAAGCAACCCGGAAATAGTGCGTCAGCATCTGCGGCGCGCTGCGTGACGTCGCGGTTCTAGACCGCCAACACGCTGAAGATACCGCTAGCATAAAAAAGGGCCGCTTTCGCGGCCCTTCATTTTTAGGGGCAACGGGTTGCACCCGCGTGACATCCGGCATGGTTGCATATCGTTTGTCGATGTGTATATTATCGTTTTACGATATCTCCGGAGCCGCACCATGACGCGCACCAGCACCAAAGCTCTCGCCATCGCGCGACCGGTCATTAAGGTCCTGATCATCCTCAACGTCCTGTATGCCCTGGTCATCGCGGGACTCCTTGGCTGGAGCTTTTTCATCCAAGGCTGGCCGCAACGTCCGCTCGGTTTCGATATGGCGAACGCGCACCCGCTGGTGGGGCATGGAATCCGCATGATCGTCGTCATCGGCCTGGCCGGCGCGGCGATCGTGCATACGATTCTGCGGCAGCTGCTGGCGATCGTCGACACGGTGCGCGTGGGCGACCCTTTCATCCTCCAGAACGCCCGGCGTCTGGACACGATCGCATGGAGCGTAGCGGCGCTCGAGGGATTGCGGCTTGTCGTCGCGGCAATCGCAGCAGCGGTGTGGGAAGCAGGGAAGGTCGACGCCTTCTCGTTTGCGCCATGGCTGGCAGTGCTGCTGCTGTTCGTGCTCGCCGGCGTGTTCGCGCACGGCGCTCAGATGCGCGCCGACCTCGAAGGCACGGTGTGACATGGCGATCCTGATCCGCCTCGACGAAAAACTGTACGCACGCCGCATGACCCTGACTGAACTGGCCGCGCGCGTCGACATCACCGTCGCCAACCTGTCGATCCTCAAGACCGGGAAGGCGAAGGCGATCCGCTTCTCCACGCTCGAGGCGATCTGCGTCGCGCTCGACTGCCAGCCCGGCGACTTGCTCGTCCATGACGCCTCGGTAACTGCCGAGGAGTGAGGGGATTTCGATGAACAACGACCGTATGCTTACTCTTGCGTCACTTATTACAGCCCTGCTTTGCTCGTTGCACTTCACCGACGACATCGTGCGCGGATTCGAGCGGGGACCCCAGAACCTGATTTTTGTCTTGATCCTGATCTTCTGGCTGTGGGCCACGCTGATTCTCGCGCGACCCCGGTGGCGCTACGTGATTCTCTTATTCGGCTCGCTCCTCGCGGCCGCCATGCCGGTGCTGCACTTGCGTACGACGGGCGGCGAATTCGCCGCGTCGAGCGGCGCGTTCGTCTCGATATGGGTGCTCATCACACTCGGCGTGATGGGGACCTTCTCGGCAATCCTCGCAGTACGCGGGCTGTGGAGCCTGCGCACCAACGCAAAAACGAGTGAAGGCCCGTGATCGCGATCACCTGGATTCACGTCGCTGGCGGCATGGTCGCGCTCGCATCCGGCGCGGTGGCCGTCTCGGTGCGCAAGGGCGGCGCCGTGCACATTTCGGCGGGCACGTGGTTTTGCGCGTCGATGTTCGTTCTCGGCGTCACCGCCGCGATCCTGGGGCCGTTCAAGACGCCGCCGGATTCTCCGCTCGGCGGAATCATGGTCTGTTACTTCGTCGCTACCGCGTGGATGGCCGCGCGACGACGAAGCGGCACAACGGGGCGATTCGAGAAGATTGCCTGCGCGATCGTGCTGATGATCGCGATCGCCATCCTGGGCTCGGGGTTCGAGCTTGCCCTCTCCTCCTCCGCGCCATCCGGACCGCCCGGCCCGTTCGCCCTTTTTGCACTAGGGGGAGTCTGTCTGCTCGCCGGACTTCTGGATTTGCGTTTCATCGTTCGCGGCAAGCTATCCGCCACGCAGAGAATCTCGCGCCACGTGTGGCGGATGTGCTTCGCTTTCTTCATCGCTACCGGCTCTTTCTTCCTCGGCCAGCAGAAGGTCATGCCGCAAGCGGTGCGCGGTTCCGCTGTGCTTTTCGTGCTGGCGTTTGCGCCGTTCGCGCTGATGATCTTCTGGCTCGCGCGAGTGCGCTTTTCCGGAAGCCGCTCGCTGAAATGGTACCTGTCGCTGCCCGCCGAGGAGTCACCGCGCAGGAATGCGCCTGAAGAGAGCCCGGTAGCAACAGAAAGGCTACGCTAACTAATTAATTATTAAATAATTCATATTCATCTAATCGCTGTTCTACTCACTTTCCTACTCACAATTCTCGAATCGATACGGGGTGCGTCCTGTCGCCGCAGAGCGTCCCCCTCTGCCACGAAAGCGATCAACTATTTTCCCTACCCGGCCCCGATATTCCAGCAAAAGTGCGAGGTTCTCGATCACGTGCGGGGCCGCTGGCATGACACTCGAGCGGATCGCGAATAGCACACCCATTATGGGACTCTCCACAACGAAACGACGAAAGCGAACTGGGTTGTGGGTCGCTCTATTGCTTGGGACCAGTTCCGGATTCCCAGCGAACGGACTGAATCTGCCAGGCGTCGCCGTCACGCTTGAGCGTGAGCATCTCGCGACTACGGATCACGGAAGGTTTGCCTCGGGTAGTGATCTGGCTCTCGCTGCCCACCATCACGGTTTCGCCCGTGGGCATGGAGCCTAAGGAAACGAGCGTGACCTGCGCCGAATTCAGGAACGCGATGTCCTCACCGAGATGTTCACCTGCGTACTCATCACGCGACTGCGTCTTGCCGTTTTCGCTGATCGTGGCTCCCGGAGCCAGCAGTGCTAGAACCTTTTCACGATCGCCAGTTTGCAGGGCCGACTGAAACGCGCGCGCGATGGCTTCCGCCGCCGGTACCGCGCCGGGTTTGAGTCCCTCCATCGAGATCGTGGGCTCGGTGTCGGCCGCTGTTTCGTGATGGTGTTCTGTTTCCGCGGCCGCGCCGTGCTCGTGATGCTCATGACCGCTTTCATCGTGCCCTGCTGCATCAGGCGTCTCGGAGGCACCGCGATGCTCGTCGTGGCCGTGATCCGCGTCGCCATGGTGATGGTGTTCACCCTTCGCTTCACCACCACCGCTGAGTGTCTTGTATTGTTCCGGCGTCATGCCAGGCAGCCTCTGAAGGAACGCTACCATGCTCCAGATCGCCTGGTCGTCGTGCGTTGTACCCCACGCAGGCATCGCCGACATCTTAATGCCGTGTTTGATCGCCCAGAATTTCTCGGCAGGACTGGCCTGAATAGGTTTCGTCAGATCCGGCGGTTGTGGATACAGTCCCGGTCGAAGCTCCGATTCGGTGACACCGGGTGCCAGATGGCATCCCGTACACATCGCGCTGTAGTGCTCGGCGCCGTCGGCGATCAACTTCGGATCATCCAGTGGCGGGACTTGAATGTCCTTGGCGCGCAACGCGATGGAGTGCTGCCGCATCGTTTCCATTAGGCTGAACACCAGCGGTGAATGCGGTACATCGGCCCCCATCGGATAGACACCGGACCAGACAAACGCTGCACCACCCAGTACGGCCAACAGCAGTAGCGACAGCAGAATCTTGATCATTTTCATGGCTCAGCCTCCGTGATTCATATGCATGTTGGGAGCCATTGCCATGTTCGTCTCCTTCTCTGGCGCAGGCTTTGCGGCACGGCCCACGCGACACCAATGAGGGCTTCAATCAAGACTCTCTCCTTTCTCTAGACGCATAACGCTGGAGCTGAGCGGCCGCTGCCGCAATGAGATTTAGTCTACACCGTGACCTTGGGGCTGAAGGCAACACCGTTCAGACGCGGCATCAGAATCAGCGTACTGTGCTTGGTCTTACTCACTCACTAGGGATCGTCCCATGAGTCGCGATGTGATAAAAAGTCAGTGGACGCGACTCTCTGGAAAACTGAGGGCGAAGTGGGGAAAGTTGACCTACGAAGATGTCGGTTACCCAGAAGGCGATCGCGCCTACCTCGTCGACATTCTACAGAAGCGCTACAGCATCCAAAAAGACGCCGCAGAGCGCCTAGTGGCGCAATTTGAGCGTATGGTTTCGTAGCATCAGCACTGGCGCTGTCAATCCAACAGTGACAAATTGAGTTATGCGACAGCAATTGCGGTTGGCAACGCTTGCCGTTTGCTTGATTGCAGCGATCAGTGCGCACGCGGAGAAGAAAATCTATGCGTGCAAGGATGCTGCTGGCAACGCAGTCATTTTGCCAAATCCATGCGGCGCCAACTCAAAAGAGCTGAGCGTCGATCCTGGAACGGCACCGGTCCCGGCTGCGGCGTCAGCAAAGGATTCTACCGACGCCTCGCCTTCGCAGACGAATGCACGTCAGGGTATTTCTGATGGGGTTGCCGATTCGATGTGCCGACGTGATGCGCAGGATGCGATCTTTTACCCGTCTGATGAGAACCTTCGTGACTTGCAACGCCGCAAAGAAACCATAGTTCGCGATGCTGGATATGCCAACAACGATTTCGGTGCAGCGTGGGAGCAAACCTTGCGCAAGCAAATAGGCGATATGGAAATTGCGATTCAGCAGGAGCGCACTCGCATGACTGAAGCCAAGGACACTGCAGATGAGGTCTATCGCAAGGCCATCGCAAATTGCGATAAGCGCAAGGCCGAGCGCGAACACGCGAGAATCTCCGCCGCGACGGGTCGTTGAATGGCCTACCTTACAAACGTCGACACGGTCTACGAAATGGCCTCCCTATTGCCGATCGGCGCCACCTCGAAAGCTTTGATGCACTCGTCCATAGTGCTGTCGTGGATGTCCAGCACCTTGCGCAAGGGATTCTGATAGCCACCGGCAAGATTCCACGCGACTGCATCTCGCGGCAACGGCGGATGTGAATTTGGTGGGCCCGGCAGGACTCGAACCTGCAACCAAGAGATTATGAGTCTCCTGCACTAACCGTTGTGCTACAGGCCCATCGATATACGCGACAAATTGTAAACGGCAAGCAACCGTCCCTGGTGCGTGGCG
>JBBRTT010000054.1:0-26602 GCA_038244165.1 Lysobacterales bacterium | reverse complement strand
TCGCTGGTCACCGACGAAGTCACGATCCAGACCCTGGCCGAGCTCGGCATCGTGTTCCTCTTGTTCTCGCTCGGGCTGGAGTTCAGCCTGCGCCACCTGCGCAAGGTTGGTGCGACCGCGCTGATCGCGGCACTTGCAGGCATCGTGCTGATGTTCTGGGCCGGCTACGAAATCGGCACGGGCTTCGGCTGGCGTGCGATGGATGCCCTGTTTCTCGGCGCCATGCTGTCGATCTCCTCGACCACGATCACGATCAAGGCGATCGACGAACTCGGGCTGAAAAAGGAAAAGTTCGCACAGGTCGTTTTTGCGATTCTGATCGTCGAGGATGTGCTCGCGATCGCGATGATTGCCCTGCTCTCGGGAGTTGCGGCGACCGGCGCGGTGGACGCCGTCGAAGTGACACGCACGCTCGGCACGTTGACCGTGTTCCTTGTCGCCTCGCTGGTGATCGGAATGCTCACGGTGCCGCGCCTGCTGGATTTCATCGCCCGTTTCAACAGCAACGAGATGCTGCTGGTCGCTGTGCTCGGCCTGCTGTTCGGCTTCTGCCTGCTGGTGGCGCGCTTGGGCTACAGCATTGCGCTCGGCGCGTTCGTCATCGGCGTGATCATCGCCGAGGCCTCCTGCCAGAAACGCATCGAGCGGGTGATCGCGCCAGTACGCGACATGTTCAGCGCGATCTTCTTCGTCGCCATCGGCTTGCTGCTGGATCCGCGTGTGCTGCTCGACTATGCCGCGCCGATCGCCGTGGTGACGCTGGTGCTGGTCGTCGGCAAGGTACTGGCACGCAGTACCGGCGCGTTCATGGCCGGGCAGGATGGCCGCACCTCGCTGCGCGTAGGCATGAGCCTGGCGCAGATCGGCGAGTTCTCGTTCATCATTGCCACCCTCGGCACGACGCTGAAGGTGACCAGCGATTTTCTCTATCCGGTCGCGGTCGCGGTGTCGGCGATCACGACCCTGCTCACGCCCTATCTCATTCGCAGCGCCGACCCGCTCGCGCGGCGCATGCACGTCATGTTGCCTCATGGGTTACGCCGCATTTTGCATTTGTATACCGAGTGGCTGCAAAGCCTGCGCTTCGAGGGCGATCGTGCCGTGATCGCGGCGATGGTGCGGCGCATCCTGATGCAGACATTCGTGAATTTCTGCATGGTCGCGGCGATTTTCGGCGGCGGCGCCTACGCTGCAAGTGCGAGCGGCATGGATTTGCGTGCCTGGCTGCCGAACCCGCGCATCGCCGACGCGGTGATCTGGGGTGCTGCGCTGATTCTGTCGCTGCCGTTCCTGATCGCGGCCTACCGCAAGCTCAAGGCGCTGTCGATGATGCTTGCTGAAGTCAGCGTGCATGCCGGACGCCACACCGAGCGCGTGCGCCGTATCGTTGCCGAAGTGCTGCCGGCCATATCGATCGCAGCGATGCTGTTGTTGGTGTGTGCGCTCAGCTCCAGCATCCTGCCGCCGGCTGATCTACTCGTCGCGATGCTGGCGATGGGCGCGCTGATCCTCGCCTTGCTCTGGCGCACCATGGTGAAACTGCACTCGCGCCTGCAGATCGCGCTGCTGGAGACGTTGCAGGAGAAAGAGCCGCACTGAGCGGCTCGCTGTGTAGTAGAAGAACTGGATCCCGGCTCAACAGTACGTCCATGTACGGCCGGGATGACTTCATCCTGAAGTCAACGGGCCTTGATCATCGCCAGGGTCATATCCAGCATGCGGTTGGAGAAACCCCATTCGTTGTCGTACCACGCCAGCACTTTCACCAGCGTGCCATTCATGACGCGTGTCTGCGTGGAATCGTAGATCGAGGACAACGGATTGTGGTTGAAGTCGACCGACACCAGCGGCTTGGTGTTCATGCCGAGAATGCCCTTGAGCTTGCCCGCGCTCGCTTCCTTCACGGCCGCGTCTATCTCGGCGTGCGTGGTTGCGCGCGCGGCCTGGAACACCAGATCCACGACCGAGACGTTGATCGTAGGCACGCGCATGGCGAAGCCGTCGAGTTTGCCGTTCAATTCCGGCAACACCAGACCCACCGCCGCGGCGGCGCCGGTCTTGGTCGGAATCTGGCTCATCGTGGCGCTGCGCGCGCGGCGCAGGTCCTTGTGGAAAACGTCGGTCAGTACCTGGTCGTTCGTGTAGGCATGGATCGTCGTCATGAGGCCGTGCACGATGCCGATCTTTTCGTGCAGCACCTTGGCCAGCGGCGCCAGGCAATTGGTGGTGCAAGAGGCGTTGGAGATGACTTCGTGCTTGGCTGTCAATGTGTCTTCGTTGACACCGTAGACGAACGTACCGTCGATATCTTTTTCACCAGGGGCCGAGATGATGACTTTCCTGGCACCGGCGGTGATGTGCGCGCCGGCTTTGGACTTGGACGTAAACAAGCCGGTACATTCGAGCACGACGTCGACACCCAGTTCTTTCCACGGCAGCTTAGCCGGGTCGCGCTCGGCACAAACCTTGACCCTGTCGCTTTTGCCCGCGCCTGAATGAATCAGCAGATCGCCGCCATCGACAGACACTTCGTGCGGAAAGCGTCCGTGGGCGGTGTCGTATTGGGTCAGATGCGCATTGGTTTCGGCATCGCCCAGGTCGTTGACTGCGACGATCTGGATTTCACTCGTGCGGTTCGCTTCATACAACGCGCGCAGCACGTTGCGGCCGATGCGGCCGTAGCCGTTGATGGCAACCTTGACGGACATGGAAACTCCTGGCGAAGGGACAATCGGGGGGCTTTATATTCTACTAGACTAAGCGCGTTGGCATACGCCGCAGCCTGAAGACCGCCATGTCAGCGACCGTCCAGTCGTTCTTCCACGCCACAACCTCGACCTGGAGCCATGTCGTTGCCGACCCGGCAACGCGGATGGCGGCGATCATCGACCCGGTACTGGACTTCGACCCGGCGTCCGGACGCGTCTGGGCCGAGGCGGCGCAATTGCTTCTGGCGCATATCCGCGAATCCGCGCTGCGCGTGGAATGGATACTGGAAACGCATGCGCACGCCGATCATCTGAGTGCCGCAGATTGGCTCAAGCATGCCTTGGACGGCGCGCCCAAGACCGGAATTGGCGCCGACATCGTCGCGGTGCAACGGCATTTCTGCCACGTGTTTGGACTGGGTCGGGATTTCGCGGCCGACGGCTCGCAATTCGATCGCCTGTTTACCGACGAGGCGCATTTTCGAATCGGTTCGCTCGATGTGCGCGTGATCGCCACCCCGGGCCACACCAGCGATGGCGTCAGCTATCTGATCGGCGATGCGGTATTTGTCGGCGATACCTTGTTCGCGCCGCAAGCAGGCACCGGGCGCTGCGATTTCCCTGGCGCGAATGCTTCCACGCAGTATCGTTCGATCCGCCGTCTATACGAGTTGCCGGACCCCACACGCGTATTTCTGTGTCACGACTATCCTGTCGCGGGTGCACAGGCGCAATCGCAGACGACGATTGGCGCTGAAAAGGCCAGCAACGCGCAACTGAACGCGAGCACAGCGGAAGCCGACTACATCGCGTTCCGCACGCGCCGCGACGCGACTCTCGCCGTGCCGCGGCTTTTGTATCCTTCTCTACAAGTGAACATTTGCGCAGGGCGGCTGCCGCAACCGGATGCAGCCGGAGGAGTGTTCCTGCGGCTGCCACTGCTCCTGGAATGTTGAGGATCAGCCCTCGTCATCATTCAAGGTGAAGTCAATCGGAACGTGTATCCAGCCGGAGACCGGTTTACCGTTCTTCTTCGCCGGATTGAATTTCCATTGCATGACAGCGGCGACCGAAGTTTCAGCGAATGCGTCTCTGGCTTCCGGTGGATCGGCTTTCTCGACTTCGGCGAATTGGACATCGCCGTTTTCGTCGACCTGCACCTTGAGTATCAGCCTGCCCGACTGGTGAGCATCGACTGCCGCCTTGGGGTACTTCGGCGCGTCATAACGCCGGAAGCTGGCAATTTCTGTCGGCGACGTGTTCGTTTCGGCTACTGCCGGCACTGCAACTTTGGCTGCAGCACTTGCTCCTGCAGGTATTGGTGGCTGCACCGCCCACGCGGCATAGGTCCCGCCGATGGTCAGCGCGACGGCAATTCCGGCGCCCAACGCAGCACGCGTCCGACCCGGCAATGGTTTTTTCAACATGGCAATTCTCTCTTTCAAGGGATGGCTGGACTGCCAATGACAGCCGACCGGCAGTCCAAGGACGGCCAGCTGCGTTTTCAACATCGCGTCGGCGTACGACCGGCGCGCTTCCGGGAAACGAGAAATCACCACAGCATCGCAGGCGAGCTCCTGATCGAAGCGGAAGCGCGATGCGACAAAGTGGATAAGTGGATTGAACCAGAACACACAGCGCAAAACCGCCGCCAATGCGTTTATCTGCGCGTCGCCGCGCGCGCGATGGGTACGCTCGTGCACAAGAATCAGCTCGCGCTCGGCAACGCTGTAGCGCTGCTCGAAATCGGCGGGCACAACAACACGCGGACGCCATGCGCCTAGCAAGGCCGGGCAACCAATCGTGGCCTGCGCGCGCAAGATCTCTTCGTTCGCGGCCGACAGTTGCCCCAACCCGCGCACAAAGCGACGCTGTTGACGGACGAACAGCAGGCAAACCATACCTGCGCCCAGCAGCCACACTGCGGCGAGCCACAGTGAAGGATCCAGCGAATTCATCGCCGGCAGTACGGCTGCCGGCATTGCGGCGGCCCACACGGTTGCAGGTACGACAGACATCGACAGCGAAGCGACCGGCGCGGGCAACACAAAGACCAGCGCCGACAAAGGCACGAGGATCCACAGCGCATACGCGATGCGTGCGCCGAAATGCCGACGCACCAGTGTGCGCAAGGCGAGCGCCAGCAGCATTGCCATGCTGGATGCGCTCGCGGAAAAAAGCAGCACCCGTATCAGGTCAGTTGCCATTGTCGATCTCCCGAATCAACTGCTTGAGCTCGGCGATATCTTTCTTGCTCAGCTTGTGGTGCTCGGAAAAATGGGCGACGAGCGGCGCAATGCGTCCATCGAACAGACGATCGAGCAAACCCTTGCTTTCTGCGTGCACGTACTCCTGGCGCTTGAGCAACGGCCGGTACAGGTAGCGGCGGCCGTCGCGTTCGGCGGCGATGGCGCGCTTTTTCAGCAGCCGGTTCAGCAACGTCTTGATCGTCGGCTCTTGCCAGTCGGTGGTCTTGGCCAGGGCAGCGACAACCTCATCGGCGCTGAGCGGATGCTCACGCCACAGCACGTCCATCACTACGCTTTCTGCTTCGCTGACTGCCATGAGGATATCCAATTACGCCTGTAATTGAGCTTATGATTACAGACGTAATTTTAAAAGTCAAGCGCGCGGCTGGAAATTGTTTCAGGCAGGCTTAGCCCAGCGACTTCGCCGCAGCGACGACGGCGTCGACAGTGAAACCAAAGTGTTTGAACAGCGCCTCTGCCGGCGCGGAGGCGCCGAACGTGTCGATGCCGACGACATGGCCGTCGAGGCCGACATATTTGCGCCAGTAGTCGGTGACGCCGGCTTCAATGGCGACACGCTTGCGACAGGCCGGCGGCAACACGCTATCGCGGTACGCCTGCGGCTGGCGATCGAACAGGTTGGTGCAGGGCATCGACACGACGCGCGCGGCGATGCCGTCTTTTTCCAGCGCACGCATCGCATCCATCGCTAGTCCAACTTCTGAACCCGTGGCGATGAGGATTGTGTCGAATTTGCCGCCGGCCGGATCGGCAAGTACATAGCCACCAAATTCTATCGCCGCAACTTGCGCCGGCGTGCGTGCCTGGTGCGCAAGATTCTGCCGCGAGAACACCAGACATGACGGTCCTTCACTGCGTTCGATCGCGGCCTTCCAGGAAACCGCGCTCTCCACTGCATCGCATGGACGCCAGACGTGGTTCTTCGGAATCAGGCGCAGACTGGCCAAGTGCTCGATCGGCTGGTGCGTCGGCCCGTCTTCGCCGAGACCAATCGAATCGTGCGTATACACGTGGATGGCATGCGCCGGAATCAGCGCGGACATGCGTACCGCGTTGCGCGCGTAGTCGGAAAAAACCAGGAACGTTGCGTCGTAAGGAATAAACCCGCCGTGCAGGGCCAGGCCATTACTGATAGCGGTCATGCCGAATTCGCGCACGCCGAAGTAAATGTAATTGGCATTCGCGTCGGACGAATTGACGTCCCTGGATCCCTTCCAGATCGTAAGGTTTGACCCGGCCAGATCCGCCGAACCGCCGATCAACTCCGGCAACAAGGGACCAAACGCATCGAGCGCCATTTGCGAGGCCTTGCGTGAGGCGACGACCGGGCCGTCCACCTGCAACTTCGCGATATAGGCATTCGCCTTGGCCGAAAAATCTTCGGGCAAGTCGGCGGCAATGCGGCGCGAAAACTCCGCGGCAAGGTCCGGATATGTAGTTTTATACTTTGCGAACAACGCATTCCAAACAGTCTCGCGATCTGCACCCTTCTTGCGCGCATCCCATCCGGCATAGATATCGGCGGGAACTTCGAACGGCGGATGATTCCAGCCCAGCTGCGCACGCGCCGCGGCAACTTCATCCTTGCCCAGCGCAGCGCCGTGGCAAGATTCCTTACCCTGCTTGTTCGGCGCGCCATAGCCGATGATCGTCTTGCAGCAGATGAGGGTCGGCTTGTCCGGATCGATGGCGGCGGAAACGAACGCTGCCTTGACCGCTTCGGCGTTGTGCCCGTCCACGTCGCGCAACACTTCCCAGCCATAGGCCTCGAAGCGCTTGGCGGTGTCGTCGGTAAACCAGCCATGCACTTCGCCGTCGATGGAGATGCCATTGTCGTCGTAGATAGCGACAAGCTTGCCCAGCTTGAGCGTGCCGGCGAGCGAGGCCACCTCGTGCGAGATGCCTTCCATCAGGCATCCGTCACCGAGCAATACGTACGTGTAGTGATCGACGATGCTCAGGTCGGGCCGGTTGAAGCGCGCGGCCAGCACGCGCTCGGCCAGCGCCATGCCGACCGCATTGGCCAGGCCCTGACCCAACGGGCCGGTCGTGGTTTCGATGCCGGGAAATTCGCTACGTTCCGGATGTCCGGCGGTTTTTGAATGCAGCTGGCGGAACTGTTTTATTTCCTCGATCGGAAAGGCATAGCCGGTCAAGTGTAAAAGTGAATAAAGCAGCATCGAACCGTGACCGTTCGACAGCACGAAACGATCGCGGTTGAACCATTTCGGATCGGCCGGGTTGTGGCTCAGGAAATCATTCCACAGCACTTCGGCAATATCTGCCATGCCCATCGGCATGCCGGGATGGCCGGATTTTGCGGCCTCGACCGCATCCATGGACAGCGCGCGAATGGCGTTGGCGAGTTCTCTGCGGCTCGGCATGATTTGTTCTCGGAAAACAACGCGGCATCGGACGACGCCGCAAGGGCGCGTATTGTCGCCGAATCATTTCGGCTTGTCGCGTCGAATGACTGGCGAGTGACCCCATTGCCCATAAAAAAAGCTCCGGCGCATTGCGCGCCGGAGCCGATATCGTCGTCTAATGTAGCGAGATTACTGAACGCAAACCGCGATCGCAGCTATCGTGATGGTTCCGCCGCCGACGTTGGTTCCGTTGATGGTCCATGCGTTCGCCGCGCTCGGGTAGCTTTGCGACATGTGCATATTGCCTGCCGTGGCTCCACCGGTGGTGGATATCACTTTCAGACCGCCGCCCGTCACGTTGAGCGTGCCGGTACAGGTGACCGTGACCGTACAGGAGGCTGTGCATGGCACCGTGGCCGCACTCTGCGTGATCGATCCGGTAGCCGTAACGGTGCCAGAGGCACCTGTCGCACCGGTAGCGCCTGCAGGGCCAGTTGCACCTGTCGCTCCGTTGGTGCCGGTCGCACCTGTTGCGCCGGTCGCACCCGTTCCAGTAGCTCCCGTGGCGCCGGTGGCTCCCGCAGTGCCAGTGGCACCGGTTGCTCCGTTCGTTCCAGTGGCACCGGTTGCTCCGTTCGTTCCAGTGGTACCGGTTGCACCCGTCGCACCCGTCACACCGGTCGCACCGCTGAACGAAACGGCCGCACTGGTCGCCATCGTGTTACCGACAGCGCCGGCGACCACCGAGATCGTCTTGACGGTAATCTGCGTACCACTGTTGACGATCGTGATCTGACCGACGATGGTATGCGTGCCGTCCGTGACCAGGCAGTAGCTGTTGACCGGGAACGCGGCAGAATCGGCCACGTTGACAACCTGCGTCGAATTGACCGCCGCGACGACGAATGTCGCGCTCGTTGTCGTGGAGCCATGGCCTGACGCACCTGTTGCGCCTGTGTTGCCCGTAGCACCGGTATTGCCTGTCGCACCGACGGCACCGGTATTGCCTGTCGCACCGACGGCACCGGTATTGCCCGTGGCACCGGTAGCACCCGCAACGCCCTGAATACCTTGCGAACCCGTTGCGCCGGTTGCGCCGTTTGTTCCGGCTGCACCCGTCGCACCGGCTGAGCCAGTCGCACCTGTTGCTCCGTTGGTACCAGTCGCGCCGGTTGCTCCGTTCGTGCCATTTGTTCCAGCTGTGCCCGTCGCACCTGCTGGGCCAGTCGCGCCGGTTGCTCCATTTGTTCCGTTCGTCCCGTTGGTACCCGTTGCGCCTGTGGCGCCGGTATTACCTGTCGCACCGGCCACGCCCTGAATACCTTGCGAACCCGTCGCACCTGTTGCTCCGTTGGTACCGTTTGCGCCGGTCGCGCCGTTCGTTCCATTGGTCCCAGCTGCGCCCGTCGCACCTGCTGGGCCGGTCGCGCCGGTTGCTCCATTGGTTCCGTTCGTGCCATTGGTACCCGTTGCGCCCGTATTACCTGTCGCACCGGTAGCACCCGCCACGCCCTGAACACCTTGCGAACCCGTTGCGCCGGTTGCACCGTTTGTTCCGTTCGTGCCGCTGGTACCCGTTGCGCCTGTGGCGCCCGTATTGCCTGTGGTACCTGTGGCACCGGCCACGCCCTGAATACCTTGCGAACCCGTCGCGCCGGTTGCTCCATTCGTTCCGTTCGTGCCGTTGGTACCCGTTGCGCCAGTGGCGCCCGTATTACCTGTCGCACCAATCGAACCCTGGGCTCCAGTGGCGCCAGCCGTACCTGTAGCACCTGTGGCGCCGGCCACGCCTTGAATACCTTGCGAACCCGTCGCACCGGTTGCTCCATTCGTTCCATTCGTTCCATTCGTGCCGTTGGTACCCGTTGCGCCTGTATTACCTGTCGCACCAATCGGACCCTGGGGTCCAGTGGCGCCAGCCGTACCTGTAGCACCTGTGGCACCGGCCACGCCTTGAATACCTTGCGAACCCGTAGCACCTGTGGCACCAGATACACCTTGAATACCTTGCGAACCCGTCGCACCAGTTGCTCCATTTGTTCCGTTCGTGCCGTTGGTACCCGTTGCGCCTGTGGCGCCCGTATTACCTGTCGCACCAACCGAACCTTGGGCCCCAGTGGCACCAGCCGTACCCGTAGCACCTGTGGCTCCGGCCACGCCTTGAATACCTTGCGATCCCGTCGCACCGGTTGCACCTACGGCGCCCGTGGCACCATTGGTTCCGTTGATTCCGGTCGCGCCCGTTGGCCCTGACGGACCGGTTGCGCCGGTCGGCCCTGGGGTACCTGCAGGAAAATTCATCGCAAATTGCGCGACAGGCACCGCCGTTATTGGCTGACGCGCCGCCAGCGCTTGTTCATTTGCAACCGTTGAACCGACTTTTATCTCAAGCCAATACTGCTGGCCGTTGAAGATCTGGCCAAAATCAAGATCGGCGGTAAAAATTCCGCCACTGGCTACGAGGATCGGTTGCTGGATCGGCGTGCCGACCACACTGCCGCCTACCGCCGCATCGTATAAGGTGAACGTGAATTGATAGGTCTGGCCATTCGGCAGCGTGCCGCCGTCATTGAGCTGGCCTTGGTAGGTAAATGCCGTGGTCTGCGGAGTAGCTACAGCAGAATTCATCGCCGCGGCCGAGAACAGCGCGGAAGCAACAAGTGCACAAAGTTGTTTGCGTTTCATGATCAGCAGTCCTCGAAACCGTTAAAGAAAAGCTCGTCCAATCCCGTCGTCGGCGCTGCCGACCAGAATCCTGCAAGCAAAGATTCAGTGAGCCCGCTCGAATAGCCGGGGGCCGCTTGACCCGTGGTGCCCGAGAGGAGAAAGCAGCTGTTTTTCAGCGCATGGCCGCCGGCGCTGACGATGTGAAACCCGATCGCGGGCGTTGTGGCCTGAGCGCGCGAATCCAACCCTGGCAGGACACACATGCCCACCAAGGCGATTGCGGCAAACGCAGGCGTTGCGATACGAACGCGCAGACGCGCCCGCAAACTGTGTTGCTTCATGAATCCTTCCCCCAATAAAGGCTGGTTACCGAAAAGTCGTGCAAGCGTCACCCGACGGCTCGCAAGACCCCTAGAAGTTTTCTAGTTTGTGCACCCTATCACGGTTTTTAACTTTGACTCGCGATTGTTCTTGCAACATCGGGGCCAAAGAAGGGAAACCTAGATCCTGAACGGATATAGCGTCGGCACGTGGTGCGAGCCTTTCGGATCGGCAGTGGTGGCCTTGAAGGCAAGTCCCCTGCCGAATGCTTCAATCAGGCGATTTTCCAGCCCGGATGTCGTACCGCGCCCGTAACAAACGCGGTCCAGTTCACCGAGTGTGGCGACCTGCGCCGAATCTTCAAGCGCGCACGCCAGTTCACCAAGATTCCGCAGGCGCGGCTGGGAGACCCGCGCCCAGGCGAGCAACGCGCGCGCTGCTGCGGCCCAGTCTGTGCTCCGGCAGGCATCGCGGAAAGCCGATCGGGCTGCCGGTGACGTGACGTCAATCGAGGGGGTGGGTAGCGCGGCCCGTTCGCGCCGGCGCTGGGCGAGCAACCAGAAGATCCATGCCGCCAATGTCAGTGTCCACAAGACCAACGCAAAGATCGCGACGCGACGCCAGCGTTCAGCTTGCTCACCCTGAGTGGTATCCCCCAGGATCGCAGCACTCGGAAATGGCGCGTTTGACGTATTTGTGCTTGATGTGACGTTTTGCGCTTTTTCTGTGTCGAGCTTTGTCATCGACGCAACGGCCGCCTGCACTTGCAGTGTTTGCGCCGGCACCTGGGCCGTCTCGGCTCGATCGTGCGCGGTGTCCCACCAATCGACACTGATTGCCGGCAGAGTCAGAGTCCCGGAACGATTCGGCACGATCGCAAACTTGCGCTCGCGTTCGCCGTACAGCCATTGTCCATCGTCACGATTTTGTGTGGTCGTCTTGTCGGGATAGACATCTGCCCCTTCGATGTTGGGCAGTTTCAATTCAGGAAGCTGCTCGAAACCCAGACCTTGTGCCTTCAGATGCAACGTGAGAGTCAACGGTTCACCAACCTTCGCCGTCGTTGCCGCGTCGATGCCGTCGGCAGTCAGACTGGCCGTACGCGCAGGCAGCCAGGCATCGCTGCCCGATGCCGCTGGCCGCGGACGCACCTCCAGCGTGATGGGTTCAGAGCGCGCTGCCACACTGCGGCCGCGACTGAAGAAGCTATTGATGTCACCCGGATCGACCGCGTGACCGCGGAACCCGATCGGTGGCAGCGACAACGCGCCGCTCTTTTCCGGCAATAGCGCGTAGTGGCGCTCGAGCACGCGATAGCGCCGACCGGAGACCTCGGCCGTGTAGTTGGAATCCTGACCCAACTTGCGCACCACCATGCCTTCAGCTTGCGGTTCGTCGAGACTGCCATCGCTCAGATTCACCGCAAAGTATAATTTTACCGTCAGCTGCACTTGTTGCTGCACATACGGTGCGGGCGGTTCGATCGCTGCATCGACGTAGACGTCGTCGCCGGTCTTGCCGCCCGTACCCGCGGCAGCAGCCTGAACGCTGAGGGTCAATGCCTGTGTGTGCTGTCCGCTCACGTCCAGTGCCGGGATTGCCAGCGTTCCAGCATGTTTGGGTTCTAGGCCAATGGCCCAAAGCAGCTTGGAACTGGCTTGACCGTTGATGATGTTCATCGAGCTCGAACTTTGCGTGCCGAGCAAATTGAAGTCCTGTGCCAGCGGACTGAAGTCGGGTTTCGCGGCGCCATTGTCGCCACTCACTTCCACATTCAGCGTCACTGTCTCGCCCATCTGCATGCTGTTGCGATCGAGCCAAGCGCGCACGTCCGCGGCATTGACTGCCGTGCAAATCAACAGTAACGCAACCGCGAGGAATGCGCTAAAACACTTTGTCCCGCGCTTCATCCGCCACCTCCCTGCACTGCCTGGCCGTTCTGCCGACGCTGATACTCAAGCTGGAATTTCCGTCGCAGCAGACCACCCGGGTCATCGGGGACGCGCTGCATCCACTGCTCTACGGCTTGCTCATGTTCGTCGCGCGGGTTGCCGTCCTGACGCGCGCCGAGGCGCACCGGGCTCGACGGCTTTTCGGACTTCTTGTCGTCCTTGTTCAGGGCCTGATTCATATTCTGCTCAAACTGCTGTTGCATTTGCTTGTCGGCCGCGCTTGCAGCCGACTGCGCTTGCGAGTTTTTGTCAGTGCCGGATTGATCCTGCTTGTCGGCCGCGGAATTTTGCTTGTCCTGATCTGATGAAGGCGTGTCTTGAGCTGACTGCGGCTTGCCGTCGTTGCCTTTCTGCGGATCGTTTGCGGGATCTTGCTGCTGGTTTTCTTGCTGACTCTGTCCTTCTTTGGATTTCTGATCCTGCTGATTCTCGCCGGACGAGCTACCTGACCCATCCTGCTTCTGCTCGTGGCCTTGATGGTCTTTGGAATCCTTCTGCCCCTGCTTTTGATTCTTCTGTTGTTGCTGTTGTTGCAACCATTCCTCGACGGCCTGCTTGTTGGCTCGCGCATCGGCGAGCTCCGGCGCGCGCTTGAGCGCTGCATCGTAGGCGGCAATCGCTTCGGGATAGTGGCCCTGCTTGGCCAGAGAATTACCGAGGTTGTATTGCGCGTCGGCGCTGTCCACGTGGGCAAAATCCTGCGTCGCTGTCGCAAAATCTGCAGCGCGATACGCAGCCGCAGCGCGCAGCTCGGGTGATTGCGCGAGCGCTTGCGCTTGTGGCGCGTGTCCAGCATCGAGCTCGGCCTGCGCGCGCTGATCGGGACGCTGCCACAAATCCTCCCAGGAAAATGCCTGTGCGGTTTGCACATGCGTACATAGCGCCAGCGGCAACAACAGCAACCAGCCACGGCGGAAACCGAGCGCCGCAAGAGGCAGCAGTAGCAGCACCAGCAGCGGGCCGCGGTCCAGGAAACGCGGAGTCGTCGCCAGCGTCGCCTTGGCCTGCGCCGTTGCGCGCGGCGCCAGCGTATCGAGCAACCGATCCAGATCGGTGGCGTCGGCGCTATAGGTGACGTAACGTCCGCCGCCCGCCGCGGCGACCGTGGCAAGCGCGTCCGCATCGAGTTTGGGCAGGACGATGTCGCCCGCAACGTTTTTCAGAAAACCGCCTTGCGGCAATGCGACCGGCGCGCCTTGTTCGCTGCCGATACCGAGCACCGAAACAGTCACTCCGGCGGCAAGCGCGCGACGCGCCGCCGCCGCTGCCTCATCGCCGACGCCGTCGGCGAGCAGCACGATCTCGCCGCCGACGACGCCACCTTGCTTGATAAGTTTGACACCGAGATCTATCGCGCGTCCTGCGGCGTTCCCGGCAACCGGCATCACGCTCGGATCCAGCGCGTCGATAAGATTCGTCACTGTATTGGCATCGTCCGTCAGCGGCGCGACGACGAATGCATCCCCAGCGTAAGCGATCAAGGCAGTCTGCGCATCGCCGCTGCGCTTGAGCATGTCACCCAGCTTGTAGTGCGCGCGTTCGTAGCGGCTTGGCTTGGCATCCTGCGCGAGCATGCTGGCGCTGAGCTCCAAAGCGAATACCCGCGCTGCGCGGTTTTGATACAACGGCTGCGGCAACTGCTCCCATGCCGGGCCGGCGAGTGCGAAGCTGGCCAGGGCCCAGCCAATGGCAAGCAACCAGCGCGGCAAACGCATCGGCGCAGTATCTTCGCCGGGTACAAGCAGGTGCTGGAGCAGGTGCGCATCGACCGCGCCGCGCCACGCGCCGGCGTCTGCACCGCGATACGCCAACAGGCGCCAGAGCACGGGCAACGCGGCCAGCGCCAACAGCCACCACGGACGCAAGAAATGGAAATTCGCAATCAGTTCGTTCATCGCCCCACCGCCAGCAAGCGCGGGATCGCGATCGGACGCAGCGCGAACAGAGCAAGCAACAACACAGCCGACAGCGGCCAGTAAAACAGTTCGTCGATCGGACGATATTGCTGCGTTGCGTCCTGCGCCGGTTCGAGCGCGTCGATTTCACGATAGATCTTGGCCAATTCCGCTGTGTCGCGGGCGCGGTAGAAATGACCGCCGGTCTTGTCGGCGATTTCCGTCAGCAGTCGCGCATCCAGATCCGCTGACGGGTTGACGACCTGGCTGCCGAAAAAACCGTTGACGCGCATCGCTTCGGCGCCAATGCCGATGGTGTAAATTTTCACATGCTCAGCGACAGCCAACTCCGCCGCTTTGCGCGGGTCCAGTTCGCCGGCATCGTTGACTCCGTCGGTGAGCAGGATCAGAACGCGTTGCTGCTGTGGACGCTCATGCAAACGTTTCACCGCCAAGCCGACCGCGTCGCCAATTGCGGTTTCGCGCCCAGGCAAACCCACCGCAGAATCATCCAGCTGCTTGAGCACGGTTTCGCGATCGAACGTAAGCGGCGTCAGCAAATACGCCTGGCTGCCGAACACGACCAGGCCGATGCGATCGCCGGTGCGACGGCGGATGAAATCACCGGCGATGGTTTTTACCGCGGCGTAACGGCTCAGGGCGCGCCCGCCGATCGCCATGTCCTCGGTGCTCATGCTGCCGGACGCATCGACGGCAAGCAGCACATCGCGTCCCGTACGCGGTAGCGCTTGCGCATCGCCAACCCATTGCGGGCGCGCCGCCGATGTCAGCAGCAATAGCCAGGCTAGGAGCGCCAGGACGCCGCGCCAGCGAGGTACCGGCGTAGCGCCATCGGCAGCATCCAGTCCAACAATTGACAGGGGCAAATGCAA
The DNA here is from genome assembly GCA_038244165.1 of Lysobacterales bacterium. Taxonomy (GTDB): domain Bacteria; phylum Pseudomonadota; class Gammaproteobacteria; order Xanthomonadales; family Rhodanobacteraceae; genus Rudaea. The sequence goes on along the minus strand of JBBRTT010000054.1, from coordinate 11,530 downwards.
TGCTGCACCCGTTGGCGTGCGCGCCCGCGGCAGTGTGCGCGCGACGATCCACGGCAACGGCAGCAAAGCAAACAACCACGGCCACGCCCATTCAAGCACGACCCACCTCCGCCGCCAGGGCATTGCGCGTCCAGCGCCGGACCAGAGCGATCAAGGCGGGTGTGTCGTACGCGTGCGTGGCTTGGAACGGCGCATTGAGCAGGACGCGGCCGACGCCACGTGCAAACTCATCGCCGGCGCTGCGCGAATCCAGATAGCCAAGCCAGCGCTCGTCGGTAAACGCCGCAGCCGCAGGCGCATCGCGCAATGCCATGCGCCGCAGAAATTGCGAAAGCGATGCTGCGAGCAGGACCGGATCGTTGCGCGCGTTGTCAATGCAACTATCCAGCTCCGCCAATACGCTCTTGCGGATTCGCGCGCGGACAAGCATTTTGCGTATTTTTGCAAAAGCTAGAATGCAACAAAGTATAATCACGATGGCGAGCAACCACCAACCCGGCGCCGGCGGCCACCAGCCTGGCGGCGGCGGCAGGTGGATGTCGCGCAGGATCGGGCCTGCAGCGGGATTCATTCCAGTCGGGCTCATGCGGGCCTCACGATACTGCGGCGTCCGTCCAGACCCAGCAGTCGCGCAAGCGCGGGTTCCGGTTCGGCGGAAGTGTCAAGCAAGGTCCAGCCGAGGCCACGGCGTTTGAGCATGTCGATGAGCCCTTGGCGCCGTTCGGCGAACAATTGCGGCCAGCGCTCGCGTGTGCGCGCCACCGCAAAGTCCAGCAGTACCTGACCGGAGTCAGTACGCAGCGCGTAGCGCGCCGGCGGCGGCGCCAGCCGCTCCAGCGGATCGCACAGCATCAGCGCGGCGACGTCACAATGTTCAGCCAGCATGGCCAACGACGATTCCGCCGCTGCATCGGCGGCAAAGCCGTCGGTCAGCAAGAGCACGCGACTGCCCGGGCGCGCCAATCGATGCGCGCGGCGCAACGCCTGCGACAGCGGCACGATCGCAGCGCCGCCGGCGGTGATCGCGTCCCATTCGGCCAGCGCGCGCAACACACGCAGCGCGCCGCGCGGGCCGCCACCTGGTTTCACTTCGGCATTGAGTCCGGGGCCGAAACCGATCGCGCCGATGCGATCGCCGCCCTGCACCGCAGCCCAGGCGACCAGGGCGGCCGTGCGTGCAGCCTGTACCGACTTGAAGCGCACGCGCGTGCCGAAGCGCAAGCCGGGATTGGCGTCAACGACCAAAAGTATACTTTGTTCGCGTTCTTCCTGAAACACCTTGGTATGCGGCCGCCCGGTGCGCGCGGTAACGCGCCAGTCCATCTGGCGGATGTCATCGCCCGGCTGGTACGCGCGCGACTCGACATAGTCGACGCCGCGGCCGCGAAAGCGCGACACCTGCGTCGCCGCATGACTGCCGCCGACGCGCGCGGCCGGTCGTGCCAAGCGGCGCGCGCGCAGGCGCAACGCGATCAGTTCTTGCAGGTTGACGTGAACGCCGTCGGTCATGAGCTGAAGCGACTCTCGACCCGCATTCAGGGCAGCGGCACGCGCTCGAGCAGCGCGGAAATGAGCGTATCCGGAGTCACGCCTTCGGCTTCGGCTTCGTAGGACAACAACACGCGGTGGCGCAATACGTCGGCGGCGACCGCGTGGATGTCCTCGGGAGTTACGAAGTCACGTGCCTTTAGCCACGCGTGTGCGCGCGCGCAACGATCCAGCGCGATCGTGCCGCGCGGGCTTGCGCCGTATGCGACCCAGCGCGAAAGATCTTCGCCGTAGGCTTTTGGCGAGCGCGTCGCCAGAGTCAACTGCACCACGTACTCCTCCAGCGCCGGAGCCAGATGCAGGTTCAGCACTTCCTCGCGCGCCGCGAAGATCTGCGCCTGAGTCAGGCAGCGCGTCGGTGCGGCCGATTCGTGCAAGGCGGTGCGTGCGCGATCGCGGGCGAATTTCAGAATCGCCGCCTCGGCCGTGGCATCCGGATAGTCGATGCGCACATGCATCAGGAAGCGGTCGAGCTGCGCCTCGGGCAAAGGATAAGTGCCTTCCTGTTCGATCGGATTCTGGGTTGCCATGACCAGGAACAGCGCCGGCAGCGGATAGGTCGTGCGGCCCACCGTCACTTGACGTTCGCCCATTGCTTCGAGCAAGGCGGACTGCACCTTGGCCGGCGCGCGGTTCACTTCATCGGCCAGCAGCAGGTTGTGGAAAATGGGACCGCGCTGGAATTCGAACGTGGCCTGTTGCGGGCGATAGATTTCGGTACCGGTCAGGTCTGCCGGCAGCAGATCCGGGGTGAACTGGACGCGGTGAAAATCGCCTTCGATGCGTGCTGCCAGTTCCTTGATCGCCGTCGTCTTGGCCAGTCCCGGCGCGCCCTCGACCAGCAGATGGCCGTCGGCAAGCAAGGCGATGAGCAGGCGATCCACCAGCTTGGACTGGCCGATGATGCAGCGCGAAAGCTCGTTGCGCAGTGATTCGAAGGCAGCAGTCAAGTCGCTGCGGAGGGTATTTTCGGGCATGTCCATGAGAACTCGAATCGGTGGTCTATGATCGCACGGACGGTTTGCGTGCGTGCCGGTTTACGACCGCGCCGCGGGCGAAAGGTTTCGTCGAGGTTGCGGCCAGCCCACAAATCAGGCGCAAGCGGCAGCCAAGGCCTCGTCGACGGTTTGCGGTCTGCCGACCAGATAGCCCTGCGCGTATTGGCAGCCCAGGGTTTGCAGCTGGGCCAGTTGCTCGGCCGTTTCTACGCCTTCGGCGACCATATCGCAGCCCAAGGCCGCGGCCATGCCGATCACAGCACGCACAATCGCCAGACAGCGTGGATCGCTGAGCTGACGAACGAAACTCTGATCGAGCTTCAATGTATCGAATGCCAACTTGTGCAAGTGGCCCAGATTGGAATATCCAGTACCGAAGTCGTCGAGGGCGACTTTCATGCCCGCGCGATGACTGTGCTCAATCAAGGTAGCGACCTTCGCGTAGTCCAGCACCAGGCTTTCGGTGATTTCCAGTTTGAGCTGGGCTGGCTCGACTCCGTGCGCATGCACCTGAGCAAGGATGCGCTCGACGAAATCTGCATCCTCGAGCTGGCGCCCGGAGACATTCAGTGCGATGAACAACTTCTGCTGCGTAGCGTCGCCCAAACGCCGCAGCGTTGAGCATACTTCGCGCAGCACGTACTCGCCGACCGGAACGATCAGTGAGGTTTCTTCCGCCAGCGCGATAAAGTCCGCTGGCGAAACGGCGCCGCGATCGGAATGGCTCCAGCGCGTCAACGCTTCGAATCCGGCTAGGCGATGGCTGCCGATTTCCAGGATCGGCTGCAGGCGAATTTCCAGTTCGTGGCGTTCCAGCGCCTCGCGCAGCTGGCTCTCCAGGCGAATCTTGTCCAGAGCACTTGCCGCTTCCACGCCGGGCATGGGCTCGGCCGTTGATGCGGCGTGCGCCTTGCCGCCGGCGAATGTCGCCAGTGCGGTGCGGTAGCGCGACAATTGACTCAGCAGCAACGCACGCACCACGGGATCAGCGGTTTGCAGGCGCTCGGCAAATTGAGCGCGATCAATTGGGGTGAGGACGCAATCTGCGAGCGCCGTTGCCGTGGCACTGCGCGGCGAATCATCGAGAACCGCCATTTCGCCGACCAGAGCACCCGGACCCAGGTCGCTCAACACCATCGGCGCGCCGGCACGCTGCGCGGTGATGCGCAGGCTTCCCGATTCGATCAGGAACGCGGTAGTCGGCAGGTCGCCCTCGCGGAACAGCACCTGGCCCGGCAACAGTTCGATCCGGTATGCAGAATCCATAGGTGCATCATCCCCGATGCCGCGCAGACCTACAACTCACCGAAGCAAAACCGGTGGCTCCGCAAAAAAAAAGGGGGCCGCATTGCTGCGGCCCCGATCAACATTACTCGCGATTCACTATATTACGGGCCGCATTGCGGCGGTATCGGTGAGACGTTTAATGTGCAGATATCCACACCTTGCAACGTAACGGTCGCCGTCGGCGAGCCGGTGTTGGTGGTAAACGTGCAGCTTCCCGTTCCAGCGCTGCCAAAACCGTCGAGATTTGCGGTAATTGTCGCCGTAGTCTGACCCTGCGCATTGGTGACGCCGGGACCCGACGCAAGACCCGCGTTGATACAAGTACCTACGAGCTGCACACCCGGCACTGGCGTACCGTTGCCATTGAGCAAGGTCAACAACACCTCGCCGCCACTTCCACCCAGGGACGAAGGATTGGCCAGCAGGATCAGGTTGCCGCTCGCGACGATCGGCACCTTCTTGAAGGCGTCACCTACTGAGAAAGTCAGGCTTGGTCCGTCTGTTCCGGTGGCAGCAGCGATACCTGTTGTTACAACGGTTGTCGCCACGCAGCCGTTCGCACCAGTGAGATCGGGAACGGTGCCCGCAGTGCTGATGTTGTCGAGCTTGCCCGAGCCGACGCCGAGATTGGTGAAGGCAAAATCGAACGCGACTCCCTGGATCGGGCTGCCCAGATGATCGTAGAGGCACGCGAAAACGGTCAACGTGATGTTGCCAGGAATGGGATTCGGGCTGACCACGATCTGAGCCGGAGCCACGCCCGGGAAACCGGCGAGATTGATATCCGTTACCAAATTGGTCTGGCCCGTAACGCCGTCCGTGCCTGTGCCCTGTGCCCAGATCGCTGTGACGTGACCAAGCGCCGACACCGGATAATTCAGTGTCGTGGAAGCAACGCCTACGCTGTTGGTACTCGAAGGCGAAGTAATGTTGCCAATCTGCGCTCGGCCAATGATGTACGGCAGCACTGGCCCGTAGTTGACGCTGACGCCCGTCGTGTCATTTGAGTTGAAAGGCGTCGACGTGCTCAGCGATGTCGCGCTATGCACCGAAGCGATTCTGGCAGCGCTTTCAAGATCCGAATTGCCGTCGACGAGCTTGCCGAAGACCAGCAGCGAATCTCCCGGGCCTGCACCACCACCGGCTGTGGTGAAGTGTCCATCCGTCGCGGTAAACGTGGTGCCGCTCTCTTGCGGATCGCCGTGCACGCCGCTGATCAGATAATTGTTGTTGATGTCGACCGGTGAATCGATCGAGCCGAACTTGATCTGGGTGCCCGGTAACACCGGGTTGCCTTGACGGTCGTTGCCGATCGCACTCACAGTGAAGCTGTAGGTGGCGTCCGGATCCGGCGGAATGGTCACAGTTTGATCGTTTAGCGTTACGCCGCCGGAGACGCGATTGATCAGAATCGCTGGGGCATTGGAACCCGGCGACGTCAACGTCAGACTGAAGAGCTTGCCATCGGAAACCACGACTGTCGTTGTCGCGCTCACCGGGTCGCTGATGCCGTTGTCCACGTTGTTGTCGCTGCGATCGGCCGTGGCTTTGACCTGCACCGGTCCCTGCTGCGTTCCGCTTTGGAACGTGACATTGGCGATGCCACTATGCGTAACGGTCGAAACCGTGGTGCCGGTGGCTGAACCGCCTGTCGCACTGATCCCGGTCAAACGCGCGTCGCTCGTGGAGGGGCCGACGATCTGGAACTGCACGTTGTTGAAACCGCTCGGATCCGGGACCGGCGAGCTACTGCCGTTAAGCACATTGGCGGTAACGATCGTGCTCTGCGGGCCGTTGGAACCGGAGATGTATACGCCGCCGCCGCTTGAGGCGATGATCGTAGAAGGCAAGCCGGGCGCTGCACCTGCCACGTTAATCGTAAGTTGCGCAGTAACCGTTTGATGGCTGACCGGATCGATCGCGGTGACGCTGAGGATGCCCGACCCTGGAACGTTGTCGGCATGCACGAAGATCGTGCCGACGCCGGCAGTCACATCCACCGGCCCGCTACCGAGCAAGGTGTGGAACTGGTCGAGTGCGGGAGGGCTAGGAGGGGGGCCGTGATTCAACGTCGAGAAAGTGATTATGTTGGTCGGCGTAACCGACACGTTGACTGTGTTCGTTCCGCTTACCAATTGGCCATCGTTATGGCGCCAGGTCGCTGTGACTTCGGAGATGAATGGTGATCCAAAAAAATTGCACTGGGATGCGCCCGCACCGAACTGGCAGAGCGGCAGGGTGGTCGTCGTCGCCGTGAGAGTAAGGGTTGTGTCGTTACCGGGCGGACCAAATGCGGAGTGGCTGCCACCACCGCCGCCGCCGCAACTGGCCAGCACACAGCTTGCGAGCAGCAGTAGAAAAGTCTTGCACAGGGCTTTCATGTGGAATCTCCAGGCTCGCGGTTTCATGTAGTACTCGGACTTCCGGCAAGTATCGCCGCCGCCAATGATCGGTTTCGTAGTCATTTCAGGCTTTCGTTGAGAATGCGCGGCGTCACGAAGATCAGCAACTCCGCCTTAGAACTGTTTTTCTTGGTATTGCGGAAGAGCGCGCCAAGACCGGGCACATCTCCCAGGAATGGCACTTTCTTGATATCCGTTGATTTGTCGAATTCGTAGACACCGCCGAGGACGACGGTCTGGCCGTTGTCTACGAGCACCGCCGTAGTAATTTCACGCTTATCCAGCTGCGGGACAAATCCACCGCCGGGATTGGCGACGAGCGCGGCAACGGCGTCCTTCTTGACATCCAGATTCAGGAATACGCGGTTGTCGGACGTAATCGTCGGCGTCACTTTGAGTTCCAGCACCGCCTCCTTGAACTGCACGGTTGCGGTCGCTGCACCGGCGGCGCCGCCCTGGAAGGTCACATAGCCGATTTCCTGGCCCTGCTTGATGTCAGCCTCCTTCTGGTTTGCCGTGATCACTCGCGGGCTTGAAATCAACTCGCTGCGACCTTCGGTTTGCGCCGCTGAAAGTTCCAGATCCAACAGATAGTCTGCGCCAAGTATTGCCAAGCCGAAGCTGCCGGCAGGAGTCGCCGCTGGCAAGCTAACGTTAAGGCGGTTCGCCAATGAGGGCACCAACACGCCGCCGCCAATACCGCCTGGCGCAGTAACCGGCAAACCGCTACCGGTACCGTTAAAGCGATTGTTGAGCGCGACGTTCGTCATTTGATTGGTGCCGTCAAGCGTTCCCGTACTCGAAATGACGGTGTTGTTGTTCTGATAGCCGCCGCTCACGCCGAACTTGGCACCGAGTTCACGTGCGAAATTGTCGTTGGCTACGACGACGCGCGATTCAATCAGCACCTGTTGCACGGGCTTATCGAGTTTGGCCACCAGCGCGCGAACCGACTCAACTCTTTCTGGCGTATCAACGACCAGTAGCGTATTGGTTCGGTCATCGTAGGTCACGCTACCGCGCGCCGATAGAAAACCGGTGTTTGCCCCGCCACTCGCACCAGATGCCTTGGACGAATTCAACAGACTGACGATATCTTTGGCGCTGCCATAGCTGATTGGAATATAGACGGTCACCGTGTCGGTGAGCTGCTGCAATTTCTGCTTGGCATCGGCCAGCGACTGCTCGCGCTCAGCGATTTCCTTTTGCGGCGCCACCCAGATCACATTGCCGTTGCGGCGTTTGTCCAAGCCCTTGGCTTGCAAAACGATGTCCAGCGCCTGGTCCCACGGCACATTGATCAGACGCAAAGTGACGTTGCCAGCGACCGAGTCGGCTACCACGATATTCAGGTCGGAAACGTCCGCGATCAGCTGCAGCACGGAGCGCGTCGGGATGTCCTGGAAGTTGAAGGTAACGCGATTGCCGGAATATTCAGGCGGGGCATTCGGATCCTTCTTTGCTTCTTCCTTCTTCGGTGAAATCTCCACGATGTACTGGTTGCCCGCCTGATACGCGAGCTGTTCGTACGGTCCCTTGGCGGTGATGTCCATGTGCGCGCCATTACCCTTTGCATGGGTTTCGACGAACTGCACGGGTGTCGCGAAATCCAGAACGTCCAGCCGCTGCGCCAGTTGCGCTGGCAAGCGCACGTTGTACATATCCAGCGAGACCTTGTCGCCCACGCGCTGCAGATCGGCGCCAGCACCTTCGCCAGAGAACGTAATCACGATGCGGCCCTCGCCGTTCTTGCCGCGGCGGAAATCGATATTCGACACTTCCAGTCCGGGTGCAGCAATTGCCTTGGTAGGATCCGTTGTGGCGACCGCCGTCACGGTGGCCGACCCGGACATGCCGTTGTTCACAGTGAGGACCAGAGTGTTGGCTTCGATTTTGGTTTCGTAAGTCGAGCTGTGGAAAAGATCAACTACCACTCGCGTGCGACCCGCTGCCTCCACGGCGCTGACCGCGCCGGTCGCGCCGTTGTTGATTTCGATCCGGCGCTGGCTCATGCCATTACGCGTATTCGCCATGTCGATGGCGATGCGCGCCGGATTTTCTGTCGTGAATATCTGCGGCTCGCCGACAGGGCCGGCGAACTTCATCATGATCTGCACCTTGCCGCCCGACAGCGGCGTATAGGTGATGTCCTGCAGAATGTTCTCGGCCAGGGCGTTCGCCGCGAACAAGGTTCCGAAGAACGCGATCAGCCATGCAAGACTGTGGCGCGAGGTCTTGCGCATACCAGGTGTGGACGTACGTCCCTGGAAGTTAGCAACTGTAATGGTCATTTCAAGTTACCCCCAATGGGTCGTCTATTTCTCGCCCGGCGCGATTGTCGCCTTGCGCTCCCGCCAACCGCCGGTCTCATTCGGAATCAATTCCACGAGATCGATATGATCTTCGGCAATCGCGGTGATCTTGCCGCCGTTCTCGCCGAGGTAGTTGTTTTTGTGAACCCGGTGTATGACGCTGTCCGGATCCTTGATCAGCCCCTCCATGGAAGCGCCGGTACCGATCGAGCCGACCATCTTCAAGGCATCGAGCGGGAAGCTCTCCAGCGGCTCTTTCGGATGCTTGTCCGGCTGCGGACCGGAACCTGCCGTCGCTTGCGCTTCGGCCCGTTCCTGAACACTTGGTCCGAACGGATCGCGCCGGTCGTTGTCATCCTTGTCTTTGACCTTGTACTCGAAAGTCTCGAATGTTTTCAGCACAGGTAAGGGTGGGATAGGAGCTCCCTTCTTCGCCTTTTCTGCCGTGACCCATTCCTTCAGATCGCTGTCACCGCCGGTGCAGCCGGCAATGACTGCCAAGATTGCAGCAAGCAACAAGATGCGCACTACGTTGGGCAGATGAACGGTGCTCATGTTCACTTACCCCCTTGTGGCGCTGGTGCACCTGGCGCGCCCGGTTTGGCTGGCGCCTTTCCAGCACTCGTGCTGTCTTCTTCTTCGACCGAGTGATAGGTATTAACCGTACCCTCGAGGGCCAACTGGCCAGCGGCCTTTGCATCGGTCGGTTTCAGTGATACGTCGCGCATTGTCAGAATCACCACCCGCGGCAACGCCGCGACAGCGCTGATGAAGCTGCCGAACTGGTGATACGTACCCTGCATGCGAATCTGGATGGGTTTTTCCGCGTAGAACCCTTCCTTGACCGTTTCGGCTCCCGGCTGGAACAACTGCGTTTCCAGTCCGACCGACAACGCCGCCTGTGAAATATCCACGAGCAGTTTCGGCATTTCCGTCTTGTTCGGTAGCTGCAGCAGTAGCTGGCGCAACATGTCGCTCATCTCTTCCAGCTGCACCTTCAGCGCTTCAAGGTTGACCACCTTGGCCTGCTTCTCTGAGAACTCGCGCTTGAGGCCCTCTTCCTTGGTCTGCTTCTGCTCCAGCTCATCCTGTTGCGGGCTGATCGCGAAGTACCAACCAGCAGCCATGATCACTAGGAAAATGAGCGTACAGAACACCAGCTTTACGCCCGAAGGCCAGCCACCGATATTGTTGCGATCAAGATTGCGGAAATCCGAGAACTTCATGGCTTGCCCCCCGAGCTTGCCGGCGGCGGCACGGTTGCAGCAGGCGCTCCCGCAGCTGGTGGCGTAGCTTTCGGTGGCACGCCGCCTGCCGCCGCTGCGTCTTCGCTTTCCGGCTTGCGCAGTTTGACCGTTAGACCGAATTCGAAGCGGTTACGCCGGTCTGTGCCCTTGGCTTCAGTCTTCTGCAAGTCCGAATGCGACAGCGACACCGACTTGTCGAGGTTGTTCATGTAGGTCGCGACGCTGGCGTTGGATTGCGCCAAGCCTTCAAGCGTCAGCGTGTCGCCGGCCTGTTTCAACCCAGTCAAGCGCACGCTGTCCGGAGTGGTTTTCACCAACTCGTCGAACATGTGCACCATCTGCGCGCGATTGGCCTGAAGCTGTTCGATGATCTGCTTGCGCGCCAGCAGTTTTGACTTGACCTCTTCCAGATGCTTGATCTCTTTGAGCTTGTCATCGAGATCCTTGATCTGGTTTGTCATGTAGGTATTGCGACTATCCTGATTCTCGATGCGCGCGCCCATCCACAACCACCACACGAGAACCCCGAGCACAGCAGCTACTGCTGCCGCTCCGAGCATCATGTAGAACTCGCGTTGGCGAAGTTTGCGCCGCTCGGCGCGCCAAGGAAGTAGATTGATCTTGGCCATCAGTCGAAACTCCTCAGCGCAAGGCCGCAGGCGATCATCAGCGCCGGCGCATCCTGGGCCAGCGTTTGTGCCTGCACGCGCGACGACAGAGACATGTTGGCCAGCGGATTGGCGACCACGCAGGGTACGCCAAGCTGTTCCTCGACCATTTCGGCAACACCCGAAATTGAGGCGCAACCGCCGGCAAGCACAACCTGATCTACTTTGTTGTATTCGCTGCCCGCAAAGAAGAACTGCAACAGGCGGCTAATCTGCTGAACCATGGCTTCCTTGAACGGTTCAAGCACTTCGATTTCATAGGATTCCGGCAAGCCGCCCTGGCGCTTGGCCAAACCGGCTTCCTCGTAGGACAATCCATAGCGGCGCATGACCTCGTCGGTAAGCTGCTTGCCGCCGAAAACCTGTTCTCGCGAGTAGATAGTGCGCTGGCTCTTGAGCACGATCAGCGTAGTCATGGTGGCGCCGACATCGACTACGGCGACGACCGCGTCTTTCGGCACGGCCAGTTGATCCGATACCAGTTTGAACGCGTTCTCCATCGCGAACGCCTCGACGTCCACGACTTTTGCGGTGAGTCCGCCAAGATCGAGCGCGGCGACTCGCAGGTCGACGTTCTCGGTGCGCGAGGCGGCGAGCAACACATTCACCATCTCGGGGTTGTCTTTGACCTGCCCGACGACCTCGAAGTCCAGACTGACTTCTTCAATCGGATATGGAATGTACTGATTGGCTTCAGCCTGGATCTGTCCTTCGAGATCTTCTTCGGACAATTCCGCCGGCATTGGGATCACCTTCGTGATCACTGCCGAGCCTGCGACTGCGGCGGCGGCAAATTTGGTTTTTGCGCCCGAACGATTGAGCGCGCGCCGTAGCGCTTCGCCGACCGCCTCGACCTCGACGATGTTTTTCTCGACGACGGCATTGGGGGGAAGCGGCTCTACCGCGTAGTGCTCCACGCGATAGCGACCACCGGATTGACTCAACTGCAACAGCTTGACAGCCGTCGAACTGATATCAATCCCGATCAGAGGCGGCGCTTTTACACTGAGTAGGCCCACACTTTTTCCCCTTCCCACGCGCCCTTACGAGCGATATATGCGCATCTAC
>JBBRTT010000053.1:0-26772 GCA_038244165.1 Lysobacterales bacterium | reverse complement strand
TATCGCTTCAAGACCAGCTCAACGCAAAAGCAGAAAGAGGCACGCGGAAGAAAAGTACCCACTACCTGAGGCATACTTCATCAACGAGGGTGGCTCAACTTTCAGTGCAAACCCCGGCTCAACATTCAGCGCAAATCAACATGCTCTGCAACGCGAGCGCGACAAGATCCAGAAACAGCACGATCAATGCAAACCATCCAAAGACCCGAAAAAGGACTGCAATTTCCAATGAGCGTGAAAAGATACATCGTAGTGCTGGCCGTCATGTTTTCAGCGCTCGGAGCAGCCGCAGGTAAGAGTCCGGCGACGCTAACTATGCACGTCACTCCTGTCGTTTCATCAGACAACGACGTCTCGCTGCGTTTTCAGTTGCGGTATACCGGGCAGGACAGCTTGGAGGCTCAGGCGAGTTCGCTACCCGGCGTCCAGCGCCGTTTTACAATCGCGTTGGACGTACAGCGTTACCCAGACTACGACAACCCCGCAGGCAGGCCGTGCGCGAACTTGCAGGACATCATCACGATTGACGATCCGGGTCCCGGCTGGAAATCCGTGAACTCTGGTCAAGAATTCGTTGAGGACGTTCGGCTTGCAGACTTGTACAAAGGCGTCGGAGACGTATTGGGACGGTGCGAACTTGTGGTGAATTGGTCCTACAAGATGTACACAAGAGACAAGATTCGCTTTCCCCGCATGGCCGGTAGCGTTGTCATTCCGTCTAGTCGTCGTCCCGTAATACCATCTGACGTCAGCGTACAGGGCGATCCGTGGAAGTACGAAAAAACGCCGTAAATCGTGCCAAATAACCACGAATCGAACCTGTGTATCGACGCAATTTCGCATGCGAAATTGCACCAGCTGAGCGGAGTCAGCCAAGGCCCGGATATTCACCCCGGGCCAACGCCGCCGTGACGTCGGCCATCCGCCGCGCTTCTTGCCGTCGCGTAGCTGACGCTTGGCGGCGCTCCGCGCGTCCTTGATCGCGCCGAGCCTGCGCAACCTGCGGCGGCGGGATGAATGTCCCGGCGTCGATGCGTTCCAGCAGTGCGCCTGCGTAGCGCCACGCATCCACAACGGGGTGTGTGAGCTTCTTCGCATTCGGATCGGGATGCAGCGCACTCCAAAGCTGCAATGCAAATACGCGCCATTCCGATCCGACTGCTTTCAGGTCTTGCCGGAAAGTGGTCTTCAGGTAAGCAAGTTTTCCATTTCCGTCCCCGCGCGCGTGCGCGCAGTACGTACGTACTCTTTTTGCTTTTGTACTCTTTACAGCTTTTTGCTCTTTCTCTACTTTATTTGCTTTTGTACGTACAAGCTTTTGTACGTACCGCTTTTGCTCTTTTCTTTGCTTTTCTAATCTTAAAGCTCTTGTACGTACAAGAGCTTTTTTCGGAAAAACCAAAATGCGCGCGCTCACAGGGGTACCGACCCCGAAGCGGTCGTACCGCGGGTTTTGAGGATTTGATCGAGCAGCCAGTGATCGATCTCGTCTTCGATCCACCCCGCGGCGCGCTCGCCGAGGTGGATCTGAGTGGGAAAGGCTTTGAGCGCGATCAAGCGGTAAATCTGGCTTCGGCTCAAGGCGGTTTTTTTGGTAACGTCTCCGATGCGCAACATCCGCACGGCTTGGGTCATTGCGGGATTCCTTGTGGTTGGGTAGACTCGGCTCCAGACTCGTGTGGGACAAGAGTAGGAACAAATGAGCATATTGTCAACTGGCAAACAGGACGCGGTGATCGGTCGGCGATTGCTGGCGGTGCGCGACGCGTTCGGGCTCACGCAAACCGACATGGCCGCGCGCCTGGGCATCACCATGCGCGCCTACGCGAACTACGAACGCGGAGAACGGGAAATGGCCCTTGCAGTGCTGCACGCGCTGTATGCGCGCTTTGGCGTTGATCCCGTGTGGGTTATGGCCGGACCCGGTGCAGAGCCGGTGATGGCCGGACAGCGGCGCATCGATAGCGACCTGCTCGAACGCGTGATTGCGCTGGTCGAAGAAGGCTTGCGCAAGAGCCAGCGCACCTTGAAGCCGGACAAGATGGCCCGATTGATTCGGCTGGCCTATGAGCACTGCGCCGAACATGGCGCGGTGGACAAGCCACGTGTCAGCGAAATGCTGTCCTTGGTCGCGTAATCACTCCAAAGGAAACCCATGAGCGAATCGCATCGCCCCTACGCACGCAGCCACTTTTCAGAAGCAACCGAACGTCGCTTGGAGGAGATTCGGCACATCTTCCAGGATGCCGAACCCGTTGCCGAACCGTTCGCACTGGAACGTCTCGATGCCGAAGCCATTGCCGATCGGCGTGTGTTCAAGCGCCGCTTCGGATACGACTGGCCCTTGCGTTTTCATCGCGAGGCGTTGATCCGGTTGCGCCAGGAGCGCGACTGGACGGATGGCGAAGTGAAACTCTTCCTGATCAGCGGCACGCTTCGCCGTGGGCCGTTTGGTGTCCGGCCCGCAGCGAGTGCGTGGATCGCGGCGTTCGGTGGCGCTTTGATTGCGCTGATGCTGCTGTTCGTTGCCACGGTTGGGCTGCTGTTCGTTGCGCGCAGCGCTTCATTGTCGATCGAGCTGGTCGCGCGCGGCGGCGGCGTGATGCTGACCTACCTCGGCATCGCGTGGCTGGCGTATCAGCTCTACATCCGGCCGTGGCGCGTTCTGCGGCGGGAATCAGCGGTTAAACCCTGGCGGCAATTCAGCCCTTAGCGCTTCCTTCGTTGCGACGCAGGCGCTATCAAGTACTTGGCCCAATCCTCGAACAGGTGCCGGCGCTTGGCGAACAGATCGCCGCGTGCATACGCGGCTTCCGCCTTATCCTTGATTGTGTGCGCGAGTGCCGCTTCGGCGACCTCGCGCGGATAGTTCGTCGTCTCGCCGACCCAATCGCGAAATGTCGAACGGAAACCATGCACGGTCAACGCCTCGCGCTTCATGCGCTTGAGCAGTTCAAGCATCGCCATGTTGGATAGCGGCTTTCCCGCGTGCAGTCCAGGGAACACAAAGTCACTCTGAACCTGCTTGCGCAATGCCTTGACGATACTCAGCGCGTGCGGCGACAGCGGTACGCGGTGCTCCTTGCTCGTCTTCATGCGCGAGGCCGGAACGGTCCAGGTCTTCTCCGCGAAATCGAACTCGCTCCACCGCGCGCCGATCACTTCGTTGGTGCGGCACGCGGTCAGGATCAAGAATTCGAGTGCACGCGCGGCGATGCCTTCCTGCATCCGCAGCTCGTCAAAAAACGTGGACGCCTCCGCATACGCGAGGGCAGGATGGTGCTGGACCTTCGTCACCTTCGAGCGCTTCGGCAACAGGTGGTCAAGGTGACCTTTCCAACGCGCCGGATTCTCGCCCTCGCGATAGCCGCGTACCGTCGCCCAATCGAGTACCGATTCGACACGGCCGCGCACGCGCGTCGCGGTTTCGGTCTTCGTCGTCCAGATCGGTTCGAGCGCTTTCATCACGAGCGCGGTGTCGATCACTGCGACAGGCAGTTTGCCGAACACGGGATAAGCATACGTCTCCAATGTGCTCGTCCACTGCGCCGCGTGCTTGGCGTTCTTCCAGCCAGCCTTGTGCGAGGCGATGTAGCTGCTCGCACATTGCTCGAAGGTCAGGCTCTTTGCGCTCGCCAGCGACAGCGCTGCGTGATGGTGGCGTTTGGCTTCAAGCGGATCGTTGCCTTCCAGCAGCAGCTTGCGACACGCGAGCGCCTTTACGCGTGCTTCGGCAAGGTTGATCGTGTGCAACGGCCCAAGCCCCATGCCATGCGCTTTGCCTTGGCGCATGTATCGGTACAGCCACGACTTGACGCCGGCGGGTGTGATTTGCAGATACAAGCCGCCGCCGTCACCATATAGGCCGGGTCGCGTGGCTTTGGCAGCGGCCAAAGCGCTCAATCGATGAATCTTGCGTGCCACTGTGCACCAATCCAACTATCAAACCGACTTACAATAGTGTATGCGATTTGACGGCACCGTGCTAGACAGGGTGGGACGCGAATTTGAGCAAATCCCTAGCAATTTCATGGGTTTGAGGACAACACTGCATCGTGCTAGACTTCAAACAAGCGGACACCCTCTCCGCCAGAAATGAAAATGCCCCCGCGTGGGGCATTTTTATTTCTCGGGGAGCGGTGCGTGGACGAACCCGCTCGGTTCGACTAATCGGCAGGACAGCCGATTTGTGCAGCGAAGCTGCCCGCAGGGCGAGGCACAGGATGTGCCGAGTACATCCCACCCTCTCCGCCAGAAATGAAAATGCCCCCGCGTGGGGCATTTTTATTTCTCGGGGAGCGGTGCGTGGACGAACCCGGGCATTGTCAAACTAAAATTGAATGCCGCCGGTGTGTGGCGTAGCCTCGGCATATGCCCAATCCATTCCGTTATTTCAATAGTTCGCCAGAAGTAATTCGCACGGCGGTGCTGATGTACGTGAAGTATCCTCTGTCGCTGCGTAACGTGGAGGATCTGTTGTCAGCACGTGGGATCGACGTATGCCATGAGACGGTGCGCCAGTGGTGGAATCGATTCGGTCCGATGTTTGCAGCCCAGATCAAGAAGAAGCGGGTCAGCGCTCGATTCGGGATGCCGCAATGGCGACGGCACCTCGATGAGGTGTTCGTGAAGATCAATGGTCAATTGCACTATCTCTGGCGCGCCGTCGATCACGAAGGCGAAGTGCTTGAGGTGGTGGCCACCAAACAGCGGAATCGCGGAGCAGCGTTGCGTTTTCTGAAGTCGCTGATGAAGAAGTACGGTCGCCCCCGGGCCATCGTCACCGATAAATTACGCTCGTACGGTGCGGCGATGAAGGTGCTTGGAAATGAAGCTCGCCAGGAATGCGATGGGCGCTGGATCAACAACCGCGCCGAAAACTCGCACCAGCCGTTCCGGCAGCCTGAGTACGCTGCAGAAGTTCACTTCAGTGCACGCAGCCTTACACAACCACTTCAACCACGAGCGACATCTCATTGATCGTAAAACCGACAAGGCGAATCGCTCGGCTGCTATGGCCGAGTGGCGAACGCTAGCAACCTGACAACTCGGCGCGTTGACCTTTCCCGCCTCGCGCAGATCTGTCACTGCTAGATTGACAGTGCCGCCGTCAGAGTATGCTCGCCAAACAGCTTGGATGTTTGTCAGTTGAGCCAGAGGAGAGGTTGCATGCTATTGCGAATTTTGAAATGGTTTGTTGCCTGCCTCCTTATTCTCGCCTTTGTCGCAGCTGCGCTTTGGCTGCGTCCCGCTTGGACACCAAAAATCGATATGCCGAACAGCGTCGCATCGCTGGAACAGGTCGAACTCAATGGCAGCCGCCAGTGGATACTGACCCGCGGCCAGGATCGCAACAAGCCGGTATTGCTGTTCCTGCATGGCGGGCCTGGAATGCCGGCGATGTATTTGGCGCACGCGTCCACCCGTGCGCTGGAGCAGGATTTCGTCGTAGTGCATTGGGATCGGCGCGACGCAGGCAAATCCTTCGATCCTCACATGGCTGCTGGCGACGAACGGGTTTCGCTGCAGCTTGCTGATGCAGAGGAGCTAAGCGCATTGTTGCGCAAGCGGTTCGGTGCCAGACCGATGTTCTTGGTTGGCCATTCCTGGGGCACGTATCTCGGCACGCTGTTGGTGCAACGCCATCCCGATTGGTTCGCCGTCTACGTTGGCATGGGACAGGAAACGGATATTGCCGAAGAGCAGCACGTCGCTGATCGGTTTATTTTTCGCGAAGCACAGCGTCGCGGGAATAGCGAGGCAATAACCGAGACGCAGAAGCAACCCGGCGCTTACCGGGAAAAATGGTTGTTCGAATTTGGCGCTGAGCTGCATCACGCTACCAGCTTTTTGCCACTACTGATGACCGGCCTAGCAGCACCGGAATACACGATGCATGATGCCATGAACGTGCCAAAGGGACCGCAGTTTGCGGCGCGCCACATGCAGTACGACGTAATTACCACACCGTTGTCCGAGGCGATCAAATCGCTGGATGTGCCGGTGTTTCTGTTCGCGGGACGCTATGACTATGTGACGCCGTCAGAGCTAGGCGTTGCATACATTGATAACCTGACGGCGCCCTGCAAACAGATCGTGTGGTTCGAGGACTCTGCGCATTTCCCGTTTTATGAGGAACCAGAAAATTTCGCACAAGCGTTGCGGCAAGTGAGGGACACTCCCTGCGTGGCAGCACGTTTGAACAGCCGCTGACTTCGCGTCCTCGAACACAATCATGACCTGACCGGCTTGGACGCAACCATAGCCAACTGCGAGAAGGTAATGCAGCAGATGCGCGGCGACATTGCTGAAATCGTGAAGGCGCGCGAAGACGCCAGTAAGTAGGAAAACGCCTACGCATCGTCGCGGCAAAACCCAGTAGTCAGGCGTCTATCCAATGCGAGGAGCGCGTGTTCCTCGTATGATTCCAAACATGAAGCTCGGTCCGCGCTTTGATTCTGTTGACAGCCCATTAGGTGCAAGGGAGATTCTCGGTCAACTTGACTCCGCAGATGCTTGGTTGCGCAGGCTCGGTGCTGAGCCAAAAGGCCGCATGATCAAGTATAGAAAGGAAATTCAGAAAATTCTGGATCACCCGTCTGGGGATCTCACCGCAGACACCATTAACGCAATATTTGAGGCCGACGAGCTGGCAACTATCGCCAAGCTGCCAGTCGAACTTCTTTGCAACGATCGGAACATCGCCCGCGTCAAATCGCTAGCGAAAGGCGACGAGTTTTACACCTCGATGGCGGATGACAAAGGGCGTAGGTTCGCTTTCGAGTTGGCAATGGCGTCATTTACCGCCAGCTGCGGCATGAAAACCACGCTCGAAACGCCGGCTGACGTCAATGCGACGATGAGGCAATGGAATCTGCAAATCGAATGCAAGCGGCCCGATTCGTCCAAGTCGGTCGAAAGGAATATCTCCGATGCATTTGACTGGTTCCGCAATCGCCCTGGCTCACCGGATATCTTGTGCTTTGCTTCGATTGATCTGACGAAAGCCTTACATGCGACCTACGGATATGCCGAGGGCAGAACCCTTGAAGACGCGAGAGAGGTCACAAAGGCCCACGGGATAGAGATTGTTAGCAGCTACAACCGCGTCATTTCGAATCTCTGTCGAGACAATCCTCAGATGAGTGGGATCTTCTACAGAATGAGGATGATCGCGAGAAGTTCGGAGCCTTTCCCCGCGGTCCGCACTACGAGTGACTGGTCGATCGGGGGATTTCGGAATAGCGACGCCTGGATCACTGAATTGAGCAACCGGTTAGCCGCGCGAGCTAGACGTTAAGGAATGCGTCGCAGCGCCCTGCGGCGTCCTCTATGGAAAGGATGAGCCTCTTGCCTGAGGGTCCTTTGTTTGTAAATTCTCAAGTAACAACGGGACAAGGCGCGTTCTGCTACGCGTGCGGCGTGGAATCACGCTGCGCGAAACCCGTCAGTATGAGGAAGTTGATCCAATCCGATGTCGCAAGGCTGATCCTTTAACGAGTTACTGGTACACCGCGGCGCCTTCGGGCACCGCTATCTTTTACGTTATGAGGAATTGTTTACAGCCGCCGCTTTGTGCACGTGCACGCCGCAATTCTAATTCACGAACGCAGAGCTTTTTTTGTTTCTCGTGCGGATGGTGTTGGCTTACAATGAGCGTCCTTCAAAGTGTGTGTGCCTCATGAGCCTGATAGCCGCTCCCGTTTCCTTCGGCGAGTTGATCGACAAGATCACGATTCTGGAGATCAAGTGCGCACAAATTCGCGACCCGGCCAAACTGACCAATGTGCGTGCGGAGCTGGATCTGTTGAACGCCACCTGGGCACAGAACCCGGCGGCAAGCGTGGATATCGGCAGCGAGCGCGCGCGACTCAAGGCCGTAAACGAAGCGCTATGGGAAATCGAAGACCGGATTCGCCTGAAGGAAAAGGCGCAGGCATTTGACGCCGAATTCATCGAACTGGCGCGCTCGGTCTACTTTCGCAACGACGAACGTGCCGCGGCCAAGCGCGAGATCAACCTCAAGCTGGGCTCTCAGCTGGTCGAGGAAAAGTCATATCAGGACTACAAGTAGCCAGCCTGTAAGCGGCGCAGATGCCAGCTGCCGTCTCGGCGCCGACCGTCTTTTCTCAAGGCATATGCCTGGCGATATCCGACTCGGGCCGGTAACGCCGGAAGGCATCTCGCACGGTCTCACGCAGCACCTCGTCATCCCAGGGCTTGGTGAGAAACTTGAACACCGCGCCGCGGTTCACAGCTTCAGTCACGACTGCCAGATCGGTGTAGCCTGACAGGATGATGCGCAGGGTTTCCGGGTAGAGCTGCCTGACGGTGTTGAGAAACTCCGTTCCGGACATGCCCGGCATGCGCTGGTCGGAAATGATCACTTGCACTGCGTTTACTGACAGCACGTCCAGGCCCTCCAATCCGCTGTTCGCAGTCAATATCCGATAGCCGTCGGGTCGTAGCATCCGCGCCAGTGCCGCGCAGATGTGCGGTTCGTCGTCAACCAACAGCAGGGTACGCACGTCCGCCGGCGCTGGCTCCGGTAAACTCATGCGCCTGACGCTGCGCAGGTCGGATTCGAATGCCTCGCTGTTGACGGCCGCGCTGAACAGGTTGCCCTGCATCTGATCGCAACCGCGCGCGCACAGGTAGTTGAATTGCCCCTGCGTCTCAATACCCTCGGCTACGACCTTCAATTTGAGGCTGTGGGCCATGGCGATGATGGCAACAGCGATAGCCGCGTCCTCGGCATTGTGGGTGATGTCGATGACGAAGCTGCGGTCGATCTTGACCGCGTTGAAGGGAAAGCGTTTCAAGTGCGCCAGGGACGAAAAGCCGGTGCCGAAATCGTCCAGTGCCAATCCAACGCCAATTTTGCGCAGCGCCTTCAGTGTCGTAGCTGCGACTGCTGAATTGTTCATCACCGCGCTCTCGGTCAGTTCCAGGTCGAGCAGTCTGGCTTCCAGCGAATGTGCAGTCAGAGCGGTGTGCACTGTCTGCAGCAAATCATCCTTTTCAAATTGAGCCGCGGCAACATTCACCGCAATCGGAACCGGAACCAACCCCGCTGCGATCCACGCCGCCTGCTGCGCGCAAACTGCATCAATCACCCATGAGCCGATCGGCACGATCAGGCCGGTTTCCTCTGCAAGGCCGATGAATTCCGTCGGGCCAAGCAGGCCTCTGCGCGGATGCTGCCAGCGGATCAGCGCTTCGGCGCCGACCAGCGCGCCGCTGATCATGTCCATCTTCGGCTGATAATGCAGGACGAACTGCTGGGCTTGTATCGCGGTGCGCAATTGCTCCTCCAGTTCGAGCCGCTGGGTGTTGCGTGCATTCATTTCACTTGAGAAATATGCGATGGGTTCGCTCGAGGATTTGGCCAGCTTCAGCGCAATCTCGGCATTCTTGAACAACATCTGTGCATCGACGCCATCTTCAGGATATTGGGCGACGCCAAAACTGGCCGCGACACGGATTAAGGTACCGTCGAAGGACAAAGGATCCTCGCGCAGGGCCCTGCTTGTTTTCTCCAGGATCCGCGCCACGTCGCCTTCGCGTTGCTCTTCGGGAATGACCAGCGCAAATTCATCGGTGCCGACGCGGGCGAGCAAAGCGGCATCCCCGAGTGCGCGCGTCAGCCGCTCGGCCACCCACACCAGCAGAGCGTCGCCCGCCGACAAGCCAAGCTTGTCGTTGACTTGCTTGAAGCGTTCCAGATCTAGCAGGACCATCGAAAGCTTTGTGCCGGCGATGGCGCTGCGGCGCAAGGACTGCGCCACGCGGTCGAGAAACAGGGTGCGGTTGGAAAGGCCGGTGAGCGCATCGTAGTAGGCAAGATAGTTGAGCTTCTCGCCTTTCCTGATGTGATCAATCGCGAACGCAATGTTGCCGGCCAACTCGCTCAGGAGTTTCATTTCCTCTTCGTGGAAGAACTCCGGCACGCTGGCGTACAGCACGAATATGCCCACGGCTTCGCCTGCGACCAGCAACGGCAGCAGAGCAAGCGAGCGGACGCCGGCTTTTGAATACTTGTCGCCCAACAGCAACCTGGGGTCCTTCAACGAATTGTTGGCTGCCATGGCTTTCTTTTCACGGATAGCTTTCATGACCATGGTGCTTGGCGCCAGGTCACTGGATGACAAGGCGTCCTTGACCGCGATCAGAAGAGCCTCGTCCTTGCCGGCGGAAGCCGCAACAGTGACCTTGCTTGTACCCGGCTCGATGATGCCGATGAAAGACATGCGGAAGCCGCCCGCCTCGATTGCGATCTTGCACGCGGCGCTGAACAGTTCATCCTGATCGTGCACGTGAACAATCAGATTGTTGATCTCGCTCAGCAATGCATAAACGCGATTGAGGCGCTTGATTCTCAGCTGAGCTCGCTTGCGCTCGGTGATGTCCTCTGCGGTGGCGGCGATGCGATAGATTTCGCCGACTTCGTTGCGGACGGGAAAGCCAAGTGCATGGACCCAGCGCACCGAACCGTCCGCGCGTACGATGCGATACTCGTTGTCGAAACCGATTGCACGTTCCGATTCCTGGTCGCTTGCCAGGATCCGGGCGCGATCGTCGGGATGAATCGCTTCGGACCAGGAAGACGCGTCTGCATAGAGCGAGGCGCAACTCCTGCCCCAGAGTGCCTCATAGGCGGGATTGACGTACAAGACCTTCGAATTGTCGCTGTTGGTCAGGAAGATAACCTTTCCTATGTGCTCAGCCAGCTGGCGGAACTGCGAATTGGCTTCGCGCAGGTCGGCCTGGGTGTTCTTGCGATCGGTGATTTCCGCGCCCAACGCCTGATTCGCTTTGGCCAGTTCGTCAGTGCGTTGTTCGACCTGCCGATCCAGGTCGTCATGCAACAGTATCAGGGCATCCTGCACGCGCTGCTGCCCAAGCAGGGACGATTGCGACTCGCGCAAGCGGCGAAACGCAAATACCACCAGCGCCACCGATAAGAACACCGCCGCCACGATTGCTTCGTCCAATTGCCCTGTGGTCAGGAACCGGTGCGCAATGGCTTCATACCAATCGAACCGCGCCGCGAGTGCGTAGATCAGCATCGTCGCGATGGCGAGAATTCCCAACTCGACGAGTACGCGCGTTGCCTGCCTGACCGAGCCCTTGCCGGACGATCGCCGCACAAGCAAGCCGGCCCACTTGTGCTCGGTGACATCCTGACAAGTACCGACCACCCGTGTCGCTTTTCCCCGCTCATCAAGCCCGACCTGCCAGCGCTCTTCCACGTGCTTGATACGCGCACTCGGCAGCAGCACCCGATGCTGGATCATGCAGGGCGTATGCATGGCCAGGGACCGGGTAAATGCGTCCGCAACTCGCGCACGATCCTCGGGATGAACCAGGTCCAGAAATTTCTGATGGGTGACGGCGAATGTGTCCGGGTCCGTTTCGAAGATGCGGTGAGTTTCGGCAGACCAGGTAACTGCGGATGTAGCGAGGTCGGTTTCCCAATTGCCGATTTTTGCGATCCGTTGCGCCGTCAGCAGCAGGGATCGCTCCGCCCTTAGTTGCTGGGCAATATGCCGTTGTTCCGCTTCGCTCGCCTGCAGCGCCTGCTGTACCAGCCTGCGCGCGCTGACATCTTCGAAAACGGCGACGAAATGCTCTCTGTCGTTGCTGTAGGCAGTTATTGACAGCCATTTTCCAAGGGTTTCCAGGTAAACCTCGAATTTCTTCGGCTCGCCGGTCAAAGCCACCCGGCCATAGATCTGGAAAAGGTCGCGCTGGGACTCGCGAATTCCGGGAATGACGTCGCTGACTTTCTTGCCGACGACATCCTTCAAGCCGGTCAGGGTCTGGAAAGCCCGGTTGACTTCCACGTAGGTGAAGTCGAGCAGTTGATCCCCATCGAACAGGGTTTGGCAACACGCATACCCTTCCAGCATGTTGTCGAACAACGAGTGGTAGCGGCGTCCGCTTTCCCTGATCGCTGCAGTCAGGCGCGTCTGCGCCGAGATATCCTGAATCGTCCCGTGCATGCGGAATACGCAGCCGCCTTTGTCCTTTTCCGGCACGGCGACCGCGTGCACATGAACTTGCTCGCCGTCAGGCCGCCGCGCGAGAAGGTCGCACTCCTGCGGCTCACCTGATTTGATCGCCAGCGCGATCTTTTCTTCCATCAGCGCTGCGCTCGGTGCGTCGAACATGGCCGCGTTCTCGGTGCGATCGCGCGGCGGCCCGAGACGGGGATCGCGTCCGAGAATCGCAAACACTTGCGGCGACCACGTGAACGCCTTTGTGGCAAAGGTCCATTCCCAATCCCCGATCTGGCCGATGCGCTGCGCTTCGTTCAGACGAATCAGTGCCTGATGCAGCGCCCGCTCCGACCGATTGCGTTCGGTGACGTCGTTGGCGAGCACGAGACGTGCCCGACGTCCCAGAAAATTCAATGAATGCGAAGTGACCTCGACGTTGATGATCGCGCCTTGACGATTGCGATGGCGCCATAGGCCGGAATGCTGCATTCCTGCCGACTCATCTTGCAGGCTTTTTCTAAACGCGGCGGCATCGTCATCGGGGCGGATGTCGGCGACGCTCATGGTCAGAAACTGCTCTCGCGAATAGCCGTAATGCTCAA
The DNA here is from genome assembly GCA_038244165.1 of Lysobacterales bacterium. GTDB lineage: Bacteria > Pseudomonadota > Gammaproteobacteria > Xanthomonadales > Rhodanobacteraceae > Rudaea. The sequence continues at coordinate 14,168 of JBBRTT010000053.1, read as the reverse complement.
CAGCGGCTTCGTTGACGGCAAGAAATGCCAGCGTCTCCAGGTCGTAGACCCACATCGGCAGGGGATTGGCGTCGAACAGAACGGCCGACTGCGTGCCTGACTCATCAAAGGGCGATTTGTCCAGAGCGCGTTGATGCAGCGACGCAGTGCCGCTGCGATCAACAACCGCTTCGGTTTGGCCTCCGGTCAATTCCGCCAGCCGTTGCCTGTCCCTGTGCAACGCCGCGGCCAACGCCGCAATTTCTTCGTTCGCATCCACAGCCAACCGGCGCGATTCGGGATTCATGCCGTCAAGGCTCCGCGTGCCCATAGCCGCAAGATTGGCTGGGTCAAACCCGAGGCGCGCGCGATTTGCAGTACCGCGACCGGTATCGCGCCGGTCGCGGCTTCGACGGAGACATTTGCGCGAGCAGTTATTTTGCGACGCACATCCACTCCTGAAGGCTGCGTGAAGGCACGCACCACGAATGAGAAGAGTCGTGATGATGATCCCGCGGCCCGAGAGACACAGTGCGGTAGCGAACATCCGGCGCGGCGCATTGCCGCGATCGCAATACAGCCAAACCCTGTGGTATCCCCGGCCTTGCCGGGCAAAGGGTCCAGGCCTGCCTGCTCAGCGCGATTGCGCGATAGATGCATTCACCCGGTCAATCTGCAAATCCGTCCAGATCATCAGGTGAAAGCATGATGCCGCCGTCATCGGCCCGCTCGATCAGCGAATCGTCCTCGGCAGCCTTCGCTTTGCTGGGACCTTTGCCGCGAAGAATGGATAGGACAGTCTGGCGAAGCTCTTCATCCTTCCAGGGCTTTTCGATAAATCGGGTCAAATGGACTTCGTTGACCGCCGCAATGATTGCATCGCGGTCGGCAAAGCCCGAGATAATCACGCGTGGCGCAGCGGGTTGGATTTGCATCATGCGCGAAAGAAACTCGACCCCATTCATCGAAGGCATTCGATAGTCGCTGATCACAAGATTGAAATCCTGCTCTTCGCTGCGTTCGATAGCCGCTTCCGGCGTCGTAAAAGTTTCGAATTGCAGCGCTTCTCCATCGAGCTGGCTTACGTCGATTCCGGCCAGGCAACGACGCAACGCGCTGAGAATATTCGGCTCATCATCGACTAGTAGAATTCGCAGCATCTGGATCGCTCCTCGTGAAACAACTATTTGGGTTGCTCGATCGGCAACTCGATGCGCATTAGCGTGCCTTCACCGGGATCGCTCGTGATTTCAATCGTGCCGTGATGCTTGGTGACGATGCCGTAGGAAATCGCCAGGCCCAGTCCGGTGCCGCTACCGACCGGTTTGGTCGTGAAGAACGGGTCGAAGATTCGCGGCAATACCTCCGCCGGGATTCCCTCGCCATCATCGCCAATCGCTATCCAGACCTTGTCGCCGGAGACGCCCGTACTCACGGTGATGATTCCGCGATCGGCGATCGCCTGGCCCGCATTCATGAGAATGTTCAGGAACACCTGGTTGAGTTCAGAAGGCAAACACTCGATCAGTGGCAATTCGGCGAATGATTTGACGATCTGCGCCTTGTACTTCAGTTGGTTCGATACGATGTTCAGGGTCGATTCGAGCCCCGCATTAACGTCGGCGCGCACCCAGGCGGAGCCGCGGTCACTGCGCGAGAAATCCTTGAGGTCATGAACGATCTTGCACACGCGATCGATTCCCTCGCGCGACTCTGCCAACAGCTGGCGCAAATCCTGGGATAGAAAATCAATGTCGAAACGACGCCGGATTTCCTCAACCTGCGCCGTGGACGACTCGGTGCCAGCACGACCAAGTTCAACGGCATAGGCGTCAATGGCATTGAGCAGCTGCGTGGTGTAGCCCTGCAATGTGCTCAGATTCGAGTTGACGTAACCGATGGGGTTGTTGATTTCATGGGCCACTCCAGCGGCGAGCTGGCCGATGGAAGCAAGCTTTTCCGACTGGATTGCCTGTTCTTGCGCGCCCTTGAGTTTCGCGTTGGCCACTTCCAGCTCGGCATTTCGCGCATGCAGTTCGCGGGTGCGTTCGTCCACGCGCTGTTTGAGCTGCGCATGCGCGTCTTGCAAAGACTCCGCGGCATGGCGCCTTTGCAGGGTGCGGGCGACCTGCGAGCCCACGAAGTTGAGCAACTCCTTGTCTGCGGCCCGATACACAACGTTTTCGTCGTAACTCTGCACCACGATCAGTCCGATGGCCTCATCATTGATCAGCAAGGGGACGCTCAACCAGCACACTGCCGGCTTTCCGGCTTGCTGCAGATCGATTTCGCCCTGGCGTTCCAGTTCCAGGATGTCCGGGGTCGTTCCGAGCAGGGGCTTGGCGTAGCGGATTGCGTATTCGCTCATGCCACGCCCCAATGGACGCGACGGCTGGCTGCGTGCAAATCCTTCGGCGAAGTAAGGAAAATCCAGTGAACGTCGGTCCTCCGAAAGCAGCGCAATAAAGAAGTTTTCCGCGTTGAGCAGTTCGCTGACGACCGCATGCACACGGCGGTAGAAGTCGACCTGGCTGATGCTGATGCTGGCCAACTCGGCGAGCTGAAACAGCGCCGACTGCAGGCGTTCGACGCGCTGACGTTCGACGATTTCGAGCTGCAGCACCTGGTTGGCGTCCGCCAGCTCGGTCGTGCGCAGACGTACCCGTTGCTCGAGTTCCTGCTTGCCGTGCTTTCTTTCCAGCGCGATCAAGATCTGGTTGGCGACGAATTCCAACAGGGCCCGATCGTCAAGCGAAAAACCAATGCCTTGTTGATAGCTCTGCACGACGACCGCGCCGTGAACGTGGCCATTGCGCAGCATTGGCACGCCGAGCCAGTCCAGGCTGCTGGGTCCGATGATGGTGAGAGGCCCTGATACCTGGGCGTGCAGCTGCTCGGTGCTGCCCATCAGAGGCAGGCCGTCGCGCAGCAGATACCAGGTGAGTGAGTGTTCCCGCGACTGCATCGAGATCTCGCGCGTGGGGTCTCGCGGTGCCGAATCCTGGGTGTCGGAGTAGTACAGGAATCGCAAACTGTCGCGCTCGATATCGTGCAGCACGATGAAGAAGTTCTCGGCGTACATCAACGTGCCGACAATCGAATGGATTTCGCGTAACATGTCCTGCATGTCGCGATCAGAGCTGGCCAGGTCGGAAATCGCAAACAGCGCACGTTGCAAACGCTCGGAGCGTTCCAGACGACTGAAAGACAGCTGCAGGCCTTCCGATTCCAGCGCGCGCGACAGATGGCGCCCGGCGATGTCCAATTGTGTACTTGTGGCATCGAATAAACGCTGACCGTCCGCTAACGTGTCGATTGCCAGCAGCAGGACCGCCGCGGGATTTATCGGAATCGTCTCGGATAAGCGCAGCGCAAGCCGGCGGCCATCCGTCGAAAAGGTCGGTCGTAGGTGAATAGTGGCGGCACGCGCCAATTCCAGATCGTGGTCGTCAAGCTGCGACGCGGGCTCGCTCTCGGGATGTTGGGTCACTGACAGTCCCCAAATCATGGTCGCACTCTTGCAGCTGGACTCGGCCCGCGCCAGGCGTACGATCACGGCGGCGACGGCGCGCGGCGTTTTGGCGCCCGCAAGTTGGCTCAGCAATTCGAGTTGCATCGATGTGTCTGTTGCTGCGCAAGGCGCTGGGGAAGGACTGAGCATCACTGTGAATCCACGACAGGCCGATCGTTGCTACTGCTCCAAAGCCTCGGTAAAAGATATGGGCCTGGCGAAACGCTGCAACGAAGGCGGCGGCGCCGTCTGGGTCCGGTGACCAAAGCCTGCCGCCGACGTGCGGATAATGAGCGACTGACAAAGCCGGGTATGTGCGCTATCGAACAGTGCGGCGGAAACTCCGTAGCATAGGCTCTCTGCAGAAAGTCGGGTTTGATCAACAAGGAGTGCATGTGCATACTGTGGCTGCCTTGTTCCAATACTGCGCCAAGTGTCGCTCGTTTGCATGCGCTTGCATCGCGTGCAGCGTTGCGGATGCATTGCGCAAGCGTCCGCGCCTCGGTGCAACCGCGGCAGTGGCCTGAGCCCGCATGCCAATGCCGACCCAGGTGCCGCACACTGGTATTGCAAAGAGCGCTCCGTCGGCGCCGGTCGTATTCGTAGTGGACGATGACGATTTGATGCGCGCGGCACTGCAGCGGTTGCTGGTACATGCCGGATTGACAGTTGAGCAATATGCGTCGGGAGCCGAGTTTCTCGCCCAGGCCAAGCTCGATCGCCCCGGCTGTCTCTTGCTCGATGTCAGCATGCCGGGCATGTCCGGGCTCGAAGTCCAAGCCAGGTTGAATCAGTTGCGGCTGGGATTGCCTGTGGTATTCCTGACCGGATCCTCGCACATTCCCATTGCTGTGGCCGCAATGCGCGAAGGCGCCGTGGACTTCATCGAAAAGCCATTCGACAACGACGACGTGGTTAATCGTGTACGCAAGGCGATTGCACGCGACGATCATAAGCGCAGCGACGAGCAAGACAAGCAAGCCGTAGTTGAGCGGCTCAACTCTCTCACGCCGAGGGAATGCGGAGTCATGGAGCTGGTCGTGGCGGGCAAGACCAGCAAGGAGATCGCGCGGGCGCTCGGGGTGAGCCCGCGAACGATCGAAATCCATCGCGTGCATCTCATGGAAAAAATGTCCGTTCCCACCCTTGCCGCATTGGTCCGCATGCGCTTGATGGTGGGCGAGTCCTCATCACATCCGTGGAGTTGCGAGCACAGGGATGCGCCAAAAAATTTCCCGAAAAAACCTGGCTAGGAACCTGGCATCCAGGCCTGCAGCAGCAGAGCTAGCTGTGTAGTCCGGGTTGATTGGCAAAGCTGCCGAGCCGCTCGAGGACATCTTCTACTTCGATCAGGTCCATCACTCCCGGATATTCCAGCTTGGTGCCCCAGGGCAGGTCTGCAGCAGGCTTGCCGCGAAATTTGCGCGCGGCCGCGTCGTAACGATCCACACACCAGCGTTGCTCCGAATATGGGCCGGAGCGCTGCGGATTGCTCGCCGCGTGCAGACCCAACACTGGCGTGGCAACCGTATTGGCCATGTGCATGGGTCCGGAATCCGGGGTCAGGACCAGCCTGGCGCGTTGCGCCAGCGCGAGGAATTGCTTGAGCGTGTCCTTGCCGATGAGATCGGTGAACGCGCGTCCATTTCTTGCTTTTTCCACAATGGCGTCGCCGAATGCGCGTTCGTAGGCGCTGGGGCCACCGCACAGGGCGACGCGCCAACCCAGGGTGTCGGCCGCGAAATCCATTACTGCCGCGTAGCGTTCCGGGCGCCAGTTGCGCACGGTGTGGCTGGAGCAGGGACTGACCAGCAGGGTAGGCGAGTCGCCAGGCAGATGTTGTGCGGCGAATTCCTGCGCCTGCTTTGGAATCGGGATATCCCATTGCACCGCCGTCTGCGTGAGTCCGAGCGGCTCGAGGAAACTCGCCATCGCATCGAGTACATGTTCGCCGCTGCGGGCCGCGATTCGCCGATTGACGAACAGGCCGTGCATATCCTTCGAACGGGCGCGGTCGTAACCGATGCGCAGGGGTGCATGGATCAAGGCGCTGAGCAGATTCGCGCGCAATGCCACTTGCATGTGCAAGAGGGCGTCGAAGCGGCGCCCGGCCAGCTGCGCGCGCAACAAGGCAAAGCCGCGCCAGCCGGCAGCCTTGTCGAAAACCACGAAGTCGACACCGGGCAGGTCGCCGACCAGTTTGTGTTCGAGCTTGCCGATGATCCAGGTCAGCTTTGTCTGCGGCCACTGCGCCTGCAGGGTGCGCACGATCGGCACGACGTGGGTCACGTCGCCGAGCGCGGACGTGCGCAGCAGGCACAGCGATTGCGGCGGTGAGTTGATCGAAAATAACGGCATCGGCGATGGGGCTTGCTAAACTGTGGGTGGAGTTTGACACGGTGATCCAGGCGATGATCCGGACGCAACTACAGACCACGGCCGACGGCGCGATTGTGTTCGACGCGGCGGCCATGGCACAAGCCGGCGAGTCAGTTCGGTTCGATCCGCAGTGGTTCGAGGCGGCGCATTGGCGCGCGCAGGGGGCCGAAACGACGCGCGGCGGCCGCGGCGGCGCAATGTATGTGGATGCGCCATTCGGCCGCTGCGTGCTCCGGCACTACCAACGCGGCGGCATGGTAGCGAGCGTCATGGGCGACCGCTATCTGTGGACGGGTGCGGAGCGCACGCGCAGTTTCGCCGAATTCCTCCTGCTGGCCGACTTGCACGCGCAGGGCTTGCGCGTGCCGGCGCCGGTCGCGGCACGCTACACCCGCCAGGGCGTTCACTATCGCGCCGACCTGATCACGCGTCGCATCGAAGGCGCGACGACGCTGGCCGAACTCGTCGCCGCCGGTGGCTGCAGCGCGGAGGTTGCCGCACGCGTGGGGGCCACGGTCGCCGAATTCCACGTAGCCGGGGCCTGTCACGCGGATCTGAATGCGCACAATGTGCTGCTCGTCGACGACGTGGTGTGGTTGGTGGATTTCGACCGCGGGCAACGGCGCACCCCGGCGCGCGCGTGGCAGTTGGCGAATCTGGCGCGTTTGCGCCGTTCGCTTATCAAGCTCGGCGCCGCAAGCAATGGCGAAGCTGCGTTTGACCGGCACGTCTGGAATCCGCTCATGGCTGCCTATGAGCAGCGATTCGGTGCCTCTGCAGCGCGTGGCGGTCAGCCATGAATCTTGCCCTGCGATTTCTCGGTGTCGGCTCGGCGCACGCAGTGGAGCTGGGTTCGGCCGGCGCCGTGCTGGAACGTGACGGCGCACCCTTGTTGCTGATCGATTGCGGCCCGGAGACGCTGAGTCGTTACCTGGATACCTATGCGCAGCCGCCGCGTGCGATCTACATCACGCATACTCACATGGATCATGTGGCCGGGCTGGAGCGGCTTTTCTACCGCGCGTACTTCGATGCGGCGCTGAAAGGCAACGTGGCCTTGTTCGCCCACGCGGCGTTGTTGCCCTTGCTGCAAAGTCGCGTTGCCGACTATCCGAACGTGCTGGCAGAAGGCGGTGCAAACTTCTGGGATGCATTCCACCTGGTGCCGTGCTCGCGTGGATTCTGGCACGCAGGATTGTGGTTTGACGTGTTTGCCACCCGCCATCACGCGCCGTCGACGTCGTTCGGCGTCGCCTTGCGCGGCGCATTCGCGTGGACCGGTGATACCCGTCCGATTCCGGAAGCGCTGTCGCATCACGCGCCCGCGCCGACCCTGGTCGCGCACGATTGCGGCCTGGTCGGCAATCCATCGCATACCGGAGCGGACGATCTGGCGCGCGAGTATACAAAGGAACAATGTTCGCGGATGCTGCTGTATCACTACGCCAGCGCCGCCGACGGTGCAGCACTGGAGGCGCTCGGCTACCGTGTCGCGCAGCGCGACGAGCGCATAGTCTTGCCGGCGCCCGCGCCGGACGTCGTGCTCGAACGCGCGCCGGGAGCCGTGGCGTGAGTCAGATGAAGATCATCCCGCATGCGCTGATTGATGGGCCGCAGCCCGGTGTGCAGCCTCGCGACATGCTGGCGCGGCCGCTGCACGATCTGCGCATCTCGGTGATCGACCGTTGCAACTTCCGCTGTCCGTACTGCATGCCGGAAGATCAGTACGCCAAGGATCATGTGTTCCTGGCCAAGCACGAGCGCCTGCGTTTCGAGGAGATCGAGCGCATAGCCCGCGCGTTTGTGGCACTGGGCGTGCGCAAGCTGCGCCTGACCGGCGGCGAGCCGCTGCTGCGCCGCGACCTGCCGGAACTCGTGCGTATGCTTGTGCAAATTCCGCAAGTGCAGGATCTGGCGTTGACCACCAACGGCGTGCTCCTGCCGCGCTTGGCGCCGGCGCTGCGCGCTGCCGGACTGCAACGCCTGACGGTATCACTGGATACGCTCGACTCGGCGACTTTCCGTGAACTTTCCGGCGGCCACGGCGAGGTCGACGAGGTACTCGCCGGCATCGCCGCGGCCGAACAGGCCGGATTTGCGCAGATCAAGCTCAATTGCGTGGTAATGCGCGGCGTCAACGATGCGCAGGTTGCGGATCTGATCGAACGCTTCCGCGGCAGCGGGCATATCCTGCGGTTCATCGAATACATGGATGTCGGCACGATCAACGGCTGGCGCGGAGATCTCGTCGTACCAAGCGCGGAGTTGCACGCGCGCATTCATGCGCGCTGGCCGCTGCTGGCGCAGGCTCCCGGATATCGCGGGGAAGTCGCAAAACGCTACGCATTTGCCGACGGCGCAGGCGAGATCGGTTTCATCAGTTCGGTATCACAGCCATTCTGTGGCGACTGCACGCGTGCGCGACTGTCGGCCGACGGCAAGTTGTATACGTGCCTTTTCGCGCAGACCGGGCATGATCTGCGCGGCCGGCTGCGCAACGGCGCAAGCGACGACGAACTGGCGGCATTGATCGCAGCGCACTGGCAGCGCCGCGAGGATCGTTACAGCGAGCGCCGCGCGGAATTTCGTGCGCCGGGCAATTCGCACAAAGTAGAAATGTACACTATTGGCGGGTGAGGCTGAGCGCTTGCGCGATGCAAAGTAATGCATCGCGCGCGAGCCTAGCAACATTCAGCGAGGCAAAGCCGAGCGCAGGCGTTTCCAACTACAATCGAGCATGAACAAGAAAAAAACGACACTTACACATCTCGACGCCGCCAACCGCCCGCGCATGGTCAATGTGGGCGCAAAACTGGCGACCCCACGGCGCGCGACGGCGCAGGCAGTCGTGCGCTTTCCGCCGCAAGTGGCCCGGGAACTGCGCGATGGCGGCATGCGCGCGAAGAAAGGTCCGGTGATCGACACGGCAATCATCGCCGGCACGATGGCGGTCAAGCGCACGCACGAGCTGATCCCGTTTTGCCATCCGCTGGCGATCGAAGGCTGCGATTTTTCCATCGGATTCGAATCGCCGAACGAGTTGACGATTCGCTGCGAAGTGGCGATTACGCACAAGACCGGCGTTGAGATGGAAGCGTTAACCGGCGTCACGGTGGCTGCGCTGACGGTGTACGACATGTGCAAAGCGCTTTCGCACGAGATCGTCATCGCCGAAGTGCGGCTGCTGGAAAAGTCGGGTGGCAAGCGCAGTGTGCGCCGCGGCAAGGTGTCCGCGTGAACTATCGCATTTTGTACTTTGCCTCTTTGCGTGATGCCGCCGGATGCGACAGTGAGGATCGCGCATCCGCGATCACCGATGCGAGTGTCCTGTACGAGCAGTTGCGGCAAGAGCATGGCTTCAACCTCGGTCACGAACGCCTGCGTGTTGCCATCAATGGCGAATTTGCGCGCTGGGATCGAGTACTTGCCGATGGTGATGAAATTGCGTTTCTCCCGCCTGTGAGTGGCGGGTGAAGACTTTTGTGCTAAGCGAAACTCCGATCGACGTCATAGCATTGACGTGCGCGATGTCACACACGAGCGCCGGCGCGTCGGTAACATTCGAAGGTTGGGTGCGCGACCACAACGAAGGCCGCGCGGTCCGCGGTCTGGCGTACCAGGCCTACGCGGCGTTGGCCGAAGCGGAGGGCACGCGCATCCTCGTCGAGGCGATGCAGCAATTTCCCATTGTGGACGCGCGCTGCGTACATCGCATCGGCACGCTGGCCATCGGCGATCTGGCAGTGTGGGTCGGCGTCAGTGCGGCGCATCGCGAGGCGGCGTTTGCTGCCTGTCGGCATATCATCGACGAAGTGAAAAAACGTGTACCGATCTGGAAGAACGAGCGCTATGCCGACGGCGAATCGGGCTGGTTGCATCCGGACAACACCACGGTCGGTCCCGCATCGCTGTAACCGGCGCGCTCAGGCAGCGTCGGAAATAACTCGGGAATGTACGGCGCAGATCGCCTGAACGGCGAGGTCAGGGCTTTCGGTGAAACCGATTTTTGGATAGGCGCAGAACAATGAAAACGTGCCCTGCTTGCAGAGATTGTTCCACAGGTATTCCAGTCGGACCGTCGCACCGCAGTCGCCGCGGGACCAGAGTATCGAGACCATCTCACCGAAAGCACGCACGCGTCGGCCGTTGCTTCCTGCGCGTCCGACAAGGTCGGCGACCATCCGCTGGAAAAGCTCGTCGTCGGGCCAGCCGTCGACCATGAATCGCGCGAGTGTTTCCTCGGCATCCAGAGCAATAAACTGATCGCACTGACTCGCGGCGACGAGATCGAAACCGCGCTGTCTAAGACGCTCGTTCAGAGCATGCCGGTGCGATGGCGTGGCAATGACAACAACGCCGTCACCGGCTTCCAGACCGCTTGCGACAAATCCCTCGAGCGACTTGAGAAATACGTCTTCGTCCGAATAGATATGCACGAGATGTTCGCACGGAGCGATCTCGGCCCAGAAGTGAGAAGAAGCGTTGTAACTATTACCAATCGCGCGATTCATCGAGATTTAGTACCTCAACGCAGCAATTTATACTTTGCCGAGTCGATAATAATCGAGTCATTCGAAACCATTCATGAATATATCGTCGCTGATGTTGAGTGCCGGAGGAAATATCCAAGGATATTGCATGGCAGCTGACCTGGACGCGCGCGTTTGCCGAGTGCTGGCCCATGGCGACCTATGCAGGAAGGTCGCCATGGAGCTGCGTGTCAGCGTTTGTGCGAGTGCCTGGTCGGCGGCCCGGACGGTTGCGCGCGCGGCGTAATGTGAGTCGAATCCACGGTCACGTCGTCAATGAATATTTCTCCATCCGCGCCGGCATTGTTCGCGTCGGAGTACTCGTAGCGGAATTCGATCGTGTGCGCCGCGCCGTTGGCATACGCGCTGATATCGAGGGAAACCGGAGCATAGACGCTGCCAGTGGCGACGGTACCGATGTCCACTGTCTGCAAAGCGACGCCGTCAATTTTCACGGTGTACGCACTCGCGATATCGGAATTGCCGCCGATCTGCTGCCAGAAGTTCAGATAACGCGGTGCACCGGATGGAATCGTGACGGCTTGCGACGCGATCTGCACCTCGGCGCCGCCTTGCCAGTCGCCGAACCAGATCGCCCAATTACCCGTATGGATGGGAATGGTCTGGTCCAGGTCGTTGTAGAACGGTGTGCCGCCACCGGCCCCGGGATTGGTATCGGAGCCCGTCCAGAACGGATTTGTGCTGGCGTTTGCCGTGGTCGCTTCGAAGCTCGGGTCCTGCACGGGTTGCGGTGGCGGGCCCAGGGGTTGGAATCCATCCTTGAAGATTTCATCGTTGGGCGGCTGGTTGACGGTGAGATTGACTGGAACGACGAGCGTTGGATTGGCCGCATCGTTGCTGTTGACGCACAGGCTTGCCGCATATGTGCCGAAGGGGAGCGTGCCCGAAGCGATGCCGACGGTCGCCGGATTGGAACTGCCGGGCCCAACTGAACCTGATGCCGGTGAAGCCGTGAGCCAGGTTACGTTCGTCGTCGTCGCGCAACTGTCGGAGGATTCGAAGATCGTGTAGGTCAGCGCGCTCGCCGCCGCCGCGCCGTTGGACACGGTCAGTGTATTCGTGCCAGAAGCGCCGGCGTCGAGCGTGAAGGTAAAGCCCGTCGACGGAGATACGCTGGCGCTCGGCCCGGTTGGATCCGCGTCGCCCGTGGCGCCGATGCTGAAGTTCACATCGGAGGCATCGAAGAAAACGTTGCCCAGGCAGGTAACGCGCACGCGCGCCTGGGTCGTGTTGGCCACCGCCGGCACGACGATCAGCGCCGAGCCGTCATTGGCTGTGCTCGCGGCAAGCGCGAACGCGTAGGTGAGGCCGGCGTCGTTGGACAAGTCGATGGCGACGTTTGCGCAGTTGACCGGCGACACGTCGGTGCCGGCGACATTCCAGGTAACGACATGGCTCTCACCGCGGCCCCAGGTCAGCGCCGTGTTCGGCCGCGTGACGACGAATGGGCCAGCCGCGCTGGTGACGTGGATGACAGTATCGGCGCTGACCGTCTTGCCGTATTGCGGCGTACCCGGCACATTGTGGTTGTCGCGCACGGTGAGGCGGAAGTTGAGATCGCGCGTCGTCGTGGCCCAGGCTTCGCCGAGAACGAATGGGGCGCCGAGCACGGTTTCGATCTTCGGGAATACACGCGTTCCGCTCGCGGTCGCGTTGAAAGTACGGAAAATCGGGCCGGTGCCAATGTCGCCCTGCACCAGGGTGGTAGCGGCGCCGAGATCGTACTCTTCCCAGTTGTATGTCAGTGCATCGCCATCGGCGTCGGTCGCCGACCCGGTCATCGTGAACGGCGTTTGCTTTGGCAAGGTGAATCCACCAGGCAATGCATTGATGACGGGTACTTGGTCCGTACTCGCCGTAGGGGCAGCGCAGCTGCCGCCGGTGCCGCTGATCCAGGTGTTGATTTCTTCCAGGCTCTTGGCGTGGAAATAGGGATCGGAATGCGGTTGCGTATTATCCGCACCGCAGATGCCCGCATACGCCATGATCGTCGTGCCGCTACCCGGTTCGTAGGCCGCGCTGCCGGCGCGGTTGCCGCCACCGCAATTGCTGGTAGTGGAATTGAACGTATGGTTGCCGCCGAACTGGTGACCCATTTCGTGGGCGACATAGTCGATGTAGAACGCGTCGCCGGTCGGGTTGCCGAGACCGGTGGTGCCGCCAGCCTTGGCGCCTGTGCAGGTAGCGCGCAGATTGGCGACGCCACCGCTGCCGGTCGTGAACACGTGGCCGATGTCGTAGTTGGCGCTGCCGATCACGGCGTTGAGATTGGTGATGTTCTGGTTGAGCGCACTGCCGCTGTTCGAGTACGGATCTCCGGTCGCGCTGGGATAGATGATCAGGTCGTCATTCGCGATCAGCGTCATGTGCACGCCAAGCTCGGTCTCGTAGACCTGATTGACGCGGTTCATTGCGGTCACGACGGTGCCGAGTCCACAAGCGACGGTGGGGGTGGCGGCGCAAACCGCGGCAACATAGTTGTGGTTCGCCGCCACAGCGGCGCGATAGACGCGTTGTGTGGCGCCGGTCGTTGTCATCGGCACTGGCGGGAGCAGGCTCTGGCCGGAAGCGTCAACCTCATCGCCGTGCACGCTGCACTGGAATCCTTTTTCGGGGGCGGCGAGATCCGTGCGCCGGAAACTCATGTAGCGTTCGCCGGAAGTCGAGGTCTCGGGACGCACGATCCACACGCCGTCCTGCTCGAATACCATGGCTTGAAATCCCTGCGGCGTGAGATCCACCCGTGCCTTGCGGCCGTGGTCGTCGCTGCCTGAAAGGCTCACGATTTCCGGATACTTGTCCTGCAGCTCGTCGGGCATGGTGCGCGAGTCGGCGAGTTGGAACTCGCTGAAACTGCCGTCCGGATGTGGCAGCGATAGTGTTACGACCGCGCCCCCGTGCCGCGCAGGCGCTAGCAGCGTCCGTAGCGTGGTCACGTTCAGCAGCAGCGGTCGATACATCGAGACTGACGGCGCATCAGCGGGCAGCGCACGCGCTGGCGTGGCCTGCCAGAGCGCGCGCGATGCATCCGCGGCTACGGCCGTACCCGTTGAGGTCAGAATCGCCAACAGCGCAAAAGCGCAAGACCGTGCGGCGACATCCGCACGGCGGAATGTAGAAAGGATTCGCATGAAATCTCCCGGTTCAGCCGGATTTGCTCCGGCGCATTATTGTGAAGTCACCGCGTGGCGGGCGGGAAATTCTTGCATATGTTGGAACAAACCGCACGAGTCCGAAGGCTGAGGATAGATATCGGGGCACTTTTGCGCTCGGATTCGTGGACGAATCAGCGCGTCGCCGGCGTATACGGGGGCTCAACGAGAGGAGGTCGATCACCAGTTTGTGCTTGTTCGCGCATCTGGGGTCAGGTATTCTGCGCGCCCCATTTTAGTGGGCGTAGAAGCATGGCTGGTCGAGCCATCCTGCTCGCCATCATGGATGCAAAAGAACCGGAGAGGTGTCCGAGTGGTTGAAGGAGCACGCCTGGAAAGTGTGTAAGCGGGTTATACCGCTTCGCGGGTTCGAATCCCGCTCTCTCCGCCAGTTTTCTGCAGGGTGCAAATGCATCCTGCAATGATCAGTTTCTATGGTGGTTCCGTCGGTTCTCCCGCGACGATAGTTTGCAAACTCCGCCAGGGCCGGAAGGCAGCAACGGTAGCGAATGATTCGGGTGCCGGGATGTGGCTGGCGGGACCGCCACCCACTTCAGAAAAGATTTTTTGCGAACCATCCCTGGTGCGTGGCGCCGG
>JBBRTT010000052.1:0-27581 GCA_038244165.1 Lysobacterales bacterium | reverse complement strand
CGACATGGAAGTGCGTGACCTGTTGAGCAAGTACGAGTTTCCGGGCGACAAGACCCCGATCATCAAGGGATCGGCGCTGAAGGCGCTGGAAGGCGACCAGAGTGAACTGGGCATACCCAGCATCGTCAAGCTCGTCGAAGCGCTGGACACGTTTATTCCGGAACCGGTGCGGGTACTGGATAAACCGTTCCTGATGCCGGTGGAAGACGTGTTCTCCATTTCCGGCCGCGGCACGGTGGTGACCGGTCGTATCGAGCGCGGGATTGTGAAGGTGGGCGACGAAATCGAGATCGTGGGCATCAAGCCGACGGTGAAGACGACATGCACGGGCGTGGAGATGTTCCGCAAGCTGCTGGACGAAGGCCGCGCGGGCGACAACACGGGAATCCTCTTGCGCGGCACCAAGCGTGACGAAGTGGAGCGTGGCCAGGTGTTGTGCAAGCCGGGCAGCATCACCCCGCACACCGACTTTGAGTCGGAGGTGTACGTGCTCTCCAAGGATGAAGGCGGCCGTCACACGCCGTTCTTCAAGGGCTACCGTCCACAGTTTTATTTCCGCACGACGGACGTGACCGGAAGCGTTGAGCTGCCGGCGGGCGTGGAAATGGTCATGCCGGGCGACAACATCAAGATGGTGGTGAGTCTGATTCACCCGATCGCGATGGAAGAAGGCCTGCGCTTCGCGATTCGCGAAGGCGGCCGCACGGTCGGCGCCGGTGTCGTGGCAAAGATAGTCAAGTGATCTGAAGACTCGCTTGCGAGATGCGTTGAAGCGCATCTCGCGAGACTTCAGATCGGTGAGGCAGGATGCCGAACGTGGAAGCGCTTCAGGGATGGATTTGGCGAAGCGATGAAAAATCGCTTCGAGTTTTGAAAACAACGTTCTTTGAGGATTACGGCAATGGCGGAGCAGAAGATTAGGATTCGGCTCAAGGCGTACGATCATCGCTTGATCGATCGTTCCGCGAGCGAGATCGTCGAGACGGCCAAGCGCACAGGCGCCCAGGTACGCGGCCCGATTCCGCTGCCAACCAAGATCGAGCGCTACACCATTCTGGTATCGCCGCACGCCGACAAGGACGCGCGCGACCAGTACGAAACACGCACACACAAACGTGTCCTGGATATTGTCGATCCGAATGACAAAACCGTGGACGCACTGATGAAGCTCGACCTCGCCGCCGGCGTGGACGTGCAGATCAAACTGTATTGATTCGGGCTGTATTGATTCGGGCTGTATTGATTCGGGCTGTATTGAGTCGGGCTTTATTGAGATTACGATCATGAGTATCGGATTGGTTGGAAAAAAATGCGGCATGACGCGAATCTTCACCGAAGCCGGTGAATCGATTCCGGTCACGCTGATCGAGGCGACGCCGAACCGCATCACCCAGGTCAAGACGCTGGAGATCGACGGCTATAGCGCCGTGCAGGTCACCGCAGGAACCAAGCGTGCTGCGCTGGTCAACAAGCCGAAGGCGGGACATTTCGCCAAGGCCAAGGTCGAAGCGGGCCGTGGATTGTGGGAGTTCCGCGTCGACGCCAAAGACCTCGGTAACTATGCCGTCGGCGGTGAGCTGAAAGCCGATGACGTGTTCAAGGAAGGCCAGATCGTCGATGTTGCCGGTGTCACCAAGGGCAAGGGCTTCCAGGGCACGATCAAGCGCTGGAACTTCAGCATGGGCGACGCCACCCACGGTAACTCGCTGTCGCATCGCTCGCCGGGCTCCATCGGTCAGCGTCAGACGCCGGGTCGCGTGTTTCCTGGCAAGAAGATGGCCGGTCACATGGGCAATGTGCGTCAGTCGACAATGAATCTGCAGGTTGTGAAGATTGATGCGGAACGTCATCTGATCGCGATCCGCGGTGCGGTACCCGGTGCGCCAGGCGGCAACGTCATCATCCGTCCGGCGTCGAAGGCTTGAGGATCTAGATCATGGAACTGCAAATCGTAGGCGCGAAGAAGCCAATGTCGGTATCCGACACGGTGTTCGGTCGCGAATATTCCGAAGGACTGGTGCACCAGGTCGTCGTTGCCTATCGCAACGCTGGCCGTAGCGGCACCAAGGCCCAGAAGTCGCGTTCGGACATGTCTGGCACGACCAAGAAGTTCAAGGCGCAGAAGGGCGGCGGCGCGCGTCACGGCGACTATCGCGCTCCGATCTTCGTCGGCGGTGGCCGCGCGTTCGCGGCGCGCCCGCGCAGCTTTGCGCAGAAGGTCAACAGGAAAATGTATCGCGGTGCGATTCAGACGATTCTGTCGGAATTGAATCGTCAGGGCCGCCTCAAGGTGGTCGAAGCATTCGCGGTCGATAAGCCCAGCACCAAGGACTTGATCGCCTTGCTCAAGGATTACACCGGCGGCCGCACCCTGATCGTCACCGAGAACGTGGATCAGAATCTGTTTCTTTCAGCGCGCAACCTGCCGTATGTCGCGGTGGTGGATGTCGCTGCGATGGATCCGGTCAGCCTGGTTGATGCGCAACACGTAATCATGACCGTCGATTCGGTCAAGAAGATCGAGGAGTGGCTGGCATGAGCGAGCAAGTCAGGAACGAGCGCTTGTTCAACGTGTTGCGCGCGCCGCATATTTCGGAAAAGAGCGCGCGCCTGCAGGAACACAACCAGTATGTGTTCGAAGTTGCGCAGGATGCGGACAAGCAAGTGATCAAGGCAGCGGTCGAGGCGATGTTCAACGTCAAGGTCTTGTCGGTCAACTTGGTGAATGTGAAGGGCAAGGTCAAGTCGTTCCGTCAGCGTGCTGGTTCGCGCAATGGTTGGCGCAAGGCTTACGTGCGTTTGCACGAAGGCCAGAGCATCGACGTTACGGCAAAACCCTAAGTGAATATGGGCGCGATTTGCGTTCATAGAGATCAGGAATACTCATGGCACTGATTACATTAAAGCCAACCTCGCCTGGGCGCCGCTCGATGGTGCGTGTGTTCACGCCGGGGCTGCATAAAGGCGATCCATACGCTCCGCTGACCGAGGCTCAGTCCAAGACCGGCGGACGCAACCACTATGGCCGCATCACGGTGCGCCATAAGGGCGGTGGCGCAAAACAGAATTACCGCATCATCGACTTCAAGCGCGACAAGGAAGGCATCGCCTGCCGTGTCGAACGCATTGAATACGATCCGAACCGCACGGCACACATTGCATTGTTGTGTTACGTGGACGGCGAACGCCGCTACATCATCGCGCCCAAGGGCGTGGCGGTGGGCGACCAGCTGATGGCGGGTCGCGATGCGCCGATCAAGGCGGGCAACACGCTGCCTCTGCGCAATATCCCGATTGGTGCCACCGTGCATTGCATCGAGATGAAGCCCGGCAAGGGCGCACAGCTCGCCCGCAGCGCCGGTGCATCGGTGCAGCTGATCGCGCGCGAAGGCGGTTACGCCACGCTGCGTCTGCGCTCCGGCGAGATGCGCAAGGTGCCGGCCGATTGCAGCGCCACGATCGGCGAAGTGGGCAATTCCGAACACAATCTGCGCAAGTTGGGCAAGGCCGGCGCCAAGCGCTGGCGTGGTATTCGCCCGACCGTACGCGGTGCGGCAATGAACCCCGTCGATCACCCGCACGGTGGTGGCGAGGCCAAGGCCGGACAAGGCAATCCGCATCCGGTGTCCCCGTGGGGACAGCCGTCCAAGGGTTACAAGACCCGCAAGAACAAGCGCACCGATCAATTTATCGTGCGCGACCGGAGAAGCTAACCCATGGCGCGTTCACTGAAGAAAGGACCGTTCGTCGACCTGCACCTGCTGAAGAAGGTGGAAGCGGCGGCTGCTACGAATACCAAACGCCCGATCAAGACCTGGTCGCGTCGTTCGATGATCTTGCCGGAAATGGTCGGCCTGACCATCGCCGTACACAACGGCAAGGCTCACGTGCCGGTGCTGGTCAACGAAAACATGGTTGGACACAAGCTCGGCGAATTCGCCGCCACCCGCACCTTCAAGGGCCACTCCGGCGACAAGAAGGCCGCCGAGGCGAAGAAGTAAGAGCGAAGGAATTCAGAGGTCACGATGATGCAAGCCAAAGTCACGCAAACCAGCGCGCCGCAAGCAAAAGCAATTTTGCGTGGCGTGCGGATTTCTCCACAGAAGGCACGCTTGGTTGCGGATCAGGTGCGCGGTCTGCCGGTCGGGCGCGCGACCAATCTGCTGGCTTTCAGCGACAAGAAGGCGGCGCAATTGGTCAAGAAGCTGCTGTTGTCGGCAGTCGCCAATGCCGAGAACAATCTTGGCGCCGACGTGGACGAGTTGAAAATCGCCACGATCACCGTGGACGAGGGTCCGCGCCTGAAGCGCATGCATGCACGCGCCAAAGGTCGTGGTTCGCAGATATTCAAGCGCACCAGTCATATCACCGTGGTTGTCGGCAGCTGACTAGCTGATACTTAGGAAACGAACGATGGGTCACAAAGTTCATCCAACCGGAATCCGCCTTGGCATATCCAAGGACTGGAACTCGAAGTGGTTCGCGAACAAGCGAGACTACGCTCTGTATCTCACCGCCGATCTTAAGGTGCGTGAACTGCTGCGCAAGAAGCTGGCGCAGGCTGGCATATCGCGCATCCAGATCGAGCGTCCCGCCAAAAGCGCACGCATCACCATTCACACGGCACGTCCGGGTGTAGTGATCGGCAAGAAGGGCGAGGACATCGAGAAGCTGCGCAAGGAAGTCTCGGCCGTGATGGGCGTTCCGGCGCACATCAACGTGACCGAAGTGCGCAAGCCCGAGATCGATGCACAGCTGGTCGCCGAATCGATTGCACAGCAGCTCGAGCGCCGCATCATGTTCCGCCGCGCAATGAAGCGTGCGGTTGGAAATGCGATGCGCCTGGGCGCACTCGGCATCAAGGTCAACGTTGGTGGTCGCCTGAATGGCGCCGAGATCGCGCGTTCGGAGTGGTACCGCGAAGGTCGCGTTCCGCTGCATACGCTGCGCGCCGATATCGACTACGGTTTCGCCGAGGCGAAGACGACGTACGGAATCATCGGTATCAAGGTGTGGGTGTACAAGGGCGAAGTATTCGACCTGCACGCCGCGAGCCAGGAAACCAAGGACGAAGGTCGCGATGCCCCACAGGCGCGCCGCGAGCCTCGTGAACACCGTGAACCGCGTGAAAATCGCGGCGATCGCGATCAACGCGAACCGCGTTCGGCGGCGAAGTAAGGATCTAGGGCCATGCTCCAACCAAAACGCACCAAATATCGCAAAGTACACAAAGGCCGCAACCATGGGTTGGCCTTCGTCAGCAACAAGGTCAGCTTCGGCGAGTACGGCCTGAAGGCGACGACGCACGGCCATCTGACTTCACGTCAGATAGAAGCCGCGCGCCGCTGCGTAACCCGCTTCGTCAAGCGTGGCGGCAAGCTGTGGATCCGCGTGTTTCCGGACAAGCCGATCACCAAGAAGCCTATCGAAGTGCGTATGGGTAACGGCAAGGGCAACGTGGAGTTCTGGGTTGCAGTCGTGCAGCCAGGCCGCATGTTGTATGAAATCGAAGGCGTGACCGAAGTCGATGCGCGTGAAGCGTTCCGTCTGGCCGCGGCCAAGCTGTCGGTGCAGACTCAATTCGTGAATCGTACGGTGCTGTGATGGAACTCAAAGAGCTTCGCAAACAATCCGCGCAGGACCTGGGTGAACAACTCCTGGAGCTGCGTCGCGAGCAATTCAACCTGCGCATGCAGAAGGGCGCAGGCCAGCAGACGCAGACGCATCATTTCAAGCGCGTCCGGCGCGACATCGCGCAGATCAAGATGCTGCTCGGTCAGGATAAGTCGAGCCCGGTTAAAGCGAGCGCGGCGAAATCGAGCACGAAGAAATAAGGCAGAGCAATGAGCGAACAAACGAATAATCCTGCACAAAAGACCCAGCGCACGGTCGAAGGTCGCGTTGTCAGCAACAAGATGCTGAAGACGGTTACCGTTCTGCTGGAGCGCCAGGTGCAGCATCCGTTGTACGGCAAGATTGTGCGCCGTTCGACCAAGGTGCATGCGCATGATGAAAAAGGCGAGTGCAAGGAAGGCGATGTCGTGCGTATCGCCGAGTGCCGTCCGCTGTCGAAAACGAAAAACTGGCGCGTCGTCGAAATCGTCACGCGCGCTGCGCAATAACGTGGGCTCAAGGAGAAACTCACCATGATCCAGATGCAATCCACGTTGGCCGCAGCGGACAATAGCGGTGCCAAGCTTCTGTTCTGCATCAAGGTGCTCGGCGGTTCTAAGCGCCGTTACGCCGGTATTGGCGACATTATTAAAGTGTCAATTCGCGATGCGATTCCGCGCGGCAAGGTAAAGAAGGGCGAGGTCTATGACGCCGTCGTCGTGCGTACCCGCAAGGGTGTGCGCCGCGCCGATGGGTCGGTGATCCGGTTCGATGGCAATGCCGCCGTGCTGCTCAACAACAAGCTTGAACCGATTGGTACGCGCATTTTCGGACCGGTCACGCGCGAACTGCGCAGCGAACGCTTCATGAAGATCGTTTCGCTCGCGCCGGAAGTGCTCTGAAGAAACGTTTTGTAAGTCTACGTCTGAGCGCAAGCGAAGACGGATTCTGATTCACAGCCCCCTTGAGTCAAGGGGGCGCCCGAGCCGAAGGCGAGGGCAGGGTTGTGGAAGCAATACAGCAGTTTAACGGAGACCAAAAACTTGGGCTCCACTGAAACGAGAAGATCAGTTATGAATCGTATACGCAAAGGTGACCACGTCATCGTGATTACCGGCAAATACAAGGGCCAGAAGGGCGAAGTTATGCGTCTCGTCGCGGATGATCGCGTCGTCGTGCAGAACATCAACCTGGTCAAGCGCCACACCAAACCGAATCCGCAGGCCAACCAGCCGGGCGGGATCGTCGAGCGTGAGGCGTCGATCCATATCTCCAACGTGATGCTGTTCAACTCTGCCGCGGGCAAGGGTGAACGCGTCGGTTACAAGACCCTCGACGACGGACGCAAGGTACGCACGTACCGCGCCGGCGGCGAAGTGGTTGACGCCTGAGGATCGCAGACATGGTGCGTTTGGAAAAATTCTACAAAGATGAAGTCGTGCCGAAGCTGATGAAGCGTTTCGGTTACAAGAACGTCATGCAGGTGCCGCGCCTGAGCAAGGTCACGCTCAACATGGGTGTGGGCGAAGCAGCGACGAACAAAAAGGTGCTCGAGAACGCGAATGCCGACATGACCAAGATTGCTGGTCAGAAGTCGATTTCGACGCTGTCGAAAAAATCCATCGCGACGTTTAAGATCCGCGACGGTTGGCCGATCGGCTGCAAAGTCACCCTGCGCCGCGCCAAGATGTATGAGTTCATCGATCGCCTGGTCAACATCGCGCTGCCGCGCGTTCGCGACTTCCGTGGTGTGTCGGGCCGTGCGTTCGACGGCCGCGGCAACTACAACATGGGCATCAAGGAACAGATCATTTTCCCGGAGATCGATTTCGATCAAGTCGACGCGATGCGCGGTATGGATATCGCAATCACCACGACGGCACGCAGTGACGAAGAAGCCAAGGCGCTGCTCGAAGCGTTCAGCTTCCCGTTCCGCAACTAATTTCAAGAGAGTACCGGTATGGCCAAGACCAGCATGGTTGAGCGCGAGAAAAAGCGCACGAAGATCGTCAAGAAGTACGCTGCCCGGCGCAAGGAGCTCAAGGCAACGGTACTAAGCCCGAAATCGTCCTACGACGAGAAGATGGCGGCGCAGACAAAGCTGCAGAAGCTGCCACGCGATGCCAGCCCGTCACGTCAGCGCAACCGCTGCGCACTGACCGGTCGCTCGCGCGGTGTGTATCGCAAGTTTGCGCTGGGTCGTCACAAGCTGCGCGAAGCAACCATGCGCGGTGATGTGCCGGGTCTGCGCAAGGCTAGCTGGTAGCGTTTATTTTGAAGAACGCCCGAGACGGGATTTCTTCGAGTGGTATTTGAGTTGAAAAGAGTCCAATCCGGACTTTTTTCGGAAGAGAACTTCTTCCGGATATCGATGCTGAATTAGAAGAGTATTAGGAATTATCCATGAGCATGACTGATCCCATCGCCGATATGTTCACACGTATCCGCAACGCACAGGCCACGGCCAAGCCGACCGTGCGCATGCCTTCGTCACGCACGAAGGTTGCCATCGTCAAGGTATTGAAGGACGAAGGTTACGTGCGCGATTTCCAGGTGAACAAGGGCGAAAACAACAAGGCAGTTCTTGAGATCGCGTTGAAGTATTTCGAGGGTCGTCCGGCGATCGAAAAGATCGACCGTGTCAGCCGCTCCGGTCTGCGCGTGTATCGCGGCAAGGACGATCTGCCGAAGGTGATGGGTGGCTTGGGTGTTGCCATCATTTCAACCCCGGCCGGAATCATGACCGAGGTCCAGGCGCGTGCAAAAGGCGTCGGCGGTGAAGTGCTCGGCACTGTCGCCTGATGTATTTTGATGATTTGTGCGCGAGGCGCGCGCAAATAACTGTGGAGAACTGAACATGTCTCGTGTAGCAAAAATGCCGGTCGCGCTCCCCAAGGGGGTCGAGTGCACTGTTGCCAACGGCTCGGTCACCGTGAAGGGACCCAAGGGTACGCTCAAGCTTGCGCAGCACGGCAGCGTCCAGATTGGCGTGAAGGATTCCGAAGTGCACCTGACTTCGACCGATGCGAATACGACCAAGATGGCCGGAACCGCGCGTTCGCTGATCGCCAACATGGTCAAGGGCGTGAGCGAAGGCTATCAGCGCAAGCTCGAACTCGTCGGCGTCGGCTACCGCGCCACGCTCGCGGGCAAGGACTTGAACCTGGCACTAGGCTTTTCCCACCCGGTCGTGTTCAAGACGCCGGATGGCATCACGATTACCGTGCCGACGCAGACTGAAATCCTGATCGCCGGTGCAGACAAACAGCGTGTCGGTGAAGTGGCGGCGAAGATCCGCGCATTCCGTCCGCCGGAACCCTACAAGGGCAAAGGCGTGCGCTACTCGGGCGAAAAGATCACCCTTAAAGAAGCCAAGAAGGCATAAGAGGAAAAGCTTTGGTGCGGTTCCTTCCGCACTAAAAACCGACCATCCTGGTCGGACTTTTCAACAAGCTTTCAGCTTCTCGGAGAATAAAGATGGACAAGAACATCGCAAGACTGCGCCGCGCAAAAGCCACGCGTTCGCATATTCGCAAGCTCGCTGTGCCGCGCCTGACTGTGCATCGCACCGACCAGCACATCTACGCCCAGGTTATTTCGGCCGAAGGCGACAAGGTGCTGGCCGCAGCGTCGACGGTGCAGAAGGCGGTTTCCGACGGCCTCAAGGGCACCAAGAACAAGGCGGCCGCGGCGGCAGTGGGCAAGGCGATCGCCGAAAAAGCGAAAGCCGCAGGCGTGGAAAGCGTCGCATTCGATCGCTCCGGTTTCCGTTATCACGGTCGTATCGCCGCGTTGGCCGATGCCGCGCGCGAAGGCGGCCTGAAATTCTAATTTGTTGCATTTGTTGATTAAGCAGCGTTATCCACAATTCTAAGCGGCAATGCCGCAAGTAAAAGTCCGCATCGCATCCGCGAGCGGCAACGAAAGGTGAAATGATGTCAAACAACGAACGTGAAAACAGCGACGGCATGCTGGAAAAACTCATTGCCGTCAACCGCGTGGCCAAGACGGTCAAGGGCGGCAGACAGATGAGTTTCACCGCGCTGACTGTGGTCGGCGATGGCGACGGCAAGGTCGGCTTCGGTTACGGCAAGGCGCGCGAAGTGCCGGTCGCAATTTCCAAGGCCATGGAGCGCGCACGCCGCGGTATGGCGAGCGTGAAATTGAACAATGGTACTTTGTGGCATGCGGTCAAGGCCAACCATGGTGCGGCGCGTGTTTACATGCAGCCCGCCTCTGAAGGTACCGGCGTGATCGCGGGCGGCGCCATGCGTGCGGTGCTCGAAGTGGTCGGTGTGAAGAACGTGCTGGCCAAGGCGGTCGGCTCGCGCAATCCGATCAATCTGGTGCGCGCCACGATCAAGGGCCTGCAGGCGATGGCCACTCCTGAGCGTATCGCTGCCAAGCGCGGCAAGAAAGTTGAAGAGGTAGGCGGCTATGGCCAAGGCTAAAACCACCAAGGCGGGCACGGTCCGCGTGCGGCTGTTCAAGAGCATGAACAGCTGTCAATGGAAGCATCGTCTGAGCGTCAAGGCGCTCGGCTTGAACAAGCTCAACGACGTTCGCGAGCTGAAAGACAGCCCCCAAGTACGTGGTCTGATCAACAAGATCAATTACCTGGTGCGCGTCGAAGAATAGCTATTGCCGACGGCTTTCGCTGCGGCAATAACTGATCAAATTGGAGTTAACGGATATGCGTCTTAATACACTCAAGCCAGCCAAGGGTTCGCGCAAAGTACGCACACGCGTCGGTCGAGGCATCGGCTCGGGCCTGGGCAAAACAGCAGGCCGCGGCCACAAGGGCCAGTACGCGCGTAGCGGCAAGGGCAAGGTCAAGCCGGGCTTCGAAGGCGGCCAGATGCCTCTGCAGCGCCGTCTGCCAAAGGTCGGCTTCCGCTCGAAGAAGAAGCACGAAGTTTGCGAAGTTTTGCTGTACCAGCTTGATGCGCTCAAGGGCGATGTCATTGATTTCGCAGCGCTGCAAACCGCAGGCTTCATCCGTACCCGCGCCCTGCGCGCGAAGATCGTGAAGAAGGGCGAGATCAAGCGTGCGATCAAACTCAAGGGCGTGGCCGTGACGGCCGGTGCCAAGGCCGCGATCGAAGCGGCCGGCGGCAGCGTGGAGTAACCAGTGGCAGCATCCCAGGCCAACATGCTTTCCGGGCTCGGCAAATTGACCGAGCTCAAGCAGCGCATCCTTTTCGTGATCGCTGCGCTCGTAGTCTATCGTCTGGGCTCGTTCATCCCGGTGCCCGGAGTCAATTCCGACGCGATGAGCAAGCTGATTGAAGGCCAGGGCGGCATTGTGGACATGTTCAACATGTTCTCCGGCGGCGCGCTGGCGCGTTTCTCCTTGTTCGCGCTCGGCGTTGTGCCGTACATCTCCGCGTCGATCATCGTGCAGATGTTTGCTTCGGTGATCCCGAGCCTGCAGGCGCTGCGCAAGGAAGGCGAGTCCGGTCGGCGCAAGCTGACTCAATACACGCGTTTTGGCACGGTGGGTCTTGCGGCATTCCAGTCGTTCGGTATCGCCAGCATGCTGCAGCACCAGGCGGGTGTGGTTTACGCCCCCGGTCCCGGTTTCGTGTTTACGGCCATGATTGGCCTGACCGCAGGCACCATGTTCCTGATGTGGCTCGGCGAGCAGATCACTGAGCGCGGCATCGGCAATGGCATTTCGCTGCTGATCTTTGCCGGCATTGTTGCCGGTTTGCCCAGCGCGGTCGTGCGCACCTTGCAGATGTCGTCGCAGGGCGAACTCAGCCCGCTACGCGTGCTAGCGGTTGTGTTGCTGGTGCTTGGCGTCACGGCCTTCGTCGTGTTTGTCGAGCGCGGCCAGCGCCGGATCACAGTGAACTATGCGCGTCGCCAGGGCGGCTCGCGCGCCTACATGAACCAGAGCTCGCATCTGCCGCTCAAGCTCAACATGTCCGGCGTGATTCCGGCGATCTTCGCCTCGTCCCTGATCATGTTTCCGGCCACGGCGTCCTCGTGGTTCGCCAATGGTACCGACATCCGATGGTTGCAGCAGATCACGGCTGCGCTGAGCCCTGGCGAGCCATTGTACGAACTGCTCTACGCAACGCTGATCATTGTCTTTGCGTTTTTCTATACCGCACTCGTGTTCAATTCGGGCGAGACAGCGGAAAACCTGAAGAAGTCGGGCGCGCTGGTTCCAGGTATTCGCCCAGGGCGTGCGACGGCTGAGTATATCGATGGGGTGCTGACGCGCCTGACCGGTGCCGGAGCGGTGTACCTGGTTCTGGTCTGCCTGGTCCCAACTTTTCTGCAGCAGAGCTGGCATGTACCGTTCTATTTTGGTGGTACTTCGCTCCTGATCGTGGTCGTTGTGGTCATGGACTTCACAGCCCAGGTGCAGGCGCACCTGGTCTCGCACCAGTACGAAAGCTTGTTGAAGAAGGCAAACCTCAAGGGATATGGACGCGGCGGCGGACAGCGCTGAACCGTCGCGGGTGCCATCCGGCATGATTCCGAAGGACCTGGCGAAGCTCCAAAGGGCTTCTAGTCTGGATCGAATCTTGCTATAATTAACAGTTCACTGCGCTCACAGTCTTATCGGAGAATAGTTACATGGCGCGCATTGCAGGAGTCAACCTGCCGGTACAGAAGCATGTCTGCATCGGTCTGCAAAGCATTTTTGGCATCGGCCGCTCGCGGTCGAAGCAGGTCTGTGTGTCCGCTGGAGTGAATCCGGCGACCAAGATCAAGTCGCTGACCGAGGCCGAGGTCGACAAGCTGCGCCAGGAAGTGGCGAAGTTTATCGTCGAGGGCGATCTGCGTCGCGAGGTCGGTATCAGCATCAAGCGTCTGATCGACCTTGGCACCTATCGTGGTCTGCGTCATCGCCGTGGCTTGCCGCTGCGTGGCCAGCGCACCCGCACCAACGCGCGTACCCGCAAGGGCCCGCGGCGTGCGATCAAGAAGAATTGATTTCGAAAAATTGATTTCGTAGCACGTTCGCGTGCCAGACAGTTTCAAGCTGACTTTCCGGATACCCAGACTCATGAATAAACCGGTCGCTGCCAAGACCAAGAAGAAGGCCAAGCGCGTCGTCACCGATGCGATCGTGCACGTGCAGGCCTCGTTCAACAATACCGTGGTGACGATCACTGATCGCCAGGGCAATGCGCTGTCGTGGGCAACTTCCGGAGGCGCAGGCTTCCGTGGTTCACGCAAGTCGACGCCGTTCGCGGCGCAGGTTGCGGCAGAAAAGGCCGGTCGCGTTGCGCAGGAATACGGCGTGAAGACGCTGGAAGTGCGCATCAAGGGACCGGGCCCGGGACGCGAGTCCGCGGTGCGTTCTTTGAACGCGCTGGGCATGAAGGTGACCAACATCATCGACGTGACGCCGATTCCGCACAACGGCTGCCGTCCCCCCAAGCGCCGCCGAGTCTAAGGAGAGCACCGACATGGCACGTTATATCGGTCCTACCTGCAAACTGGCGCGTCGCGAAGGCGCGGATCTGAGCCTGAAGAGTCCCGCTCGCGCGGTCGACTCCAAGTGCAAACTCGAGCAGAAGCCGGGTCAGCACGGCGCCGGCGGCAAGAAGGCGCGTCTGTCCGACTACGCGGTGCAGCTGCGCGAAAAGCAGAAGGTCAAACGCATCTACGGTCTGCTTGAACGTCAATTCAGCAACTACTACAGCAAGGCTTCGCAGAGCAAGGGCAACACTGGTGAAAACCTGTTGCGCATGCTCGAAGGTCGTCTCGACAACATTGTGTACCGCATGGGTTTTGCGGTTACCCGCGCGCAGGCGCGCCAGTTGGTGTCGCACAAGGCGATTCAGGTCAATGGAAAAGGCGTGAACCTGCCCTCATATCAGGTCAAGGCCGGCGACGAGATCGCGATCGTGGAAAAATCGCGCAATCAGTTGCGCATCCAGGAATCGCTGACCTTATCGCAGGAAATGGACCTGGCACCGGGTTGGCTCGAAGTCGACGCGAAGAAATTCGCGGGTACGCTGAAGGCTCTGCCGGAGCGTTCGGATTTGCCGAGCGACATCAACGAAAGCCTTATCGTCGAGTTGTATTCGAAGTAATTCGGTACCGCTCGCCCGCAATCCTCGGCAGGATGCCAGGATTGTAAAACTATATTCTTACACTTTTGGAGTGCGTGGTTCATGGCACAGTCGCCTACTACCATACTGCGCCCGCGTGGCATACACGTTGAGCGCACCGGTGCCAATCGCGCCCGAGTCATGGTCGAACCGCTGGAACGCGGCTTTGGTCATACCTTGGGTAACGCATTGCGCCGCGTTTTGCTGTCGTCGATTCCCGGTGCTGCCGTTATCGAGATCGAGATCGACGGCGTCCTGCACGAATACACGACGATGGAAGGTCTGCAGGAGGACGTGATTGAAGTCCTGCTGAACTTCAAGGACGTCGCCATCCGCATGCATAACCTGGACGAAACCACCCTGACCCTTTCCAAGAAGGGCAAGGGCGTGGTCACGGCCGGCGACATCAAGGTCGACCACAACGTCGAAATCATCAATCCGGATCATGTGCTCTGTCACCTGACCAAGGACGTTGCGCTGAACATGCGCATCAAGATCGCGCGCGGCGTCGGCTATCAGCCGGCCACCACGCGTCGTCGTCCGGATGAGGAAAGCCGTCCGATCGGCCGTCTGCAGCTGGATGCGTCGTTCTGTCCCGTGCGCCGAGTGGCATACGAAGTGGACAGCGCGCGCGTCGAACAGCGCACCGACCTGGACAAGCTCATTCTCGATATCGAAACCAACGGCACGATCGACGCCGAGGAAGCCGTGCGCAAAGCGGCCGAGATCCTGCAGGAGCAACTCTCCGTGTTCGGCGATTTCACTCGCCGCGAGAGCGCCGATACCAAGGCCGAGAAGAGCGGCGTGGATCCGGTCCTGCTGCGTCCGATCGACGATCTGGAACTGACCGTGCGTTCGGCGAACTGCCTGAAGGCGGAGAGCATCTACTACATCGGCGATCTGGTGCAGCGTACCGAAGTCGAGTTGCTGAAGACCCCGAACCTGGGCAAGAAGTCGCTGACCGAGATCAAGGATGTCCTCGGCGCACGTGGCTTGTCGCTTGGAACCAAGCTGGAAAACTGGCCGCCGGCCGGTCTGCAGCACGGAATGCAGATGAATTGACGCGAATCCATCCGCGCCAAGCCAAGAAAAATATACTGGGAATTATTTATGCGCCACCAGAAATCCGGACGTAAGCTCAACCGCACCAGCAGCCATCGCGAGGCAATGTTCAAGAACATGGCCGCGTCGCTGTTCAAGCACGAGCTGATCCGCACCACGTTGCCGAAGGCCAAGGAATTGCGCCGCGTCGCCGAGCCGCTGATCACGCTGGCCAAGGTGGATGGCGTTGCCAATCGCCGCCTCGCGTTTGCGCGTCTGCGCGACAAGGTTGCGGTGGGCAAGCTCTTCGTCGAACTGGGCCCGCGTTATCGCGAGCGCAAGGGTGGCTATCTACGGATTCTGAAGTGCGGCGTGCGCGTTGGCGATTCCGCGCCTATGGCCTATGTCGAATTGGTCGAGCGTCCGCGCGCGGAAGCCGAAGCAGCAGCTGAATAAATCGGTCTGCAGCGATCGTGAAAACAACCCTCATGCTGGCGACAGCATGAGGGTTTTTCATTTCCGATGATCCGTGCAAGCTGAGTCGCAAATTCAATTGCGATATCGACGGACAGCTTTCTGGCTGCTGTTGATTCTCGCCTATACGCTTTGCGCAATTTACGCCGCGCGCGGCGAGATGCGTCTTGACGAGTTCGCTCACTTCACGCAGACCTATCGCTTCCTGCACGGTGAGTTCCTTCCGCTGATCGACGTGCTCACGACGGTCCCCGGCTATCACCTGTTGCTCGCAGGCCTCATGCGCCTGGTTGATGTGGACTCTTTCGGCGCCGCGCGTCTGCTGAGCAGCCTGTCCGGCTTGTTGGCAGTAGTCGGCTTCGATCGCCTGCGCAAGGACGCCGTCGGCCATGAGGATTTTCTGGCGACGGCGCAGTTCGCCGTGCTGCCGGTGTTCCTGCTGTTCGCGTTCATGGTTCAGACCGACGCGCTGTCCCTAGGCCTGATGCTGTGGGCGACATGGGCAGCCGGACGGCAGCGTCACTGGCTGGCTGGAACGTTCCTGATGGCGGCCATGTGCGTACGTCAGAACAACGTGTTGTGGGTGGCGCTACTTGCCGGGCCGGTGATCATCGATGCGTGGCAACAGCGTGCGCGGGTGAAGCCCATGGAAGTGGTACAAGCGCTGCTGCCGTACTTGCTGGCTGGTTGCGTCTTCGTCATCTACTGGATCGCGAACGGCTCAGTATCGGTGTCGCATGCGGTGACCAACATACATCCGGATCTAAGTCTTCATTCCGGCAATCTCTTCTGCATGCTGGTCATCGCTGCGCTGCTGTTCGTGTTTCCGTGTCTTGAGGCGTGGTCGCGCTTCATTGCGGACGTTCGGATCACGCCATGGCTGATCATCGTGCCGCTTGGGCTGGCAGCGCTATACCTGCTTACATTCGCGGTCGATAATCCGTACAACCTGCTGCAGCCGCCGGACCTGCGCAACTGGGTATTGATGCGCACTCGCGAATCGGCCCTTTGGTATTGCGGATTCGGCACAGTTGCCGTATTTGGCGGCATAGGTCTGCTGTGGCAGCGGCTGTTGCTGGACAAGGCGTGGTTGCTGTGGCCGTTGAGCGCACTATTCGTTTCGCTGTCGTGGTTGATCGAGCAGCGCTACTACCTGATTCCCTATGCCTTGTTCATGGCCTGGCGCACGCCCCTGTCTGTCACGATTGAGCGAATGACCCTGGCACTTTGGTCGATTCTTGCGGTCTTGTTCTTCTGGGGCATGATGTCGGGAGAGCTCTACATTTGAACCTCTACGGATACACCGCCGGTCTTTGGAGCCGTTACTGATGCAACTCAATCCTTTCACGTGGTCCTTCCGTGCCCAGTGCCTCGCCGGTTTTCTCGTCTGTGCGTCGCTCTACGCGTTTGCCATCTACGTTCAGTTCGATCTCGGCATTGAACCCTGCCCACTGTGCATTTTCCAGCGCATCGCTTTTATCGCGATGGGTATCCTGTTCCTCGTGGGTGCCATTCACGGTCCGCAGGCGCGTGGACGACGTGTGTACGCGTTGCTGCTGTTGTTGACCGCATGCATCGGCATTGGTATCGCTGCGCGGCACATCTGGGTGCAGCACCAGCCGCCTGACCTCATGGCCGGCTGCGCGCCCGGATGGAACTACATGGTCAACAATTTCCCGCTGAGCAAAGCCTTGAAGATGGCCTTTACTGGCTCAGCCGATTGCGCGCAGGTGAGCTGGACATTCCTCGGCTTGTCGATGCCGTTCTGGACCCTGATGTGCTTTGTTTTACTCGGCGCCGGCGCGCTTTGGGCTGGATTCCGCAAGCGCAACTAGCCGTCCACTTGCGATCACGGCTGGCTGTGGCATGATGTATTGCCGCAGCGCAACATTGGCCGTGCCATGAAGAACGACCCACAAAAACTGACCGCCGTTCGCGAAGCCAGGGATTGGGCGCCGGACTCGTGGCTGCGCAAGCCGGTGACACAACAACCGGCCTATCCGGATGCGGCAGAATTGAATCGCGCGCTGGCGCAGCTGAGCGAGCTGCCGCCCCTGGTCACTTCCTGGGAAGTGTTGGCACTCAAGCGCAAGCTCGCCGACGCCGCCGAAGGCCGCTGCTTTCTGCTCCAGGGTGGCGATTGCGCGGAAAGTTTTGCCGACTGCAATTCCTCGCTGATCACCAATCGCCTCAAAGTCTTGTTGCAGATGAGCGTGGTATTGGTGCATGGACTCAAGCTGCCGGTCGTGCGCCTGGGGCGGTTCGCCGGACAGTACGCCAAGCCGCGCTCGACTGACACTGAGACGCGCGACGGCGTGACCTTGCCGAGCTATCGCGGCGACCTTGTCAATGATTCGGAGTTTACTGCGAAGTCACGTACGCCGGACCCGCAGCGCCTGATCGAAGGCCATTCCAAGTCCGCACTGACGATCAATTTCATCCGTTCGCTGATCGATGGCGGCTTCGCGGATCTGCATCATCCGGAATACTGGGATCTGGATTGGGTCCAGCATTCACCGCTGCAGGAAGAATACCAGCACATGGTCGAAGCGATCGGCGACTCTGTGCGCTTCATGGAGACGCTGGCCGGCGAGTCGATCGGCAATTTCAGCCGCGTGGATTTTTATACTTCGCACGAGGCGCTGTTGCTGCACTACGAACAGGCACAGACGCGCCAAGTGCCGCGGCAGTGGGGCTGGTTCAACCTGTCCACGCACTTCCCCTGGATCGGCATGCGTACGGCCACGCTCGATGGCGCGCATATCGAATATTGCCGGGGCATTCGCAATCCGATCGGTCTGAAGGTCGGGCCGACAACGACGCCTGAGCAGTTGCTGCGCGTGATCGATGCGCTCAATCCGGACAATGAAGCCGGCCGCCTCACCCTGATCCATCGCATGGGTGCGGCAAACATCGAGGCGGCGCTGCCGCGGTTATTGGACGCCGTGTCCGCCGAAGGGCGACGCGTGCTGTGGTGTTGCGACCCGATGCATGGCAACGGCGAAACACTGGGCAATGGCGTGAAGACCCGACGCTTCTCCAATATCCGCGCGGAACTGGATCATGCTTTCGATATCCATGCGGCGCGCGGCACGCGCCTCGGCGGCGTGCATCTGGAACTCACCGGCGAGAACGTTACCGAATGCCTCGGCGGCGCCCGTGACCTGACCGAAGTGGATCTGGCTCGCGCCTACAAGTCCACGGTCGATCCGCGCCTGAACTACGAACAGTCTCTGGAACTGGCGATGCTGATCGTGCGCAAGCGCGGGCATATTCCGGCCACGACTACCTCTGCCTGACTTTCCGGAAACCCATCGCGAGACCATTCATTGCGAATGGTCCCAGGCTAATCACGCTACCTGACGCGAAGCGCGCTTGCGATCATTCTCGGTGAGATGTTTCTTGCGCAGACGCACGGCCTTCGGCGTGACTTCGACGAGTTCGTCGTCGTCGATGAATTCCAGCGCCTGTTCCAGCGACATGCGGATCGCCGGCGTCAGCTGGACGTTTTCGTCCTTGCCGGCGGCACGGATATTGGTCATCTGCTTTGCGCGCAGGGCGTTGACGGTCAGATCGTTGTCCTTAGAATGGATGCCGACGAGCTGGCCTTCGTAGATCTCTGCGCCTTCATCGATCAGCAAACGCCCACGTTCCTGCAGGCTGACCAGCGAGTACGCCGGCGCCGAGCCCATGCCGTTGGAAATCATCACGCCGTTCTGGCGTTTGGCGATGACGCCCTCGGCGCGCGGACCGTAGTGATCGAACACATGGAACAGCAGACCGGTGCCGGCGGTGACGGTACGGAATTCGGTCTGGAATCCGATCAGGCCACGGGCGGGGATGAGGTATTCCAGGCGCGCGCGGCCGCGGCCATCGGGTTCCATGTTCTTGAGCTGGCCACGACGGGTGCCAAGACGCTCCATGACGGCGCCTTGGAATTGCTCCTCCATGTCGACGACGAGCTGCTCCCACGGTTCCTGCAGGACGCCGTCGATTTCCTTGATGATGACCTCAGGGCGCGACACGGCCAGTTCATAACCTTCGCGGCGCATGGTTTCGATCAGCACGGACAGATGCAGTTCGCCGCGGCCGGAGACCTTGAACTTGTCCGGATCTTCGGTTTCTTCCACCTTCATTGCGACATTGTGCAGAACTTCGCGCATCAGGCGCTCGCGGATCTGGCGGCTGGTGAGGTACTTGCCCTCCCTGCCGCAGAACGGTGAATTGTTCACCTGGAACGTCATGCTGATCGTGGGCTCATCGACGGTCATCACCGGCAGGCCTTCCGGCGCATCGACGGCACATACTGTGTCGGAAATACTCAACGACTCGATGCCGGAAATAGCAATGATGTCGCCGGCTTCGGCTTCGGGTACTTCACGGCGCTCCAGGCCCATGAAGCCGAGCACCTGCAACACGCGACCCGTGCGCTTCTTGCCTTCACGATCGACGATCGAAACGGGCATGTTTGTGCGCACCTTGCCGCGTTCGATACGGCCGATGCCAATCAAGCCAACGTACGAGTTGTAGTCCAGCTGACTCAAGCGCATCTGGAAGGGGCCATCCGGATCTACCTTCGGCGCCGGCACGTGCTGCATGATCGCTTCGTACAGCGGGGTCATGTCGCCAGAGCGCGCCTCGGAGTCCAGACTTGCATAGCCGTGCAGCGCCGAGGCGTACACCACCGGGAAATCCAGCTGCTCGTTGGTCGCGCCGAGGCGGTCGAACAGATCAAAGGTCTGATCCAGCACCCAGCCGGGACGTGCGCCCGGACGATCGACCTTGTTGATCACGACGATGGGCCGGAAACCCATCTGGAATGCCTTCTGCGTGACGAATCGCGTCTGCGGCATAGGACCGTCCATCGCGTCTACCAGCAACAGCACCGAATCCACCATCGACAGCACGCGTTCGACTTCGCCGCCAAAATCGGCATGGCCCGGCGTGTCGACGATATTGATGCGGTTGTCGCGCCAGGTGATGGCCGTGTTCTTGGCCAGAATCGTGATTCCGCGTTCTTTTTCCTGGTCGTTGGAATCCATCACGCGCTCGGCGAGTACGGTGCGTTCGCTGAACGTGCCGGATTGCTTGAGCAAGCAATCAACGAGGGTGGTCTTGCCGTGGTCGACGTGGGCGACGATGGCGATGTTGCGCAGTTTTTCGATGGACATGGCAATAGGTCTGCCAGGGGCCGGCAGCGCAATAAAAAGGGAGTTTGCGATTATAGCTGAATTCGGGTCCGGATACCGCGTTGCAGCATCGCAGGACACGAGTCCGGCCCGCAGCAGTGTCCGGCCTGAACTGGGGGGCAGGCAATCGAACCGTACGAGCAGAACACGCAGCAATCGCCAGGTTTCGGGCGCAGCAATCCACCACAGCCAGGACAATCGTGGAAGTAGACGCACGCGTTCGTCGGCATCGTTTCCAGCGATACCCGCCCGCAGTGCGGACAGGTCAGCTGGCAGGTGAGGTCGATTGGTGCGGTCATTGAGCCATCGTCCTGCATTCGAGCTAAGGTCCTGCTATCGAAAACGTGCAATCCGGGGATGCAGCGAGGATAAATTCCCGGCGGCTTCGGCTATCATGCCGCACTCGCAACCAGAGAGTCGCCATGAGCGCAAACAACGAACTGCAGGCCCACATAGTCACTGCCCGAGGCACCATTCATTTACGTCTGTTTGCCGAACAGGCGCCGATGACCGTGGCGAATTTCGTCAACCTGACAGTGCGCAAATACTACGACGGACTGAGCTTTCATCGCGTCATTCCGGATTTCATG
This sequence comes from Lysobacterales bacterium, assembly GCA_038244165.1. Taxonomy (GTDB): domain Bacteria; phylum Pseudomonadota; class Gammaproteobacteria; order Xanthomonadales; family Rhodanobacteraceae; genus Rudaea. The sequence goes on along the minus strand of JBBRTT010000052.1, from coordinate 6,596 downwards.
ATCCAGGGCGGCTGCCCGGAAGGCTCCGGCCGCGGCGGCCCTGGCTACAAGTTCGAAGATGAGATTGTTCCTGCGCTCAAGCACGACAAAGCCGGCGTACTCTCGATGGCGAATGCGGGTCCCGCCACGAATGGTAGCCAGTTTTTCATTACTCACGTGCCGACGCCGTGGCTGGACGGCAAACACACCGTCTTCGGCCAGATCATCAGCGGTGAGGATCGCGCCATCGTCGACAGCATTCGCACCGGCGAGAAGATCGGATCGATCACGATCCGCGGCGATTACGCGCCACTGCTTGAAAAAATGCACGGCCGCATCGAGCGCTGGAACCAGATCCTGGATGCGCGTTAATCGGCCAAGTGTCGGTGACCAACAAAAAAGGCTGCCCAAGGGCAGCCTTTTTTCTGCGGCGAAGTGGGGGCTAGCCGATATGGACGTAGCGCATGCAATACAGCAGGACCACGGCACCAATAACGGACAATAGAAAACCTGCGGGATGAAACATGGCGCCGGCAGTCGGCCGTTTGATCACCATGCCCAGAAGTCCGCCCAGCAGCGACCCGCCAATGCCAATCGCGGCAGTCATCCAGAAACCCATGTGATCGACACCCGGAAGAATGGCTCTGGCAATCAGACCGACGATGAAACCAATAACGATGGACCAGATCAGATGCAGCATGGTGGCTTCCTCCATTGTGATCGAAGTGATTTGAACACTGAGCCCAGTTCGGACTCCGACAAGCACCTGACTAGACTAGCAAACTTTCACGCTGGAATACGCCGTGAACTTGCCAGCTTCAAGACGGCACGCATACACGTAACAACGCCACGTCCCCGCTCATTTATTCCGGGTGGCTATGTTAGAATTTCCTGCTCCGTTTATCCCCTCCAAGGAACCTGAGATGTTGAAGCTCGCCGAGCGCATGGGCCGTGCCAAACCTAGCGCGATCATGGTGGTTGCCGATAAGGCCAAGAAGCTCAAAGCCGCAGGCCGCGACATCATCAGTTTTTCGATTGGGGTGCCGAATTTCCTGCCCGGCGATCACGTTTACGCTGCGGCACACGAGGCGCTCAAGCACGACACCGGGCAGTACGGATCCAATCGCGGGCCCGACGATTTGCTCGACGCGTTCCTCAAGCATCTGCAGGAAGGCGGCTTCGAAGACTACGAACGCAAGCACGTCGCCATCGGCATCGGCGCCAAGCAGGTCTTATTCAACGTCATGTACGCGTTGTTGAACGAGGGCGACGAAATCCTCATTCCCACACCGTACTGGACCAGCTACGTCGATATCGCCGATATTCTCGGCGCGAAAATCACCTTGCTGCCCTGTCCGGCCGAGCAGAACTACAAACTCACACCGGCCCAGCTCGAAGCGGCGATCAAGCCGAGCACCAAGCTGCTGCTGTTCAACAATCCGTCCAACCCAACTGGCATGGTGTACACGCCGGATGAGGTCAAGGCGATTGCCGACGTGCTCGCCAAGCATTCGCTATGGGTACTCTCCGACGATATCTACAACCGCATGATTTTCGACGGCCTGCCCTATCCGCACCTGGTCAAGGCGCGGCCGGAATTGCGCGATCGTGTCGTCATCATCGATTCGATTTCCAAGACCTATGGCATGCCCGGCTGGCGCGTCGGCCTGATCGCCGGCCCCGAATCGGTCGCGCAGGCGATGGTCACGCTGAATTCGAATCACATCACCAATCTGCCGGAAGTCATCACCGCCGCAGCCACCGCCGCGTTTAACGGGCCGCAGGACATTCCCAAGCAGAAGTGCGCGGATTTCTCGCGGCGCCGCGACGAGGTTATCGCTGCACTGAATGCGATCCCCGGCGTACGCTGCCCGAAACCACAGGGAGCGTTCTATGCGTTCCCGGATATTTCAGTCGCGTACGGCAAGAAGCACGGCGACAACGCCATCAGCAACGATGTGGATTTTTGCAATTCGCTGCTCGATGCAAAGGGTGTGGCCTGCGTGCCGGGCTCTGCATTCGGTGAACCACGTGCCATCCGCATTTCCTACACCTGCAAGCCGGCGGAATTGACCGATGGCCTGAAACGGCTGCAAGAATTCTTTGCCGAGCTCAAGTGACTAACTGCATCGCTCGCTGAAACGCCACCCTCACCCCATCCCTCTCCCGCCAACGGGAGAGGGGGAAAATCATAAGGAGTGAAACAATGAAAGCCCCCGTCCGCGTTGTTGTTACCGGCGCTGCAGGTCAGATCGGTTACGCCTTGCTGTTCCGCATTGCCGCCGGCGACATGCTCGGCAAGGATCAGCCGGTCATCCTGCATCTTCTGGAAATCACGCCGGCGCTGCCCGCATTGAACGGCGTAGCGATGGAATTGAACGATTGCGCATTCCCGACATTAACCGGAATCGTTTGCACCGACGACGCGAACGTCGCCTGCAAGGATGCCGACTTCGCCTTGCTGGTTGGCGCGCGTCCGCGCGGACCGGGCATGGAGCGCAAGGATCTGCTCGAAGCGAACGGCGCGATCTTCGCGCCGCAAGGCAAGGCGCTGAATGCGCACGCCAAACGCAGTGTCAAAGTTCTCGTAGTCGGCAATCCGGCGAACACGAATTCACTGATCGCGCAACAGAACGCACCGGATCTGGATCCGAGCTGTTTCACCGCGATGGTGCGCCTGGATCACAACCGCGCGTTGAGCCAGCTCGCGGAAAAAACCGGCGTGCATACGACCGATATCCGCCAGGTCACGATATGGGGCAACCATTCATCGACCCAGTATCCGGATTTGTACCACGCAACTGTGAAGGGCAAGGCTGCGCTGAGCGTAGTTGAGGAAAATTGGTACAAGGATACATTTATACCCACGGTGCAGCAGCGCGGCGCGGCGATCATCAAGGCGCGCGGTGCGTCCAGTGCTGCTTCGGCGGCTTCGGCGGCGGTAGATCACATGCGCACCTGGGCGCTGGGTACGGCGAATGGCGACTGGGCATCGATGGGGGTGCCGTCCGATGGCAGCTACGGCATCAAGCCGGGCGTGATCTACGGCTACCCGGTCACCTGCAAGGACGGCAAATTCAGCATCGTGCAAGGGCTCGAAATCAACGCGTTTTCGCGCGACCGCATGGATGCAACCGACAAGGAATTGCGCGAAGAGCGCGCCGGCGTCGAACATCTGTTCGCCAAACGCTGATCCTGCTCTGGCATGGCTTTCGATACGGGCCGGCGCGCCATGGCCGGCCTAAGCTCGCGCACCGCAACGAATTCGACACGGGAAAAATCGCAATGAAAACTACAGCCCCGATCAGGCATGTCACTCTTGCCATTGCTTGTGCTCTCGTCAGCGCCAGTGCCTTCGCCTCCGAAGGCATGTGGACGCCGGACAACCTACCCAAAAATGAACTACAGACAAAGTATAAATTTTCACCCGATGTGCATTGGGTCGAACACGTGCAGCATGCCGCGCTGCGCTTGGCCGGCGGCTGCTCGGGCTCGTTCGTTTCCCCGACCGGCCTGGTACTGACCAATCACCACTGCGTGAATTCCTGCGTTCAACAGCTCTCGACCGCCGACAAGGATTTCATCAAGGCCGGCTTCTACGCAAAGGACCAGCAGGACGAGGTCAAGTGTCCGGAGATCGAGCTGAATCGGCTCGACACCATCGGCAACGTCACCGATCGGGTGAAGAAAGCGACCGCCGGCAAGAGCGGTGAGGATTACAGCAAGGCTGAAAAGGCGGTGAAATCCGACATCGAGTCCGAGTGCGTCGGCAAGGACAGCGAACATACGCGTTGCGACGTGGTCGATCTGTACCACGGCGGCGTCTATGATGTATACAAGTACCATCGCTACCAGGACGTGCGCCTGGTCTTCGCGCCGGAACTGGCGATGGCGTTCTTCGGTGGCGATCCGGACAATTTCAACTTCCCGCGCTACGACCTGGACATGGGCGTTTTGCGCGCCTACGAGAACGGCAAGCCAGCGAAGGTGGCCGAATACTATCCGTTCTCCAAGAATGGCGCCGAAGAAAACGAGCTGACCATCGTTGTCGGCAATCCCGGCGGGACCGATCGGCAGCTGACAATTTCCGAATTGGAAACCGTTCGCGATATCGATGTGCAGCATGCCTTGATGCGCTTGGCCGAGATGCGCGGATTGCTCGAACAGTTCCGCTCAGAGAGCGCTGAGCACGCGCGCATTGCGCAGAGCGATCTTTTCGGCGTCGAGAATTCGTTCAAGGCGCTGAAGGGCCGACTGGAAGCCTTGCAGGACCCGGAAGTCTTCAACTTAAAGCGCAAGCAGGAGGCCGAGCTGCGCGTCTACGTCGACGCCGAACCTTCACGCAAGGCCAAATACGGCGGCGCATGGGACGAAATCGCGAAAGCGCAGACGACCTACCGTAATATCGAGCTGCAATATCAATACATGGAAGGTCGTGGCAGCTTCTTCAGCAAATATTTCACCTTCGCTCGTGCCGTTGTGCGCGGCGCCGATGAGCGCAAGAAACCCAATGGCGAACGCCTGCGCGAATTCACCGAATCCCGATTGCCGAGTATGACCCAGCAACTATTTTCCACCGCGCCGGTCTATTCGGAATTCGAAAAGGTCAAGTTGACTTTCTCGCTCACCAAAATGCGTGAGTGGCTTGGCGCAGACAGCGCCTTCGTTAAACAGGTGCTCGGCAAGCAATCGCCGCAGTCTCTCGCGAACGAAATGATTGATGCCACCAAACTTGGCGATGTGGCCGTGCGCAGGCAATTGTGGGAAGGCGGCAAGGCTGCCGTTGATGCGTCCAACGATCCCTTCATCGTGCTGGCGCGAAGTATCGATTCGCAGGCGCGTGCCGTGCGCAAGCGCGTCGAAAACGAAGTGGAGTCCGTGATCGACAAGAACTCTGAATTGATCGCCGCGGCGCGCTTCGAGAAGTACGGCACCAGCGTCTATCCGGATGCCACCTTCACTCAGCGCTTTTCGTTCGGTGAAGTCAAAGGTTGGGAAGAAAAGGGCGTGACGGTCAAACCCTTTACCGACATCGCCGGCGCCTTCGCCCGCGCGACTGGCTCCGAGCCGTTCGCGCTGCCACAAACTTGGCTGGATGCGAAGGATCGCCTGAACATGCAGCAGCGCTTTGATCTGGTGACCACAAACGACATCATCGGTGGCAATTCCGGCAGCCCAATGATCAACCGCAACGCCGAGGTTGTCGGCTTGGTGTTCGATGGCAATATCGAATCACTCGGTGGCGACTACTGGTTCGACGAGCGCGTCAACCGCACCGTTGCCGTGCATTCCGGCGCGATCATCGAGGCCCTGCACAATGTATACAAAGCGGATCGCCTCGCCAACGAGATTGAAGCCGCGCGTAAGCACTGAGGCGAATGCGCGCACCATCGGATGCGCGCGCTACACGAGGCTGAATTGCCGCGACGCAACGCCGTCGCGGCATCAGCAAGCCCTGCAGTCTTGAAAGGAACATGGAGTTTTCTCCAAAGCTGACAGCAAGGTGATCGTTGCACAAAGCGCCGCAGCCTCAGGGGCCAAAACCGTCCGCGAAGATCTTGTCGGTTTGGGCATTGCTGAGGAATCCGCAACTGCCGATTTCGGAGGTGTTGCCGAGCGTGTCGGTCGCGGTCAGGCTGACGACGCCGGTGCTGAGCACATTGGCCAGGTGCACGTACAGGCTGAAGTTGGCATTGTTGCTGCCGGCCGGAATCGTGACCGAACCTGTACCGGCGTAGGCATCGGCATGGCCGCGGCCGGTCACATGGAAAGCACCATTGTCGCAGCGGTTGGAAAAATACGCATCGATGCGGTAACTGCCGGGCAGCGAGTTCAAACTGGCGGTGAGGATTGCTGCAACATTCGTATCGTTCGCTGCCGGCGTGCCGAGGTAATAGATCTTTCCAATCAGCGGAAAATTTTGCAGATTGTTCGCGCCGGCATCCGGATCGTTGGCGTCGTTCGCCGTCGCGCCGGAGGTGCCCAGATCGATATCCAGGGCATCGCCACTTACACCATTGTCGTGGATCAAATTGCTGCGCACGGAATTGTTGCTGCCGCTGGCGGCCAGCACGCCGCCGTCAACCATGTAGCTGATCGTGTTGGCGAGCAGCGTGCCACTGATCGTGCTGGTGCCGGATGTTCCGACAACATTGCCGTTGCCGCCACTGATGTGCACGCCATAGCCGCTGTTGAACACACCGGAGCCATTGACCGTGATGCCCAGGATATTGCGTTGAACTATATTGTTGTCGCCGCCGTTGATCCAGATCGCATCCTGACTGTTGCCGACGACGCGGTTGGCGTAGATCGAACAGCCGCTGCCGCTGAGGTTAATGCCGGTGAAGTTTGGCGAGGCGGTGTTGCCATTCGGGCCGACGCCGATCAGGTTGTTGACGATCTGGCATTTGTCCGGCGAGCTGACGACGGTACTCTGGACATTGATGCCGCCAAAGCTGGCGCCGCCGATGACATTTCGATCGGCCACGTTGAGTCCGCCGACGATCAGACTGCCGCTGGCATTGACGCCGATGGAAACGGAATTCAGCCCGGCGCCAGGCAAGGCAATGCCGCCGACCGTGCCGCCGAACTGGTTCCCGGCGATCACATGGTTGCTT
>JBBRTT010000051.1:0-27613 GCA_038244165.1 Lysobacterales bacterium | reverse complement strand
TTGCTGCGCGAAGCGCTGAAACTGCGCAGCCCGCCCCACCCGCCAACGCATCCGCGAGTTCTTGAAGTCGAAGTGGCCCTGACTCAGGCCTTGGCAGCGCAAGGCAAACGCGACGAGGCGCGCGCGCTGGCCAGCCAGATCAAACCGCACTTGCAGGCATCCTCATCGCCGTATGCCGCCGATCTGCTCGCGCGGCTCGGCGCGCCTTGAGAATATTCCCACCCGCCGCACGCGACTCGCGGTTGTGCCTGATCGGATATTCCGCCACATAAGGCAGTTTGTCGGCAATTTCGACAAATTCCGTTTCCTCAGATATCAAGCCCCATCCGAGGAGTTGATCGTCAATGAAACTGCCCAGCGGCTTTGGCGGATGATCCCTCCGATCGACATCAATGGTTATCGCGATTGCGCAGACTTATCCCGCGATAACTTGCTGTTATCATGCTCAAAGCTTCGCGGAGCACCGCGCGTGACCACTCGCTTGTCTTCCACCCAGCTCGAATCGTTCATGATGCTCGCGCGCGAGCTGAATTTCTCGCGCGCAGCAGAGTCTCTGCACATTACCCAGCCAGCGCTGACCAAGCGCATCCAGAACCTGGAAGAGACGCTCGGGCAGGCTCTTTTCATCCGCCTGCACGGTGGCCTGGAGCTGACCGAGTCCGGACGCATCCTGCAGCGCTACGGCTCTACGCTCGATCATCAGGAACACGAATTGCTTGCCAGTCTGGTCGGCGGCGGCGATGGTCAGACTCTCGGCGGCTTCTTCCGCATTGCTTCGTTCTCTTCGGCACTGCGCTCGGTGATCATGCCGGCACTGGGCGTGCTGCTGCGCGCTCATCCGCGTCTGGCTTGCCAGACCTTCAAGACCGAAGTCAACGAATTGCACGACTGGCTCAGCGACGGCAAGGTCGATTTTGTCGTATCGCTGGCCGAATGCGAGCGCATGGGCGTCGACAACGTGCAGATCGGCGTCGAGCGCAATGTGTTGATCGAATCGATACGTTATTCCGGCCGCGAGGATTGTTACCTCGACCATGAGCCACGCGACAACTTCACTGAAAAATTCTTCCTCAGCCAGACCGGCGCCACGGTGCCCAAGATGTTGCGCGCGTATTTCGACGACATCTACGGCCTGATCGATGCGGTATCCGAAGGCATCGGCCGCGCTGTGGTGCCGGTGCATCTGGTCAAGCCCGAGCACCAGGTGCGCGCGGTGCCTGGCTACCGGCCGTTCGAAGTGCCGGTCGTGCTGCAATTCCATCAGCAGCCGTACTACACGCGCCTGCAGCGTGCCGTGATCGACACCCTCACGCGCGAATGCCCGGGCCTGCTCGCACGCAACCGCATGCTTGGCGAAGGCGAGGACAAGGGCGCGATCGCTGACGATGCACTGGTCGCGGCCAATCGGCGGCGCGTGCGCGGACAGCAGTGAGTTATAGCCGGATTCCCCCAGGTTATCGGTAAAACTTCTCGCGATGGGCCGATTCCCGCGTGTTATCGGCATAAAACCCGCGCATGGCCGCATACAGAAGTTTCATTGGACGCGCCGCCGCGTCATTTCCACAATGCGCACAATTTCCACACGGGAATAATGTGCACATGTACACCGAGACCACGCACACGGCAAACGACGGCGATGTCGAGCGCTTGACCGACAATGTCGACTGCACCGCGCTCCCGGAAACGCATGAGCACCTGCTGGACGCAGCACGTAGCGGCGATCGCGCCGCGCGCCAGAGTCTGTATGCGCGCTGTTTGCCGACGCTGCGGCGCTGGGCACAGGGCTGCCTGCCGTACGATCGCCGCGGAATCAACGACGCCGACGATCTGGTCCAGATCGTGCTGATGCGTGCGCTGAACCGCCTTGCTGATTTCGAAACGCGCGGTGCAAACTGCTTCCTCGCCTACCTGCACCAGATCATGCTCAACGAAGTGCGCAGCGATTTGCGCAAGCAGCGTCGCCGCGGCGAGGCAGTCGAGTGCGACGACTCGATCGCGACCGATGGCGATCCGGTGGTCGAGCAGATGCTCGGTAACGAGCGCGAGTGCGCCTACGCGGGCGCCTTGCGCAGGCTCAACCCGCGCCAGCAGCAGCACATAGCGCTGCGCATCGAATTCGGCATGAGCTTCCGCGAGATCGCCAGCCGGGTCGGCGGCAGCGCGGACGGCGCGCGCATGACGGTAACGCGCGGGATGCGCGCCATGACCCAGCATCTGGCGTCCGCGGCTGCATAGCGGTCAATCCGCTGCCTGCGGCGGTTCGCGTGTCAAGGCCGATCGCCAACCCATACCGCTTACCGCGGTCGACGGAATCCGGCACAATGTGCGCACGCGCTCCAAGAGGGCGCGTCTTTTTTTGCCGACGACCGCCGCCATGAACCTGCAAGCCAATTACGAACAGATCCCGCTCAAGGATTACGCCGAGCGCGCATACCTTGATTACTCGATGTACGTCGTGCTCGACCGTGCCCTGCCCTTTATCGGCGACGGCCTGAAGCCCGTGCAACGCCGCATTGTATACTCCATGAGCGAACTCGGCCTGGATGCCGGCGCGAAGCCGAAGAAATCGGCGCGCACCGTCGGCGACGTGATCGGCAAGTTCCACCCGCACGGCGACAGCGCTTGTTACGAAGCGATGGTGCTGATGGCGCAGCCGTTTTCGTACCGCTATCCGTTGGTCGATGGCCAGGGCAATTTCGGCTCCGTGGACGACCCGAAATCGTTCGCGGCGATGCGCTACACCGAATCCAAGCTGACCCCGGTTGCGGAACTGCTGCTGGAGGAACTCGGCCACGGCACCGTCGAGTGGACACCGAATTTCGACGGCACGCTGCAGGAGCCCTCGTGGCTGCCCGCGCGCGTGCCGCATGTGCTGCTGAACGGATCCACCGGCATCGCTGTCGGCATGGCCACGGATATTCCGCCGCACAATCTGCGCGAAGTGGTGAGCGCATGCATCCATCTGCTGGACGAGCCCGAGGTCAGCGTCGCGGCGTTGTGCGAGCACGTCAAGGCGCCGGACTACCCCACCGCCGCGGAAATCATCACCCCGCGCAACGACCTCGTCGCCATGTACGCAACCGGCAACGGCTCGATCCGCTGCCGCGCCGTGTATACAAAGGAACAAGGCAACATCGTCATCACCGCGCTGCCCTACCAGGTATCGCCGTCGAAGATCATCGAGCAGATCGCGAACCAGATGCGCGCGAAGAAACTGCCGATGCTTGAGGATCTGCGCGACGAGTCCGATCATCAGAACGCCGTGCGCCTGGTGCTGATCCCGCGCAGCAACCGCATCGATCTGGACGAGATGATGCAGCACCTGTTCGCCACGACCGACCTGGAAAAAAGCTATCGGGTCAACCTCAACATGATCGGGCTGGACGGACGGCCGCAGGTCAAGAACCTCAAGCAGATCCTCAACGAATGGTTGCGCTTCCGCAGCGATACGGTGACCAAGCGCTTGCAGCATCGACTCGCGAAAGTTGAGCGCCGCCTGCACCTGCTCGAAGCGCTGCGCATCGTGTTTCTCAACCTGGACGAAGTCATCCGCATCGTGCGCAGCGAGGACGAACCCAAGCCGGTGCTGATCAAGCGCTTCAAGCTCAGCGAGGAACAGACCGACTACATCCTTGAGACGCGCCTGCGCCAGCTCGCGCGGCTGGAAGAGATGAAGCTCAATGCCGAGCGCGACGAACTCGAAGAAGAACGCGCGAAAATCAACGTCACCCTGAATTCCAAGGCGCGGCTCAAGACCTTGATCAAGGATGAATTGAAGGCCGACGCGAAAAAGTATGGCGATGCCCGACGCGCACCGCTGGTCGCACGCGAAGCGGCGCAGGCGCTGGACGAAGCCGCCCTGGTCGCGAGCGAGCCAGTAACCGTGGTGCTGTCGGAAAAAGGCTGGGTGCGCGCGGCGAAAGGACATGACGTCGATGCAATGGCGCTCAACTACCGCGAAGGCGACAGTTTCCACAATGCCGCAAAAGGCAAGACCACGCAGCAGGTTGCCTTTATCGACTCGAGCGGCCGCAGTTATTCGACGCCCGCGCATACCTTGCCGTCAGCGCGCGGCAATGGCGAGCCGCTGACCGGCCGCTTCATGCCATCTCCCGGCGCACGCTTCGATGCGGTAGCGATGGCCGATTCGGCGACGAAGCTCGTGCTCGCCTCCGACTTCGGCTACGGTTTCGTTACCAAGTTCGAAGCGTTGCTGGCGAACAAAAAAGCCGGCAAGCAACTGATCAACATGGAAGAGGGCGCGCACGTGCTGGCCCCGGCCTATGTTGCTGATGCGGCGCGCGACCGCATCGTCGTCGTCACCAATGCCGGGCACCTGCTGATGTTCTCGGTCGCCGAATTGCCAGAGCTCGACAACGGCGGCAAGGGCAACAAGCTGATCGAGATTCCGAAGGCGAAGCTGAGCCTGGGCGAACGCGTTGCCGGCATTGCAGTGGTCAGCGAAGCCAAAGGCGAAGTCACGCTATGGGCGGGCCAGCGCAAACTGATCCTCAAATGGGCTGACCTTGTCGAATACAACGGCAATCGCGCGCAACGCGGCAGCAGCTTGCCGCGGGGCTTTCAGCGTGTGGAGCGGATTGAAACCAGCCTTTAGAGTCGGGGATAAACGATGTGCAGGCGGCAACCGGACGCCTACGCTTGATCGTACGCTTGCTTCAGCCAGCCAATCAGCTCCTTGTCTGCGCCCTTGACGGAGTCCAGGCGAACGCGATGGCTCACCATCGAGTTGAAGCTGCCCGATGTCTCCAGCCGTGCGGTCGGTGCAAGGCCCTTGAGGTTCAGACCCACGTCGAGCCGCGCTGCGGTCGACGGCTGGATGATCGCGAACTGTTTGCTCCGGCGAAGACTTACGTACGCCTTCTTCGGTGAAATCTCGATGTCGCTTCCGAATTTTTGCACGGCGGCCAGAAGCGCGTCGTAGATCAGACGAAGACCTGCCTTCGACCCCGCGTACTGTTCGGCCAGCGGATCGTCGCCGCGCAAGGGTGCTCCTGCGCCCGTGACCGAGTGAGCCACAAGATTCGCGTAACCGTGACCAAGACCGTGCTTGGACTTGAGAAACGAGACCATGGCCGAATGCTTCTCGAGCTTCTCGGCCTGGACAAGTTTCGTCCAGGCAGCAAGCGGCTTCCCGGTCTTCGTCTCCAGGTTGGCGATCATGCTTGCAACGGCATCGTCCACTTTTCCCATGGTGACTTGTCCCTAGGTATGAGTCCGAAACAGCAGTCACTTATTCGATCAGTGACTGGTCTTGTCGATGCGACGGTGTATGGCCACGGTCTCCTGCAAAGCGGCTGAGCCATACCAGCCGTACGTTTCGTAAGCGAGTGCTCCTCCAGCCACGGCGGGATCGGTAGCAAGAAGAGCGTCTGCCTCTTCGGCGGTCTTCACGTTCAAGATGAAGATGCCTTCATAGTGTTTAGGGTTCGGCTCCATGGGCCCTGCTACCACGAGCTTGCCCTCGGAGACTAGTCGGCCAATATTGGCCATATGGCCGGCGAAAAGCTTTGTGAGTTCTTCCTTGGGGCTGTTCGCTTTGGGCCCAGTCTTTAGCACGACCAGGATGTAAGCCTTCATGCCGCGTTCGTCCGCACCCAAACGCTTGGCGAGGGCCTCGTCATAGGATTGCGGGCTGACGGGGATCGGCTTGTCCTGTCCGAACACGGCGCTGGCCATGCACAGGCCGAGGATGAGTAACAGGAATTTCATAAGCTTTTTTCCTTGAGTTCAGGAATGTTTTCGCGGAGGGTGCTTTTGGGCAGAGCGAACATGAAGGCTGACATCAATCTCAGAACGAGCTGGGTCTTGAACGGCACGTTGCCGGTTTCGACCACTGCCTTGATGTTGTTGAGGATGCTCACCCAGCTGGTGCGCACGGAATTAGCAGTCTTGTTCTGATCGACGAACTTCGAATGGGTGACGGTCACGCGCGTGACTCCGGCTCTCTCTTCCAGGTCCCACTCCACGAGCGTAGGCGCCTCTGCAAGGTTGGTGAACCGGAACGTGTGGACGAAGCGCCTCGGAGGCACGAACTCGTGGACTTCGCCAAGGATGAAGATGCGCTTGCCGTCCTGGCTCCGGTAGATCATTCGCGAGCCTGGTTTGAAATCGGTGTCGAGCACGGTGCCAAACATCGGCTTCTGGATCTGTTTCAGCTTTGTGATCTCGGCCCAGACATCCGCTACCGGCGCTTTGATCTCGACAACGTGTACCTGACGCTCTTGCATTGGAGTCTTCCTCTTCATGCGCGCTTCGGGTGCCGGGCTTCATTCTTCGCGGACTTGTGCTCGACGGTTCGCTTGAGGCCGACCAGGGCCGCGGCCCAATCGCCCTGATATTTCCCCACCCACCGCTCGTAAATTTGCTGGATGGGAACTGGATTGAGATGGTTGATGCGCCTGCGGCCGTCGACCTCCACGACCACAAGGTCAGCCTCGCGCAAGAGGTTCAGGTGCTGCATCACCAGGAAGCGGTTTTCGCCGAGCGCGCTGGCCAGATCGCCTGTGGTGCAGGGCTTGTCGCGCAGCACGTCGAGAATCCGCCGCCGGTGCAGATTGGCGAGTGCGCGCCACACGTGATCCAGATCTTCATGTAACATAATCATTACGTAAATAATATGTTACGTTATGGAAGGTTGTCAAGCCCGCCGAATTGCAGGAGTTGGACAACGGCGGCAAGGCAACAAACTGATCGAAATCCCGAAGGCGAAACTGACGCAAGGCGAACGCGTTGCCGGCATCACGGTGGTCAGCGAAGGCAAGGGAAGTCACGCTGTGGGCGGGTCAACGCAAGTTGATTCTCAAGTGGGCCGACCTCGTGGAATACAGCGGCAATCGCGCGCAACGCGGCAGCAGCCTGCCGCGGGGCTTTCAGCGCGTGGCGCGGATTTAGACGAGCGCCTAGCGCCCTTACTTATGCCCTGCCTGCATTACAGTGACGGCGCCGGATGGGTCGAGCAGCACGGAATATTTGTGCCCATCCGAACATTCGACATTCCACTTTTTCAATCCGTTCTGTGCGGGCAGCCTTTCGCTGCTGTTACCTGACGGGCAGGTCTGTCCACTTTTATCGATTTCGCGTACGAGTGCCGCGGTTTCAATTTCGTTGGCGCGTGCGCTGATCGGGCGCGGCGGCAGCGTCGAGGCTGAAGCCGCAGATTCTGCCGGCACCTCCACCAGTGGAACTCGGCCCAGAATTTCCAGCCATGCGTTTCGCTTAGCGGTTGGAAGAGTGCCGTCGACATAGGCCGCGTAGGCCAGCCGGTAGACGCCCTGGCTGCCCACCGTGAGACGATCGATTTCAACCTGCGGCGGAAAGCCGCCGCAGCCGGAATCGTGCCATTCGAAAATTGCCGTTTTTTCATCCTGCCGCACGACATCCCATACCAACGAGGGACAGCCCGCCGTCAGCGATGCATGAATCCTGTCCACGAACTTCGCGAGCGGAACCGCATGATCGGCGTCGACAAAGACCGTGCTCGTGACTAGTTCCTTCCAGTGGTCGACGGTCTGCCCGGGCAACACGTATTCAGTCAGTATCTGCGTCCGGCTCTGCTGACGATTGCCTATCGTCCACGCGCGCCCATCGAACTGCTTTGCCCCTGTATCGGCAAGCGCGGCCTGCGAGCCGAGAAGGGTCGAGATCATCAAGATCAGATTCGTCAACATGCAGGTTCGCTTCATATTCTCTCTCCAGCGCCTAGTGACAGGAGAAATCGAGGGCGGCGATGCGCGCGGCGGCCGGGGTGGCCAGACTCCAGCCGCGGTCCGTCTTCGCGATGCGCAAAGGCAACGCTTCCTGGCCGGCAGCGCCTGGCAGAAGGGTCAGGTCGAAACTGTCGGCATCGTGCCAGCCCTTGAATGCAGCTCGTGTATGTTCGTCGTTCTTGCCCACTTCGCATTGCAGCTCCAGACGCGGGCCGACTGCATCGAGCGCCGCCACACGGATGCTCAGCGGAGGATTGAGCGTATTGAACGTGACCAGATGCATGCCATCCGGCGACACGGACACTATATCCGCGCCGTTGTGTACAAAGGCGACTTTTCCACTTTGCGGATTGATCAGGAAATTGCCCGGCGCATCGTGGTCGAACTGTACTTCGACGTGGTGATAGCCGTTACCGGACATGCGCCCGAGATACCAATGCGTTTCCTCGTCTCCATCGGCGGTTTTTGTTTCCGGCATTTTCCAGTCGACGAAGATCAGCGGTTTGCCGCTGTCGACTACGACAATGAGCTGCCTGTCGATACGCTTTACCGCGCCATCGGCAGCGGTCAGGAGTTCGCGTTCGTGTGTCTGCGAACACACTCTCGCCGGCGTCTTGCAAGCATAGACGTCATCCGAGAACGGCAGCGATGTTTGCCCTTCCGTCAGCGCCGGCGCGGCAAAGATTTTCTCCGCTTCCGCTGCGGAAAGCACTGTCGCCGGCAGCACCCGCGTACCCGGCATCTTTTGCGAGCGCTCGGCCAGATCGAGCACGCCGGGGCTGTCGAAACGCAGGCCTTGCAGCCCGTCTTTCGCAAAAGCGAAAACGACGGCGAACAAGCCCAGCGCAATGAGTGCGCGACTCAGACTTGATTTCAAGCCAGTACTCCGACCAAAGGACTCATCTTGGATGAACGATGCCGCAGCGCGTATCCGAACATTTTCTCCGAACGTGCTCTGCCGGCTCAGCGCCAGCCACCCTCGCTGATGAAGGCCGCCCAGAAATACGGATGGTCGGATTCTCCCTTGGCGCGGCGCGCGGCGATCACCGCGCGCATTGCAGTCGCCATCGCGTCCGGGACTTCGTCGTGGGCAACGAAACGCGCGCGATACAACGACTGCATCAGATCGGCAGTCGCCGCGTCGTCGACCTGCCACAGGCTCATCACCACGGTGCGTGCGCCTGCCAGACGCAGTGCGCGGCGCATGCCGAATACGCCCTCGTTGCGGCCGATCGGGCCCAGGCCCGAATCGCAGGCCGACAGCGCGATCCAGTCCAGATGCGATAAGTCCAGAGTGCCGAGCTCGCCCGCGCTGAGCACGCCGATGGGTGCGCTGCCGGGCGTTACGCTGGCACCGCTGAACGCAAGTCCTGACAGGATGCCTGCGTCAGCAATACTCTGTGTTGCGGTAGTGGCTCGCGGTCGATCCAGAGTTACGCCGCGCTGGGTCGGCGAAGGTGGGGTCGCAGCGGATTCAACGCGATCGTCACTGCAACTTTCATCCAGGCTGAATCCATGCGTCGCCAGATGCGCGACATTGACGTGCGGCAATGCGGCCAGCACGTTCGCCTTGGTCGCGTTGGCGCCGTGCATAAGTGTAATTTGCGGCGTTGTGGACGCTGCCGACAGCAAGGTCTGCAGATCGGTCAGTTCGCGTGCCGCATTCGGAATTGACACAAAGCCCTGGCGCGTCGCGCGCCGGCACAGCTGGCGCTGGGCAAGCGCTGCATTCTGCGTTGCGCCTGGAAAATCCGGTGCGCCGGCCAGCAGCATTTGTTGCTCATGCGCTGCCATTGCCGGCAGCAGCAACTCTCTTTCGTGCGTCAGCGTGTGCACGCGCGTGCCGGTCTCGATCAGGTAACCGTGGCCGTTGTCCGGCAACGCCGCGAAGCTGAGCCGGAAAAGTCCTCCCTCGGGTACGATGAACAGCCTGCGTCCGGCGTCGGCAGCGACTACCGGATCGAGCAGCGCACGGCGCAAGGCAAGGCCGTTGCCGCGCAAGCGCGTTGTGTCGGCAGCGGGGTTGCGCAAATCCTGATACCACGCGTGCAGCTGCGCCGACAACGCATCGATCCCACCAACGCGCCGCAGCGACGCTTTCCCATCGGGCGCCAGGGCGAACGCATACCAGTCTTCCGGGCCCTGCTTGTCGCCTGCCCTGAGCTGGCGCGACGGATCGCTCATCACGCCTTCACTGAAAGCGAGCAGTACGCCGTCGTTCGGCAGCGCATGAGCCAGATCGGCCAGCGGCGTTGCCTGATCCACTGCCGCGCCGGGAGCGCTTCCCGCCGTTCTCCACAACGTGCGCTCGGCGGTTTCCGCGTCGGTGCGCAATTGCGTCATCTGCGCCGCTGTCGCGCTCGTGCTCATCCACGCTTCGCCGAGCGCGCTATTGGCGTGCTGCCAGGATTCCCAGGCAGTGGCCAGTGCCGGATCATGCGCCGCGCGCACCGCCGCCAGCCGCTGTGCCTGCGCACGCGCAAGCAGACCGCGCTCGACCATCGACAACTGCCAGGCCGTCGCTATGCTGGCGGCGTCGCCGCGCCGCGCCGCAAGGGTCACCACCAGCGCGCTTGCAGGCATCAGCAATTGACGATAGGCCACGCTTTGCCGCTCGGAAAAACCCGCGGCGAATGTGCTCAACATGGCCTGCTGGTGTTTGGCCGTCTGGGCGGCCAAATCGAACGCGCCATCGATATCGCCGCGCCCCCACAGAGCAAGCGCCAGACCGAAATTCAACGGTCCCAGCGTGGGATGGTCGGGAGTCAGGGCGCGACCACGTGCGGCCAGTGCACGCCGATAGTAGGCCTCGGCTTCAACATAGTTGCCGAGCACGAGCCACGAGGATCCCAAGCCTTCCAGCGCATAGCCCAGTCCCGGACTGTCCTTGCCGTCGGATTGTTCGCGCAACGCCAGTGCGTGCTGGAAATCCGCGATCGCATCCTGATAGTGGCCGAGACGGAATTCAGTGTTGCCGATATTTGCGGTGACGACCGCACGTACATGGGTGGTCTGCTCACTATCGCCCCAGGCTTGGATCGCGCGGCGATAGTGCGCGAGCGCGGCACCTTCCTCGCCCATCTCCTGCAACAGATTGCCGTAGTTGTTCGCGATCAGCGCGCGGTCGTGGCTGGGAGCGTTTGACAGCTCCGCGATAACCGCTTCGGCGTGGGTGTAGCGTTCGCGCGCGGACGGATAGTCGCCGATTTCCTGCAGGGTCGCTCCGATCAATCCTTCGGCTTTTGCTGCTTCGCTGCTATGTTCCCCGTAGCGTTGCCGCGTCGCCGCGAACAACGCCTCGCGCAGATCCAGCGATTCGCGACTGCGGGCCAGTTCCAGCAGCACGCTCGAACGGTCCATGTCGATGCGGATGCGCGCCAGGCTGTCGTCGCCAAAGCTGCCGGCCGCCAGTTTCGAACCGCGCTCCAGCCATTCCAGCGCATCGTGTGCGCTGCCGGTATGCGAATAGGCAGTGCCGATGATGTAGTCCATCTCCGCTTCGTGCCAGCGCGCCCGCAGGTCGTGTTGGCCCTGCCAGAACGCCAACGCCAATTGGGCTTGATCCCTTGCCAGCGGCAGGCGTCCGTTGAGCGTCGCCGCTGCGCGCGCCTGCAGGTAATGCAATTCGGCGGTTTCCTCAACGGACGCATGTTGCGCATCGGCCAGGCCGGCCTCGGTCAGCGCAAACGCTGCTTGCATGTCCTTGCGCGCCAGCGCCGTAGCGATCGCCAAATGCTGCAGCAGCGCGGATCCGCGCGGATCGTGCTCGGCGAACTCCTTCACGGCATCGCTCAGGGCTTGGCCATCAGCCTTGTCGAGCAGCGCGCATTGCCAGAGCACGTCGAGCCTGGTTTGCAGAGTCATCGCGCGACGCGGGTCCGTATTGGCAACGCCGGCGAGCAAGTCCGCACTGGCTGCAGTCGCCTTCGCGTTATCGCCCTGGCCAAGGGCGAGATAGATCGCATCCACCTGCGGATCGGACGCAGGCCGAACTGGCGCGTGGGCGCGGGCCGCGCAGACTGTCGCGCACGCGATCAGCCACGACAGGATTGCGCAAACTCCTATTCTGACGAACATGGAATTTCTCACCCCGACCTGACTCACTCCAACCTGTTCACGCCGATTCAATCACCTCAGCCTGCCGCGCTACATGTTCATTGCAGCGCTATCTTGCCAGAATCCTGCTATGGCGAGGCATGCGGGAACACAAAGCGCCAGCGCCGCACATGTTCAACGGAGTTGCGGTCGAGTTCTGCAAGCACCTGGTGCAGGTCGGCATTATCCAGCGCCGTGGCATTCGTATCCGCCGCCAATTCCAGCGCGCCGCGCGCCGCGCCGGCGATGCCGGCGTGCTGCCACGCGGCGATGCGGCGTTCGAGTTGCGGTTGCGGCGCGTCGGCGGCGATGACGATGAATTGCTCGCGTGCGGCGCTGCTGCTGATTTGCCAGGTCAGGGCGGTAGCGTCCGTCGCGCCGGGCAAACGATGCTCGGTGTTTGCCGTCAGCGGATTTTCCGGCTTCAGGCCAGCGAGCGGAAACAGCACCGCCGTCTGGCCGGAGCCATCGTCATCGAAAATGTATACATAGGCCGGTTGACTGCTGCGAAACTGCAACGCGAGGCGGTCGCCGATCGCGACCATTGCGCCATCGTTCAACGCGATGCTGCCACGCGAGTCGATGCGATAGAACGCCGCCTCGGCCTGCCATGCCGGGGCGGTGCGCCAATAACTCAATCCCAGCGCAGCACCCGCCACGGCGAAACCGGTTACGGCCAGCAACGCCAATATCTGCCGCCACCCGAAAGCTGCGGCCTCCGATGAGGCAGTCAGCGCTGCCGCAAAAGCCAGTGCGCTGGCGGGACGCTTTGCCGGATCGACCTGGATGGCGCATTCGACTGCCTGCACGAGCGTTTTCGGCAAGCCGGGGCGCAGCTTCGACAACCGCGCGCAGGCACCGCCGTCCTGTTCGCGCAGCAAGCCTTCCAGGTCCGATGCCGCGTAAGGATATGTGTTAGTGAGCAGACGGAACAGGAGTACGCCGAGCGCGTAGATATCGCTGGCCGGTGACGGCGCTGCGCCGCGCAATACTTCCGGCGCCAGATAATGCAGCGTTCCGGAAACCACCGAGGTCTGCGCCGAGTCCAGTTCGCGCGCTGCGCCGAAATCCATCAGCACGATGCGTCCGGAGACTTCACGCATCACGTTTTCGGTCTTGATGTCGCCATGCAACAGATCGTGCCGATGCACGGTAGCCAGAGCGTGGCAAAGATCCAGGCCGATGCCGCGCACTTCTTCGGCCGGAAACGGCCCGTGCTGGGTCAGCAACTGCGCCAGCGACGTGCCGCGGATGAGCTCCATCCACAGACCGGCGCGGCCCTCGTGCACGGCGGCGCCATAGATGCTGACGATATTGGCCTGGCGCACGCGCGCCAGCCGCCGCGCTTCGTCGAGAAAATCATGCGCCAGCACACCCGACTCGATCTTGCGCAATTTCAGCGCGACCTGCAGGTCCAGCAGCGGATCGTAGGCACGCCAGACATCGCCCTGCGCGCCGCTGCCCAGCGGCTCCAGGACGGTCAACGAGCCAAAACGGAAACGGTTCGACGTGGGCGTCCGCGGGGCGACGGCGCTGATCTGCAGATGGCGAAAGCCCTGCACCAGTTGCTGCATCTCGCGCAGGCCCTGCACCGCCTGGTCGCCCGGCGCGCCTGCCGGCCAGGTGACCGGCTCGTCATCGGCGATGCGCGCGGCGAGGCGCTCGAGTTCGTCGTTGCTATTGGGTTCTGGTTTCATCCGCTGGGACCTTTTGGCTCGCTCTTGACGCTCTGTCTTCACACAAACGTCACGGATTGCGTGAACCGAACAAATCGAACTGCTAGGTCTTGTCCTCACCGAGGGCGTGCGACAACAGCACGATCGCTCTTGCGACCATGACCCGCACCGCATCGGCCGTGCTGCCGACTTCTGCGGCGATTTCCGGATAACTCATGCCGAATTCCACGCGCATGACGATGAGGCTCTGCTGGCGTTTGGGCAGCGTCGCCAGCGCCTGCTCATAGGCGCGAACGCGTTCGCTGCCGACGATGCGCTCGATCAGCGCAGGCGCGTCCGGGTCGCTCAACTCGACATCAATTTCTGCATGCTCGGGACGGCGTTGGTGGCGGCGGATCTCGTCGCGTACCTGATTGAGCAGTGCCTGGCGCAAATACGCCAGGAATGCGCCGGGGCCGGCGCTCTCGAACTGGTCGAGCCGGGCCAAGGCCTTGACCAGGGTAACCTGGACCAGATCGTCGGTTTCGTTCAGATCGCGCATCTGACGCGGCAGGCGGCCATGCGCCCAGCGTTGCAGCAACGGCAGAAAGCGCCGCAGCAGCAGTTCGCGTGCGTCCTTGTCGCCTGCGCGGATGCGCCGGATCAGCACCACCGTCGGCTCAACCGTCATGCCACCACCGCTGTCGTCCCCCTCGCTCATGCCACCCACTCCGACCCTGTCTTTCTCCGCGGTATCTGCATAGCGTCGCAGCGGCGCGTGCCGATAGCAACAGCGTTCGTCGAGGATGCTTTACCATTGACGCTCAATCTTCCTCTGCATAGTGTGTATCGATCATGCCCAAACGCCGCCCTCTGCTGCGCCGCCTGTTGCTTGTGCTTGTCGTCCTGATCCTCGCTGCGCTGGCAGGTGTCTGGTTGCTCGTGCGCGCAAGCCTGCCGCGATTGAACGGCGAGTTGAGCACGCCGGGGCTTGCTTCAGCCGCGACGATTACGCGCGATGCGCTCGGTGTCGCCTCGATCAAGGCCGCGAACCGGCGTGACGCGTCGTTCGCTCTGGGTTTCGTGCACGCCCAGGAACGCTACTTCGAAATGGACCTGGCACGGCGCGCGGCCGCCGGCGAACTGGCCGAACTGGTCGGCGCGGCCGCATTGCCGATGGACAAGCAGCGGCGGCCATTCCGCATGCGCGCCCGGGCGGAGAAAGTTCTCGCCGCAGCGACAGCAGACGAACGCGCGGACATCGCCGCTTACCGCGATGGCGTCAATGTGGGACTCACCGCCCTGACTTCACGGCCATGGGAATACTGGCTGCTAGGTTCGGCACCCAACCCGTGGGGCGAAACCGACTGCATCCTGGTGGCCGATGCGATGTTCTTCGACCTCAACGACACCAGCAATGCGCGCGAGCTGGCATTTGCGCGGATCAAAGCGGCGCTCGGCGACAATGTATACAAATTCCTGGCCAGCGGCGGCGGACCCTGGGATGCGCCACTACTCGGGCCACCGATGAAGTACCCTGCCCTGCCGTCCGCGGACGACGTGGACCTGCGCAAGGTCGATCCAAAACTACTGCACATGCCGCCGCCGGCCGTCGAACCGCACACAACGACGGGCAGCAACAGCTTTGCCGTGAACGGCGAATTGACTTCAACTCACGCGGCCCTGGTCGCCAACGACATGCATCTAAACCTGCGCGTGCCGAACCTGTGGTTTCGCGCGCGCCTGCAATACCCGAACCCGCGCCGCGCCGGGGAAAGCGTGGACCTGATCGGCGTCACTCTGCCCGGCGTGCCGGCCATGGTGGCCGGCAGCAATCGCCATGTCGCTTGGGCATTCACCAACAGCTACGGCGACTGGATGGACTGGGTGCGCGTCAGCATCGATGCAGCCGACAAGGGCCATTACCGCAATGCCACCGGCTCGCAGGCGCTGTCACAAAATGAAGAAATTATCAAAATCCACAATGCAGCAGATGTGAAAATCAGCGTGCGCGATAC
Source organism: Lysobacterales bacterium (assembly GCA_038244165.1). Classification (GTDB taxonomy): domain Bacteria; phylum Pseudomonadota; class Gammaproteobacteria; order Xanthomonadales; family Rhodanobacteraceae; genus Rudaea. Next base: position 12,118 of record JBBRTT010000051.1, on the reverse strand, counting down.
CGAGTGGGGCCCGATCCTGGCCGAAGATGCCGACGGCACACCGCTGGCGCTGGCGTGGACAGCGCTGCAGCCAGGCGGCGTCAATCTGGACCTGGCCCGGATCGATGTCGCCGAAAGTGTGGACGAAGCGCTCGACGTCGCCAACGCGAGTGGCATGCCGCCGCAGAACTTTGTCGTCGGCGACCGCGCCGGCAATATCGGCTGGACCATCGCCGGACGCATTCCGAAACGCAGCGGCGGCTACGATCCACAGTTGCCGTCGGACTGGAGCACCCCTGGCACCGGCTGGAACGGCTGGCTGGAGGCTGCCGAATACCCGCGCCTGCCGAACCCGCCGGCGCAGCGGATCTGGACCGCGAACGCTCGCACCATGGATTTCGAAGGCGCGGACTTCGCCAAGCTCGGCGACGGCGGCTACGACCTCGGCGCGCGTGCGCGCCAGATCCGCGAGGATCTGAAAGCCAAGGATCATTTCGCCCCCGACGACATGCTCACAATCCAGCTCGACGATCGCGCCCTGTTTATGGCTCGCTGGCACGACGTGCTGCTGGATACATTCAAGCGTGCCGGCGACGTACCGGCGCTGGCGGAAATGAAAAAGTATACTCAGGACTGGAGCGATCACGCCGACCCCGCATCGGTCAGCTATCGCCTCACGCGCAGCTTCCGCCTGGAAGTCGTCGATACAATTCTGGACGGATTCGCTGCGGCCATGCGTGAAAAGTCCAAGGATTTCACCTTGCCGCATATAGCCCAGGCCGAAGTGCTGGTGGATGCGATCTTGCTGCAACGACCTGCGCACCTGTTGCCGCCCGGCTATACGACGTGGGAAGACCTGCTGCAGAAGTGTGCCGAGCGCGTGGCCCAACGCCTGGGTGCTCAGCCAGGCGGGCTGGCTGCGCGTACCTGGGGCGAGTTCGACGCAACGCGCATCAGGCACCCATTGAGTGGAGCCTTGCCGGGAATGAGCTGGCTGCTCGACATGCCGAGCGAACGCCTGCCCGGCGACTCGAACATGCCGCGCGTGCAGGGCGCCAGCTTCGGCGCATCCGAGCGCTTCGCGGTCGAACCTGGTCACGAGGAATACGGCTATTTCCACATGCCGGGAGGGCAGAGCGACAACCCGCTATCACCGTTTTATGGCGCGGGTCATGCCGACTGGGCCCAGGGCAAGGCAACGTCGTTCCTGCCGGGCGAGACAAAGTATACTTTAGTGTTGACGCCTGCGTTGCACTAATTTCTTCTTTCACTCCCGAGCTTGCACTCCTCCTGCTGAGGAGCGGGTAACTTTCGTAATCAGTGCTTCCACTCCTCCTGCGGAGGAGCGGGTAACTTCTTTCTTTACTCAGGGCATCCTGCCCTTCGCCGCTACGCGGCCAGCTACGCTGTTCGCGCCGCTCCTGCGGCGCAGTGCTCGTGCAAAGAAAAAAGTCACCAAGAAAGAAAGCACGTGGCCTGTGTCCATGGAGGAGCTGCACACAAGCACGGAAGTCCTGCGTAGATGGTATTACGTGTTCGTCGGGGAAGACGGAAGCACGACAAGCCTTTGGTATCGAGCGAGTTGCTTGACGACAACGCAATTTCTGGCGCCAGGTTATTGGACCGGGCGCTTCGCGCCAATACAGATTTGCGGTGCAGACCCTCTGGAGGCGCAGATCGACGGGCTTTCATTTGGTGACTTTTCTTTGCACGGGCACTGCGCCGCAGGAGCGGCGCGAACAGCGTAGCTGGCCGCGTAGCGGCGAAGGGCAGGCGACGGCATGGATGCCGGAGGTAGAGCAATGCAGGAGCAGTTGCCGGATGCCTGAGTAAAGAAAAGTTATCCGCTCGGCCGCAGGACGAGTGGATGCCTTGGCGTTTCTGCGCAGGAGGAGTGGAAGCTCTGGTTTCTGAGAGTGGAAGCTCTGGCGTTAAGGCACGCGCACGCGCGCGACATTACCCGCCTGCTGCGGCGGTGACTTGCCGTAGCCGGGCTGGCCCGCGTCATTTGGCGCATTGTTCCAAAGTTGATAAAGATACATCCCGCGCGTGCGCGCCTGCGGACCGACCGTGAATGGCCGCCCGGGAGCGCCACTGCACAGGGTGTTTTCGCCGGTAAATGCCGACGCCTGGTTGTTCAGGAACTCGATGTATTCCTTGCTTGAGGTCTGATAGAACAGGGTTGCGGTAACTCGCAGCGGCAGCGGCGTGGCGGCCGGCACGCTGAAGCTGTAAGCCGCGTCGTCGTAGTTGACCAGGCGCGCTGCGCCGATTGGCGGATACGTATACGCCACGGGCATGGTTTCCGGATCGCTGCCGCCGGCGAACCCGAGTGGCGGAATCCGGTTGTCCTTCGCGATGCAATTGTTCAGCACGAAATGAAACTGCGCGGCGCCGGCCACGTCGGTGCGGCAACTGCCGCCGCCACTGCTGTCCCAGATTCCCTGCAGGATTTCATAGACGCGCGCTTGAGCGTCGGTGGTCAGCACGCCCGTGCCCGCGTCGTAGGCGCCGCTTTCGCCGATCAGCGCGGAATTTGCGTCGCGCACTTGCACGTTCAGCCACGTGCGCCGGCCCTCCGCATAGCCGGTCGGCAATTTGTGCCCGCTCAGATTGGTAACGCGGATGTTCAATGCCAGCGAGCCCGGGATGCTCGCGGTTGGCGCGATGAAGGCACCCGGCGCAAGATCGACATGCGCGGCGCCTTGCAGCATCTGTTGCGCCGAGGAGATTGTTTGCGCATACGCCGACGTGCGAAACAGTGCGGGGCCGTACTCGCCGCCGAGAATCGAAGGCACCCAGATATTGCCGCCGGCAAGACTGTGCGTCGCCAGATTGCCACTGCGCGATCCGATGTCGGCCAGGGTGCAGGCGTAGGCCGTCGGATCCGCACTCGTCGGCATATGGCATCCCTGGCATTGCTCGCCGCGGGCAAGCGCGGGAGTGAAAGCTGAGGCGTCACCAAGACGATCGCGGAAGATCAGGTCGCCAAAATCACTCTGCTGCCATTCGCTGAACGTGCGTTCGGCGGGAAACGGAATGCCGCTATCGACACCGTCGGCGCCGATCAGGGTCTTGAGCGGCCCGGCACTGGTGTCGGGCGTTGTGACATTGTGGCAAACGCCGCAAATTTCACTTTGCTGGTGATAGCTGGAATAGGCCCATGGGTGAGGTGGGTCTGCAACCGGGTCACCAATCACGTACGTATAGGGCCCGCGCCGGCACGGCTGGCCGACACCGGCGCAATCGCCGTCGTCGAGCCAGACGTTCGCGTTGTCATGGTACGCGGCCTGTCCCTGCGGTCCCTGGTTCATCAGTCGATGGCAGAAATGGCAGGATTCGCCACTGTAATCGCCGGCATCGCTGGAGGTGTAGTTGCCCTGAAGCAGGCAGCCATTGCTGCCGTCGACGGTTCCGCTCCCGGTCTTGACCACGCGTCCGCCGTACCAGCCGCTTGGCGTGTGGCAGCGTAGACAATAATCGCCGACGCCGGGCTGATCGTGATTGGCAACATCAAGCGCTGCCCAGAACACTGGATCGCGCGTCGCGTTCGCCATCATCGATCCGGCCCAGGTGTTCCAGGGGAAAAAAGTCGGATCGTTGTTGTCGTAGCTGGCGTGGCAACCGGCGCAGTTGTCGCTGCTGACAAAGGCGTGAGCCAGGCCCGGCTGAGACCCGTGCGGCGTGTAGTCGAGCGCCGCGCTGATCTGCCACCACGAGGAATCCGCGTGCGGCGATGCGCTAGCAAACGACAACGCCAGAATGCCGGCGAGAGTCGCTGCCGCTCGCCTGCCGAATAGATCGATCAGTGTCCATCTCATCGCAGCGCAGCCCGTCGTCTCGCCGTCGTGGGAAAGCATCGCACAGTTACGCCCCAATCAATCACCCGGCTACGGGCCGTCAAAATCATCGCGGAAGATGGAATCATCCAGCGGCGCAAGTGTCGCCGACAGGTATCCAGCAGGGGATCCTGAGCTGGCGACGTCAAGCGTCGCGCTTGCCGCAACGGGTGCGCGATTCGCAGTAAAGGAAAACCGGTACAGGGTGCCCCAATCCAGGGTGTGGCCAGCAGGCGCTTGCCAGCGCAAGGTCGTGGCCGATTGCGTCGCGCCCCAGTCATTGCTGGGATCTTCGTCCGGGTCGCTGAACACGAAATTCGTGACTGCCACGCCTGGGCTGATCGGCAAGGCGAACGCGGAAAATCCCGTGGCCGACAGAACGTGCAGATTGGGTTCGGCTGGGTGCAGTGGATCGATCTGAGCGCGCGCGAAATCCAGATTCATCACTGCGTAATCGTAGCGATACAGGCCGCCGCCAAGCGCCGTCGTACGCATGGCAACGCGTGCATGTCCTTCGGGCGTGGTCAACTGGCTGTTGCTCGCTCCCGCAGGCGGATTGGCTGGATCGACCCACAAATTCACCACCGCTCCGTTTGCAAACGTTGCCGCGGTGACATTCCACAGGTACGCGCCTGCGCTGCCGGGGCCCTTGGCGAAACTCACCGGGCGATAGCCCATCGCGTCGTAGATGTTGCCTTGATCGCGGATCACGTACCAGTATTCGAAATAGTAGTTTGCGCCGGGTTGCGCAGTAGCCGTGATCTGGTTCTCGCGCACGCGCAGGCGATACTGGAAATCGTTCTGCGCGCCGGCATCGCTGTCCTGCACGCTGTTGCAGTTCTTGTCGAATACCGACAAACACCGCCCCCATCGCCCGGTCGCCGGGATGATCTCGCTGCGCGGCCCCAGGTAGTTCGGGATTTGGGTTGCAGCGATATCGTTGCTGTAGTTGGAATAACTGTCTTCGCAGGTGGGATAGTTGTTCTGGTGGTCGCTGCAGCCGCACGTCTGGTTGATCGTATTGAATGCGTGCTTGGCACCGGAAGCACCCAGCTGATGCAATGCGCCATCAGCATCCACGCGGTACAGATTCCAGACCAGAAACGGATGCTGGTCATTGTTGTAGGGCGCAGAAGGCAATGAAAACATTTGATGCCAGGATACGGTCGTGGTGCCGATATTGCGCAGACTCGTATCCGGCGCCAATACGACGTAGCGATCCGTGCTGGCGGCGGTGCACGTCGCATCGACATAACCGCCGCTGCCGTCGGGCAGGCCGCAGCGCATGAAGTGGATGGCGTCGGGCATTCCCGTCTCTGCATCCGAGCTCTGGTACACCATCTGGATGTCCGCGACCGCGCCGCCCTGGCCAGGCCATGGCGCGCTGCAGGTTCCGCTGGTCGCCGATACCACCTCGCCGGTGGCCAACGGTGACAGCGTGTCGACACCGCCAACGGCCAGATCAGCCAAGCCGGGATTTTTGAGCATTTGTGCAAAATGCGGCGAAATGCGCAGATTCATGTAGCGCATCGCGAACGTGCGATTGGCCTCTTCCAGCTGGTAGTGGCCGTGATCGAGGGTAAACCAGACGTGGTTGTTGGCGTCGACTACATCCAGCGCAAACGCCGCGCGTGAGGACGGCCGCAACGCGAAGCCGCGCAGATCGGCGCGGCCGCCAGGAAAATCCAGGACAAATCCGCCTGTATGACGCAACGCTCCGCCAGTCAGGGCACGTGGCAAGCCCTGCGACTCGCGAAAACGAAATGCGGTCGTGTCCAGCGCATCGAACTTCAGCTCACTGTAGCTGCTGCGCTTGGCTGACGACGGCAAGGCTATCGTTGCCTTTGTCGCACTGACGTGGATGCCGAGCGCGTCCAGAACCGAACGATTCAGATGCCAGGTCGTGGTGCCGCCTTGGCTTGAGTGACTGTGTTCCGCCGGCACTAGCACTGTCGAGGCGTGCACGACAGGCGCCACCAGCGAAATGAGCGCCAGCGTCAGCAGCGTAACAACACGTTTTCTTTTGCCACTCACCAGCGTTTGACCCCTGCACTGAGGCGAACGTTACTCGCTGTGCGGGGCATGCAGCAACAACTCTGCGATGCGCCGATACAGGCGCGGCAGCTTTTCCAGGTCATCCAGCGCCACATGCTCGTCCAGCTTGTGGATCGATGCATTGATCGGGCCGACCTCGATCACTTCAGCGCCCAGGGGCGCGATGAAGCGTGCGTCCGAGGTTCCGCCGCCGGTGTCGGCTTTTGTAACAATTCCACAAATATTCCTTATCGCCGCCTCGACTGCATTGCGCAGCGCGCCGGCCCGGGTCAGAAACGGTTCGCCGGACAGGTCCCAATCCAGGCTGAAATCCAGCCCGTGCCTGCGCAGAATCGCCTCGGTGCGATCACGCAGACTCTGCGCCGTGCTCGCCGTGCAATAGCGAAAGTTGAATTTGGCCTCGAGCACGCCCGGCACAACGTTCAGCGCGCCGGTGCCCGAATGAATATTCGATATCTGAAACGAGGTCGGCGGAAACTCGTCGTTGCCCTCGTCCCAGCGCGTGACGCTCAGTTCCGCCAGTGCGGGCGCGACCAGATGGATCGGGTTGCGCACTTTGTCCGGATAGGCGACGTGGCCTTGTATCCCGCGCACGCTCAATGACCCCGACAGCGAACCGCGGCGACCGACGCGCACGATGTCGCCGAGACGTTCGGCCGATGACGGCTCGCCGACGATGCAGAAATCGATGCCCTGACCGCGAAGTCGAAACTCCTCGACCACGCGGCGCACGCCATCGTGATTGAGCGGACCTTCCTCGTCGCTGGTCAGCAGCAGGGCAACGGTGCCGGAATGTTTGGGATGCGCAGCGACGAACGCTTCCAGCGCCAGCGTCATCGCGGCAACGCCGGATTTCATGTCGGCCGTGCCACGGCCGTAAAGACGGCCATCGCGAATGGTCGGCGTAAACGGCGGGCTGCTCCAATCGGCTTCCGGCCCGGTCGGCACAACGTCGGTATGACCCAGGTACACAAGCACGGGTTTCGCGGTGCCGTGCGTCGCCCACAGGTTGTCGACCGCGCCGTAGCGCAAATGCTCGATGGAAAATCCCGCGTGCTGCAGGCGCACGGCGATCAGCGCCTGGCAGCCAGCATCCTCGGGCGTCACCGAGGCGCGGCGCACCAGCTCGCTGGTCAGCTCGACAATGCCGCTCATTGATCGAACATCTTCGCAAACAGCTTGTCGCTGAACCCCAGGCTCACTTCAGCGTCGCGCACGACTACCGGGCGCCGCACCAGTGCAGGGTATTCCTTGATCAGCAACAGCCACTCGGGATCGGAACCGGGTGTCTTGCGCGCAGGTGCAAGATTGCGCCAGGTCATGCCGGTGCGATTGACGAGTTTTTCCCAGCCATCGACCGCCTTGGCCCACGACTTCAGCGTCGCTGGATCGACGCGTTGCTCGCGATAATCGATGAACTCGTGCGCGACCTTGTGCCGATCCAGCCACTTGCGCGCTTTCTGGCACGTGCTGCATTTGTCCAAACCGTATACTTTTACCATCTTGAATTCTCAGTCGCGCAGCAGTTCATTGATCGATGTTTTAGCGCGCGTCTTTTCATCGACGCGCTTTACGATCACGGCTGCGTACAGGCTGTGGCTGCCATCCTTCGCCGGCAGGCTGCCGGAAACGACCACGCTTCCGGCGGGCACACGGCCCTGGTGGATCTGTCCGGTGGCGCGATCGTATATTCGCGTGGACTGTCCGATGAACACGCCCATGCCGATCACGCTGCCGCGTTCAACGACGACGCCTTCGACAACTTCCGAACGCGCACCGACGAAACAATCGTCCTCGATGATGGTCGGTGCAGCCTGCAATGGTTCGAGTACTCCGCCGATGCCGGCGCCGCCCGACAAATGTACATTTTTACCAATTTGTGCACACGAGCCGACCGTTGCCCAGGTGTCGACCATGGTGCCCGCGCCGATATTCGCGCCGATATTGACGAAACTCGGCATCAGCACGACGTCCTTGCCGATGTGCGCGCCACGGCGCACGATCGCACCCGGCACGGCGCGCGCGCCGAGCGTGCGGAAACGCGCCTCGTCGAAGCCTTCAAAACGCAGCGGCACCTTGTCGAAATACGGCGCCGGGTCGGCGGCCATCAGGCGATTGGCGTTGGTGCGAAAGTACAAGAGCACCGCCTTCTTCAGCCATTGATTGACGCGCCAGCCGCCCTGCCCGTCGGCTTCGGCGACGCGGCGCTCGCCGCTCTCCAGCAAGTCGAGCGTCTGCTCGATTGCCGGGCGCAGATGCGTTTCGATTTCGCTCTGGCTCAATTCGGCACGGCGTTCCCAGGCTGAATCGATCAAGGTCTCAAGCTGCTCCATGGTGTTCCCTGTGTGTGTCGAGCAGCAGCGTCATTGCTGCATGCAGATCCTGGCGTGCGCCTTCGGCAAGCGGCGCATCGTGTTCGTCGCTGATCAAGAAGAAATCCTCCACGCGTTCGCCGAAGGTGGCGATGCGCGCATCATGCACGCGAATGCGGCGTTCGCGAAAGAGGTGCGCGATGCTCGCGAGCAGCCCCGGCCGATCGGCGCAAACCACGGCGAGCTGAGTGCGACCACGCACGGGCGCACTGAATTCGATCCGCGTCTCAATCGGAAAATGGCGCAGCGAGCGCGACGGTGCACGCGCCGCCAACTCTGCTCGATAGGGCGTGTGAGTGAGCGCCTGCAGCAAGGCGCGCTGCACACGGGCGATCCGCGCCGGGTCGCCCAGGGCGCGGCCATCGCTGTCGAGCACGAGAAAACTGTCCAGGCTCATGCCGCTGCGCGAGGTGACCACGCGCGCGTCCTGCACCGACAGGCGCAAGCGATCCAGTACGGCGGTAATCGCGGCGAACAGGCCATCGCGATCGGCCGCATGCACGAAGATCTCGGTACCGCCGCGCGCGCCTTGCGCTTCGATCAGGATCAGCGGCCCGGCATGATCGAAGTTGGCGATTCCGACGGTCTGCCACGCGATCTGTTCGGGGGTGAAGCGCAGGAAGCTGCGCTCGGGGAAGTCCATCCATACGCGCTCGACGGCGGCTTCATCGACACCCTGCGCAAGCAGAAGCGCGCGTGCCTGGCGCCTGCAATCCTGTGCGCGCTCGTCCGTGTTGGGCGCCTGCTCCACACCGCTGCGCAAGGTGTAGCGCGCGCTGATGTATAAATCTGACAAAAGTCTATCTTTCCACGAATTCCACAATTTCGCACTGGTGCCGGAGATATCGGCGACGGTCAGCAGATACAGATAATCCAGCCGATCCCAATCGGCGACGTCGGCGGCAAAACGCTGCACGACTTCCGGATCGGTGATGTCCTGGCGCTGTGCGGTCACGCTCATGAGCAGGTGTCGGCGCACCAGCCAGGCGACCAGATCGATGTCGGCGGGCGCCAAGCGCAGGCGCGCGCAGAATTCACGTGCTTCGGTTTCGCCCAGCTCGGAATGATCGCCGCCGCGGCCCTTGGCGATGTCATGGAACAAGGCCGCGAGAAGCAGCAGTTCGGGTTTGGCCAGCCTGGTCCACAGTTCATGCGCGTGGGCAAATTCCTGGCAGCTATTCGCGTCGGCAAAACGCGCCACATTGCGCAGCACGCGGATGGTGTGTTCGTCCACCGTATACACATGGAAAAGGTCGTATTGCATGCGCCCGACGACACGCCCGAACGCGGGCAAATAGCGTGCGAGCACGCCGTAGCGGTTCATGCGCGCGATCGCTTCGACGGCGGGCGCGCCTTGACGCAACAGGCGCGAAAACGCGGCGTTGACGTCCGCGTCGTCGGCGAGCGCGTCACCCGACATGAGCAAGGCCTCGTCCAGGCGCCGCACCAGGTCGGCGCGTAACCCTTTGACTTGCGTGTGCTCGCCCCAGACGCGGAACACATCGATCAGCGCCGCCGGACGGCGCGTGAACAGATCCGCGGGATCGCAATCCAGGCGTCCGCCGATGCTGACGAAATCCAGGCTCAGGCGCTGCGGGCGCGCATCCGAATCCTCGTCCAGCACTTCTTCGCAGCGGCTCAGAAAACGCGCACTCAAGCGTGCCAGCACGATCGCGGCGCGATAGTAGCCTTGCATGAATTGCTCGACGGCCAGGTTCTGTCCGTGCTCGTCGGTGAAGCCAAATTGCGTTGCGAGGCTGCGCTGAAAGTCGAACAGCAGGCGTTCTTCCGCGCGCCCGGCGGTCAGATGCAGCGCAAATCGAATCCGCCGCATCAGCGCTTGCGCCTGCTCAATCGCGGCGACCTCGGACGCGGACAAGATGCCGCGCTTTACCAGCGCGGGAAATCCTGCGGCATCGAACAGGCGTCGGCCAAGCCAATGGATGAGGTCCACGGCGCGCAAGCCGCCGGGGCCTTCCTTGAGATTGGGTTCCAGGTTGTAGGCCGTGTCGTCAAAACGCGCGTGGCGTTGTTGGCGGTCGCTGCGGCGCGCGGCCAAGTACTGCGCCGGCGGCCAGATTTGCGCATCGTCGAGCAGCGCGGCCAGACCAGCATCGACCGTCGCTGCGCCGGCAATCCGGCGCGCGTCGAGCAGATTTGTATAAATTGTCGCATCGCCCGCGGCGAGCGCGCGGCACTCGGCGAGCGTGCGCAGCGCGTGCCCGGGCTTCAGGCCGATATCCCATAAACAGGTGAAGAACGATTCCAGCGCGCGCGCAGACCAGGCCGGGGTTTGCGATTGGCACAGCGCGAGCAGATCCACGTCGGAAAAAGGAAACAGTCCGCCGCGGCCGAAGCCGCCGCTTGCATACAAGGCCAGTCCCGGCGCTTCGCCGACGCACGCGGTCCAGACATGTACGACGATGCGCTCGACCGCATCGGCGCGGGCGCGGATCAGGGCATCGACATCGCCGCCGGCGCGAAACGCTTCGGCGAGCTGGCGGTCGACGTCGCCGAGCAATTGGCGCAACGCCAGTCGCGCAACGTCGGAAACACCCGAGCGCGGCACCGTTGGAGGCAGGCGCGGCATTGGCATCGTATTTGGAAGAACTATCACGGCGAGTCGCGGAGGTGGGATCGGCCAGTCAGAATACCCTGTTCAAGCAGCCATCCGTGGCGGCGCTTCCGTTCGCCGTCCATGGCTCACTCTCGTACGCGTACGCGATGCGTTACTTCGCATCGCGTCAGCACGCAGCACTCGGCCAGGGCGTCAAGATTTCAAAGCCGTCGTCGGTGACGGCGATGGTGTGCTCCCACTGCGCTGACAGCGAATGATCGCGGGTGACCACGGTCCAGCCGTCCGGCAACAGGCGCGTCTGCGGCTTGCCGGCATTGACCATCGGCTCGACCGTGAACGTCATGCCTTTTTCCAGACGCAGGCCGACGCCGCGATGCCCGTAGTGCAACACCTGCGGATCTTCGTGATAGATCGTGCCGATGCCGTGCCCGCAATATTCGCGCACGACGGAAAAACGCTCGGCCTCGACATGCTGCTGGATCGCATGGCCGATATCGCCCAGGGTCGCGCCAGGACGCACCACCTGGATGCCTTTCATCATCGCCTCGAAGGTGACCGTGCACAGGCGCTTGGCCAGCACCGAAGGCTCGCCGACGTAATACATGCGGCTCGTGTCGCCATGCCAGCCGTCTTTGATCACAGTGACATCGATGTTGACGATGTCGCCGTCCTTGAGGGTCTTGGCGTGGCTGGGAATCCCGTGGCAGATGACGTTATTCACCGACGTGCACACGGTCTTCGGAAAACCCTTGTAGCCGACATTCGCGGGAATCGCTTTCTGTACGCCGACGATGTGGTCGTAGCACAGTTGGTCCAGTTCCTCGGTGGTCACACCGGCTTTTACGTGCGGGGCGATCATTTCAAGCACTTCGGCAGCCAGGCGGCCGGCGACGCGCATGTTTTCGATCTGCTCGGGAGTTTTAATGCTTACAGACATGGTTTTTCCTGGGCTCCGCCTGGGTTTTGCTGGTCTTGATTGCTGCCAGCTTGTCCGTAGCGGGGTGGACAAGGTACAATTCTACGGTTTCGCGCGGTCTCTTCGTAAGGGGTGGCCGAGCTGAACAAGATGCGGGCGTCGGTTTCAAATCCAAGTAACGTTGGGATTCAAGTCCGGCATCCGCCATGGGCATTCTGCCCAAATCCGCACACGTATCGTCACCGTCGTCGGGGTGCCGAAGCTGTTCCCAAGCGAACAGTTTAGGTCGAAGACGGGGATACGTGGAGGTCAAACCCCGAGCGCCGCCACTCACCCACTGTGGCCCGCTCACTGTTGCACGGAGTTCATCATGCCTCAA
>JBBRTT010000050.1:0-28755 GCA_038244165.1 Lysobacterales bacterium | reverse complement strand
TGGAGCACCCCCGATTTTTCGGACAGGTTAATTGAGTGCTACTGCCAGTCTCTCAAACTCCAACGGTGAGCGGTAGCCTAGACTGCTGTGTAGGCGCTCCCGGTTGTAGAACACCTCGATATAGTCGAACACTTTGCTGCGTGCTTCGTCACGATTGTCGAACCGTTCGTGGTGCGTCAGCTCTTGCTTGAGTGAATTAAAAAAGCTTTCCATGACGGCATTGTCATAGGGCATTGCTTTCCGACTCATGCTCGCCACGAGACCGGCATCCTGTAGCTGCTGCTGATATGCCTTACAGGTGTACTGCACGCCCTGGTCGCTGTGATGAATCACACCCTTGGCCGGTTTACGCTGTGTCAGCGCCATGGCCAGAGCGCCGCTGGCGAGGGATTGATCCGCGCGCGCGCTCATCGCCCAGCCCACAATGCGACGCGTGTACATATCCATGACCGTCGCCAGGTATAACCAACCTTGCCGCGTCGGCACGTACGTGATGTCGGCCACCCAGACGCGATCCACCCCCGGACTGGTGAACGGCCACGCCAGGTGATTGGGCGCTGCCGGCACGCGCTGATAGGCGCTGCGTGTACGCAGGTAGCGACGCCGACGCTTGCTCTGAATCGCATGAGTTTGCCGCAGACGTTGCACACGATGCCGGCCGCATGACTCGCCGTGCTTGCGCAAGCTTTGCCACATACGTTCGGTACCGTAGACCTCACGCGCCACGCTATGCAATTGCTTGATTCGCTGCAGCAGACGCGCATCGTCCAGGGCCCGCGCACTCGGCTTGCGGCTGTGCCAAGCATAGTACCCGCTGGTCGAAACCCCGAGCACACCGCACAGCGTTCGCACTGGATGACCTGCTTGCTCCTTGATCCACGCGTACCTCACGGCAATTGCCGCGCGAAGTACGCCGCCGCTTTTTTTAAAATCTCATTCTCTTCCTTCAACCGCGCATTCTCGCGCTGAAGGACGGCCAATTCATCGTTGCTGACTTTGGGGCGACCACTGCCGCGAAAGGCCTGCTCGCCCTTTGTCTCTGAATCCTGCGCCCACTTGTACAAGCGGTTGCGAGGGATACCCAGCTCGCGCGCGACAACTGCAGCCGGCTTGCCCGATTTCTGCAGCAGCCGTACCGCTTCCCGCTTGAACTCCGTCGTAAACCTTTGACGCTTTTCCATCGAACACCTCCGTGCGAGGATTGTCCTCGCTTTGTGGTGTCCGATAAATCAGGGGTAGCTCAATCCGTCCCCTTTTCCTACAATCGATATCCGCGCCGCGTTTTTCCGCGGCGCGGGCGCGCAGCAACGATCAATACACGTCGCATGCCGCTGCTGGCGATCGCATTGAAATGGCCGCGACTCTCGAATGGCGCACGTTGGTCCAGGAGCCGCAGATAAGCCTCGTTCACCAGTTCCGTGGCCCGCATTGAGAGGCGATAGTTTGTCGCGCGCAATGCCTGTTGAGCGAGAGCGCGCAGATGCGGATAGATGGCGTCGAGAAGCTCGGCCTCGGCGGACTTGTCGCCCGCTCGCCAGCGCTGCAGCAGCCCGGTGATATCGCTCTGGTTCAAATTGCTCCGCCCGATCTGATCGACGCGTCCCCAACGCGCGGCAAAATCGCTATCCACTCAAGACCGCGGAATGCACCCTACATCCCGGCCAGTCTTGATCCTTTTTTCAATGCGCCCCAGTCTGCAACAATTGCGCGAGCCGCCGCACCGCCACCGACACGATCGGATAGTCGGTCACGACTTGCGTGCGCATGTCAGCGAACATGCCGAGCGTGTACTTCAGTGCGGGGTCGTCGCGATTGAGCCAGGCATCGACGATTTCGGCACCCTTGCCCGTGCCACCCTGCTCCAGCACCTGCGCGGTGAGTGCGCGATGCTGGGTGTAGAGTTCGTCGCGCAGGCTGCCACGTGCGTGCGCGTGCCAGCGCGATTCGACGGGGAGTTCCTCGATCTTGCCCATCAGCCACGACAGGTGCAGAGCTTCGCCGAGGGCGAAGTATACTTCCGCGGCGCGCTCGACCTTCAGATTGTGATCGGCGGCGACATGGATGATATCCAGGCCGGATCCCGGCGTCGGCAACACGGCCAGATCCGCCGCGAGCGGCTCGGGAAAACCCGAGTCGATCCAGCGTTGCTTGTCGGCGTCATAGCGGACGCGCTCGCGCGGCGTGATCGCCTCGACCAGATGGATGCGCAGGTCGCGCATGCCCTGGTGGAAGCGCGCTACCGCCGCGGCGATATCGAGCGTGGTTTCGGTGTGGTTGAGCAGCCAGCGTGTCGAGTTGCGCAGCGCCGACCAGATCACCAGCAGCGCGCTGATCTGCGCATTGCCATTGACCTTGCCATCCAGGCCTTCGATGCCTGCCCACAAATCGCGCGCGTCGAACACTTCGCGCGCGATGTTGAATGCGCGTGCCACTTGCGCCGGCGTCTTGCCGGTATCCTCGCCCATGCGCAACACGAAGGTCGCGCCCATGCGGTTGACCATCGAATTGGTCACCGCCGTGGCGATGATTTCGCGCTTCAGGCGATGCCGCTCCATGTGCTCGGCGTATTTGTCCTGGAGTGGTTCCGGGAAATAGCGGCGCAGTTCCTTGGACAGGAACGCGTCTTCGGGTACGTCCGAGTCGAGCAACTGCTGGAAAAGTACAATCTTGGAATAGGATAAAAGTATAGAAAGCTCTGGGCGGGTCAGGCCCAGTCCGCGCGCCTTGCGCTCGGCGAACTCCGAGTCGGTCGGCAGGAACTCGATCTGGCGATCGAGCAAGCCCTGGGATTCCAGCGTGCGGATGAAATGCTGCTTGGCGCCCAGACGCGGCACCGACATGCGCTCCATGAGACTGATGGCCTGGTTCTGACGGTAATTGTCGAGCAGCACTAGGCGCTCGACTTCGTCGGTCATCGCCGCAAGCTGTTTGTTGCGTGCGTCGTAGTTCAGTTCGCCACGCTGCACCGCGTCGTTGAGCAGGATCTTGATATTGACCTCGTGATCGGAGGTATCGACTCCGGCGGAGTTGTCGATGAAGTCGGTATTCAGCAACACGCCGTTCAAGGCGGCCTCGATGCGGCCGCGCTGGGTGAAGCCGAGGTTGCCGCCCTCGCCGATCATCTTGCAGCGCAGTTCCTTGCCGTTGAGGCGGATCGCGTTGTTGGCGCGATCCCCGACATCGGCATTCGTCTCGCTCTCGGCCTTGGCGTAGGTACCGATGCCGCCGTTCCAGAGCAGGTCTACCGGCGCCCTGAGGATTGCGCGCATCAACTCATTCGGCGACATCGCCTCGTTATCGCCGTCGATACCGAGCGCCACGCGCACTTCCGCGGAAACCGCAATCGACTTCGCACTGCGCGGGAACACGCCACCGCCCTTGCTGATGAGCTTGGCGTCGTAGTCGACCCACGACGAACGCGGCAGCTTGAACATGCGCTCGCGTTCGACAAAGGACTTTGCTGCATCGGGATTCGGATCGAGAAAGATGTGGCGATGATCGAACGCGGCGAGCAGGCGCGTGTGCCTGGACAACAGCATGCCGTTGCCGAACACGTCGCCGGACATGTCGCCGACACCGACGCAGGTGAAGTCTTCACTTTGGCAATCGCGGCCGAGCGCGCGGAAATGGCGCTTGACCGATTCCCAGCCACCCTTCGCGGTGATGCCCATCGCCTTGTGGTCGTAGCCGACGGAGCCGCCGGAAGCAAACGCATCGCCGAGCCAGTAACCGTGTTCGGCGCTGACCGCATTGGCGATGTCGGAGAATGTCGCCGTGCCCTTGTCGGCAGCGACGACCAGATACGGATCGTCGGCGTCATGGCGCACGCAGTTCTGCGGATGCACCACCTTGCCGTCGACCAGGTTGTCGGTGATGTCGAGCAGTCCGTTGATGAACAGGCGATAGCAGGCCACGCCCTCGGCCAGCACCGCGTCGCGCTCGCCGCTGACGGGCGAACGCTTGACGAAGAAGCCGCCCTTGGATCCGACCGGCACGATCACCGTGTTCTTGACCATCTGCGCCTTGACCAGGCCCAGCACCTCGGTGCGGAAATCCTCGCGCCGATCCGACCAGCGCAAGCCGCCACGGGCGACCGGACCAAAGCGCAGATGCACGCCTTCAACCCGCGGCGCGTAGACGAAAATCTCGCGATAGGGTTTTGGTTTCGGCAAATCCGGCACCTTGGAAGGATCGAATTTGAAGCTGATGTATTCGCGCGACTTGCCGCCGGGCGACTGATAGAAACTGGTGCGCAGCATCGCGTTGATCGCGCCGAGCCAGGCGCGCAGGATGCGGTCTTCATCCAGGCTCGCGACGCGATCGAGCAGTACGCGCAAGGCAGCGTGGATCGCCTGCATCTGCGCGTCGCGCGACTCGCCGCGCGCATTGGCGACATTGTCCACAAATCCAGGATGGGATTTTGCGACGTCTTCCGGAAGCAGCGCTTCGAGTTCCTTGCGCAGGCGCTTCTTGGCGCCCTCGACGACGGTCTTGCCGGAATCCTCGCGGCTCGGATCGAACTTCGCCTCGAACAACTCCACGAGCAGGCCCGCGATGAGCGGATAGCGGTTGAGCGTTTCTTCCATGTACGCCTGCGAAAACGGCACGCCGGTCTGCAGCAGGTATTTGCACAGGCCGCGCAGCACCGCGATCTGGCGCCATTCCATCTGCGCACCGAGGATCAGCTTGTTGAAGCCGTCGTTTTCCGCCTGGCCACGCCAGATGCGTTCGAAACTGGTCTGGAACGAATCCTTGATCTGGTCGATATCGAAGTTGCAATGCACTGCAGCCAGAACTTCAAAATCCTGGATGACGACGATCGATTCGCCCAGATCCATTTCGTACGGATGCTCCGAAAGGATCTTCAGACCCATGTTCTCGAGCATCGGCAAGGCTTCGGACAACGTGATCGGTACGCCGTAGCGGAACAGTTTGAAGCGCAGGCTGTCGCCCTTCTTGCGCGAGCGATACAGCGATAGCTTGATATCGTCGGCATCCTTCAGGCTTGCCGCAGCTTCAACGTCGGCGGCGGCAACATGCGCGCTTACATCTTCGATATAGCCGCCCGGCAACGCCTTGCCAAAACGGCCGGCAAGCTTGAGGCCCTTCTCTTCGCCATGCTTCTGCACCAGGATGTCGCGCAGTTCGTCATGCCAGTTGCGCACGATATGCGCAATCTTGGCTTCGAGTTCCGTGGTGTCGTACTCCTGCTTCTCGCCCGGCCGCGGACGCACGATCAGGTGCAGGCGCGCCAGTGCCGACTCGCCAAGCTGGATGGTGGAATCCACGCGCTCGCCATGGAACGCGCGCTTGAGCACCGCTTCAATGCGCTCGCGCACTTCGGGCGTGAAGCGATCGCGCGGAATGTAAACCAGGCATGAAAAAAACCGCCCGTACTTGTCGCGGCGCACGAACAGGCGCGAGCGCGCACGGCCTTGCAGTTGCAACACGCCGGCGGCCGTCGCGGACAGCTCGTCTTCGCTGGCCTGAAACAATTCGTCGCGCGGCAATGTTTCCAGGATATGGCGCAGGTCCTTGCCAGAGTGCGAATCGCGACGCAGGCCGGAACGATCGAGCACCGCGTCGTGCTTGCGTCGGACCATCGGAATTTCCCACGGCCGCCGCGCGTACGCGCCCGACGTGAACAAACCGAGGAAGCGCTGCTCGATCACTGGCACGCCCTTCTCGTCGAACTTGAGCACGCCGATGTAATCCATGTAGCCCGGCCGATGCACGCTGGCGCGCGCATTGGTCTTGGTCAGGATGATGGCGTCGATCGCGCCGGATTGTTGCAGGTCGCGTGCGGCGAGGGACTTGAGCGAACGCGGCGCCATCGAGCGCTCCGAAGCATGCAGGATTCCCAGGCCAGAACCTTCCACCGTCTGCAACACTTCCTCGCCACCGACCGCGGCAACCTGGTATTCGCGGTAGCCGAGAAACGTGAAGTGATCGGCCACGACCCAACGCAGGAATTCCTGTGACTCGGCCACAGCTTCGGCACCGATCGGCGTGTTGCCTTCATTCATGCCGTCGGCAATGGCGAGCATCTTGTCGCGCATTGCCTTCCAGTCGGCAACGCATGCGGTCACATCGCCGAGTGCGGTGCGGATCGACTGCTCCAGGCGCGCGCGCTCGGCGGGTTCGCCGATGCGATCGACCTCGAAGTGCATCAGCGATTCGACCTTGCCCTTGCCGCTGCCTTCCGGCGCCAGACTGAGCACATGACTACCCGGATCGCGCTCGATGTTGTAGACCGGATGCACCACGGCATGCGCCAGCAAGTTTGCCTGCGCGATTGCGATGCCGACGGAGTCCACCAGGAACGACATGTCGTCGGTGAGAATGTCGATGACGGTGTGCGTGGTTTCCCAGCCGTTCTGCTCCAGCGTGGGATTGAACACGCGAATGCTCGGCGCGCCGGCCTTGCGCACACGCACGAAGTCGAGCAGACCCAGCACCAGGCTGACCCACTGGTCCAAAGGTCGCGCGGCGATGTCGTCGGCACTGACGCGGCGGAAAAAATGGCTGGCAAACGCCTGCGCTTCGCGGCTTTGCGTCGGGCCGAGTCGGTTCTGGATCTGCTGCAGGATGGCGTCGACGGGGCTGGACGCAACGGCGGGGCTGGCGCTCATGGGAATCCGTTTGGAAACATTGTTTTGCGGGGTCGTAAGGATACTACGGACACCCACGCCAGCCATAGCCGAAAGCGCCGGGCGAAAACGAAAAATCGTCCCGGAATGCTACTTGGCTGGCGCTTGGCGCGCGATGAAGTCCAGCGTGTCGGCCAGTGCCGTGGTCCATCTGGAAAACGACGAAACCAGCGACAGCGCGATGCGCGTGTGGCCAATTCCGGGATAGAACCTGGTTTCCACGGGCTCGCCCTGTGCCGTGAGCTTCGCGGCGAGGCTGCGGGTGTTGTCCGGCCGGACGGTGGTATCGGCAAGGCCCTGCAGCAGCAGCATCGGCGGCTCGTCGCCATCGACGTAGCTGGCCGGCATCGCCGCCTGTTGCGCATCGGCGTCGCTACCGAAAATATCGAGCAGATAGTCATCGCTAAATGGCGCGAAATCGTACGGTCCTGCCAGGCCGATAAAACCGGCGAGATCGCGCGGCTTCATGTTGACGCGTGCGAGGTAGCGCGCATCAGTAGCCAGCAGTGCACCGATATGCGCGCCGGCCGAATGACCCATCACGAACAGGCGCGTTGGATCGCCGCCATACTGCGCGGCATTCGCGCGTGCCCACGCCACGGCTTTGGTTGCATCGTCCATGAAGATTGGAAATCTTGCTTGTGGCGATTTTCGGTAGTCGGGGATCACCACGACGATACCGTGCTTCGACAACGCTTCTCCAGCGTAGCGGTACCAGGCGCGTTCGCCATTTATCCAGGCGCCGCCGTAGAAAAACACGACGACCGGTGCGGCAGCTGCTTGCGGTGGGGAGTACACATCGAGTTTCAAAGCATGCGGCGCATCGAACGTGATATCGGCGTGCACTTGTGCGTCATGTCCGCCGAGCACACCGACAGTGCCGAAGAACACGGATTTGCAGCCGCAGAGGCTTGCGGCGCAGAACAGGAAAAAGATCGGCAACTTTGTATACAAATGTGGATGCTCGTGTCGATCGGAGCGTCATGGGAGCGCGTGGGCCGTGAACCTCGCGTGTACGCAACATGGCTACGCTTGCTGGTTCGGTCTACTATTGCGCATCCAAACTTCACTTCAAGCGGGACGACGTATGGAAACGCGAGTTTTGAACCGTCAACGGATAACGCGTTGTCCGGCAGCGTCCTTGGGCGCCTTGACGTTGTGCTTTGCCGTGTCGGCTCACGCTGATACCACGACGATCACGCTGGCGGACGCAACCGAACTCACCAACAACACACCGGTGACGATGCAGTTTCTGATCACGCGCAGCAGCGATCTGGGCTATGACACCGTGCTGAACTACCATACGGTAGACGGCAGTGCGTTTTCCGGCGTCGACTACACTGGAACGACCGGAACGATCACGATTCCTGCCGGGTCGACGAGCAGCGTCATCCCGATCACTATCGCCGCCAATACTTTCAGCAAAGTCAACCAGACATTCCAATTGCTACTGGACAGTGCGACCGGTATCGGTCCAACACCGAGCCTTGCTGCGCAGCAGACTTTCGCCACGGGATCGGTTCCCTATTCGGTCGCTGCCGCTGACCTCAATGGCGACGGCAAGCTCGACCTGATTGTGGCGAACGGCAGCGACAGCAGTGTCTCACTGCTGCTCAACACTACTACGCCCGGCGCCGCCACGCCGAGCTTCGCCGCACAGCAAACCCTCGCCACGGGATCAACTCCCATTTCCGTCGCCATCGCAGACATGAACGGTGACGGCAAACCCGACCTAATCGTCGCCAACTACGCGAGTAACACCGTCTCTGTGCTGCTCAATACCACCCCGCCTGGCGCCGGCGCCGTGAGCTTCGCCGCCCAGCGCACCGTCACCACGGGGTCGGGTCCCCATTCGGTTATCACCGCCGATGTCAACGGCGATGGCAAGCCCGACATGATCGTGGCGAACACCGGCGCCAATACCGTCTCCGTCTTGCTCAATACCACCGTGCCCGGCTCCACCATGCCGAACTTTGCGACCGAGCAGACCTTTGCCACGGGTAGGCTTCCGCTTTCCGTCACGACAGCCGATCTTAACGGCGATGGCAAGTCCGACCTGATCGTGGTGAACCTCTTTGACGACACCGTTTCAGTGCTGTTAAATAACACTGCACCTGGCGCCGTCACGCCCAGCTTCTACGCTCAGCAAAACTTCGCCACCGGGTCGACTCCCGTTTCCGTCACTGCCGCCGATGTCAACGGCGACGGCAAGCCCGACCTCATCGAGGTGAATGAGACCGACGACTGCGTCTCAGTGCTGCTCAATACCACCGCGCCCGGCGCCAGCATGCCGAGCTTTGCCGTCCAGCAGACATTCGCCACGGGACCAACTCCCTTTGCCGTTGCGGCTGCCGACGTAAACGGCGACGGCAAAACCGACCTGATGGTGACCAACATCGGAGGCGGCGGCGACACAGTGTCGCTACTGCTCAATACCACCGCACCCGGGGCCATCGCCCCGAGTTTCGCCGCCCCCGAAAACTACGCTACGGGGTCGACTCCCGTTTCCGTGACCATCGCCGATCTCAATCGCGACGGCAAGCCCGACATGATCGTGGCGAACGAGCTTAGCGATACGGTCTCGGTACTGCTCAACACCACCGCGCCACCTGGCGCAATACTCAACTTTGCCTCGCAGCAGAGTTTTGCCGCGAGATCTAATCCGGATTCTGTGGCAATCGCAGATATCAATGGCGATGGCAAGCGGGACGTGGTCGTGACGAACTCCACGGACAACAATGTCTCGGTCCTGCTCAACATCACCGTGGCGGGTGCCATTGCGCCCGCCTTCGCCACTCAGCAGACCTTCGCAACAGGAGGGTCGCCCAATTGCGTCGTCGCGGCCGACGTCAATGGCGACGGAAAACTTGACTTGATCGTGGCGAACGCCGATGACAACACCGTGTCTGCACTGCTCAACACTACGGCCCCAGGCTCCGCTACGCCTGGATTCGCCGCACAACAGACCTACGCCGTGGGAACCAATCCCCATTCCGTAGCCGCTGTCGATGTCAATGGAGACGGCAGGCCAGACCTGATCGTGGCGAATTCCAACGACAACACCGTCTCGGTACTGCTCAACTTCACCGTGCCGGGCGCCACTACACCGGGCTTCGCCGCACAGCAGGCTTTCGCCACGGGGATGTTTCCCACTTCCACCACGGCTGCCGATATTAACGGCGATGGAAAGCCCGATCTGATCGCGACGAACAGCAGCGGCAACACAGTCTCCGTGCTGCTCAATACCACTGCTGCGGGCGCCGCTACGCCGAGTTTTGTTACTCAGCAGACCTTCGCCACCGGAACGGGTCCCAATTCCGTGACCACCGCCGATGTCAACGGTGACGGAAAAGCCGATCTGATCATGGGGAATTCAGGCGCCATCGCCGTGTTGCTCAACACTACCGCGCCCGGCGCTGCCACGACGAGCTTTGCCACACAGCAAAGTTTCGTCGCCGGGCTGCTGAACTTTCCCGTCACTGCCGAAGTCAACGGCGATGGCAAGCCAGATCTGATCGTGGCGGACCGATTCGGAAATAGGGTATCGATACTGCTTAACACCACTGCGCCGGGCGCTGCTACACCGAGCTTCTCCGCCCAGCAATCCTTCAACGTTGGAGGGATCCCTCTTGCCGTCGCCGCCGCCGATATCAACGGCGACGGCCATCCGGATGTAATCGCGACCAACGCTGTCCTCTCCAAGGTGGCGGTCTTTCTCAACACGCAATATCGAGCGCTATTCACTGGTAGCCCAGCCACTGGCACGATCGTGCACGACTACATCTTCGCGAACGGATTCGAATAGAGCGCGGCACTGACTGCTGGATTCAGAGCAGCCCCGTCTCATTCGCCATGTCATAGCGCCCGGCTAGAGTCTTCGTGTTTTTCCATTTTGAACGGCGGATGTGCCTTGAGCCACGCTGCCGCGCTATCGTGCAACGCGGCGGGTGCTTGCTTCGCCCATGCCGATTGCGGATCAAGGTATTGCGCCATCGCCATTTCACTAACGCGCTCGGACTGATCTTCACCGAGCCGGGCTATCAGTGCATGTGCCCACGCTTCTGTCGGCTGAATCTTGGCGCGGACCCGTGCCCAATCCAACGCCTTTTGCCGATAGCGTTCATCGTGGGTTTTTTCGAACAACGTCGTGCAGACGTCGGCGTACTCATAGGCTGTCGTAAGCGGCCAATAGTCTGGTTTTGGTCGGCCGTGTAGCGCCATGTCCAGCCACTTCAATGCCTTCTCATGCTCGCCGCGCAAACCTTTGAACACGGCCTTCGCTAAGTAGTTTCCCCACTCCTCCGGCCGCGAATCGTCCGAATCAAGATATTTCTCGAGTTCAATCTTGTCGCCGCTTTGCGCCACGGCGAGCGCAAAATATGGCAGCGCGAACCCCCATTCTTTCATCGACTCAATATCATAGAACGACGCCAGCTCCTCGAACGCTCGCGCTGACTCCGCAAACTGGTCCTTGCGCAGCGCCAAATACGCCTTGGCAAACAAAGCGTATCTATTCGGCACAACAAAATTGTCGGCGTACCTAGGCGTCTTGGAAAATACGTAGGTCTTGAGGTGGTACGTCAACTTGCTCGGCCCCCATGGATGCACTGGCTCGTTGCCAACCGATCCTTCAAACCTGCCATATTTCACAATCACATTCGACGGCCCAGCGAACGTTGTAATGAATTCTTCGATATCGTCGGGTGGTACACCACGATCCTGGATCTGCGCCATCAATGCATAGTTGACCAGAGCTTCCCGATCTTTCGGCGGATCTCTGCCATTTGCCGAGTCGTTCAACCATTGACGAAGCGCTATCGCGCTGATGTTGTCGAGACGATGGCCCACCATTGCCGATACCCATGGGTCAGGACCCATGTTGCGCCGAACCAGCTGATTAAACCCGGCCCATGCATCGCGCGAAAAACCTCCCGCGAAAAGCATTGACAGATAATCGCGATAGTCATTCAAATCGGTATAACGCCGTGCGCTTTGCAGATACCCCATCGCTGCTTCGGAATACTTTCCATCCAGCAGTGCGATCGCCGCGCGTGCCTGAATGTTCGAAGACGAACCATTGTCAAAATCAGCCGCTATCTTCAGCAGTGGTCGAGCTGCATCTGTTGCTCCAAGGTTGTAGAGTTTTACTCCCACGCTAAAGGCCTGATTGGATAGCGCAACCGTGTTTCCTTTCGTGCTCTTCTTGAAATCCGGAAAGGACAGCGCCACGGTTGACGCATCGGCATACTCGCTGCGCTTTATGTAGACGTCGGCAAGCGTCGAGTACAAATTCCAATTCTCCGGATCCTGCTGAATTGCCGCTCGCAGTGCGGAATCATCGTCGACGTCCGCACCGGGGCGATGTAGTCTCAATTCAGCGGCAATCGGACTTCCCAGAAAGCGGTGTTCGAGCACCGCCTGCAACTCTCTCTTTTTCTTGTCACTAGGATAGCCGGCAAGCAATTGCAGCGGACGGATCTCATTGCTACTGAATTCGATGTTGTACTGGGGTGTTTCCGCGCTCAACCATGACGGGCGCACTGGATAGTCGTCTGTGTATGACCTTCCCAAATCAATAGCAGAGCCGATGCCCGTGGTCTGGCCAAGAATCCACAGCGCTGTCTGCGCTGCGGCGTACTGCCCTTGTTCAACGATTTCGGCTGTACGAGCTGCGGCCATGGCGTGGGCGCGTAGACTTTGTTGATTGCTAGCTGATCCATTTGCAATCAGAGCCAAGTCGATACGCGCCCGCACGCCTTCCGCTACCGGTTGTCCGGCCAATTCGCTGTCGTACTTTTCGAGTTGCACCAATGCTTGCGCCGGCAGACCCTGAGTGTCTAGCAAATATCGGACGTGTTCGATCAGGTCAAATTCTATTCTGCTGTCGAAGAGATCAAGAACCTCGCGGCGCGTTGGTGACGGGTCGAACGAACTGCAGCACCACTTGTGTGGATCCTGCTCAAGCAACAGGTGTACATGCTTCAGTGCCAGCAAATCGTAAGTAGATGGGTCATCGAACTGAGCAATAACCGCGCTGCCCCTGACAACATCATTCAGCGATTGACCTTCGACTGGAAACACGCGATCGAGCAATCGCTTCGAATCAAGCAGGTTCGGAACCCTCCAGGTGCAGACGCAAGGTTCGATCAGCGCCGCCCAGGAAGGGCCCAACGCGGCGGTCAATTCGGCGACGGTTTCGTCGTCTTTGCGCGAGTAGATCGTCGCCAGGTCATTGACTTCGAACATCAGGAACAAACGCTCCCAAGGTTCCTTGACTTCCTTGAGCGCGGTTTGCGCTTCATCGAGGTTGCCGTTGAGAACGGCCCGCAAGCCATTTGCTTCCGGCCCATCGATGCTTTTGATCTTGGCGAGCGCAAACGGACGCTCGAACAGGTGAAACAGGATCCGTGCGCGCATGCGTTGAACCGCTGGATCGCTGTCGTCTACGTTTGCCAGCACCAGCCACGCTTTGGTGAAAAGTCGCTCCGCCGCGCGTGATTCCAGGTTTGGAGCCAGGATTCCCAGCAGCACGAGGCGCACCGCCTGCGCAATCGGAGAGGTGTCGTCGGATCTCATCAGATCTTCAGGCGATCCCGGCAACTTGGCCGGCAATGTGCCGGCTGTTTGAGCTGCTTGAGCTTGCCCCTGGAGACCGACAGAAGAAAGCAGAGCGGGAAGACTGCGATGAAAAACTTCAAATGGAGATGTGTCGCCTCCATACTTCAAGTTATCGACACTGTGCGCGACCAGTGCCTTCGCACCAGAAGCGTTTTCATTGGCAAGTTTTTCGACAATCATGGTGATGCGCATTCGGTCGTAGCGATCGTGGCCTGCGAAAGTCGAGACGATGACCTTTGCCTTGAGTTCGCGCGCAAGCAAACGCACCGCCTCCGGCGAGCGCCGACGCACGCCTTCGCCGAGGGCCAAATCGACCTGGTAAGGATCCGTGACGCAGCGATCCGTCTGACGCAATTGCATCGCGACATCGCCCGCCATCAATTGGCGTGTTGGCGCATCAAATCCGAAGCCTTCGACCTGCACTGGCAGGATCAACACGTCACACTGCCAGTCCTTGAACAAGCCCCGGTAGCGCTTTGCTCGCGTGTCCAGCCATTTTGACAAGGCGACGGGATCGTCATGCGCCTTGCCCTCAGCGACGTCAGGAAGTGGCATCCCATCGACTTTGGGAGGGAGGTTATGCGCAGCGGGCACCACCACTGAAGAACTAGGAGCTCTCCATAGCGCCGTCAGGGTTAACCCCGCCAAGACGACCGTAGAGGCGACGACCAGAGACCCATACACAAACCAGCGCGAACTGAGTTTCATTGACAGTCCTGACGAAGTGGATGAGGACGCGCTTCCCGCCAGCCGCGCTCAACGACACAGATCATAGCTTGGCACCATCCACCACTTGTGGGTCAAACGGTACCCCTAACTTCAGCGCAACCCCGTCTCATTGCGCGCAATGACCAGCCGCTGGATTTCGCTGGTGCCTTCGTAGATCTCGGTGATCTTGGCGTCGCGGAAGTAGCGCTCGAGTGGCATTTCCTTCGAGTAGCCCATGCCGCCGTGCACCTGCACGGCCTGATGGGTGACCCACATCGCGGCTTCCGATGCGGTGAGCTTGGCGACGGCGGCCTCGGTGGAGAAGCGCCCGCCGTTGATCTGCGTCTGCTGCTTGGCCCAGGCGGCGCGCAGCGTGAGCAATTCTGCAGCGTCGAGCTTGCATTTCATGTCGGCGATTTTCTGCTGGATCATCTGGAACGAGCCGATCGACTGGCCGAACGCCTTGCGATCGTGCGCATACGTCAGCGTTGCCTGATAGGCGGCGCGGCACAGACCGACGGCCTGCGAGGCGATGCCGATGCGGCCAGCATCGAGCACGCCCATCGCGATCTTGAAGCCGTGGCCTTCTTCGCCGATCACTTCGTCGGGGCTGGCGTGGTAATCCTCGAACTCGATCTCGCAGGTCGCCGAAGCGCGGATGCCGAGCTTGGGTTCGGTCTTGCCGCAGCGGAATCCCGTGCGGGCCGTGTCGACCATGAATGCGGTGATACCACGTGCGTGTTTGTCGGGGTCGGACATCGCGAACAACAGAATGTATCTCGCAACCGGACCCGAAGTGATCCAGCTTTTCTTGCCATTGATGATGAAGCTGCCGTCGGCTTGTTTGGTCGCGCGGCAGCGCATGGCGGTGGCGTCGGAACCGGATTGGGGTTCGGTCAGCGCGAACGCGCCGATCGCCTCGCCCGACGCAATCGGCGTCACGTACTTGTGTTTCTGCGCCTCGTTGCCGAACTTTAGCAGGCCGTTGCAGTACAGCGTGTTGTTGACCGACATGATGGTCGAGTGCGCGCAGTCCGCTGTCGCGATCTCGATCATGGCTAGCACGTAGGCAATGGAATCCATACCGGCGCCGCCGTATTCGTGCGGCACTTCAATACCCATCAATCCGAGCTGGCCCATTTCGCGGATGTTGGCGAGTGGAAATTCTCCACTTTTATCAAAATCCGCCGCGACAGGTGCGATGCGCTTCTGGGCAAAATCCCGCGCGATGGCCTGAATGGAAAGCTGATCTTCGGTAAAGCGAAAGTCCATGAGAACCCCTCAGTGCAGACAGGCCGCCCGTGCCGACAAGGCAGACGCAGGAGAAAAGATGGGCGAATTCTACCGTTTTTGGCGCTTGCCTGCGCTGCCGCCAGCGGTTTTGGCGGGAACCGAAGGGAGCCGGTCGAAATCGCAAGGCGCGCCACGCAGATGCTGATCCAGCAGCCACGGCAGCAGTTGCGGCGTGGCATAGGCGTGATGCCAGATCACATGATCTTCATTCGGATATTCCGTGTAGTGCGGCGTGGCGCCCATCGCGCGCAGCGCACGCACGACGGCGCGCGAGCCGACCATCGCGCCGCCATAGCCGGATTCGATATCGGTGTCGTTGTCCTTGGCGCCATGGAAAATCCACTGCGGCAAGTTCGCGATCGGAGCCAGGCCCGCCAGTTCGGTCATGCCGGACATCGGCACCGCTGCCGCGAAACAGGTCGGCCAGGTCTTGAGCGCATCCCAGACGCCGGTGCCGCCGTCGGAAATGCCGGTGAGATAGATCCGCCGCGGATCGATGGGAAAACGCCGCAACGCATCGCTTACGACCGCTGCCACGCGCTGCGGTGGCCAATAGGGATTGGTCGTCTGCGGGGCAATGTATACAAGTGGAATATTCTCCTGGAGCGCGGCGTCGACCAGCTCCAGCGACCCGTTGCCGTAGCCGGCCAACTGCGACTCATTGTCGGCGCCGTCCTGCCAGTCGCCGTGCAAGAACACGATCAGGGGCAGCAGTTCGTTGTGCTCGCGACCCGGCGTCACGATCGCGCGATAGGGCACGTGTGCAACATCGCTGCTGACATATTTGCCGAGCTCGGCGTCTTCGACCGCAACAGCGGACGCGCAGACACACAGCAGAGCAACCGCAGAACACCAGGCCAACGCGCGCAAATTCATTCCATCCTCACCAATCCTGAACAAGCATACCGCCGAGCGTCTCGCGCGCATCGGCCGAGGGTCTTGGACCCGGCCCAGCGGAGCCAGTTCGCACTTGGCGCAAACCCTGCTGCGGCGCCAGTCTGGCATTGACGCGTGCGGGTTCGCCCGTTACTCTGTACATCCATCTTTTAATCAAGATGAAAGGATACGTTTTGGATCTCGGCTCGACCTCGACCCTGCTGCGTCTTTTGTCCGATCCGACGCGGATGCGCCTGCTCGCCCTGCTGGAGCGCGAGGAGTTGACCGTGGCCGAACTTTCCAGCGTGCTGCGCCTGGCCCAGCCGCGCGTCTCCACGCATCTGGCCAAGCTCAAGGAAGCCGGTCTGGTACATGATCGGCGCGCCGGCGTGTCGGCCTACTATCGCTTCAATACCGAACCCGGCGACAAGCCTGCGGCGATGCTGCGCGCGCTGCGCGAGAACATCGACGACGCATCACTGCGCGACGATGCGCAGCGGCTTCCCGCCGCGCTGGCACAGCGCGCAAACACCGAAGGTTGGGCCGACAGCGTCGCCGGCGACATGGAGCGTCACTACTCGCCCGGCCGCACCTGGGAAGCGCTGGCGCGCGCGATGACCAGTTTGGTCGATGTCGGCGATGTGCTTGATATCGCTTCCGGTGACGGCGTCAACGCTGAACTTCTGGCGCCGCACGCGCATTCGATCCTGTGCGTGGACACCAGCGAACGCGTGGTTGCCGCCGCACATGCCCGATTGAAGGCGTTCCGCAATGTCGAAGTGAAACTCGGCGACATGCATGCGCTGAACCTGGGTACGCGCCGTTTCGATCTGGTATTGCTGATGCACGCCCTCACCTATAGCGAGCAGCCCGCGAAGGCGATCGCCGAAGCCGCGCGCGTGCTCAAGCCGGGTGGAAGACTGCTCGCGACCACGCTCGGCCGCCACGCGCACAAGACTGCGGTCGAGCCGTTCGATCATCGCAATCTGGGATTCAGAGTGGACGAACTGCGAGAGCTAGCGACCAAGGCCGGCCTGAAAGTCGTGAGTTGCGCACGCATCACGCGCGAGCGCCGGCCGCCGCAATTTGAAGTGTTGAGTCTGTTAGCGAGAAGAGCATGAGCGCGCAAATCACATCATCCCTGCCCTGGCTGCATCCTGAGCGCACGGCGAAACTGCTGGATGCATTGTCGCAGCGCATCCTCGTCATCGATGGTGCAATGGGTACAATGCTGCAAAGTTACAATCTGGACGAAAGCGGCTACCGCGGCGAACGCTTTGCCGGCGGCCGCGATACGCAGCATGAGCAAGATCACCGCACGCACGAGCACACCGGCGGCAGCTGTGACCTCAAGGGCGACAACGATCTGCTCACGCTGACCCAACCCGACATCATCAAGGCCGTGCACAGCGCGTACCTTGATGCCGGTGCCGACCTGATCGAGACCAACACGTTCAACGCGACCTCGGTCAGCCAGGCGGATTACCAGCTTGAACATCTGACTTACGAATTGAATCGCGAAGGCGCGCGCCTGGCGCACGAATGCTGTGCGGCGGCGGAAGCCAAGACTCCGCTGCAACCGCGCTTCGTCATCGGCGTGCTCGGCCCGACCAGCCGCACCGCATCGATGTCGCCGGACGTGAACAACCCGGGTTTCCGCAACACCAGTTTCGAAGAGCTGGCACAGACCTATGCCGAAGCCGTGCGCGGCTTGCTCGACGGCGGCTCCGAATTGATCATGGTCGAAACGATCTTCGACACGCTCAACGCAAAAGCTGCTCTTTACGCCATCGCACAGGAATTTGCGCAGCGCGGCGCACGCGTGCCGATCATGATTTCCGGCACGATCACCGATCTTTCCGGGCGCACATTGTCGGGACAAACTCCCGAAGCGTTCTATTACTCCGTCCACCACGCACAACCGTTGTCGATTGGCCTGAATTGCGCGCTCGGCGCGACCGAGATGCGCGCATATATCGACGCTCTGGCGCAAGTCGCCGACTCTCACATCAGCGCGCACCCCAACGCGGGCCTGCCAAATGCGTTCGGCGAATACGACGAAAGTCCGGAACAGATGGCGGCCACGATTGGCGAATTCGCCCAAAGCGGACTGGTGAACATCGTTGGCGGATGTTGCGGCACCACGCCGGCGCATATTCGCGCGATTGCGGATGCGGTGCGCGATGTGCAGCCGCGAGCGTTGCCGTCCATAGGAGCTCACGCAGCCTGATTCTCGTCATCCCAGCGAAAGCTGGGATCCAGCTCTTCCTTCAGCCCCCGGACAAAGCTGGATTCCAGCTTTCGCTGGAATGACGAAACAGACAAAACGATATGAACCAACTTCCCCGCCACACCCGCCTGTCCGGCCTCGAACCGCTGGTCATCACGCCGGAGCTGCTGTTCGTCAACATTGGCGAACGAACCAACGTGACCGGTTCTGCGCAGTTCAAGAAGCTGATCAAGGACGACCGCTACGACGAAGCCGTCGAAGTCGCGCGACAGCAGGTCGCGAACGGCGCGCAAATCCTCGACGTCAACATGGACGAAGGCCTGCTCGACTCCGAAGCGGCGATGACGAAGTTTCTCAACCTGATCGCCGCCGAGCCCGACATCGCGCGCGTGCCGGTCATGGTGGATTCTTCCAAGTGGAGTGTGATCGAAGCTGGACTGCGCTGCCTGCAAGGCAAGGGCGTGGTCAATTCGATATCGATGAAGGAAGGCGAGGACGTTTTCCTCGACCACGCGCGCAAGGTGCTCAACTACGGCGCCGCCGCCGTGGTGATGGCATTCGACGAACAAGGCCAGGCCGACACCTGCGCGCGCAAAGTGGAAATCTGTACTCGCGCCTACAAGCTCCTTACCGAGCAGGTGGGCTTTGCGCCGGAAGACATCATCTTCGATCCAAATATTTTCGCGATCGCGACCGGCATCGAGGAACACAACAACTACGCGGTTGATTTCATCGAAGCGACGCGCATCATCCGCGCTACCCTGCCCCATTGCCATGTCTCCGGCGGTGTTTCCAACGTCTCGTTCTCATTCCGTGGCAACGAAACCGTGCGCCAGGCAATCCACGCCGTGTTCCTGTTTCACGCGATCCAGGCGGGCATGGACATGGGTATCGTCAACGCCGGCGCGCTGCCGATCTACGATGACCTGGATCCGGAATTGCGCGAATGCGTAGAGGACGTCGTGCTCAATCGCCGCGCCGACGGCACCGAACGCCTGCTGGAAGTTGCCGAACGCTACAAGGGCAAGAAAGGCGCTACGGAAGTCGAGGTGCTGGCATGGCGCGAGCTGCCCGTGCGCGCACGCTTGAGTCATGCGCTTGTGCATGGTATCGATCAGTACGTCGAGGGCGATACCGAGGAAGTGCGGCAATTGTCCACGCGCGCGCTCGACGTGATCGAAGGCTCGCTGATGGATGGCATGAACGTGGTCGGCGACTTGTTCGGCGCGGGCAAGATGTTTCTGCCACAAGTGGTGAAATCGGCGCGCGTGATGAAGAAGGCGGTCGCCTACCTGCTTCCCTTCATCGAGGCGGAAAAAGTTCTTACCGGCGACGTCGGCAAGTCCAACGGCAAGATCATCATGGCCACGGTCAAGGGCGACGTACACGACATCGGCAAGAACATCGTCGGCGTCGTGCTCCGCTGCAACAACTTCGACGTGATCGATCTGGGCGTGATGGTCCCCGCGCAAAAGATTCTCGACGCGGCCAGGGCCGAAGGCGCCGACATGATCGGCCTGTCCGGCCTGATCACGCCGTCGCTGGAAGAAATGAGCCATATCGCCAAGGAAATGCAGCGCCAGCAATTCCATTTGCCGCTGCTGATCGGTGGCGCGACGACGTCGCGCGCGCATACCGCGCTGAAAATCGAGCCGCATTACAAATCGCCGACCGTGTGGGTGAAGGATGCCTCACGTGCGGTCGGCGTTGCGCAGTCGCTTATTTCCAAGGAACTGGTCGACGAGTTCCTGGAGAAAGTGCGCGCCGAATACGCCGACATCCGCGAGCGCCACAAGGATCGCGGCCCGACCAAGCGTCTGGTGTCGCTGGACCATGCGCGTGGACAGGCGTTTGCTGGCGATTGGAAAAACTACGTACCACCCTCTCCGAACGCTCCCGGCATCACCGTATTCGACGACTACCCGCTGGCGGAAATCGCCGAGCACATCGACTGGACGCCGTTCTTCAACACCTGGGAACTCTCCGGTCACTATCCGCAGATTCTCGATGACGCCGTCGTCGGTGCGCAGGCGCGTGAATTGTTTGGCGACGCGCAGAAAATGCTGCAAAGTATCATTTTGGAAAAGTGGCTGACTGCGCGCGGCGTAATTGGTTTGTGGCCGGCGAATCGCGTGGGCGACGATGTGGAAGTACTCCAAGCCGATGGAACCTCGGCTGCGACACTGCGTTTCCTGCGTCAGCAAGTCGACAAGCCACCCGGTCGCCCGGATTTTTGTCTCGCTGATTTTGTCGCCCCGAAAGAAAGCGGAGTCGCCGACACTATCGGTGGTTTCGCAGTGACTGCCGGCATCGGCATCGAACGCAAGCTGGCGGAATTCGAGAAGGGGCTCGACGACTATTCGTCCATCCTGCTCAAAGCACTCGCCGATCGCCTCGCCGAGGCATTCGCCGAACACTTGCACCAGCGCGTACGCAAGGAGTTCTGGGGCTACGCCAGCGACGAATGCCTCGGCAACGACGAACTCATCGGCGAAAAATACCGCGGCATCCGCCCGGCGCCGGGGTATCCGGCATGCCCGGAGCACAGCGAGAAACAAACCTTGTTCCAGCTGCTCGATGCGACAAAGTACACCGGCATCGAACTCACCGAAAGTTTTGCGATGTATCCCACCGCAGCGGTTTCAGGTTGGTATTTCAGCCATCCGGACAGCCAGTACTTCGTCGTCGGCCGCATCACCAAAGAACAAGTGGAAGATTACGCAAAACGCAAAAAGTGGACTTTGGCCGAAGCCGAACGCTGGCTCGCACCGAATCTGGATTACGATCCGGAGTGACTCCCGATCCAAGCGGGTGAAATCCCCCAGTCGGCGCAGGGTCAAGAACAAAATCACGCCGCATCTACGCGGTCGTCACATGGAGTCGATCACTCTGCGCCGGCCGTTGCATGCACAGGGCATTGCAAGGCTGAGCTTTTGGGGATTTTCCATGACGACGCGCGACGCACAGGCGTTACGGTTTGCTTTTGTCCAGCGCCCACACGTGGTGCTGATGTGTATCGCGTTGGCGGCTTGCAGCACAGCGCCGCATCCGAAATCGCAGACGCCGACGGCGAGCGCACCGGCTGCTTCGGAAGTTTCTCCGCATACGGCCAATCCGGCGCCGCCGGCACCAGCAGCCGCACCTGCAACTTCACCGCCGCCAAGCCCGCCACCACCCGAAACTCATGCTGCGCTAACACCTGGGAAGGGTTCATCACCGGCGAGCACGGGCACGAAGAAGACGCCAGGCGCCAAGAAACCTGCCGAGCTTCCGACGCCACCTGCCAAGGACGCGGCCGTAACAAACGAAAAATTGAAACCTGCACCGGCGACAACTGTTGCTGGCGGCAAACTCAGCGGGCGTATCGATCTGGTAGCCGGCACTGGTCAGCAACTGTCTGCCGCCGATCTGACGGATACGACGATTTATTTCGTTCCCAGCGCCGGCGCGCCACATCCGAAACCCGGTCGCTTCAATATCTACACGCGCGAAAAACAATTTGATCCTGCGACGCTGGTCATACCTGTCGGCAGCACCGTATCGTTTCCGAACAAGGACCAGATTCTGCACAACGTTTTTTCAATCACGAGCGGCGCAACTTTCGATCTGGGCCTGTACGGCGAGGGCGGAAGCGCGGAGTACACGTTCAAGACGCCGGGCCTGGCGCTGATCAATTGCAACGTGCATCAGGCGATGCAGGCAAATGTTCTGGTGCTGGACACGCCCTATTTCGGCCATCCGGACAAGGACGGGCAATTCCAGCTCGATGTCCCTGCCGGCGCAGGAAGTTTGATGGTGTGGCATCCGCGCGCCGCGATCCAGACGAAGTTGATCGCGGCAGCGACGGCCGATCCGCTCACTCTGCGTCTGGTCCTGACCAAGCCCCGCGTGGTGCAGCATCTGAACAAAGAACGCAAGGTGTACTGATGCGATGACTGCGAAACCTAAACTTCAAGTGATTTTCCTGGGCATCGCGATCGCGGTTCTGATCGCGGCCTCCGCGGCGGGTATCGTCTTGTGGCAGTACCGAGCCATGGATCATCAAACCAGCACGCATGTGCTGGATTCGGCCCAGTCCTTCCACAGATACATGCAGGAACAGCGTGTCGCTCATCTGGAAGAGGCGTCAAGGACGATTGCGACCAATCCCAGTTTTGTCAGCTATATCGCCCAGGCGCTGTCCGCAAACGACGTGCACGGGACAATCGACGTCGCCTCGATTCGCGACTTGCTTGATGAACGCCGGCGCGATGCCGGTGTGGATTCGGCGGCGATCCTGGATGCCACCGGCAAGGCGGTTGCCAGCGTGGGCGATACCTTGTCTTCCGAACGCGATTGGTCCGCCCTTTCGGTCGTGGCGCAGGTCAAGAAGAACCCCACGCAAGCTTCCGCGATCCTCAGCGACGACAAACGCGTGTCGATAGTCACGGCGACGCCGCTGATGCGCGGCACTGACATCCAGGCGTTGCTGCTGACCGGCGTGCGCATAGACGAAGCTGCAGTCAGGAGTCTGGGTCAGATTGGCCAGTCGGACCTGGCGCTGATTGCGTTTGGCCCCGGCTCAACCAGCGTCATCGCTTCGACGCTTGACGCGCAAGACGCTCAACAACTTTCGGCATTGGCCAGCGCCAGCGGGACACAGTGGCAGGATCGCCTCACTTCGGGCGATGGCCTGGAATCTTTCGACATCGACGTCGCGGGGCGATCGTGGTTGGCGCGATTGGCGCCACTGCATCGTTCCTCGCAAAAAGTATTTCTGCTGGCGCTGGTTCCTCCGGCGCGCCGAGATGCGGTTCTATCAGCTCTTGCAACACCTGTCATCGCCGGCGCTATCGCAGCTGTCTTGCTGTTGGTTGTGTTGCTGCTGTGGCTATGGCGCCGCATTTTGCGACCGCTGACGACCATGGGCGATTTTGCAGAGCGCGCGATGCGTGGAGATCACGCGCTTGAATTGAGACTCACAGGAAACGGCCCCGTCCAGCGCATCGCCACTGCGTTCAATCAGATCCTGAAAGAGCTGGCGCGCTTCCGTATCGCGCCCGGCATTCCGAAACGGCGCGAGACAGATCGCCGCTAGACGGCGCTTAAGAAAAGGCAAAGAAATGAAATACGCCAGTCTGCATCGCAACTTGATTCTCATGGCACTAACTGCTCTGCCTGTCACGCATGCGTGCGCGGCGCAAGATCAGGGCGAGACGCCGACCAGTGACACCATGACCGTGGGCACGACCACCGTGCCCGTACCTGCGAATGATTCGACTGGTGGCGACAAACTGCTCCTGACCGGCGGTGTTACGCAACTGGAAGGCGCGGCCGGCGGCGGCTTGACGCCCTGGTCGGTGATCGGCGGCTACGGCACCCGCGACCAGATCGGCGCGAACGCGTACTTCACCCGGGTCGGCGCCCAGGACTATCAGCTCAATACCGCTGGCGTGCTCGTCGGCTTGTACGGTCGCGTGGAATTTTCGTTGGCCCAACAACGCTTCGATACACAGGATGTCGGAACGGCACTTGGGCTCGGGCGTGGTTTCACTTTTCGCCAGAACATCTTTGGCGTCAAGGTCAAGGTCGCCGGCGACGTTGTGCTGGATCAGGATAGCTGGATGCCGCAGCTCGCCGTCGGCCTGCAGTACAAGAAAAACGACCAAGGCACGATCCTGCACGTGATCGGTGCACGCGAGGATAGTGGCACCGACTTCTACATCAGCGCGACGAAACTCTACCTCGGACAAAGTTTGTTGCTCGATGCAACACTGCGTTTCACCAAGGCCAACCAAATCGGCATTCTCGGCTTTGGTGGCGACAGAAACGACAGCTACAAGGCGCAGTTCGAGGGCTCGGCAGCATACCTGCTCAGTCGCAATCTGGCCGTCGGCGTCGAGTACCGCATGAAGCCGAACAACCTGGGTATCGCGCGCGAAGACGACTGGTACGACGTATTCCTGGCCTGGGCCCCGACCAAGCACGTCTCGGTGACACTGGCCTATGCGAACCTCGGCAACATCGTGATCAAAGACAACCAACGCGGAGTCTACGCCTCGGTGCAGATAGGTTTCTGATTCCGCCATTCCGGAGCATGCCCACATGAATCACCGTTTTCTCTTTCGCGCGCTGTTCCAATGCGCCTACCTGGCAAGCGTCACCTGCGCCGTTGCCGCGCACGCCGACGAGAACCCGGCGCCCGCCGATCCCAGCCTGCTTCCGGTGTACAAACAGTTCGGTGAAATGCCCGGCCTCGTCGCGCTGATGGACGACTTCATGATCGATCTGGTGGCCGACCCGCGCACCCGGCCCTTCTTCGCCGATTCGGATCAAAAACACGTCAAGGCCGAACTGGTCGATCAGTTTTGCGTGATCCTCGGCGGACCCTGCACCTATTCCGGAAAAGGGATGAAGGAAGCGCACGAGAAAATGGCCATCAACGAAGCTCAATTCAATGCACTGGTCGAGGACCTGCAACACGCCATGGACAAGCACGCCATACCGTTCCGTGCGCAAAACAAGTTACTCGAAAAGCTGGCGCCGATGCATCGGGAAGTGATCAACAAGCACTGAGCCGGCTGTCTGTGCCTGATGAGCACGAGTCAGGTTTCCTCCGGTCCGCTGGGCTCGATGACTTCGGGTTTGTGCGAACGCAAATGCGTCACCAGGTTATAGACCGAGACGAACGCCGGGAACAGGTTCGACATGACGCCGACCGAATCGTTTTTGCCCCAGGTGAAATAGAGCAGGAGCAGCGCGCTGCCGCTGATCGACAGCCACCAGAACGCGAGCGGCATCACCACCCTGCGCATTTTTTTTGTTGCGTACAACTGCACGAACCAGCGTGCCGTGAACAGGAACACACCGACGTAACCAATCAGCTTCCACGGCGTGACGCCGATATGGTGGATGTGAAACAGTACTTCGTTCATGTGCGCGATCCGGTAATTCGGCCGTCTGCGGCCGCGCGCATCTTATCAAGCGAGCATCACGCCGTCGCGCCGGACAGGTCCTGGGGCACGGCGACCAGCAGGGCGTGATCGAGCCAGCGCATGATTGCCTTGGCGAAATCGAAGGTGGGCTCCGCCCGCTGCGCCGCGTCGATCGCAGCATCCATTGACGCCCCGGAGCGTAGCTGCGCGAGCGCGGCGACTTCTCCAGCACTGGATACGAGTACGCTTACAACCCAGTCCCGGCGCACGACGAGGGCGAATTCTCCGCGTTCCAGAGTATCCGGCAACGCAATGTCCGTCTGCGGTTGATGCGCCAGCCAGATACTGCCAACTGGAAAGCGTGAGCTGAACCATGCGCAGGCCGGATGCAGGGCAAACTTCGCAGCCAGCAGGCCCTGCGGCGACAATCCCGCGATCTGACCGCGCGCTACCGGATCGGCATCGACAGCATACTGCGCGCGATGCACTGCCCATTCCAGTGCCGCAACGTCAGTCAGATAGGGCAGCGATTGCGTCCGCTCGAATGTGCCGACGAAGGTCGGCAATCGCGCCCCAAACAGGTTCAGGTCGCCGCTGATACTCGGATGCGCGCGACCGTACGCGCGCGCCAGTGCGACAAAGAATTCCTTGCCGACAAGAGTGCGCACAACCGGATACGCATTGGCGAGTGCCTGCTCCCGTGCCGCCGCGATATTGCGGCGATACAGGTCCAGACGATCATGGAGTCTGCTCGTGTCACCTGTCAGCAGACGCGGCAACAGCGCCGGCGCCCGGTCTGCGTCCAACAACGCCGCAGCAAAATCTGCCTGCCATTGTTCAAGCGGCGCGGACATCGTCTATCGCCAGTGCGTTGTAAATCTGTTGTGCCTTCGCCGCTTCGTCGACCAATACGTCCAGGACAGGTACATCGGTATCCCATTCGATCAGCGTCGGCGTCCGGCCAAAGCGCCGCAACGCGCGCTCATACAGCGACCACACCGCATCGGCAACACGATCGCCGTGATGATCGATCACCGCAACCTCGGTGACCCTGTGACCTGCCAAGTGGATTTCGCCGACATGTTCGCGCGCGATGGCGTCGATCTGCGCCATAGCGTCGGTTCCGTGATTGCACTGATTCACATAAAAGTTGTTCACATCGAGCAGAATGCCGCAGCCCGTTCGCGCGGCAAGCGCATTGAGAAATCCGGCCTCATCGTAGTTGTCGCCGGCGAAGCGCACATAACTGGATATATTCTCGATCAGCACGCGGCGGCGCAAGACTTCCTGTAGCTGCGTGACGCGATCGCTCATCAGATTCAGTGCCGCGTCGGTCATGGGCAACGGCAAAAGGTCGTTCAATGTGCTTTCGGCTACCGCGCCCCAGCAAAGATGCTCGGAAACCAGACGCGGCTCGACCCGCTGCACCAGCGACGCGACTTGTTGCAAATGCTGACTCGAGTATCCGGCGACAGAGCCGAGCGCAAGTCCGACGCCATGCAGACTTATCGGATAGCGCTCGCGCAATCGCATGAGCACATGCAGATCAAAGCCGCCATCGCCGAAGTAATTTTCGGTATGGGCTTCCAGCCAGTCGGCGCACGGTTCGCGTGCCAGCAATTCCTGGTAGTGACGTGTGCGCAGACCAATGCCGATACCGAGTGGCAGATGCGCTGTTGTTGATTGACGCGTTTTCATCCGCAGACCTGATTGTATACGTTTCTCGCGCTGAGACCGGTTTGTCGAGTCCAATCGTGAAGACCATACTCAGTGTCCATTCGACGCACCACGGCAAATACCCTTACTTTATTGCGCTGACGCACTCACCTTCGTGCCTGGTGTAAGGAAATTCTATCCACTGCGTCCAATCCCGTGAACCGCACGCGCTGCGGCACCGGCTTCCCGCCGAACACGAGGATCACCAATGGATACGCAACGACCGCGCATCGTCATCGTCGGCGGTGGCTTCGCCGGTGCCAACTTGACTCGACTGCTGCAGAAGCGGGCGAAGTTTGCTGACGTCACGTTGGTGTCGGAAGAAAGCTACACCACGTTCAACCCAATGCTTGCCGAAGTCGTCGGCGCGACAGTATTTCCCGAACATGTCGTTGCGCCGCTGCGCGCCACCATGCGGCGCGCCCGCTTCGTGATGGGAACGGTCGGTAAAGTCGATTTCGAAAACAAGCGCCTGAATTGCGACACGCTCAAAGGCGATGTCGAAGTCGAATACGACCATCTGGTGCTCGCATTTGGCAACCGCGCGCGCATCGATCTTATTCCGGGCATGGCCGAGCACGCGGTCGTGCTGAAGACCGTCGGCGACGCGATGCACATTCGCAACCTGATCCTGCGCCGGCTTGCGCTCATCGAACTGGAGGCCGATGCAGCGCTGCGTCGCTGCCTCGGGCACTTCGTTGTCGTCGGCGGGGGATTTTCCGGTGTCGAAGTCGCTGGTGCAATCGCCGACAGCCTGCGCGAGATCCGCCGCTACTACCCGCGCGTCGCCGCGGAAGAACTCAAGGTCACCCTGCTGCAGAACAACGACCGCTTGCTTCCCGAACTGCCCGCGTGCCTGGGTGACTCGGCAAAAAGCTCTCTGATCAAGCGTGGTGTGGACGTACTGACCATGACCGGCGCGAGCGCGGTCAATGCGCAAAGTATACAACTGGACGACGGCCGCATGTTGGACACGGCGACCACGATCTGCACCATCGGCACGATGCCGAACGCACTGACCGCGCGCCTTCAAGGCATCGCTACCGAGCGCGGACGCATCGTCTGCAACGCGGATCTTTCCGTCGCCGGCGTGGATGGGGTCTGGGCGGTCGGCGATTGTGCACTGATCAAGAACGGAAACGACGGTCTTGCTCCGCCCACGGCCCAGTTCGCCGTCGCCGAGGCCAAGCATCTGGCGAAAAACCTGGTCGCTCGATGCAGAGGAAGCGCGACGGAATCGTTTGCGCACCAGTCGCGCGGAATGATGGCGACCGTCGGCCACCTCAAAGGTGTCGCACAGATTCCCGGCCTTCGCCTCAGCGGCCTGCCCGCCTGGATGCTCTGGCGCGCCTACTACCTGACCCAGATGCCGACGTTCGGTCGCAAGGTTCGCATCTTCGTCGAATGGAGCTGGGGCATGTTCTTTCCGCCCGACATCACCCACTTCCGGTTTACACGCAGTCACGAACTGCTGCAGAGCGATCGCGCCGGCGTCATGCCCTCTCGCTGACTTTTTGTTGAAGGAACATACCAATGCAACTCAAGAACAAGACCGCACTCGTCACCGGCTCGACCAGCGGTATCGGCCTCGGCATCGCCCGTGCGTTCGCGCGTGAAGGCGCGAACGTCATTCTTAATGGGTTCGGCGACAGCGCCGAGATCGAGCAATTGCGTGCCGGCATCGAACACGATTTCGGCGTAAAAGTACGCTACGACGGCGCCGACATGAGCGACGCGAACGCGATCGAGG
>JBBRTT010000049.1:0-29704 GCA_038244165.1 Lysobacterales bacterium | reverse complement strand
TCTTCGCGCGCGAAGGCGTCGACATGGCCACGCGCTGGACGGCACCGGCGACGAACTCGAAAGCTGAACGCGGTTTCTCGATCTTCTTGAACTACGACGGCGCAGGCGCGAAAGTCTCCGGAGACAGCGTCGCTGCCACGAGTGCCAACGTTGATCAGATTGGCGCCTACGCGTTCCACGGAAACCAGCGCACGATGGTGCTGCTGACCAACAAGGACACGCTGACCCACGACGTCGCGTTGACATTCAATTCGACGCACAGCGGCACCTGGAAGCTTTATGGGTTTACCGGAACCAGTGCGCTGGCGCAGACCGGCACCGGCAGCATCAGCAGTTCAACCCTGACTTTGTCGGCGCTGCCGCCGATCTCGGCAAGTCTGCTGGTGATTCCCGATAGCGATGTGATCTTCAAAGACGGCTTCGGCAACTAGGCCCGCAGTGATGCCGCATTTGCGGGTTCGAAGCAGAAAAACATGCGACAGCGGTCGCAAAATGCGGTATTTTCTGGGTACCGCGCAGCAGCCGATGTCAGGGGGCTGAGAGCCTGACTGGCGGAGGCTGGAAGGAAATTTGCATGTCGGGACGCGCGGAACCACTCTTATTGCTGCGAAGACCCGACCATGGCCCCTAGAAATACCAGCTCACGTAACGCCCCAGCCAACCCGATGATGAAGTTCATTCCGATCATCGTCATTCTGATCGGGGTCGGCATTGCAGCGTACTTTTTCTTCCCGCGCGCCAGCAACGCGCCGACGCCGGGTACGGCGACTGCGCCCGGCGCTGCGGCGACCGCGCCACAGCCGAATGCGGCATCCACCCCCCCGCCCCCCGTTGTCGAGCTGACCAAGGAGCAATTAATCAAGGAAGCCGGCACGGCTTTTCACGAGCAGCGCTATGTGGCGCCGCAAGGCAACAATGCACTGGAGTATTACCTT
The DNA here is from genome assembly GCA_038244165.1 of Lysobacterales bacterium. Classification (GTDB taxonomy): domain Bacteria; phylum Pseudomonadota; class Gammaproteobacteria; order Xanthomonadales; family Rhodanobacteraceae; genus Rudaea. Next base: position 28,769 of record JBBRTT010000049.1, on the reverse strand, counting down.
CGTGTGCTCGACAAAGAGCCGAACAACACGATTGCCAAGGATGCATTGCGTGAAATGTTCCCGATCGTGACTCCAGTGGTCGAGCAAGACATCAATACTGGCGCTGTGGACGAGGCCACCCGGGTCATCGACCTGCTGGCCAAGACCGATCCGAGTAACTACACGCTGACGATCCTGCGCAGCAAGCTCGACGCGAAGAAGAAGCAGGTGGACAACGAACAGAAGACCGCTGCCGCTGCCGCTGCCGCCGCGGCTGCGAAAGCCGCTGCCGCCGCGGCTGCACCGGCCGTGCCGCCGACCGCCGCTCCGGGCGTCACGACACCTGCAGCGACACCCACGCCGGCGCCGGCCACTACTGCCGCAACTCCAGCGACGACTCCAAAGCCGCCACCCACGACACCGGCCGCGCCGGATGCGACTGCCGCTGCCGCGCCTGCCGCTGGCGGCGAAACCCATGGCGCTGAAGTTCTCAAGACCGTGCCGCCAGAATATCCGCGTGAAGCCTATGTCAAACATCTGGAAGGCTGGGTCGAAGTTGAATTCACCATAACCGCAACGGGTCAGGTTGCCGGTGCCACCGTGGCGGGTGCCAATCCAGCGCGCATTTTCAACGATGCCGCATTGCGTGCCGTGCAGCGTTGGACATTCAAGCCAAGAATGGACAACGGCAAGCCGATCGAAGAGCACATGAAGCGCCGCATCGAATTCAAGCTAGGTGCCTGAGTGAAATCCCTTGCGCTGCACTGCCGGCTTTACGCCAGCAGCGCAGTGCGAATGCTGTCGAACGTGGCGCGCACCTCGTCGGGATTTTCCTCGCGATCCATGGCCAACAGGCGCTGGCTGGCATGTTCGTGCTCACGCGCATCCAGGTGCAATGGCAGCAGGCCAGTGACGTCGGCGAGCATCAGTAGTGCAAGTCCGTGCAGATCAGTGTCCACGTGCGCAGCCTGGCGCAGGCTCAGCACGGCTTCGTTGCGAGCCTGCACGGATCGCAACGGGTAACGCACCTGTTTGCGCAGCAGCCAGCGTCGGCTTTCGTTACGGTGCACCAGATCGCGCCGGTACAGTCCCTCAAGCACATGTTCCGGCAACGGATGCAGGCGGCGCACGACCAGTTCCATCGCCGCCAGAGGTGGCAGCGGATGCGCTGCCAAGGCATGCAAGGCTTCGGCGAGCAGCGGATGCGGGACCGGCACCTGCGCATCGGCATGCAATATGGGTCGTTTGAAACGCAGGCGATGCAGCGTTGCCAAATCCAGCAGCAACGCCGCTGCTGCAATCAACCCGGCGCCCTGGGTGCGTCGCGGCCACATCGGCAAACCCGCGCGTGGATCGCAGGCGATCAGGAAAAAATGCTCGACGATGAGCATCGCTTGCGCTCCGGATATCGAAGCCCATCATGCCAAGGAAATCGCCCGCGGCGCAATCTGTCTGCCGGTACTTGCGCCAAGTACTGCGCTAGTGGCTGCCACCTGCAACAAGATGCGCGCTCTTCGGCGTCTGGATGCCTGCCCAGTCCACTTCGCGCAGGCCCAGATAGCGATCAAGCAACATGGGCATGAGGCCACTCGGCATCGCACATTCGCAATTCCACAGCATGACCGCGCCGAACCGGTACTTCGGGAAAAACGCGATCATCGAGCGGTAACCCTGCACGGCGCCGGCGTGAAACACCAGGGTCTCTCCGGCGTAGTCGTAGACGCGCCAACCCAGCGCATAGCTGGCATCGCGCAGGCGCGCGCTGCGCCAGGGAGTCGCGCGGCGTTCGCCGGGCGTTTCCACAAGTGGAGTATGCAGCGTCGTCAACAAAGCGGCGGACAGCACGTCCGGGCGTCCACCCATCTGCGCGATCAACCACTGGCTCATGTCCTTGATGCTGGCATTTACCCCGGCGGCAGGCGGCACATGGTAGTAGGATTCCCTTATCTCAATCGGCGCCCAGCCATGGCCACGACGCGCGTGCGGGCGCGCCCAACTCGCGCTCGACTCCAGCGCAACGCGGCCGTACGTGGCAGTGTCCATGCCCAGGGGATGGAACAGGCGCTTTTCCACCTGGTGGTAGAAGAAGTCGCCGCTGACCGCGTAGGTGATGTCGCCGATCAGCGCAAAGGTGATGTTCTGGTAGCCATAACAGTCGCCGACGTTGCAGGCCATGGGCACTTCGCGCAGTCTCTCGACCAGTGCCTGATACGGTTCGTCCGCCTCGAGCAGACGATCGTAGGTATTGTGCGGCAAGCCGGCGCGCTGGCTCAGGATGTCGCGCACGGTGAGTTTTTCGCTGGCCGCTATGTTCTGCAATTCGAAAGTGGGCAGCACGCCGACGACGTGCGTATCCCAGCTCAGCATGCCTTCGTCGACCAGCATTGCAGTCAGGGCTGTGGCAAATGCCTTCGACAATGAGGCCAGGCGGAACACGCTGTCCGGCGTGATCGGCGCGGCGCGGGTTGCGTCCGCAAAGCCAATGCCGCGCTGGAGCAGCACCTTGTCGTCCTTGACGATGGCAACGGCCAATCCGGAAACCTGATCGGATTGCTCGGCGGCATCGACCCAGTCATTGAAGTCGTGTGCGACGGCATTGACGTCGGTCGCTACGTGCGCAATTTCCTGGGTGGGATGGTTGACGATCGTGGGCGTTCTGCGCACATGTGCGGCGGCGGCCGGAGCGCGAACATGCTTCGTGCGCGCATTCACGTTCGAGGCAAACGTTGCTGCAAGAACGGCGGCAAGCAGCAAAGCCGACGGGCGGATCTTCGAACATGAATTCACCGGAACAGTACCTGCGTTTCTAGTTGACGACGTCACGGCGGCGTCGGTCACTTCCGGGGCGCCGTGCTATGCTTTTCGCACGGGGATCCATTCTACCGCCAACTCAGGAAGCGCGTGTTATGAGCCTGCTAATTTTGCTGATCATCATTGTCGCGGTGGTCGTGTTCTTCGTCGGGATCTATAACGGCCTGATCACCGCCCGCAACAACTACAAGAATGCCTTTGCCCAGATTGACGTACAGCTGCAGCGGCGCTACGACCTGATTCCCAACCTGGTCGAGACCGCCAAAGGCTACATGAAGCACGAGCGCGAAACCCTGGAAGCCGTCATCGCGGCGCGCGGGGCTGCGGTCAGCGGACTGTCGGCGGCCAAGGCAAACCCCGGTGATGCGGCGGCGATGCAGCAACTCGGCGGTGCGGAAAACCAGCTCACCCAGACGCTGGGCAAGCTGTTCGCGGTGGCCGAGGCCTACCCGGACCTCAAGGCCAACCAGAACATGATGCAGCTGTCGGAGGAGTTGACCTCGACCGAGAACAAGGTCGCGTTCGCGCGCCAGGCCTACAACGACGGCGTGATGTACTACAACAACAAGCGCGAAGTGTTTCCGAATTCGTTCGTTGCGAACATGTATAACTTTGCACCGGCGACACCATGGGAAGTGGAGACTCCGGAAGCAAAGAAGGCGGTCAAGGTTTCCTTCACTTGATACTCCGGCAACTGAGCATCAAATGAAACAAGAAAGAGCGATGGCGCGCCGCCGATGAACTTTTTTGCCCAGCAGGAGCGTGCCCGAACGCACACACGGCGCATGCTGATCCTGTTTGTGCTCGCAGTCGTATGCATCGTCGGCGCGATCGATCTCGTTTTGATGATTGCGTTCGGCGCTGCCGGTCATGGCCGTCACCAGGAATTCAGTTCGCCATCGCTGCAGCCGCAGGTCATGTTCTGGGCGAGTGCGTGTGTGCTGGCGGTGATCGGTCTGAGTACGCTGTACAAGGTGTCCTCCCTGCGCGGCGGCGGCGGAGTGGTCGCGCGCCAGCTCGGAGCTACCCTGGTGCCCCCCGACACGACGAACTTCGCCTACAAGCGCCTGCGCAACGTCGTCGAGGAAATCGCGATTGCGTCCGGTGTGCCGGTACCGGAAATCTACGTGCTCGAAGACGAACCGGCGATCAATGCGTTCGCCGCCGGTTACACGCCATCGGATGCGGCAGTCACGGTAACCCGCGGCAGTTTGGAAAAACTCACGCGAGACGAGCTGCAAGGCGTGATTGCGCACGAATTCAGCCATGTGCTCAACGGCGACATGCGCCTGAACATCCGCCTGATGGGTGTGCTGTTTGGCATCTTGGTCATTGGGATCCTCGGACGCAAGGTCGTGGAAGGCACCGGCCGCAGCCGCGATTCCGGCGGCGCCGTAGCCGCTGGCCTTGCGATCTGTGCGGTTGGCTACATCGGCGTGTTCTTCGGCCGGCTGATCAAGGCCGGCATTTCGCGCCAGCGCGAATACCTCGCCGACGCGTCGGCCGTGCAGTTCACGCGGCAGACGCTGGGCATCTCGGGTGCGCTGAAAAAAATCGGTGGCCTTGCAGAAGGTTCCAAACTCGCCAGCAGCGGCACCGAAGAGGTCGCGCATATGCTGTTCGGCGACGGCGTCGGCTATTCGGCGCTGTTCGCCACCCATCCGCCACTGCAAAAGCGCATCCTCATTCTCGACCCGCATTTCAATCCCAAGGAATTCGCCGACATCGCGCGCGCCTGGTCGCAGCCGGTGCAATCGGCCGACGAGGAAGGTGCGCAGATTTCAATCGCCGGCCTGGCCCCGGCGATTGCGATGCCGCAACGTGCCGCCCCGGCGCAAAGCTCGGGCACAAGCACTCTTCCGCTTGCCGGCGCGCAGATCGCGCTGACACCCAAGCGCGTTATCCAGCAGGTTGCGCATCCGGGCACGGACGATTACCGCATGGCCGCCGCGATCCACGACACCATTTCCGAGCGCCTTCGCGCCTTTGCCTACATGGCCGAGCGTGCGACGCAGGTCATCTACGCCCTGACCCTGGATGCCGATGCTCAAGTGCGTGAAAAACAATTGCGCATTGTGGAAAAGTATCATGACGCCACGGTGCGTGCCGGCGTCGAGGAAATCGCCGTCGAAGTCGCGGCGCTGCATCCGTTGCAGCATCTGCCGCTGGCACAGCTCGTGTTTCCCAGTTTGCGCCGCAGCCCGCGCCCGCAATTGCAGCGCTTCCTGATCGCGTTGAACGAATTGATCCAGGCCGACGGCCGCGTGCAGCTAGAGGAATATTGCCTGGCCAAGCTCGTCACCGTCCAGGTGATCGACGCGCTGGATCCGTCAAAAACCCGGCCGACCGGATCGCTCAAACTGACAAGCTGCAGCGGCGAACTGACGGACGTATTTGCGATTGTCGCCGGCTATGGGAACGAAAATCCTGGCGACGCCCAGCGCGCGTATCTGCTCGGCATGCATGAAGTGATGCCCGATGCGATTCCCGCGTACGCCGCGTGCACGGAGTGGTCGGTCGCGCTCGATCGCGCGCTGGCCAAGCTCGATCTGCTGACCCCGGCCGGCAAGGAGCTGCTGGTACGCGGTCTGACGCGCGCGATTGGCGCCGATGGTGTTGTCACTGTCACCGAGGCTGAATTGCTGCGCACGATATGCGCGGCACTGCATTGCCCGCTGCCGCCAATGCTGGATCAGGTCGCGTAGCAACGCGCGTTGGCTCAGTGCAAGCGCGCGAGCGCTGTCAGGCGCGCAAAATAAAATCCGCTGCCTGCTCGGCAATCATCACCGTCGGCGCATTCGTGTTTCCGCCCGGCAGGCAGGGCATCACCGACGCATCGACCACGCGCAAGCCGGTAACGCCGCGTACGCGCAGTTCGGCATCGACAACCGCATCATCATCATTGCCCATGCGGCAAGTACCGACGGGGTGATACACGGTTTCGGCTTTGCGCCGGATGTAGGCAGTGATCTCTGCGTCGCTCGCGACCGCGGCGCCGGGGAAGATTTCGTCGCCGCGCGCGGCGTCAAATGGCGTTGCGGCGAACAACTGGCGCGAGAGTTTCAAACCCTCGATCAGCGTGCGCAGGTCTTCGCCGCCGGTGTCGCTCAGATAGTTCGCGTGGATGGCGGGTTTTGCGGCTGGGTCGGCGGATTTGAGCCGGATCGAGCCGCGGCTGCGCGGGCGCAATCCACAAGCGTGCATTGTATACCCGTAGCCCGGCAGTCGATTGCGGCCGTGATCGTCGAGCAGGGCCGGGATGAAATGAAACTGCACGTCGCAACGCGCGTCCGGCGCATGACGCGTGCGCACGAAGCCGCCACCCTCGGCGATGTTCGACGTCCCGGGTCCGTCGCGTTTGAACAGGAAGCGCAGCGCTGCCGCCGTTTCGTTGAGCCGGTCATAGGTGATCGGCAGACGTGACTGCTGCAGGGTGTAGATGTCCAGATGATCCTGCAGGTTCGCGCCGACTCCGGGCAGATGATGCACGGGGCGAATGCCGACCTCGCGCAAATGTTCGGTCGCGCCAATGCCGGACAACATCAACAGTTGCGGCGAGTTGATAGCGCCACCGCACAGGATCACCTGGCGCGCCTGCGCACGTGTCAGCCGGCCGTGATGCCGGTAGTCGACGCCGATCGCACGTTGTCCATCGAACAACACACGCTGGGTGACGGCACGCGTCAGCACACGCAGATTGGAGCGTCCGCGTGCGGCACGCAGATAGCCGGTGGCGGTGGAGCAGCGCGCGCCGTTTTTCTGGGTGACCTGATACAACCCGAAGCCTTCCTGCTGGGCACCGTTGAAATCGCGATTCAGCGGGTATCCGCACGCGGCGGCGGCGTCGACAAATGCCTTCGACAGCGGATTGTTGTAACGCAGGTCCGCCACACTCAACGGGCCGTCGTTGCCATGCAGGGAATCAGCGCCGCGTGTATTGCCTTCGGCACGCCGGAAATAGGGCAGGACGTTGTTCCAGTTCCAGCGCTCGTCGCCGGAAAGGCGCGCCCATTCGTCATAGTCGCGCGTGTCGCCGCGGATATAGCACATCGCATTGATCGAGCTGGATCCGCCAAGCACCTTGCCGCGCGGCCACCACAGGCGGCGGTTACCGAGCTGGGGCTCGGGCTCCGTGTAGTAGTCCCAATTGATGCCTTTGCGATTGACCAGCCTGGCCAAGCCCGCCGGCATGTGGATCAGCGGGTTCCAGTCGCGCGGGCCCGCTTCCAGTAGAAGCACGCGATTGCGCGGGTTTTCGCTGAGGCGATTGGCCAGCACGCAGCCGGCGGAGCCGGCGCCGACGATGACATAGTCGTAGGTCATGAGGTATCGGAATGGGTATCAGTGCGCGAGGCTACGGCGCATCCGTAGAGCAGATGCTCGACCGCACTGCAGCAATCACTCGAGCATGTGCAGCGCGTCACCGACCCGCAGCGTGCCGGTGCTGCGCGGGATCAGGTTCTGGCCAAAAGTGATGCCGTCCGGCGAGCGCCGGTAGGTCTTCAGGGTACGCAGCGGCTCGCCGCTGGGATCAAACTTCCCTTGCTCGAAATCGACGGTCGTGAACACGCAGCGCGTGCAGGGTTTGACAACGTCGAATTCAAGCGTGCCGATGCGGATGCGCTTCCAGCTGTCTTCGACGTGCGGTTCGGTGCCGGCCACCACAAGATTGGGACGAAAGCGCAGCATCGGCAGGGGTTGCGCGATTTTGCTGTTGAGCAGATCCAGTGCGGCTTGTGAAATCAGCAACAGCGGGAAAGCGTCGGCCAGACTCACCACGTCGCCGTCTTCACCGTATCGGCCGTCATATTTGTCCTTCACTGCACGCACGCAAGCGTTGTCCATGTGAACCAGCCTGCACGGCGCGCCAAGAAATGTGCTGATCCAGGCGTTTGCTTGATCGCTCGCCAGCAAAGGCGCCACTGCTGCGCCCCACACTGCAGTGTGGATGCGTGTGCCGCCAGCCGACGGCGACGGCTCATGTAGCGTCGGCATGCCAGGCGCTGCGAGCTGGAGCCCGCCTTCGTCTGGTGCCGCTGCAATCAGGGTCAGACGCGGTTGCTGGCGGCCGGTCACGAATTTTCCGCCCGCATCGATGACCATCCAGCGGCGGTCGTCGGCCAAGCCGCGCGCTTGGACGACAGCGGCATCGAGGGTCCGTGGCGCGCAGGACTTGAGCGGGTAGATATGCAACGCGCTTAAGGTCGGCATCGGCGGATGATACCGGTGGCTTCGCGCGACGTCTGCATCTGGCTGTGCCGGTCGAGCATGCTAGGCGGCATGCTAGGCTTAGCCGCCCCGGCAACGGATGTCTGCGTGTTCTACCGCAATTCGATCCAGCGCCACGAATGGCCCGCAGTGATCGTGGCGTTCGTGTATTTCTTTTGCGTATTGGCCGCGTACTACGTGATCCGGCCGGTACGCGATCAACTTACCGCTGCAGTTGGTTCGGCAGAGTTGCCGTTTTTCTATGGCGTGGTCTTCGTTGTCATGCTGGCGCTGACGCCGCTTTACGGCGCCTTGGTTTCAAGCTATCGGCGGCGTTATTTCGTGCCCGCGGTGTACGTTATTTGCGCGGTGGTCACGCTCGGTTTCGTGCCGTTGTTCCATATGCAGGATGCGATTGGCGCGCGCACCCTGGGCGTTCTGTTTTTTGTCTGGGGCAGCGTATTCAACTTGTTCGTAGTCGCGGTGTTCTGGAGTTTCATGGCCGATCTGCTCGATGCTAGTCAGGCTTACCGTTTGTTCCCGGTAATAGCACTCGGCGGTTCGCTCGGAGCGATCTTGGGCTCGGCACTGACGAATCGTTTCGTCTATCTGATCGGTGTCCCCAATTTGCTGGTCGTGTCCGCCGCGCTGCTTGGCGTGGCGATAACGTGCATCTTCTGGCTGTTGCAGTGGTCGCGCCGTTATCCGGTGGTCGGTGATATCGATCGTAACCAGCGCGTCATTGGCGGCAGCATCCTTGCTGGCGCGATTGGCACCCTGCGTTCGCCGTTCCTGCGCCAGATGGCGCTACTGATGGTGCTGGGTGACTGCTTCGGCACTGTCATCAATGCACTGCTCGCAGATTACAGCCACGTCACGTATGCAACGCCCGAAGCGCGCGTCCAGTTTGCGTCAAGCATCGATTTGGGCAGCAATTCGCTGCAAATCGTACTGCAGCTAACCCTGGCGCGTGAGTTGATGATCCGACGCGGGCCGCAGTATGCAATGGCGCTGGACGGTTTGCTCAAGGCGTTGATCGTGATCGGCCTGATCGTGGTCGGCGCGCCGTGGGTTGCGGTTGTTGCCGTGGTCACGCGCGCGAGCCTCTACGGCATGTTCAAGCCGGCAGCAGACAGTATGTACACCCGTGTTGATGCCGAAGTTCGTTACAAGGGCAAGGATTTCATCGATACCGCGGTGTGGCGATTCGGCGATGTCGTCGTTACCAGCGGCTTCAATGCCCTGCGCGCGCTCGGCGTCGCCCTGCCGGGATTTGCCCTGGTGTGCACACTGGCCGGCGTGACGTCCGGCTGGGTCGGCTGGCGCGTGGCGCGCACGCTGGACACGCGTCAGGAGGCTGATGCGACGCGGTCGCGCTAGGCCGCGGCCGCGCGTGGTGACACCCACATCGTGATATCGGCGTCGAACACCACGTCGCTGTCGGTGTTGCGCACTTCGACCACGGCATGGATCTCGTGCGCGCCTCGCGTTGCGTCCACAGGCGCTACGGTTGCGGTAGCACGCAATGTGCCGCGTGCTTTTTTCAGATAACGCACGCTCATGCCCTTCGGAATCCAGCGTAATGTCGATGGCAATGTCGCGTCAGTGGCAAGGCCGCCGGCGAGTTCCGCGGCGTTGCACAGCGCGATCGCGTGTACCGTGCCCAGATGATTGCGCACGCGGCGCCGGTCGCGCAGGCGCACCACGCAACGACCCTCCTGCAGCGACTCGACGGTTGGTCCAATCGATGCGAAGTACGGTGCGCGCCGGCAGACCACGCGCGCGAACAGCCAGCGGCCCGGTGCGCTTGCGCCGAGTCGCCGGAACAGATCGAGGGCTGAAGCGCTCACGCCACCGAGCGCAGCACGGTCTTGCCGTGCTTGACTGCGGCTTCGAGTTCGCGTGGATCGAAGTCATCCACGCTGATGAACTCGAACGTCGCCGAGCGCACGCGTTCGAGCAGCTTGCGTTCCTCGGCACTGATTGCGCCTTGCGCCTCGGCGGCGGCGAGCTGGGAGGAATACTCGTGAGCGTCAGCGCCGTCATGCCGGAGCGCCTTGAGAAACTTGCGCTCCACCGGTTCCGCGGCGATGACGTCGGCTAACAGAGCATTCATGCGGCCCACCGGGTTGTTCGCGCTTGGCGTCAGGAATGCCCATTCGCCGAGGCGGTCGCGCGCCTCGCCGGGCGCGCACAGGATCGCGGCGACGCGATGGCCGAGGCGATCCGATGGCGGCGCTTCGCGGCGGCCCAGGGGGAATACCAAGGCGCGCAGCACCCAGGCCACCGAACGAATCGGGAAATTGCGCAGCACGCCGTCGAGAGCGCTCTGCATGCGGAAAGCGCAATCGTGGAATGCCCAGGCCAGCAGCGCCTGATCGGCAGCCGGGCGGCCCAGATCTTCGTAGCGCTTCAGCATCGCGCTGGCGATGTACAGATTGGACAGGACGTCGCCCAGGCGCGCGGAGATTTTTTCCTTGAACTTGAGCTTGCCGCCGAGCATCAGCATCGATGTGTCGGCGACCAGGGCCAATGTTGCCGCATAGCGGTTCAATTTGCGATAAAATCGCTTTGTATACTTGTCGCCAGGCGCCGCGCCGATGCGGGCGTGGGTGATGCCGAGCACGAAACTGCGCGCGGCATTGGAGATCGCGAAGCCGATGTGCTGGAACAGCACGCGGTCGAATGCACGCAGGCGTGTGCCGTAGTCGGTGATTTGCGTCGCTTGCAATTCCTTGAGCACATAGGGATGGCAGCGGATTGCACCCTGACCGAAGATCATCATGCTGCGGGTGAGAATATTTGCGCCTTCGACCGTGATCGCGATCGGCGCGCATTGCCAGCCGCGGCCAAGATAATTCTTCGGCCCGAGGATCACGCCCTTGCCGCCGTGCACGTCCATCGCGTCCTTGGCGACTTCGCGGGCCAGTTCCGTGCAGTGGTATTTCGCGATCGCCGACGGCACCGATGGTTTTTCGCCGCGATCCACCGCTGCCGCGGTCGCTCGCGACAGCGCACTGATCGCGTAGGTATAGCCGCCGATACGGGCAAGTGCTTCCTCGACGCCCTCGAAACGGCCGATCGCCATGCCGAATTGCTTGCGAATGCGCGCATACGCGCCGGTAGCGATGGCCGCGGTGCGCACGCCGCCCGTGGTATTGGATGGCAGCGAAATGGCGCGGCCGACGGACAGGCATTCCACCAGCATGCGCCAGCCGTGGCCGGCCATGTCCGGGCCGCCGATCAATTGCGACAGCGGCACAAATACATCTTTACCGCGGACCGGGCCGTTCTGGAAAGGTATGTTGAGCGGCATGTGGCGGCGGCCGATCTCCATGCCGGGAGTGGCGCGCGGCAGCAACGCCAGGGTAATACCAAGGTCGGCCTGGTCGCCGAGCAATTTGTCGGGGTCATGCATGCGGAACGCCAGACCAATCACCGTCGCCACCGGTGCCAGCGTGATGTAGCGTTTGTCGAAGTTCAGACGCACGCCAATGACGTTGCCGCCGTCGTACTCGCCTTTGCACACGATGCCGTAGTCCGGGATCGACGTCGCGTCGGAGCCGGCATAGGGACCCGTCAGGGCGAAGCAGGGGATTTCGCGGCCGTCGGCGAGGCGCGGAAGATAAAAATCTTTTTGTTCTTTTGTTCCATAGTGCAGCAGCAGTTCCGCCGGGCCGAGCGAGTTTGGCACGGCGATCGTGGAGGATGCAGTCGCCGAAATGCTGGCGACTTTCTGCAGCACTGCCGAATGCGCGAGCGCAGAAAATTGCAGTCCGCCGTATTCGTGCGGAATGATCATGCCGAAAAACTTGTTCTTCTTGAGGAACTCCCAGACGTTCGGCGGCAGGTCGGCCAATTCGTGGGTGATTTCCCAGTCGTTGAGCATGTGGCAGAGTTCTTCGCAGGGACCGTTGAGAAAGGCCTGTTCCTCGGTGGACAGTTGCGGTATCGGCTGGCGCAGAAGTTTTTGCCAATCGGGCTTACCGCTGAACAACTCACCTTCGAAACCGACCGTGCCGGCTTCCAGCGCCACGCGCTCGGTGTCGCTCAACTGTGGGGTGATTTTCTGGTAGATCTTCAGCAGTGGCGCGGTCAATTGCTGACGGCGAAAATCCGGCAGATTCAGCGGCAGCGTGATCGCCGCAAACGCCAATGCAGTCAGTGTGACGGCAAGCCAATGGCTGCCGGCAAGCCAGCCTATGCCGAGCAGCGCGACAAAGCCGGCAATCGTCCACACACGCAGGCTCGCGCGCGCATAGGCGCAAGCAAGCGATGCGAGCAGCACGGCGATAAGCGGATACCAGTGATTCATTGTTGAAGCCCTCGTGGTCCGCTGTCGCGCAGCGGTTGAATGAATTGGCGCACGCTGTCGGTGAACGCGTCATTGCGATCGCCGACGATCATGTGCGTGGCGCGCGCCACACGCGCGTGCTGCGCATGCGGCACACAGGCGAGAAATTCGCCGATGGTGGAGTCGGATACGACATCGCTTTGCGCGCCACTGACGAGCAGCACCGGCACACGGATGCGACGCGCGGCCTCGATCAGGCGGTCTTGTTGTGCTCGCCCGCTGGCGCCGATGCTTTCGATCAGGCGCGGATCCCAGTGCCAGCGCAGCCGACCGTCGTCAGCAACCACGAGAAGTTTGCGCAGACGCTCGGGCCGGCCGCGCTCGCTGCGATGCGGCAGATAGTGCGCGATCGCCGCGGCAGCCTCATCCAGCGTGGCGAAGCCTTGTGGATGCGCGCGCATGAAAGTGAGTATGCGTTCGACTCCAGCAGCCTCCCAGCGCGGCGTAATGTCCACCAGCACCAGGGCGCGGAACGGCTCGTGTTCGGCCTGGGCGATAAGACCAAGCAAGCCACCCATGGAGGCCCCGATCAGGATCGGTAGCGATTTTTGCGCCGGTTCGCGCGCCAACAAAACCAGATCATCGACAAACTGTGGGAAGTCGTAGACGCCGTCGTCGCGCCAGCCGCTTTGACCGTGGCCGCGCGCATCGGCGGTCAGGCAATACCAGCCGTCTTGCGCGAGGGTAGTGGCGCTTGCAGTCCAGGCATGGCGGGTCTGGCCGAAACCGTGGGCAAACACCAGCGCCGGCGCGGCTGGATCGCCACGTGCCTCCCCTGCCAGGCGCAGGCCATCGCGAGCACGCAATTGCACCGCCGTCGCGTGCATTGCCGGTAATTCTTGGGGGGATGCCAGTGCTACCATACGCATGAGTATGGTGCGAGAATCCGACGCTGTCAATGCAACACTGAGGTCTGTTGCAGCGCAGCGCAGACCGCGCTTCACCCAGCCCGCCCCAATCGTTACCATGCGAGCATGCTTCAAGCCGTTGAAAAATTCGAACGCACCCGCCTCAGTGCCGCCGATTGGGAAGTTGGCGCACTGGATCTGATCTCATCGCAAGGCGTCGCAGCCGTTGCGGTGGAAGCGTTGGCACGCCAGCTTGGTGTGACCAAGGGCAGCTTCTACTGGCATTTTCCGACCCGCGAAGCACTGCTGAAGGCGGCGCTGGAACGCTGGGAGCAGCAGGATACAGACCACGTCTTCGGCCAGGTCGAACCCATCACCGATCCGCGCGAACGTCTGGGTGAATTGTTCCGCCGCAGCGGGCGCGAGGCGCGTTCGCACGTGATCTACTCGGCGCTGCTGCAGGCGTTGGATCATCCGCTGGTGCAGCCGGTCATGGAGCGTGTTTCGCAACGGCGCATGGATTTCCTGGCGCGCGCCTACCGCCAGGTCGGCATGGATCGGCGTCAGGCGTTGCATCGTGCGCGGCTGGCGTATGCGGCGTACGTGGGATTTCTGCAGTTGACCTTGCAGCTGGGCATGCCGCGGCTGGATCATGCCGAGTTCGAGGCGTATGTCGAGCACGTGATCGCCACCCTGATTCCCGCGTAATTCATTCTTGTCGTTGCACCGGACGGCACAGATCGTCCGCAAATAAATCTATTTCATGACGAGCCTTTGCGGCTCGCGCAAGGAGAACCATGAGTAAGCTTGAAGCGCTGAACCGCTGGGTCGACGACGTTGCCCGTCTGACCCAACCCGACCGCGTGCATTGGTGCGATGGATCTGAAGCCGAGTACGACGCCCTGGTCGAGACGATGCTGGTCAGCGGCGATCTGATCGAGTTGAATCCGCGCACGCATCCCAATTGCTATCTGCACCGTTCCAATCCGTCAGACGTCGCACGCGTCGAGCACCTGACCTTCATTTGCACGACGAACCAGGACGACGCCGGCCCGAACAATCACTGGATGGAGCCGGCGCAGGCGCATGCAAAGATCGACGCGCTGTTCGCCGGCTGCATGAAAGGACGCACCCTGTATGTGATTCCCTACTGCATGGGGCCGATCGATTCGCCGCTGGCGCGCTGCGGCGTGGAGATAACCGACAGCGCGTATGTTGTAGCCAACATGCGCATCATGACTCGCATGGGCGCGGCGGCGCTGGCGCGCATCGAGCGCGAGGGCCAGCAGCAGAATGGTTCGCCGTTCGTAAAAGGTCTGCATTCGATTGGGGAACTGGATCCACACAAGCGCTACATCATGCATTTCCCGGAGGAACTTTCGATCAAGTCAATCGGATCGGGCTATGGCGGCAACGCCCTGCTTGGCAAGAAGTGCCATGCCTTGCGCATCGCCTCGTGGCAGGCGCGCAGCGAAGGTTGGCTGGCCGAGCATATGCTCATCGTCGGCGTACAAAATCCTCACGGTGACATCAGCTACATTGCCGCAGCGTTCCCTTCGGCTTGCGGCAAGACTAACCTGGCGATGCTGATTCCACCGGAAAGCTACGCCCGAGCCGGCTGGAAAGTCTGGACGGTAGGCGACGACATATGCTGGATGATGCCCGGCGCCGATGGCCGCCTGTGGGCGATCAATCCCGAGGCCGGGTTCTTCGGTGTTGCACCCGGCACCAGCGCCAAGACCAATCCGAATGCGCTGGCGATGCTCAATCACGATGCGATCTTCACCAATGTCGCCATCACTGAAGACGGAGATCCATGGTGGGAAGGCCTCGCCGATGGCAAGCCGGTGAAGGATTGGCAGGGCCGCGATTACGTGGCATCCAACGGACCCGCCGCACATCCGAACTCACGTTTCACCGTGTCGGCGCGGCAGTGCGCGAGCTGGTCGCCCCATGCCGAAGATGCGCATGGCGTACCGATCTCGGCAATCGTCTTCGGGGGCCGCCGCGAGCATCTCGTGCCGCTGGTGTTCGAGGCGCGCGACTGGACCCACGGCGTGCTGGTCGGCGCGTCGATGGGCTCGGAAACCACGGCGGCGGCGACTGGCGCCGTTGGCGTGCTGCGCCGCGATCCGATGGCGATGAAGCCGTTTTGCGGCTACAACTTCGCCGATTACTTTTCGCATTGGCTGTCATTCGACAAACCCGGTGCGAAGCTGCCGAAGATTTTCCACGTCAACTGGTTCCGCAAGGGCGACGACGGCAAATTCCTCTGGCCCGGATTCGGCGACAACATGCGCGTGCTCGAATGGATTCTGGGTCGCTGCAGTGGTGGCGAGGGCGCGGATGAGACGCCGATCGGCAATCTGCCGCGTGTGCAGGATCTGAATCTGGACGGGCTCGATCTGACCCGCGGCAAGCTGGAAGCGCTGCTGCATGTAGACGTAGAAAGCTGGGCAGCCGAATACGAGAGCATCGGCGAGTACCTTGCCTCCTACGGCGCGCGGATGCCGGCTGCGTTGCGCAGCGAGCAGCAGCGCGTCGCGGCGATGCTGACGGAAGACGAGACCGAGGCCCAAGCGATGGGCACGCCGTGAGCGGCGCGTGCCGGCGCCGGCGGTCTTAAACCCCTGTGCCCCTTGGCGCATCTTAGTTGGCACGATGGATGGCGCCGCCCTCAGCATGAACCTCACCTTGCCCGAAACGGAGTCGCCGGCAACGGACGTCTCCGCGCTGGTGAGGCGCGCGGCCGGGGGCGACATTGCGGCGTTCGAGCAACTGTATCGGGATCATGTCGGACGTGTTCACGGCGCAATCCTGCGTCTGGTAGGAATGGATCGCGCGCGCGCCGAGGAACTGACCCAGGACGCGTTCGTGCGCGCCTGGCAAAAGCTATCCAGCTTCCGTCACGAGAGCGCGTTTTCGACCTGGCTGCACCGGTTGGGTATCAATACCGCGCTGATGGAGCTGCGTGGCCGGCGTGAGGAAGACAACATGGACAACGCGGCATTGGAGCTGGCCGCAGGCGGCGACGTGCCATTCTGCGCCGCCGAACGCGGTGATCTGGAGCGCGCGGTGTCGAATTTGCCGCCGCGCGCCCGGGCGGTGCTGGTGCTGCACGATGTGGAAGGATGGAAGCACGAGGAAATCTCGGTCGAACTCGGCATGGCCGTTGGGTCGTCCAAGGCGCAATTGCATCGCGCACGCGGCCTGTTGCGGCGTGCTCTCGGGGAACAGTGAAGCGATCCGCGAAAACCAGGCTTTGTGAGAGAACGTATGAACAATGAATTCGAATGGCGCAACCAAATGCGCAAACTCGGCGACCCGGTACAACCGGTACGCGACCTGTGGCCGGACGTCGCTGCGCAGATCGCTGCGCAGACTGCCGTGCAACGACCGCAGCGCGCGCGTTTTCCGCGCATCGGCATGGCGATTGCGGCGAGCCTGATCGTCGCCTTTGCTGCCGGCCTGGTGGCGCAGCGGAGCCAGCAGCACCGACGGGCCGTCGCCGAAGACAGCTACGAAGACGCCATCCCGCGCCCGGCGCTGGATTGGGCGCAGCCGAACAATCCCACGCTCGCCGCCGCCGCGCAGGATCTGGACGGCGCCAGCGCGCAATTGCAGCAGGCGCTGGAAACCAATCCCGACGCGGTGTTTCTGGTCGGCATGCTTAATCGTACCAACGGGCAGCGCATGCGCCTGTTGCAACAAGCGCCCTACGCGGGCTGAGGACAAGTCAATGAAATTGAGCAATTTCCACATTGCGCTATTTTCCACAAGCCTGTGCCTAACCGGCGTGGGTCATACCGCCGATGTGGGCGCGCCGCAAAGCCAGACCATCACGGCCGATACGGCCAAAGCGCTGGACCAGGCATGGCGCGTTGCCGCCGATGGCTACGTCGAAGTCGACAACGTGCGCGGCAGCGTGGTCGTAACCGGCTGGGATCAGGCCCAGGTCAAATTGACCGGCAATTTGGGCGCGGACTCCAAGCTCGAAATTTCAGGCGACGAGCGCCACCTGGCGCTGCGTGTCAGCGGCACCCGAACCGGCTGGTTCGGCGGCAATGGTCCGGATCACGACAGCGACTTGGTACTGAACGTGCCACGCGGCGTCGCGCTCAAGGTCGGGGTGGTCAGCGCGGATGCGACGGTCAGCGGCGTCGCCGGCAAATCGCTGGACGTCGATGGCGTCAGCGGCAAGCTGCGCCTGGCCAGCGACGCGCCGGATATCGACGTCAACAGCGTCAGTGGCGACGTCACGTTCGCGGCGGCGCAATCCAATGCGGC
Source organism: Lysobacterales bacterium (assembly GCA_038244165.1). GTDB lineage: Bacteria > Pseudomonadota > Gammaproteobacteria > Xanthomonadales > Rhodanobacteraceae > Rudaea. The sequence goes on along the minus strand of JBBRTT010000049.1, from coordinate 11,282 downwards.
GGCACACGCACATCTGCAAACGGTCAGCGGCAACATTGACGCCTCAAAGCTTGGCGGCCGCGTCAAGCTTGAAACCGTTTCCGGCGACATCACCCTGGAGAGCAGTCAGGTTCAGGAACTGGAAACCGGTACGGTTTCCGGCGATGCGCGACTCAAGCTGGTGCCCGCGGCGCATGCGCATCTCACCCTGGAGTCGATGAGCGGGGACATTCGCTTGCAGTTGCCGGCAGCCTTGTCGGCGCATGTCGAAGCGAAAACGTTCAGCGGCAATGTCAGCAGCGACTACGGCAAGGTGCAGCACCAGGAGCACGGCCCCGGCAGCAGTCTGGATGCGCGTGTGGGTGATGGTGATGCGCAAATCAATGCGCAATCCTTCAGCGGCAACATCGAATTCCGCAATCAGGGCGGCTGAGGGAAAGTGGTCCTCAACTGTCGGCAAATAGCTGCGCCAGCTCCGGGACAAACGCCGCATAGTGCCGCCAGCGTCCAATCGAACGCGTATGCAAGGGCTGGCGCACTTGCCAGACGCTGGCCGTGGTGATCGGACCTGTCGCGATCGAACCCGTGACAGGCGCCGGCGCTTGCAGCAGCGGCTCCGGAGCAAGTCCGAGAAACTCCACCAGCCGGCGCAAAACATCTGGATCGGCGGACGCCAGCGCCTCGTAGTCCAGATCGAAAATCGGAATGGCCAATGTCCGCCGCCAATGTGCCATCAATTCATCGTGACCTGCGGCCATTTCGGCGATGCCGGCAAAATCGTAAGCGAATGCCGCATCGTCATGGGCAAAATGCTGCATCCACAGCGACAAGGCTGTATCGCGCCGATGGCGCCGGCAATGGATGATCTTTGCGTTCGGGAAAATCGAAGCGATCAGATCCAGGTGGCGGAAATTGAGCGGATTCTTGTCGATGTAGCCGTGTGCGGGAGCATCGTCGCGGCGCAGTTGCGCGGCAACAAGCGTGCGCACTGCCTGCAGGCTGGCCGCATCGCGCAGCAGACCTTGGCTTTGCAGACTCGCATGCATGGCCGCGATCCAGTTCAACTCGCCGCGATCGCGTAGTTGCCGATGGCGTCCGAGCGTGGTCGCTGCCAGGGTGGTGCCGGTACGCGGCAGTCCGACGATGAAAACCGGTGTGAACTCGACATCGTCAGAGACTGCAGGCAAGAGGCCGCCTGCGATTTGATCGGCGACAAATTGCCGCCAGTCCTGCGCGCGCCACGGCGTATTGGCACGAGCTTGCGCATTCGCATCGCGCAGCACCTGAGCGGCGTGCGCGTAGTCGCCCAGATCGTCCAATGCCTTGCCCAGTGCGAAGCCGGCACAGATGCGCGCTTGTGCAGGTAAGGCAGGATTCGCGCGAGCGCTTTCAAATCGACGCAAGTCGGCATCATTGCGATCGGCATACCGCTGGCAATACGCCAGGCGCAGCCACGCAGGCGCCTGTCCCGGATTGCGCGTCAACGCGTCGCTTAAGTCCGCGTGTGCAGCATCGAATTCTCCGAGCGCCAGCGCGATCTCGCCTGTGATCGCGGCAACCAACGCGTCCTCCGGCCAGCGCGCGCGCGCCGAATTGGCAATGTGGATCGCTTGCGCGTACGCGCCGCACTCGCGCAGAAATCCGAGCAGAGCCAGCGTTTGTCGTGCATCACCCATCTGCGCGCCGGCAAGGTCGACGACAACCTGCACCGCGGCATCAATGCGGCCGGCTTCGCGCAACATGAAGGCCAGCGACAGCGCCGCGTCGCGATGCTCCGGCCGGTGGCGCAGCAAGGCGCGAAATCCCTGTTCGGCTTCCGCTTGGCGCCCGCTCACACGCAGCGCGTTCGCACGCCAATACAACAGCCCGACAACCTGTGGAAAATGCTTCATCGCCACATCGGCGACTTCGATCGCCACGGGCGCGAAGCCGGTGCGGGCAAGGCCGGCGACGACGGCCACCCAGATGTCGACAGCAAGCAATGGTGATTGCAGGCGATCGAGCAAGGAAGCCGTTGCCGGGATGACGCCTGCACGCGCAACGGTGGACGTGAACTCGGCCAGCAGAGTGTCGCTTGAGAGCGCGTTGGTGGACACGTGATGTGCTCAGTAGCCCGCTGGCAGATAGCGCCAGTGCGCCATCTGCTCGCGGTGGTCGGTAACGATGCGCACGACTTGCTCGCGCGAGAGCACATCGCGCCACTGATTGGCGCGGCCGGTGCGGAAGAAATGCTTGCCCTTGATCGGGACTTCGATGAAGCCATCGCGGCGTTCCATCGCTGCGAGCGAGGCAAAGCTCGCATGTTTGATCGCGCGTTCGACACGACCGCGATCCGCGTCCAGGCCGACCAGGCGTGCGATCTTGCCGAACCACTTTGCCGGCTTCTCCAGCAGATCCTCGTAGCGCACGATGAGGATGCGCGCGTTCTCCAGCGCCGTCCAGCTCGCCACGTGCTGCGACCAGGAGCCGAGGAACTGGGTCACGAACAAGTCGCTGTTCTCGGTCGCTGCAGACTCGTTGCCCAAATACATGATTGCCTCGTCGAGACTGATGCCGAAGTGATGCGACATGCTGATGACCACATCCAGCGGATTGCGCACGACATAGATTGCACCAGCGCTGACCGTCGGATTGTGCAGTGGATGGCCATCATGCACGCCGGCCAGGTTGTGCGTCTTCACGAAGATGGTCTTGGCTGCCGCGGCGGCGATTTCCGCGTGCACGCGCGGACGTAGTGCGGCAATTTGCGCAAAATCCAATTCTATACTCGGTCGCCCGGCGAGTTGAGTGAACAAGTCCGGTCGCGCTTCCAGGTCGCCGTAGCGCGGCAATTCGTCGAGCGGTACCGGCGTCGTGCGATTGGCGACCAGATTGGCCAGGAACGCGCGAAGCCAGGTATTGCCAGATTTCGGGTAGGAGGCGAGCCAGAGGATGTTGCCCATCGTAAGTGCTGCTTAGCCGGAGAACACAGGAAGGCCAAGTGCGGCACGCAACGGATCAAGCAAGGCGCCGTAGCGGGCGCTACGCGCGGTGTCGCGGCGCAGCGGCTCACGTACCTGGGTGGCGCTCGGCGAAAACACCCGGCGCTCGCTCTTGTAGAACTCCAGGCACCCTGCCTCGAATGGCAGATCGCAAAACGCCAGCACTTGCCGGATCTGGGTTTCGGTATTGGCTATCAGATCTTCGTATACATTTTCGTGGACACGCTGCGGATGCAGGCGCAGCCAATGACTCGTCGCGCGGTCGAAATCGCGCCAATACGCTGCGAGGTCGTCCAACGCGTGCGCATATTCGGCGTTGGCGAGAAATTGCCGGTAGATGCCAAAACAGGTTTCCAGCGGATCGCGCCGGCAGACGAGAATTCGCGCCCCCGGCAGCATCGCTCGGATCGCACCGATGTATTGCCAGTTGTTTGGCAGCTTGTCGGTAAAGCGCGCGCGGTGCTGTTGCCAATGTGCCGTGCGTTCCAGATAGCGCCGTCCCAGGCGCTCCCAATCCTGCGCCGTCATCGCGCCTACCCAGTGCGGGAACTTCTGCTGCCGCCGCGCCGACTCTTCGCCAAGAACTTGTGGCAGATCGATCAGCTCTCCGCCGCCTTCGACCTGCGAATGCGAGGCGAGAATTTGTTCGGTCAGGGTCGAGCCAGAACGCGGCAGGCTGGTGACGAAGATAACCTGGTGGCCCAGCGCTTCCGGTGCCGCAGCGGGCGGCACGCTGAAGGCCTGCAGGATGGTATCGATCCAGGCAGATGACTGCGCGGCGTTCCACGGCCAGCGCCGATGCGCGCGTGTGTGAGTCTGTGCAAGCGCGGCCAGCGAATCGGCGTAGCTTCCCAGATCGTCCAGACCCTTGGCCAGGGCAAATCCCATGGCGATCAAGTCGTCGTCGGTGGCGCTAGGGCGCTGCATCGCCTGGCGCATCTGGCCGACATCGGCGTCGCTGAGCTTGTTTGTTTTCAGGTCGGCCAAACCCCACCAGGCCGTACCGGCATCGGGTTTCTGCGCGATGACGCGACGATATTCTGCCGCTGCTTCCTCGGTCTGGCCACTGGCGCGAAGCATCTCGCCAAGCATGACGCGCGCGTGTGCATGTTCCGGCGCGAGCGCGACGGCCTTGCGCAGCGCGACGACGGATTCCTCCGGGCGCGCGCAGCGCATCAGCAACACGCCCTGGTTGTACCAGGCCGAGACGAAATCCGGCTGCAGTTCGCATGCACGGCGCAGGCTGGCGATCGCCGCGTCCATCTCGGTGTTTTCCCCGAGCACCGCACCGAGGGTATTGTGATACAGCGCATCGTCCGGACGCAGCGCAACGGCGCGGCGCATCGATGCGATTGCAGCAGCGCGATAACCACGCAAATTCTGGATGCCGGCCAGCAGGCGCAGCACTTCGGCCTGATCGGGAAACAGTGCCATCACGCCGGAGATATGGCGCTCGGCCTCGTCGACGCGGCCGAGCTCCAGCGCGTTTGCTGTCGCGATCACGTAACGGATCGCCTCCGGCGTCAGACCGTCCAGGCGAGTTCTGGCAATGGCATTTTGATCTACAGGCATTGGCTAGGCGTCGTGTCGGGCGGCGTCAAAACAGCACGGAATCAAAAGAGCATCGAATCAAAAGAAACACGGTTTCAAAACAGCACGGATTCAAAAGAGTAAGTAAGTGGAAACAATGTACTTGTCGCCGGAGCGCGGCGGCAGACCGGCGTGTTGAAACATCCAGTAGGGAGGGAACATCAGCAGGCGTCCGCAGCGCGCCTGCACTTTCAGGTCGAGATTGCAGAACTCAGTTTCACCACCGTCTGCGACATCATTCAGATACCACAGGAACACCAGATAGCGATTGCATTTGTCGTCCATCGCATCGTAGTGCGGCTCGAACTTTTCATCGGCGTTCGGACGGTAGCGCTTGATGCGGATGTCTTCGATGCGTGGCCGGCTCGGCACCGGAATGCGCAGGCCGAGATTGTCGTTGTAGCGGGCCAGGTATGTGTCGATCTGGGCGAGAAAAAACCCCTTGAAGCTCGCATCAGCGAGCGGTGAGATATTCAGTTCGGTCCAGGCGCTGTCTTCCAGACCGCGCCGGCGGCCGCGTCCGTTTTGGATGTGCATATGTTTCATGCGGTCGAAGGATTCGATCAGCTGCGCACAAAATTCCGCTGTCATTGCGTCATCGAATACTTGGATGCAGCGATCCAGCGCGAACGCCTTCGTGTCGTGTGCTGTTTCAGTCTGCATATCCCCAATGCTCCATGATTGGCTTGAGGATGGGAAGTATCGGTTGCAAGTGCTCGCGATAGCGCAGCCAGCGGCCGACGCCGCGGCTGTTCGCCGGTTCGATCACTTGCGCATAGCTGGGTGTTGCGATGTAGCCCTTTTTGCGCGCATGTTCGTGGAAAGCCAGCATCGGCGTCGCATCGTCGACGCCGATGAAATCGCCGATGCGTTGTGCGGTGCCGGCAAAGTCCGCGAGCAGATCTTCGTAGCGCAGCTGCAGGACCTGCGGCGCAAGAATTTGCGCATTGCGCAGCCAGCCTTGCATCGCATTGACGTAGCCGCGCGCCAGACGCTGCAGGGTCGAGCACAGCACCATGAACGCCGGCGCGCCGAAACTCTGCATGTAGCAACTGAGCACGACATCGCAGGGATGTCGCAGGGCGAAGATGATGCGGGCGTCCGGAAACAGGCGATTGAGCAGCGGCAGACGCAGCATGTTGAGCGGATTCTTGTCGACCAGGCGTTGGCCCGGTTCCAGTTGCACGGTTTTGCGCACCAGGTTCCAGTACACATTGCGCAGCTGTTCGCACTGTCCCGCATCCAGCCGGTGCAGGTCCTGCGGGTAGGTCAGGCCGAAGCCAGCCATGTGTTCGACGACATCCTGGAAGAACGGCTGTTCGTCCATTGCACGCAGCGTCGGCACAGCATCCAGCATCTGCTCGAGCATGGTCGTGCCGGAACGCGGAAAGCCGACAATGAATACCGGCGACTGTGCAAGTGTAGGCGTCGGCATCTGGATCCATTGCCGGCGCTGCTCGGGGGTGATCGGATCCAGGCCCAGGGTCAGGGGTTCCACGTCAGGCGCGACGACGTTCGGCGCCAGCAGCACCGCTTTTTCCATCTGCCGGGCATGGGCCTGGCGCAGTGCGTCCATTGCCCCGTCGGCATTTTCGAGCTTGTCGCGCACGCGCGCCAGGGCGAAAAAGAAATCGCTGCTGGGTTTGCCTACTCGCGCCAGCGGTTCCAGCAAGGCGCTGGCCTTTTGAAAATCATTCTCGCGCGTAGCAAGTACGGCATAGGCGTTGATGATCTCGTTCTGCAGGCCGACATCGCTCACCGTTTGCGGATTCGGCAGTTGCGCCAGCAGCGCCTGCGCCTCGGCGAGGCGGTTCACACGTTCGTAGTGCATCAACAAACGTACCTGCACGCGCGCCTTGTCAGGCGTGCTCGCCAGCGCACGCAGCAGGATGGTTTCGGCCGTATCCGGATGCCCGCTGCGCATCATCACCTCGGCGAGCAGCAGTTGCTGATCCAGGTTCAATTGGGTCCACTGCCACCACGAGGCAACCAGGCGCTGCGCATTGACCATGTCAGTGCATTCGCAGCACGCGTGGGCACCATAGATGCGTGAAAGCATTAAACTGGGATCAAGTTCGCTGGCGCCGAGAAAACAGAATCGAGCGGCGGCGTAGTCGCCGCGATGGTGATACAGCAGGCCCAGGTTCTCCAGCGCACCGGCGTTTTTCGGATCCAGGTTCAAGGATCTCCGATATGCGGTTTCCGCCGCTTCATCCTGAGCGGAGGCGTGCAGGACCGTGCCCAGGTTGTTCCAATGAATCGCCGACTCTGGATGCAGCCGGGTCAACTCACCAAACGTTTGCTCAGCTTGCGAGAGCTTGTCCTGCATCTGCTCGCTCAGGCCGAGCAGTACCAGGGCCGTCTCGTCGCGGGGCTGCGCCTGCAGAAACGTCCGCGCCCACTGTTCGGCGAGCGGCAGATTTCCCTGCTGCAGTGCTTGCGCAATCTGTTCGATGCTGGGTGACGGAGGAGACATGGCGCCCGAGTGGGTTCAAGATTGGCGGTAGGGTGCCGCGCGGCTTGCGATGGTAACAAACGGCTGCTTGCGGAACTAAGGATATTCGCCAATGCGCAGCTCAGGTACGTATTCGCGGTTCTGAGGAAATTGCCTCTGCGCCTGATCATTCACATCGTGACGTCCGCGAATAGAGCTTCGAGCTCCGGCAAATACGTGGCGTACGCGCGCCATCGGCCGATCGATGAGGTATACACCGGTTGGCTGGCCTGCCAGAGACTGGAAGAAACAATCACCGCGTCTTGAGACGGTGGTGCGGGTACATCGTCGTGCGCGGGGATTCCGATACGTTCGCGCAGCTTCGCGATAGTCTGAGCTGGCTGCTGGGTCAGCGATTCGTAGTCCAGCGTGTGGATGGGTAGCGACAAAGTTCGCTGCCAGTGTTGCATCAATTGATCGTGGCCTGCTGCGAATGCGGCGATGTCCGCGAAATCGTAGGCGAAGTCGCCATCGGCGTGCGCAAAGAATTGTCCATAGAGGGATAGCGCCGTATCACGGCGATTGCGCCGACACCAAATCACATGGGCTTGCGGAAACAGGGTTGCGACGAGATCAAGCCGCAAAAAATTGACCGGCGTCTTGTCGACATACCAGCGCACCGGGGCATCGTCCTGCCGAAGATGCGTGTAATACAGCTGCGCTGCTTCGTGCAGCGCATCCGGCTCGTATCTGTGGCCACCTGCCGTCAAGCGCTCGGCAATAAAGCCCAGATGCGGCAGTTCACCGCGATCGCGCACGTCGGGATGTCTGGCCAGAGACACCGCCGCAAGCGTTGTGCCGCTGCGTGGCAAGCCGACGATGAAGATGGGGACGACTCCGCCAGGTGGCAATCGAGTATTGGCGGGCGACGTTGCGAGCGTGGTGGCAACCGCATCGCGATAGGCGTCAGCCGACCACGGCTTGAGAATGCGCGCCTGCCGGTTCCCCTCGCGCCAGAGGTGCGCCGAGCGCTCCATGTCGCCGATATCGTCGCAGGCCTTGGCCAGCGCAAACATTGCCGTCGTTTGGGCTTTCGGCGTGAGCGCGGGGTCGCGCGCGCATTTCTCGAACAACATGAAGTCCGGATGGTCGGCCGTGACGTAGCGTTGCGAATATGTCAGGGCCGCGGGAACGAACCAGGTGTTCAGATCGACGCCAACATCCAGCGCAGTGAGCAGATGCATTCGGGCCACATCGAAGCGACCGAGCTCCAGGGCAAGTAAGCCGGCCTGCGCGTAGATCGCCGGATCGGCAAGTCCGCTCTGCAATGCTTCGTCGCACAGGTCCGCTGCCAGCGCGTGGCGTTGGCAGTGGCGGACGAAATCGACGCATTGCAAGGTATTGCCCGGCGTGCGCACCTGCTTCCGCCACCAGTCGGACATGCGCTGCGCTGCCGCGCTGAAACGGCCATTACTTCGCAGCAAAGTCGCTAGCAGTCGCAAAGCATCCAGATGATCAGGGTGCGCGCCGAGTACTTGGTGAAGCTGATGTTCTGCCGCCGCCACTTCGCCGTGCGACCACAGGGCGACGGCCAGCCAGTATCGCAACTGGATCGTGAGCGGCCAGCGCGCAATTGCGGCACGCAACCAGGCGATGGCGGCGGGTTCGTCGGCAAGTTGGGCAATATCCTGGGCACAGGCGAGCCAGACCGCGGCGGGCTGCGGTTGAAGCCGTTCGCTGAGGCTGGCGATTGCCTTTTCGTCGCCCGCTAGCGCGCAAGTCGCGCGGAACTCGGCGCGAAGGGCTTCTGCGGGATCAATACTTTTGCTCATGCGCTAAAAACTGCGGCCATAAAAAAAGCCGCGCGGTTCGCACCGCGCGGCTTGAGATGGTAGCAAATGAACGCTTAGAACTTCACGGTCACGCGTGCCCAGTAGAAGCGACCAATGGTGTCGAAGGTATTTGCATCGACGTTGCCGTTGAGCACGTTGTTCTGGAACAGCAGTGCAGGCTGTTTGTCGGACAGGTTGTCGATACCCACATCGACGCGCGTGTTGATCGGCTCAATGTTATAGCCGGCGGTGACGGCGTGGTACACCGACGCGCCGTACTTGAGCTCGCAACCCGCAGGCGAGTTGGACAAGCAGGCCGACGCATTTTCACGCAGGTCCGCATAGCCGACGGTGTACTTGCCGACGTACTTGGCCGTCCAGGCCGCGCTGAAGGCACCCATGTTCCAGTTCACGCCTGCCAGAGCTTTCCAGCGCGAGAAGTTCGCGTAGGAGATGGCCGAGGCACCGGTCGAGAAGTGACCGGCATACTGCTGGACGAAGTCGCCCGGTGCAGGCTGGTCGGCGAACTTGTTCAGGTACGTGGTCTGGAAGTTGAGCGAGAAATTACCCCACGCCGTTTCCGGTACGCGGTAATGCGCCTGGAAGTCCACGCCCTTCGCATCCAGACGACCCAGGTTGAAGGTCGGCTCGTTGATAAAGGAAATCTGACCGGTGTTCGGACCAGTCGGAGAGCGATGAATCAAGGGGCAAGTCGGACCGCCGTTGTTCTGGAAGCACAAGGTGAGTGCTTCTTGCGCGGTGAGGTTGCTGATGCTGTTATTCAGGTACACGCGCCAGACGTCGGAACTAATCGACAGGCCCGGGAGCCAATGCGGATCGTAGACGAAGCCGAAGTCGAACGACTTGCCGAATTCCGGCGTCAGTATCACACCAGCAGCCACGGAACCGGAGGTGATGCCGTTGAGCTGGCTGGTGGTACCTGGCGGCCGGGTAATGTTGACACCGGGAGTGCAGGCTGCATTCGGCGTTGCGACGTTGTTGAAGCTGAAACACGGATCGACCGCCTGCGGTGCGTCGCTGCCGGCGCCGCCGAACAGGTTGGACACGGTTGGCGCACGGAACACCTTGGACACCGTACCACGCAGCAGCAGATCTTCGATCGGACGATATTCCAGTGCGAACTTCGTGTTGTTGGTGCTGCCGAAGTTGCTGTACTTGGAATAACGGTCACCGACGGTCAGGTTCAACGCGCTGGCGAACGGCATGTCCTTGAGGATCGGGATCAGCAGTTCCGCGTAGATTTCCTTGGTGTTGAACGAGCCGTTCAGCGGCGACACGCAACCGGTACCGATGTCGCAGATGAAATCGTTGTTCGGGTTGGGAACTTCGATGGCATCCGGAATCGTCTGGCTGAAATCCTTGCGGTGGCTGACGCCGGCCGCCAACTGCACGGTGCCGGCCGGCAGATCCCACACGCTGCCGTTGATTTCAAATACTTCGGACTTTTGCCAGGCCACGACTTTGGTAAACGTATTGCCCGAGGCCGCATCGAACGCCGCGATCGTGTTCGGATCGGTGACGTTGAAGTAGTTGAACGGCGTGCAAGTCGACAGCGCAATCGGATTGGCGGCGGTGCCGCACTGGACGACGCCTTGAGCGTTGAGGAACGACGGGCCAATGCCTGGGCCGATCTTTTTCAGGTTGATGTAGCCGGAGGTATGGCTGAGGCGATCGAAATGGCCGTAGTTGAAATACGCATTCCACTGCCAGCTGGTGTCGCCGATCGTGCCCTTGAAGCCGGCCACAACCTGGTCGCTATTGCTGCTGTAGTTGTTGATGCGGTTGCCGTTGCCGACCGAACGGGTCTTGTAACGATTTGCGGTATTGCTGAAATCCACACCGAACGGGTTGTAGAAGCTGTCCTTGGAAATGATCAGCGGGCTGCCATTGGTGTCGATGGGCTGCGGCGCAATCGCCGAGGCCGACTGGGTCTTGTTGTGGTAGACCTCAAGGTACGTCTCGATGCTGTCGGTCAGCTTGTAGTTGCCGAGCACGAATGCATTGGTGCGCTCCTGCGGGGTCAGTTCGACGTTGCCGACCGCCTGGAAGTTGAACGAATCGCGGCCCGCGTTGTAGCAGCGGTAGTCGGCAAGCGACGTACCCGGCGAGTTGACGTTGATCTTGGACACAGAGGAGCAACCGAACTGCGCCTTGAGGTTGGCCGGAAGCTGCGCCTGGCCGACCGGGGTGCGGCTGGAACCGGCCGGATGCGCGGTGCCATAGTAGTAGTAGATTGCGGTCTTGGAGAACGCGCGGCTGGACGCCAGCACCGAGTCGAACTTGTTGTAGTCGACGCCGGCCATAATGCTGCCTTTGTCGGTGGTCTGGCCGAACACGAAGTGATAGCCCTGACGCTGGCCATCGTCACGATCGGAAATACCATAGTCCGCCGAGAACTCGGCACCCTGGTAATTGCTGCGCAGGATGAAGTTGACGACGCCGCCG
>JBBRTT010000048.1:0-29729 GCA_038244165.1 Lysobacterales bacterium | reverse complement strand
CGCGTCAGTGCAGGGGACGCGCCGCGGAAGCTCCGGGCGTTGCGTGACATGCTTTTGCTCCTCGGCGAACGTTGGCCGTCATTCTGCGCCATACACCAGTACAACCGTCAAGCGTTGGATCTGTCGCGACCGCGCCATGCATGGGAATTCGAGTGCGTGGTAGAAAGAAACTTGTATACGTTTATCAATGTGCGCATAAATGGTGTCGCGCGGGAATTCGACTCACGGCGGCTGACGTTCCCAAACCTGCGTCCTCCCCAGCAACGAAATCCCGATAAACCCGCGCACTTCGAGCCGCGCGCCTCCGTCGATCGGATGCAGCTTGCAGCGATAGATCTTGCCTTTTTCCGGATCCAGGATCTCGCCGCCATCCCATACGTCGTCGTCGCGGCGAAAATTCCATAAAATGGTCATGCCGATGACGCGCTGGTCGTGGCGCTCGCCTTCGCAGGCCTTGCATACCGGATCCTGTATTTCGCCGGGGTGGCGGAACAGTTTGACGATATGCCCGGAAAGTACGCCGTGCTGCTCGTCGATCTCGACCAGCGCCTTGACCTCGTGGGTTTCGTCGTCGATGGTGCGCCAGATGCCGAGCGGCGAAGGTTCAGCCGCAAACACCGGCGTCGCAAACAGGGCCGCGAAGAGAAGGAAATGGCGAAAAGACTGCATGGGCCGGATTCTAACCGTCCCGGCGAGCCGAAACGAAGGGCGTGCCGGGAACCAGCCAAGTCCGCTACAATTCGCCTCGATTCCGCTTTTCATGCCGTCTCCCCTATGACCACCGCCACGCAGCAGCGCGTCCGCGAGCTGCTCGCCACCGTTATCGATCCGCACACCGGGCAAGACCTCGTCGCCAGCGGCGCGCTCAAGGGCGTTGGCGTGGATGGCGACAAGGTCGCGGTCGATATCGTGCTGGCGTATCCGGCGCGCGGCTGGCACGACGTATTGGTGCAGCTGGTTCGCGACGCGCTCGCCGGAGAACCTGCGATCGGCCATGTCGCCGTCAGCGTTGCTTCGCGGATCAGCGCACACAAGGTGCAGAAGGATCTGAATCCGCTGCCGAAGATCAAGAACATCATTGCCGTCGCGTCAGGCAAGGGCGGTGTCGGCAAATCGACGACGGCCGTAAACCTAGCCCTGGCGCTGGTCGCCGAAGGCGCGAAAGTCGGTGTGCTCGACGCGGATATCTACGGCCCCAGCATTCCGCGCATGCTCGGCGTTTCCGGGAAACCAGACTCCAGCGACGGCCAGCATATCGAACCCAAGCTTGCGCACGGCATCCAGGCGATGTCGATCGGCTTTCTGATCGAGGAAGACACGCCGATGATCTGGCGTGGGCCGATGGTGACGCAGGCGCTGACGCAGTTGCTGAACGAAACCAACTGGGTGGATCTGGATTACCTCATCATCGATCTGCCGCCCGGTACCGGCGACATCCAGCTGACCCTGTGCCAGCGCGTGCCCGTATCCGGCGCGCTGATCGTGACCACGCCGCAGGATATCGCCCTGCTCGATGCGCGCAAGGGCCTGAAGATGTTCGAGAAGGTCGAAGTTCCGGTATTGGGCATTGTGGAAAATATGGCAATTCATATTTGTTCACAATGTGGACACGCCGAGCACATCTTTGGCGCCGGCGGCGGCGCGCGCATGTCGGAAGAATACGACGTGCCGCTGCTCGGCTCGCTGCCGCTGGATATCCACATCCGCGAGCAGGCCGATGGCGGCACGCCGACGGTGGCGGCGGACCCGGACGGCAAGGTCGCCGCGATGTATCGCCAGATCGCTCGCAATACGGCAGCGCAGTTGTCGCTGCATGCGCGCAGCAAGTCGATCCAGTTCCCGAAAATCGTCATTCAGAATACGTAGGGCGGGTCTCGGACCCGCCGCTTCAAAAGTTCCCTTTTCAACATCGGCGGGTCAAGACCCGCCCTACGAGAACTCGCAAATGAGTATCAAATCGGATAACTGGATTCGCCGCATGGCGGAGAAACACGGCATGATCGAGCCGTTCGAGCCCGGCCAGGTGCGTGTCAACGGCAATGGTGGCAAGCTGATTTCGTACGGCACGTCGAGCTACGGCTACGACGTGCGCTGTGCGGATGAGTTCAAGGTCTTCACAAATATCAACTCGACCATCGTCGATCCGAAGGCGTTCGATGCACGCAGTTTTGTCGATGTGCGCGGCGAGGTCTGCATCATTCCGCCGAATTCTTTCGCGTTGGCGCGCACGGTGGAGTATTTTCGCATCCCGCGCCAGGTGCTTACCATCTGTCTGGGCAAGAGCACTTACGCGCGCTGTGGCATCATCGTCAATGTGACGCCGCTGGAACCGGAATGGGAAGGCCACGTCACCCTGGAATTTTCCAATACCACACCGCTGCCGGCAAAGATTTACGCGAATGAAGGGGTGGCGCAAATGCTGTTCCTGGAGTCCGACGAGGTCTGCGAAACAAGCTACCGCGACCGCGGCGGCAAGTATCAGGGTCAGAGAGGCGTAACGCTTCCTCAGGCTTGAACGTCTGCAACAAATATCCGGAGGTTTGTACAATGCGTAAATTTAATTTTTCCCGAACGCTGCAGATCGCGGTCGTCGCAGTGCTGATTGGCCTGCTTGGCGCTTGCGGCGGACGCGACGAGATCAAGAACAACACTACCGACGCTGCTGCGGACGCGCCTTCGTCCTACGATCTGACTGTTGCCGCCGACAAGGATGGCCAGTTCGATTTCGATGGTGCGAGCCTGGCTGCGGAAGATCTGCGTGGCCACATCCGCTACCTCAATGAAAGCGGCCATCCCGTGCACTCGATCCTGCTCAAGCGCGGCGAGAAGGAAAAAATCAAGAACACGCACGTCGGCGTGCTCGCGGGGATTTCCCGCGATATGAAGATCACCGCTTATGTCCAGGACAACGACGGGCATTTGAAAGTGATCAAGATCGACGACACGAAGTAGCATTCCAAAAACACTTAATTTGCGGAGAATCTCATGCGCAAGCCCCTCCTGTTTTCGACCGCTGTCGCTTTGCTCTGTCTGGCCGCTGCAAGCCACGCGCGCGATGCCATCAACGACGGCAAGTTGCAGATCAAGCCGGTCAAGGACAACCAGTTTGAGGTCGGCGAGTATCGCTTCGGCAAGGCGGAATTCTTCGGCTATGTCGGTGATCTGAAGGACAGCAAGAAGATCACGGGTCTCCTGCTCAAGCAGGGCGAAAAAGCCAGTGCCGAACAAAAGCACGTCGTCTTCATCACGGCGCAGACCCAGCAGATTGAAGCGTTCATCGAGATGGACGGCAAGGCAACGCCGCTGGTCGAGGAAGCCGCGCCCGCGGCACCTGCGGCCGCACCGACCGGAACCTGATGCGTCTGATATGGACCGTGACGCCGGGCATGCTGCTCGGCGCCAGCGCGTGGAAACCGGTAGACTTCAGCTGCGACGATGAGTTGCATGCCGCCGTCTAACCTACGGCAGTGGGCAATGCGAGCTATCTGAACCCAGTGAGGACGCGCCATGTTGCAGTCACGGCTAGTGGGATTCGTCGCTGTACTGATTTTCCTGGCCAACACAGCGGACGCAGCCACCACCTCGGCACAAAGCGCCGCATTGACCCCGGTGCTGCCGGCCGGCGGAGCGTACTTCGACAGTTCCAAGTCCGGCACCGGCGTATTCGTCGATGTCGGCCTGAACGGGTTCGTATTTCTCGCTTACTTTGGCTATGACAGCCTCGGTGTGCCGATCTGGCACATGATTCAGGCGCCATGGTCACCGTCGACCGAGGCGCAGCGCATCTCGACGGGCGTCATCGGCACGCTGAACGCGCCTTTGCTGTATGCGACAGGCGGCCAATGCATCACCTGCGATTACACCCAGCCGCCCACGCTCGTTGTTGAGCCATATCCGGTGGCAGTTTCCTGGACCACGCCACGTCATCTGGATCTGACGATTGGCAACCAGAGCTGGCATATGGACGCGGTGACGTATGGCGTGGCCGACGAGCAACTGCTCGCCGGCACCTGGCAGCTGACGATAAGTTGGGACGCCGCCACCGTGGCGGGTACGGCTAACTCCGATGTTGCCGCAGCCACACAGATCGTAACGATTTTGCCCGGCGTCGCGTTCGGCACGTCACCGGTAGCGACATCGCCCGTACTCGACTCAGATGCTGATTCGAGCATCACCCTGCCGCCGCCCGGCAGCGACTACTTTCCGATCAATACCTCCTCGCCTTGCCAGCCTGGTCCGATAAATATCGGAACTTATGGTGCTGCATTTGCTGATATTTTTTCGGCGGTCAAGATGAGCACGTTGTTCACTGGCTATCCCAGCGGGCCGTACCATATTCCGATGCTGTGGTACGACGCCGCCTCGCGTCGCGCAGGCCTGGATGTTGTCACCAGTGCCGTGGGCGTCGATAACGTGACCTTGGTTCTCGGGCCGAACAACATCCATTTTGATCTGTACGTGGAGCCCGACCGCGTGGTCGGGCACGGCCTGGTGCAAGGCCAGAATCTGAAAGGCATTCCAAGCGCCTATTGGCTGCCTGACACGGTCGCCTTGAATCTCGTGATGGAGCGACTGCCGAAGAGTGTGCGCGAGCACAGCATCTATCCGTGCCTGCTCTATTAGTCGCTACAGATTTCCTCAATGCGTAATCAGCGCTGTCGGCATCTTCATGGGAACGCGAAAAAATTCATGAGCAGCAAATTTGCCGTGAACAGACACACCGCCGTGGGCCATTGCGCGCGAATCACCCCATTGGGATTGCGCAGTTCCAGCAGCGCCGCCGGCACCACGTTGTAGTTCGCCGCCATCGGCGTCAGTAGGGTGCCGCAATAGCCGCAGAGCATGCCGAGTGCGCCCAAGGCGGCTGGGTTGGCGTGGTGCTGGACAATCAGCAGCGGCAGGCCGATTCCCGCCGTCATCACCGGGAATGCCGCGAACGCATTGCCCATGATGACGGTAAAAATCACCATGCCGAATGCATACGCCAGCAGCGAGGCAACACGCGAATCGGCCGGGATCACCTGGGTGACGACGTGCGCGACGGCATCGCCGACACCGGTCGCGGCGAACACGGCGCCGAGCGTTGCCAGCAACATCGGCAGCAGGGCAGCCCATGACAAGGTGTTGAGCAGGCGGCTGGTTTCCCCCAGCGCGACCGCTGGCGTCGCGCGAGTCATGGTGAGCGTCACCGCCGCGGCGAAAACGCAGGCAAGGCCCAGTGCCGTCAGCGTAGCCTGACGCGGGTCGAGCAGGCTCACGCCGTTCCAATGCATATACGGATGCAGCAGCACCAGCGCCAGAGTGCCGAAGGGGATGACCAGCGCCGGCACGAACAGGCGGTTGCCCAGAGCTGCGGCACTTTCACGCCGTCGCGCAGCGTCCGCGTCGAGCGGAATCTCCGGCTGCACGCGCAGGCGGCCCGAGCCTGCAATCAAGGCCAGCGCGATCACGCCAAGTCCCACCAATTGCGCGGGCAGGGTATTGCCGGCAGTTGCTGCAGACAGGATCGCATCGCCGCCGAGAAAGCTCGCGGCCAGGATCGCCCAGAACGCGGCGACTGCGAACCGCCCGGCACGCAAGTCGAGTGCGGCGCAGGTCGCCAGGATGGCTCCGCACACCCAGTAGACGTATTCAATTCGCATCGTTGCCTTTGCGATCGTCCGTGATCGCGAAATCACGAAGTGGCCGTCCCTGGCCACACTTTCCAATAAGCCTGCGCTGATAGATGACGATGCGCAGCGCGTGAATAACGAACGCCGCGATCGCGGTTGGCAGCCCCCACATCGCGATGCTGCGTGGATCCAGCTCGATAGCGTGCTGGGCATAGAATCCCTGGATCAACAGCACCGCGCCGAAGGCCAGGAAGACATCCTCGCCAAAGAACAGGCCGACGTTGTCGGTTGCTGCAGCGAGTGCCTTGACCTTGTCGCGCTCATCGGTGGAAAGTGCAGGATCGATCTTGTCCGCGGCTGCCTCGGCCATCGGTGCAAGCAAGGGTCGCACTGTTTGCGCGTGACCGGCCAGATCTCTCAAGCCGAGCATTGACAGCAGCTGACGCAAGCCAAGGTAAGCGACGAGCAGGCGCGCCAGGGTTAGATTGCGCAGGCGCGCGACCCAGGCATGGGCGTGTTCGCGCAAGCCGGCGCGCTCCAACAGGCCGATGGTCGGCAGAGTGAGGACGAACAACAGCAGGATGCGATTGGATACGAACGAACGCCCGAGCAGGGTGAGCAGTTCGTCGATCGGCAGGCCGGCAAGCAAGCCGCTGACGATGCCGGCCGCGACTACGACGAGTGCAGGATTAAGGCGCAGCGCAAAGCCGCAAACAACGACTGCAATGCCGAGCAAAGGCCAGTAGTTCATTGGCGCTGCGTTACGGTCATGCGTTGCGCAACGCGCGCACGTCCAGTCCCGCGGCCTCCAGGGCCATGCGCAGGCGCTGCGCGAATTGCGCAGCATCCGCGCGGTCGCCATGTACGCAGATCGTGTCGGCGCGCAGTTGCAGCATGCCCCCGGTGGCAATATCCACTTTTCCCTTTGTGGCAATTTTCACTGCCTGCGCGACCGCGATCTCAATATCGCCGATCACGGCGCCGTCTTCGTGTCGCGGGATCAGGCTCCCGTGCGCGGCATAGCGACGGTCGGCAAACGCTTCGTGGGCGACACGCAAACCCAGGCTGGCGCCCGCTTGCGGCAACGCGCTGCCGGCGAGGCCGACCAGGATCAGTTCCGGATCCAAATCATGCACCGCGCGCGCGATCGCGCCGGCAAGCGCAATATCCTTCGCCGCCATGTTGTACAGCGCACCGTGGGGTTTTACATGCCCCACACGGACACTTGCGGCGCGCGTGAAAGCGGCCAGCGCGCCGATCTGGTACAGGGTCAGCGCGTAGGCTTCATCCGGCGTCACGCGCAGTTCGCGGCGACCGAATCCCTGCAAATCCGGCAGCGACACATGCGCGCCAATTGCGACATTGTGTGTTTTTGCCAAAAGTACCGTTTGCCGCATCGTGGAGAAATCGCCGGCGTGAAAACCGCAAGCGATGTTTGCCGAAGTGATCCACGGCATGACCAGCGCATCCTGGCCCATGTTCCAGGCGCCGTAGGATTCGCCCATGTCGCAATTCAGATCGATACAGTGTTCGCTCATTCGTGCAACCGCTCCGCAACGAGGTGTCCGATCCGAGCCAGCGCCCGTTCGCGCTCAAGATAGCGCGTTTGCGCTTCTTCCAGCGACGTCTCGGCAAATCGTACCGCGTCGCCTGGCCTGCGCTGGGCCAAGCGCGCCAGATCGACCGCAATGACTTGCGCGATCCGCGGATAGCCGCCGCAGGTTGGGGCTTCGGCCATCAGCACGATCGGGTCGCCCCCCGGCGGCAATTGCACGGTACCGGGGACGACGCCCGCGGAGACGAGTTCCAGCGGTTCGCGCAGGGCCAGGGTCGCGCCGCGCAAGCGGTAGCCGACGCGATTGGAGTCTGCATCGATACGCAACGCGGTTGCGAACAGGGCGCGCTGCGAAGCGCTGTCCAATTGTGGAAAATGGCTCCCCGCAACGACCCGGATCGGTGTCTGCGGGTCGGGATCAAACCACGGGCGCGGATCGAGCGACCAATGCGCTGCAGCGATGCGATGCTGCCGGCCGCCAGGGTCGCGCGGTGTTGCAACCGCAAGGACATCGTCAGCCGCAAGCACGCGTCCGCCGAGCCTGGCGCTGACGTCGGTGCTGCGGCTGCCGAGAACCGGCGCGATATCGATGCCGCCGGCGACAGCAAGATAACTGCGCGCACCACGAGACACGCCGCCGAACGTGAGCTCGCTGCCGGCGGGCAGCATAACCGGGCGCCATCCCACCACTGGCTCGCCGGCGCACTGGGCCTGTATATCCGCGCCGGTAATAGCCACCAAGGCGTCATCCTCGAAGCGCAGGCGCGGCCCACGCAGAGTGATCTCGAGCGCCGCTGCATTCTCGTCGTTGCCCGCAAGCAGATTGGCCAGGCGCAAAGCGACAACGTCCATCGCCCCGGCGCTGCCGACACCGAGCGCGGCGTGGCCATGCCGGCCGCCATCCTGCACAGTCGTCAACATTCCGGCGGCAAGCACCCTGATGTTCACTGCGCGAATGCCGCAAACTGGTCGGCGTCGATGGCACGGAAGCGCACGCGCTGTCCGGCGACCAGCACGCAGGGCCGGTCGCGCGCGACGCTGAAAAGCGTCAGCGGAGTACGTCCGATGATTTGCCATCCGCCCGGTAGTTCGTTTGGGTACATGCCGGTCTGGGCGCCGCCAATCGCGACCGATCCGGCGGGCACGCGCACGCGCGGCGTGGCGCGGCGCGGCATGTGCAACGCGGCATCCAGTCCGAGCAGGTAGGCGAACCCCGGAGCGAAGCCGAGCATGGCGACGCGATACTGCGCAGCGCAATGGCGTGCGATTGCTTCGGCGCAGGTCAGCTTCGCGTGCGTCGCCAGGGCATCCAGGTCGGGACCGAATTCGCCGCCGTAGCACACTGGAATATCGATCGCCACCGCGCTGGACTCGGTCTGCGACATTGGAAAATTATCCACAATTGCACTTATTCGCGACGCGATGCGGACATGCGGCGATTGCTCTGCGGACGCGTCCGCCCATGCGCGCGGGTCGTATTGCACGCAGATGCTCGCGTAGGCCGGCGCAATGTCGCGCACACCGGGCAGAGCGGCCGCGCGCAACGCCGCCGCTGCAGCCAGTGCGATCGCGTTCAGTGCCGGGTCGATGCGCTCGCCGAAGCTCAGCAGCAGTGCACAATCGCCCAGCGCCTGGATTCGCACATCGCTCATTGGTCGAGGCGCAGAGCCGAACGCAGCGCCGTCAGGCGAACACGCAACGCGTCGGCGCTGTAGGACGCGCGCTCGCCGCATCCCCACACCGGCCGCGGCCAGGCAGCATCGTTGGCGAAACGCGCGATGACATGCACATGCAGCTGCGCGACGACGTTGCCGAGCGCGGCAATATTGAGCTTGTCGGGTTTCTCCAGCGCGTGCAGTACGTGCGCGCAACGGTTGATCTCGTCGAGCAACAGATGCTGATCCTCGCGTGGTAGTTCGATCAGTTCACGCAGGCCAGCGCGGCGCGGGACGAGAATGAGCCACGGAAAGCGCGCGTCGTTCATCAACAGGACGCGTGAAAATTCCAGATCGCCGACCGGGTGCGTATCCGCGACCAGGCGCGCATCCAGGGTAAAAGCGGTGTCCACGGCCACGTCTCAGCCGCCCAGGTGACGGGCGAAAAACGCCAGGGTGCGTTCGCGCGCCAGGTTTGCGCTGGCAGCATCGTAGTGGCTCGGATCCACGTCGCGGTTGAACGCGTGATCGGCAGGATAAGTATAAATTTCCATATCCGGCAGCGCGTCGCGATGACGCTGCACGGCCTCGGCAGGAATCGAGGCGTCGCGCTCGCCGAAATGGAATTGCACCGGGGCCTTGGGTTTTTCCGCGAGAAACTGCACGTTGCGCGCGCCGTAGTAGCTGACTGCGGGCAGCCCCAATCGGCTCGCCGCGAGCAGGGCGACGCTGCCGCCCCAGCAAAAGCCGACGACCCCAATATCGCCGGCGGATTTGATCGCCTGCGCCGCGCTGGCGACGTCCTGGATCGCCCTATCAAAACTTATTTCGCCCACCAGCGCCTTGCCGCGGGCAAATCCGCTGGTGTCGTAACCCAGCTCGACATTGGATTCGACGTGATCGAAGAACGCCGGAGCGATGGCGGCATAACCATTTGCGGCGAATCCGTCCGCAACACTGCGCACATGCGCGTTGACGCCGAAGATTTCCTGCACGACGACAATGCCGCCCTTGGGTTTGCCGGCAGGCCGGGCCAGATAGGCACCGATGCATTGCGTGCCGGCGGTGTTTAGATTTATCTGGGTGCCCATCAGCATTCTCCGTCGCGCGCAGATCGCTGCGAGCAGAGTAAATCACGCTAGCGGCTTGTCAACTGTTGGCGACTGCGGAATCGACTGGTCGTGCTGGATCACATCATCTACTCTGAGCCGAACGCCGACGACATCTCCTCCGGCGGTTTCGAGTAGTCGGGATCAGGCCGCGTAGTTTATCACTCGGTTGCGTCCGTTCGCTTTGGCCGTATAAACGGCTCGATCGGCGGCTTCGATCAGGGCTTCCAGCCGCACCGGCTTGGCCAGCTGCGACAACATTGCCACGCCGATGCTGATGGTGGCGATCGCCTGCAGTTCCGGCGCAAACGTGGCCAGCGTTTCGGCGACGCGCACGCGTACGCGGTCGGCCAGCACGCGCACTTCCGCCAGATTGCGGTCGACGATGACGGCGATGAATTCCTCGCCGCCATAGCGCCCGAGCAGATCGCCCGGTTCCAGCCATTGACGCAGCGTCTGCACGCCGGCGACCAGCACGCGGTCGCCAAACAGATGGCCACGGGCATCGTTGATCTGTTTGAAGTGATCGAAATCGATCATCAGCGCTGCCAGCTCGCGGCCGTCGCGCGTGCAATCGGCGATGCGCGCGTCAAGCTGGCGCAACAAATGGCCGCGGTTGAACACGCCGGTTAGCGGATCGGTGATTGCAGCGTGATAGAGCTGCTCCGCCTGATGTTCCAGGCGCTGGTTTGCGTCGCTCAGTGCCGCGCGCTTCGCTTCGATTTCCGCGTTGCGCAGCGCGAGCGCATGGTTAAGGCGGCGCACGCCGAAGAAGCGCCAGGCGACCAGCGCGAGTAGCGCGCTCAGTCCGGCCAGCGCCGCCAGACCGTAGTTGCGCTGCAACTGCTGTTGCTGCAGACGAACGGTCTGCAGTTGATTGTCCTTGGTTACCAGGGCCAGCTGCTGTTCGGATGCGGCGCGTGCATACTGGCTTTCCAGCGTGGACAAGCGCCGACTGGCGCGGGTGCCGACCAGTTCGTCGCGCAATGCGGACTGTTGATGGGCGAATCCGAGTGCGGCGGCCGCGTCGCCGTCGGCGCTGGCCAGTTGTTCGCGCAGCGCATAGGCTTGCTCGAGCAAGGGCTTGGAGTCGGCCGCTTGCGGGCTGGCAAAGGATTCATCGAGCAGCTTGTGCGCCATACGCACATCGCCACTGATGAGTGCTGCATCGGCAAGTGCGACCAGACTGCGCGCCATGATCTCGTGCTGGTCGAGGTCGCGCCCGAGCTTGATCGCTTCGTGCAGGCGGTTGGTTGCTTCGTCCACACGCTTCATACCCAGCAGGGCACGCCCACTGTCGAGCAGGCTGAATGCGATTGCCGGCCGATTGCCGGTGGCGCGGCCGAGCGCGAGCGATTCGTCGGCGGCCGCCAGGGCGGACGCGAATTCACGCACGTCGGCCAGATAGCTGGCATACGCGCCCAGGGTTGCCGCGTAGTTGCCGCTATCGCCATGGCGGTCGGCCACGGCGAGCGCGCGGGTGAAGTACTTGCGCGTCTGCGCGTCGTCGCCCAGATCACGATAGATCAGGGCGAGGTTGCGCAAGGTAAGTTCCAGGCGCGCGTCGGTGTGCTCGCGGATTGCCAGCGATTGCAGGTGCAGGTCCAGGGCCTGGGCAAAATCGCCGCGGTCGCGCGCGATCGTGCCGAGATTCGACAAGGCCGTCGCAATGCCGTCCTGGTCGCCGAGTGAGCGTTGCAGTTCCAGAGCGCGCTGCTCGTGCGCGACGGCACTGTCGAGCTTGCCGTGACGGCGGTCGAGCACGCCCAGGTATTCCTCCGCGCTGGCTTCGGCCCAGAGCAGATTTGCGCGTGCAGCCAGCTGCGACAATTGGTTTGAGAGGCTTTCAGCGCGCGCGTAGTCCCCGACAATCAGCGCAATTTCGCCGCGCGCAATCGCGATCTGCGCCGCGGTCGCATCATTGCCGGTGGCGAGCGCCGCTTGCTGGGCGCGTTGCCAATGGGCTTCAGCGAGGGGATAGGCGTCAAGCGCGCGCAGGATGTTGCCCAGCGCATTCTCGATGGCGACTTTGCCGCGCAATCCGGTCAGGGCGGGAATCGCGAGCGTAAACGGCGCCAGGGACTGATCCAGACCTGCCGCAAGGCGTTGTGCGGTCGCAGCGGCATCCGCGTGCGGATAAGCGGCGGCGGGCGATTTGCCCTGAGCATTGGCGGCAGTTCCCCAGGCCACGCAGATACCCCAAAGGACAAGGTGCGCGCAGCGCTTGATCGTGCCCGGAAGGAACTGCTTGCTCATCATCGGTGGCCCCCAAAGACACCGTTCATTTCCCGCACCAGGCCAAGCTCGGTGCGATAGTCGGCTAAGTGTAAACTACGCGACCCTGCAGCGGCCAGATAGCCCCAATGTCAAAAGCCTCGCCCAAAGTCGGCTTCGTAAGCCTTGGCTGCCCGAAGGCACTGGTCGATTCCGAGCGCATCCTGACCCAGCTGCGCGTGGAAGGCTACGAAATCGTGTCCAGCTACGCCGCGGCCGACGTCGTGGTGGTCAATACCTGTGGCTTTATCGATGCTGCAGTCACCGAATCGCTCGATGCGATCGGCGAGGCGCTGGCGGAAAACGGCAAAGTCATCGTGACCGGCTGCCTGGGCAAGCGTGCCGATGTGATCCGCCAGGCGCATCCGGGTGTGCTCGCGATAACCGGCCCGCAGGATTACGCCAGTGTCATGACGGCCGTGCACGCGCAGTTGCCGCCGCGACACGATCCGTTCACCGATCTGGTCCCGCCGCAAGGCATTAAGCTGACGCCAAAGCACTATGCGTACCTGAAAATTTCCGAAGGGTGCAATCATCGCTGCACGTTCTGCATCATTCCGTCGATGCGCGGCGACCTGGTATCGCGGCCGATCGACGAAGTGCTGGTCGAGGCGGAAAAGCTCGCCAAGAGCGGCGTGCGCGAGCTGCTGATCGTTTCGCAGGACACTAGTGCGTATGGGGTCGATCTCAAATATGCCGAGCGCGACTGGCGCGGGGTGCAGCGGCGCACGCGCATGACCGAGCTTTGTGCCGGCCTGGCGGAACTCGGCGTCTGGGTGCGCCTGCACTATGTGTATCCTTATCCCCATGTGGACGAAGTGATGCCGTTGATGGCGCAAGGGAAAATCCTGCCGTATCTGGATATCCCGTTTCAGCACGCGAACCCGCGCATCCTCAAGCTGATGAAGCGGCCGGCAGCGAGCGCGAAGACCCTGGAACGCATTCGTGCCTGGCGCGAGGTGTGTCCCGAATTGACGATCCGCAGCACATTCATTGTGGGCTTTCCCGGCGAAACGCAGGCCGAGTTCGAAGAACTGCTCGACTTCCTGCACGAGGCGCAGCTCGACCGCGTCGGCGCGTTCGCTTATTCGCCAGTGGATGGCGCCAAGGCAAACGCCTTGCCCGACCCGGTGGATGAAGACGTCAAGCAGGATCGTCTTGAACGCTTCATGACGACCCAGGCGAAAATCAGCGCAGCGCGGCTCAAGCGCAAGATTGGCACGACGCTCACGGCCTTGGTCGATCATGCCGATGCCAACGGCGCTGTCGCGCGCACCAGTGCCGACGCGCCGGAGATCGACGGTGTGTTGCGCATCCGCGATGGCAGCAAACTCAAGCCCGGTCAATTCGTCGATGTACGCATCGAGGCGACCGACGAGCACGATCTGGTCGGCGCGCTGGCGATTTGAATCGTGCGTTTTGTTGCGCCAGCGCGCGAGGCGATTGATCCGGCCTTGTTTGCGCGTCCGCCGCTATCGCAATGGAGCGAATTTGGCGCGCTGCTCGCCGGTTCCGCATGGCCGGATCTCCACGCGATAAACGGATTTGTACACAATGCGGCAAATCTGCCTGGGCCGCAATTCGTGGCGCAGACGCCGCAATTGCTGCGCGACGGCCTGCATTACGAGCAACGCATCGCGCAGCGTGGACAGATCGCCACGCGCACGCGCAACTGGCACGACCTGCTGAATGCGCTGATCTGGCTGCGATTCCCCAGCCTGAAGGCGGCGTTGAACGCGCGCCAGGTCGCTGAAATCGAGAAAGTGGGAGCCAAGCAGCGCAGCCGCGCTCAATGCGCGCTGACGCACTTTGACGAGGGTGGTGCGATAGTGCTGCTGCGCGATCCGGGCCTGCTGCATTTGTGGGATGCGCACGACTGGCATGGCCTGTTCTGGCGCGAGCGCGCGGCGTGGAGCGATGGCCGCATCCAGGTGCTGGTTTTCGGCCATGCTCTGCTCGAGCATGCGCTCAAACCCGCACAACTGCTGGTCAGCAAGACCCTAGCGGTCAGTGTGCCGCAAAATGCAAATGTGGAGGATGCGGCAATTCACGCAGTTGCTGCAGCCATCCGCCGCGGTGAACTGCTCAACGATCCCCAGGAATTGCGCCCGCTGCCGCTATCGGGAATTCCCGGCTGGCACGCAGACGACGCGGCGGAACATTTCTACCGCGAAGCGCCGTGCTTCCGGCCGCTGCGTGCGGGGCGCAGTTACATCCAGCCGCTCGCGCTGCAATCGGCTGAGTAAGAGCTTTCGAACGTCGAGCGAAGCAAATCGGCAACGCGATTTGCTTCGCCCTGAACGCTATTTTGCAGCTGCCCAGTCCGCCAGTTCGCTGACCGTCACCGGGCCGACCGCAAAGGTATCGGTGTGCGACGAAATGAATTGGCGCACTTCAAGGTTTTGCTTGAAGCCCGTGGTGAGGCCATGCTTCTTCAGTGCCGCTTCAAGTTTCTTGTCCTGTTCGGCGTTGTTGTCGGGGCCGACCGCCACGTAGTCCCAGGAATCGCCATCGACATGGGCGTACCACTGCGTCGCCGCAATCCCGATCTCCTTGCCCACCGCCTCGCGGGTTGCCATCCATTTCAGAAAGTCGGCCTGTTTGCCGGGGGCGATCCGATAGATGGAAATCAGCGAATGTGGTGGATCCTTGGTGGGTGCCGCAGTCTCGGCCACGGCGAAAGTGGTCATCGCGACAGTAACCAACACGAGCACAAGCTTGACGATGAAACTTTGCATAACTGCTCCCCAGCACTTGTGTGCCAGCAATGCCGGCTCAGGGCGGCGGGCGCCGAGCGCCGGCGGGGCTCGACGACCGTGTGTGAGGGATCGAACAAAGCGGCAGAGGGAACCAGTCAAGCTACGCCTGCGGATAGGCTGCGTCAAACTAGCAGTCCAGCGTGGAAGTCACTCAACTATCGGTCCGGCATAACTCACCGCGATGACGACGAAGTGCCGGCGACCACCCGGCAATTGCGTCTCGAATTCGTCGTCGGCGCGTTTCTTCAGTGCGGTGCGCGCCAGCGGCGAATCGATGCTGATCCAGCCGAGTGCCGCGTCGGTCTCGTCCGGTCCGACGATGCGCAGGCGCTGCCTGTTGCCGTCGTCGTCTTCGATGCAAAACCAGGCGCCGAAATAGATCGCCTCGATATTGGTTGGTTTCTGATCCGCGATCTTGAGCGATTGCAGGCGCTTGGTCAGATAGCGGACGCGGCGGTCGATTTCGCCGAGTTGCTTTTTGCGATAAATATACTCGGCATTCTCGGAGCGATCGCCTTCCGCGGCGGCGGCGCTGAGCGCCTGCACCACGCCGGGGCGTACCTCGCGCCACAGGTGGTCCAGTTCAGCCTTGAGCTTGCGATGTCCTTCCGCCGTGATGATCGCCGTGGAAGCGGCTTGTGGCGCGCGCCAGCGGCTCACGGAACCGGTTTCGGCCCGGCCGGTTTTGCCGGCGTCGCAGCGACCTTGTCCAGAAACGCAAGGTAAGCGTCCACCTGCGGGATCATCGGGTCGTTCGGCAAGGTCAGCTTGATCTGCTGCAGCATCGCGCGCGCCTGCATATGCTTGTTCATGCGCTCGGCCCACAATTTCGCCGCAAGCAGATAGTTACGTGCGATGTCCACGTGACCGCGGAAGCGCTTGTGGAATCCGGCGAGCAAGGCAAGCGCCATTTGAGTCTGGCCGGCCTCCGCCGCCGCATGCGCGAGCCGGGTGATGTCTGCCGGATCGTCCAGCGCAAGCGCCGGATCGAGCACCTGGCACTCGCGCGCGACTTCGATCGCGCGGCGCTCCTGGTTCTGCGCCAGCATGACGGGAATAACTACTCTTCCGTGAGCCGCCAGTTCAGCCTTGTCGTCGCTCTCGCGTAGCCAATGCCGGTACTCGTCGTGCAGTGGTAGCGACCGCGGATGTGCGGCCAGTTCCTCGCGCAATAGGGTCGCCGCACCGCGGGTGTCGCCTTCGGCAGCGCGCCGCCGCGCGGAGTCGAGTATGCGTTCTTCCGGTCCCGCATCCGGCGCCAGCGTGTGCAGTTCCAAATGACCGCTGTAACCCAACGCGTCGGCGTGCTGGTGGATCACGCTGCCGATCAGATGGAAGTTGACGATCATCAGGTAATTGACCACGAAGAACACGACCGGCGTTACCAGCAAGCCTGGCAGCACCATCATCATGAATGCGGCTATCACGCTTTGCA
Source organism: Lysobacterales bacterium (assembly GCA_038244165.1). Classification (GTDB taxonomy): domain Bacteria; phylum Pseudomonadota; class Gammaproteobacteria; order Xanthomonadales; family Rhodanobacteraceae; genus Rudaea. The sequence continues at coordinate 13,330 of JBBRTT010000048.1, read as the reverse complement.
CGATGACTGCAGCGCAGAAGAAGGCGACGAGCACGAAATAGGATCGGCCGATGCGTTCGGTGATCATCAGCCACGCCACCGGATTCAGTGCGCGCAATGGGCTTTCGTCCAGCGCCAGAATCGTCATCATGGCCGGCATGGCGAACATCAGCAGCAGACCGACGACAAGCGCGACGACGTAGCCGAAAAAGAATCCGAGCAGAAAGATGATGACCTCGGCGAGCACCATCAGCATCATGGCGTAGCGTCCGACCCAGTCGCTGACGGTCAGGCTGATCTCCGGCGCGTCGACGCGTCCGTTTGCGCTCCAGCGCAAAACCTCGAACCCATATTTGAAGAACGCCGCCCAGACCAGCAGGTCCAGAATGAAGCCCAGCGGTAGATGCTGAACCAGATGCGCAATGGCTAGTGCGACAATCGTCGACAGCGCGCCGAGTTGCAACGGGTAGCGCAGGATCTGTGCCCAGCGCTCATGGAACGGTCGCAGGGAAGTAGCGGGAGGCGAAATTTCGGACATCATCAAATCATTTCGAGGCCAGGGTGCCGTTGCCGAGTTTGGCCGGTTGACGAAAGAATATCTAGGGAGCGTCTGCAACTCCATGCGAGCCCGTTCAGCCAGGCTGGAAGACGCGAGTGCGGGCGTGCGCCTCCAAAAGGGTTGTCGCAACGCCGTGCGCTGTGTAACGTGAGGCAAATCTTCCGGAGTCCGATCGCATATGTCTTACCGCATAACCTTTCTCGCCGCAGCTTTCGCCTTGAGCGCGTGCACTGGCCAGCCGGTGCATTCCGGCAACGGGACATCGAACGCGGCCGCCGCGCTTTATGCGCGCCTGGATGCTGCTGTCGGGCGCTACGAAACGGCGCGCAACACATCCGGTCATGGCAACGCCGATAGCGCGCTGGTCGAAGCGACGGCCGCGCTGGACGACTTGCAGGCGGCATCCACGCAATGCGCGGCGACGCGCGGTTGCGAAACGCAACGTTTCTTCGCTGCATTCGACAGGCTCTTGCGCTTGCGCAATGCGCCGGCCGTGGTCGACATTGCTGCCGACGCGTCAACGCCCGATGCGACTGCAGAAGCGGGCGAGTCTTCCCCGGTAGCAGCGGCGCTGCCGGAAGCCGGTCGCTCGGTCGCGTTGCTGAAAGGCAGGCAGTTGTCCGACATCATCGCCTTGAACGATCCAGTCAAGGTCGCGCTGCAGCAGTGGCTGACCCAATATCGTCCGAACCTGATGCAGACCTACGAGAACTACATGTATTTGCGCCACCGCATGTGGCCGGAGTATCAGAAAGCCGGACTGCCGGAAGCCGTGCTGTTCGGCATTCTGGCCAAGGAATCCGGCGGCAAGGTGCATGCGGTCTCGCATTCGGGTGCGAGCGGCCCGCTGCAATTCATGTCGGCCACTGGCGCGCGCTTTGGACTGGGCGTTGTCGACGGTTTTGATCAGCGTTTCGACCCTGCGCTTTCGGCACGTGCCAACGCGGCCTATCTCAATGAACAGCTCCGTGTGTTCAACGACAATCTGGAGCTCGTCCTGGGCGCCTACAACGGCGGCGAGGGTGCGATGCAACGGCTCGCCGCAAGGCAGCCCGATGCAAGTTTTTGGAGTCCGCGACTGTATGCGGAACTGTCGCCGGAAACGCGCGACTATGTGCCGATGGTGCTGGCTGCGGCGTGGCTGTTCCTGCACCCGGAGCGTTACAACTTGGTGTTTCCCAAGCATGACGGCAAGCCCGCCAGCGTCGCCCTTAAACGGCCGGCTTCGATCAATGAGCTGACCGTGTGTCTTGGCAGCGAAGGCAATTCCAATGGCTGGTTCCGCACCTTGCGCAATCTGAATGCGGCGTATGAACCGCAGCAGGAATTGCCAGCCGGCACGCGCATCGAGGTTCCGGAACGGCTGGCCGCGACGTATGAAAAGTTGTGCACAAGTGGAAAATGGCCCGAGCTGGCGAGCGATCTGCATTCCGCCGCACTGCCGGTAGTGCCCACGGCGCCGGTAAAAGGCAAGGGCGCGCCGCGCATGTATGTGGTCAGGAAAGGCGAAACCCTGGCCGCCATCGCGCGCAAGCTCGGTTGCACGAGTCCGGGCGAGCTGGCGCGCTTCAATCACCTGAAGCCGCCGGACTATTTGTTGCGCACGGGCCAGGACCTGCGTGTCGCGGGCTGTTCGCGCAACTGAAGCGCCTTGCGGTGACGTCGAGTAACCTGCAATGACGGCGCAAGCAACGGCAATCGCTGAAGTCAGCGACGTCACGCGCGATCGATTCGAGCGCGACATCGTTGCGGCTGGCAAACCCATTGTCATGCGCGGCCTGGTGGCTGACTGGCCGGCGATGCTGCGTGGCCGCGAATCGCCGGAAGCGATCTGTCGTTACCTGATAGATCGCGACAATGGCACGCCGGTTGACGCGATCCTGCTGGATCCGGCGGAGAAGGGCCGGATTTTTTACAACGCGGCAATGGATGGATTCAACTTCATCAGAAATCGCCTACCGCTTGCGCGCATCATCGAACAGATCGCGCGCTACTCTGCATTCGAATCCGCACCGGCCGTGGCGGCGCAAAGCGCGCTGATTCGTTCCTGCCTGCCGCGGTTTCTAGACGAAAACAACATGCCGCTGCTCGATGGCGTGGAGCCGCGCATCTGGCTGGGCAACGCGATCACCGTACCCGCGCACTTCGACGACACCAACAACATCGCCTGCGTGGTGGCCGGGCGCCGCCGCTTCACCCTGTTCGCGCCGGAACAAATAGAAAACCTCTACATCGGACCGCTGGATTTCGCTCCGACCGGAGCGCCGATCAGTCTGGTCAATTTTGCCAGCCCCGACTTCGCGCGCTTCCCGCGCTTTCGGCAAGCGCGCGAGCACGCGCTTACGGCCGAACTCGGACCCGGCGACGCGATCTATATACCTGCGCTGTGGTGGCATCACGTGCAGTCGCTGGAGCTGTGCAACGTCCTGGTCAACTATTGGTGGAGCGGCGCGACCCATGTCGGCGACAAATCTGGCATGGACTGCCTCACACTCGCTCTCATCACTCTGCGACAACTTCCGGCTGCGCAACGCGCCGCATGGGCGGCAGTGTTCCAGCACTACATATTCGGCGACGTCGAGCAGTCCGTCGCGCACATACCGAAGAACCTGCACGGCGTACTCGGATCGCTCAGCGCGGACTTCATACGCAAGCGCCGCGAGGTTCTGGCGGCAAGGATGAAATCGTAGCAACAAAAGCCAAAAAAAAGCGCCGGGAAAACCCGGCGCAATCATGAAGCCGACGTGGAGTTATGCGTGAATGATCAGGCGGCTTGTCCGGCCTGACCGACAAACCATTGGTTCGCCTCAACGGGCAAGGCGCTTTCCTTGAGGATGCGCAGAGTGCGCATCAGGTTCCGATGCAAATTCTGGATTTCGCCGTATTTTGATTCTTTGGTCTCGTGATAGGCCACGGTCAGCCAGAGGGCGATCCCGCGCAATTTGACTTGCGGGTTGTCCGACTTGACGCGCGAATATCCCAGATCCGTGCCGCTGCCCCAGGGCTGATAGCGCTGCTCGTTTTCCGGCGTGCCGTACAGGTGCGGAAACTCGCACTTGGCAGCGGTCGCGAATTCGCGCATGGCAATGGCGGCCAGTTGACGTCGACCGGCCAGTGGCAGATCGGCGATCGACCGCTCGATCTCGCGGAACTGACGGTTGAGCTGGATGGAGCGGCTTAAGGCAATGAGTCTAGTGACGATCCGCATGGCAAATCCTGATCCTTGTGCTTGATGCGCGAGATGAGGTTTTCAACGTTTCGCGATTCTAGATCGTTATTGCGGCGCTGCCTGCATATTGCGTCACATTCCGACCCCCTGCGTCACATTCTGGAGTATTCCCCAGGAAAATGCACGGGGTATTTTCCTTCAGTCGGGGCAGCCGCGTAGCAAAAATACAACAGTCAGTGCACGTGGCCCAGCGTCTGGCCGACGCGCACGGCGTCGTCGGCGGTAAGGCCTGGAGCGAACTCGGCGGCACCGGAGGGCAGCAGCAGGATAACGGTCGAACCCATATTGAAGCGGCCCAGTTCCGCGAAACGTTCCAGGGTGATTTCTCGGCCCCGGTAGTCCTTGCGCACGATTCCCCCGGCGTAGGGCGGAATCTCGACGCCGCCCCAGACCGTTTCCACGCCCGATACCAGCATGGCCCCGACCATGGCCAGCGCAAACGGGCAGGGATTTCCTTGTCGGTCGACACCTTCGAAATGGCAGATCACGCGCTCGTTGCGCGCGAACAGGCGCGGCACCGCCGCGACGGTGAACGGAGCGACGCTAAAAACGCGCCCGGGAATGTGCACGGTCTCGCGCAACGTGCCGGCCAGCGGCGCGTGCACGCGGTGATAGTCGCGCGGCGACAAGTATACAGTGATGAAATGTCCATTTGTGTACGCAGCCGCGGCGGTGTCATCTGCGAGTAGTTCCGCGGCGCTGAAATCGAAGCCCTTGGCCTGGAAAATCCGGCCGACGCGAATTGGTCCGATCTGGCTGATTCTGCCATCGGCTGGGCAGGAGATCGCCAAAGGATCGGCTGGCGCCGTGCGTGCGCCGGCCTTCAGCTCGCGGGTAAAAAAAGCGTTGAAGCTCGCATAGGCGGTGGCTTGCGGCTGCTGCGCCTCGTCCATGTTCACGTTGTAGCTGCGGATCACTTTGCCGATCAGGAAATCCTTCCACGGCCGCCAGGTCCAGCGCGTTGCCCAATAAACAATGCGCGACAGCGCCCGGTGCGGCAGCAGATATTGCAACGCTACGTCAAGGCGCATGTCAGCTGCGCTCGCCGATCAGCGCCGCAAGATCCGCGCTCAGAGCGCGTGCCGCGAACGGCGGCCGGAACATGCCGACGAGGCGTCCCTGCGGATCGATGATGACAGCCGAGCCGCTGTGATCGACTTCGATGTTGCCGTTGGCCGCCGTGGTGCGGCTGTAGATGAGTCCCAGGGCACGTGTCAGTCGTGTCAGTTCCTCGTCGCTGCCGGTTGCGGCAATGAAGTCCGGACTGAAGAAGGCGACATATTGGCGCAGGCGCTCCGGGGTATCGCGATCGGGGTCGACGGAGACAAAATCAAAACGCACGCGGTTGGCGAGATTGCGCTGACCCAGATCTTTCCAGGCCTGCTTGAACGTCGCCAACGTGGTCGGACAGACATCGGGGCAGTTGGTGTAGCCAAAATACACAACGTTCCAGTGACCGCGCCAATCGCTCAGGCTCAACGGCTGGCCGTCGCCCTGGGTCAGGCGAAATTCCGGGACATTGCGCGGCTGCGGATACAACACGGCGTTTTCCAAACTTGCCGATGCCCGCACGGGTGTCGGCGCCAGAAAAAAACGACCGCCCAGCCACAGGCCGGCGCCGGCGGCGAGGGCGGCGACGAGGAACAGCCACACGGGCAGCGTGCGGGATTCGGAAGACTTATCCATAGCAACAGTATAGCTGCACGCCTGTAGCTGCCTGCTTCGCCTATACTTGCAACTGCTCGCCTGTATGCCTACCGACGTGACCCAAGAACTTGCCTCGATCATCGATTTCATCCGTTATGGAGCCAGCCGCTTTGCCGGTGCGGAGCTCACATTCGGACATAGCTACGACAATCCGCTCGACGAAGCGACGCACCTGGTGCTGCACACGCTGCATCTGCCGCACGACCTGTCGCCGAACTACGGCAGTGCGAAGCTGACGGCAGCGGAAAAAAAAGCCGTGCTTGCGTTGATCGAGCGCCGTGTGGATGAACGCAAGCCGGTCGCCTATCTTACCGGCGAGGCGTGGTTCGCCGGCCTCAAGTTCAAATCCGACGAACGCGCACTGGTGCCGCGTTCTCCGATTGCCGAATCGATCCAGGCTGGATTTTCTCCCTGGCTGGATGGCATCGGCGTGCAGCGTGCGCTGGATCTGTGTACCGGTTCAGGCTGCATCGGCATTGCGATGGCCGTGCACAATCCGGAGTGGCAGGTCGATCTGGCCGACATCAGCGATTCCGCATTGGCGCTGGCGCGGGAAAATATTCAATTTCAGGATGTCGGCGAGCGCGTGCGCGCGCTGAAGTCGGATTTGTTCGCCGGACTCAACGGTGAAGTGTACGACCTCATTGTGAGCAATCCGCCCTATGTCACCGAACAGGAATACGCCGCACTGCCGCCCGAATACAGCCATGAACCGGCGCTAGGGTTGCGTGCCGGCCACGACGGCCTGGATTTCGCGCTGCGCATTCTCAACGAGGCACCGGCACATTTGAGTGAAGACGGCTGGCTGTTCGTCGAAGTCGGTGAAAGTGAGCGTGCGCTGGCCAGGTTGCTGCCGAAATTGCCGCTGAACTGGATCGAATTCGAAGTGGGTCAAATGGGCGTGTTTGCGATCGCGCGCGAGGACATCGTCAAGCATGCCGACTCCATCCGCACCGCGGTCAGCAAGAGGTAGCACGTGTCGAGCAACTCCTTCGGCCAGGTTTTCACCGTCACGACCTTTGGCGAAAGCCACGGTCCGGCAATCGGCTGTGTGATCGATGGGTGCCCGCCAGGCATCGCGATCGCAGCGGAAGAGTTCCGCCGCGATCTGGCGCGTCGCGCCACTGGCACATCGCGTTATACCTCGCAGCGGCATGAGGCCGACGAAGTCGAAATCCTCTCTGGCGTGTTCGAGGGCCGTACCAGCGGCACGCCGATCGCGCTCGTGATCCGCAATACCGATGCACGTTCAAAGGACTATTCGGAACTGGCTGATACGTTTCGCCCGGGACACGCCGACTACACCTACTGGCAGAAATACGGCATTCGCGATCATCGCGGTGGTGGCCGCGCATCTGCGCGCGAGACGACCATGCGCGTGGCCGCCGGGGTTATCGCAAAAAAGTGGCTTTTTGAAAAATTCCACATTGTCGTGCGCGGCTGGCTGGCCCAGCTCGGAGCGCTGACCCCACAGCTGGCAGCCGACGGCACCATCGACTGGAACGCGGTCGAGGGCAACTCGTTTTTCTGGCCAGACGCCGCGATGGTGCCGGAATTGGAGAAGTACGTCGACGCGCTGCGCAAGTCCGGCGACTCGATCGGCGCGCGCGTGAACGTGGTTGCCGAAAACGTGCCGGTGGGTTGGGGCGAACCGATCTACGGCAAACTCGACGGCGAACTGGCCGCAGCATTGATGTCGATCAATGCGGTCAAGGGCGTGGAGATTGGTGCTGGTTTCGCGGCGGTGACCCAGCACGGCAGCGAACACCGCGACGAAATGCGTCTGGACGGCTTTACGTCCAATCACGCCGGCGGCATACTGGGTGGCATTTCGACGGGGCAGCACATCCTGGCTTCGATCGCGTTGAAGCCGGCGTCGAGCATCCTCATTCCCGGCCACAGCGTGAATCTTGCGGGCGAGGAAGTCCAGGTTCGCACCAAGGGCCGTCACGATCCCTGCGTCGGCATCCGCGCCACGCCGATCGCCGAAGCCATGGTGGCGCTGGTGCTGATGGATCAGGCACTGCGTCATCGTGCCCAATGTGGCGATGTGGGCGAGGTTGCGCCGCGGATTCCCGGCAGCCGAAAGCAATGAGCGCGACACGCTGAGCGCGGCGGCTCGACATCTTGAATTTTGCACTAGTGGAATGATTTCAAATGGGTAAGAAGGCGGCATACACGGTGGCAATGGTCGGCGCGACCGGCGCGGTGGGAGAAACCCTGCTTGGCATTCTGGCCGCGCGAAAATTTCCGGTCGGTGAGCTGCTGCCACTCGCGAGCGCGCGCTCGGCTGGCGGCAAGGTCGATTTTGGCAACAAGCAGCTCACCATAAAAAACCTTGCCGATTGCGATTTTTCCGGTGTCGATATCGCGTTTTTCTCGGCCGGCGGAAAAGTCAGCCGCGAGCATGCGCCGCGCGCGGCTGCGGCAGGCGCAGTGGTGATCGACAATACCTCCGAGTTTCGCTATCAGGACGACATTCCGCTGGTCGTTAGCGAGGTCAATCCTGAGGCTATTGCCGGCTACACGCGCCACGGCATCATCGCCAACCCGAATTGCTCGACGATGCAGATGCTGGTCGCGCTCGCGCCGATCCACCGTGCGGTGGGGATCGAGCGCATCAATGTGGCGACATATCAGTCCGTTTCCGGCGCTGGCCGTTCGGGACTGGAAGAACTCGGCCGGCAAACCGCGGCCCTGCTCAATTTTCAGCCGGTGAAGGCGGTGAAATTCAGCAAGCAAATTGCCTTTAATGTGATCCCGCACATCGACGACTTCCAGGAAAACGGCTATACCAAGGAAGAAATGAAGATGGTCTGGGAAACGCGCAAGATTCTTGGCGACGAATCGATCCAGGTGAACCCTACCGCGGTCAGGGTGCCGGTCTTTTACGGTCATGCCGAGGCCGTGCATATCGAAACCCGCAGCAAGATCAGCGCTGCCGAGGCTCGCGCCCTGCTGGAAAAGGCCCCCGGCGTCGTAGTGATGGACGAGCACAAGGCGGGCGGTTACCCGACACCCGTGGGCGACGCGGCTGGCAACGACGAGGTCTATGTGGGCCGAATTCGTGAGGATATTTCCCACCCCCGCGGACTGGACTTGTGGGTCGTTTCGGACAATATTCGCAAGGGCGCCGCCCTGAACGCGGTACAGATCGCCGAGATATTGGCAAAAACTTACTTGTGACCTATAGTTACGATTGTGTTATAAGGCATTTTCGAGCTTAGAGTTGCGCTGGGCTTTTATTATTGTTCTTCGGGGGAACGACCTCATGAGTGGACCGTCCAAATTATCCCTCGCCATCGCCTTGGCGTTGATTGGGGGCAATGCGTTTGCGCTCGGCCTGGGCTCGATCCAGGTCAAATCGGGCTTGAACCAGCCGCTCAACGCGGAGATCGCGGTCACCGCGGAGTCGCCCGCCGAGGCAGCCGGCCTGATTGTCGGATTGGCCTCCGCCGAAGACTTTACCCGGGTCGGTCTCAATCGCACACGGGTAAGCGTACCGATCGATTTTGCCGTCAGCACAAATGCGCGTGGCCAGTCGGTAATCAAGTTGACGACCAAGGACATCGTGCGCGAACCGTTCCTGGACTTGCTGGTGGAAGTGAACTGGCCCAAAGGCAAGCTGCTGCGCGAGTACACCGTGCTGCTGGATCCACCGGTTATGGCACCGACGCGTGGTTCCAGCGCAAGCGTGGCTCCGGCGAAAGAAGCTGCGCCGGCGTCGGCGCAAAAGCTGGCCGAGCCAAAGCAGCCAAAACCGAAAGCCACGACAGTCAAGCCGCCGCGCGCGGTCGCCGCCGAACCCAAACCGGCGCCTGCGCCAAAATTACCGGCACCGGCGCCTTCGGCAGCACCGAAGCATGTTGCCGCTGCTGGCGATTACGGCCCGGTAGCCGAGGGCGAAACCCTGTCGGAAGTGGCACGCGCCACCAAGCCGGATGATTCGACCAACGTCAACCAGATGATGTTGGCGCTGCTCAAGAACAACCCGAATGCGTTCTACAAAGACAATATCAACGCGCTCAAGCGCGGTGCGATCCTGCGCATTCCCTCCAGTGACGAGATCAAGGCGACCGGCACGTCGATGGCGGCAGCTGCTGCGGTGCGCGACCAGAATGCAAGCTGGAGCGGCAATGCGGCCATTTCCAAGCCGACGGTTGTCGCCAATGCAGGTGCGCCCAAATCCACAGCACCGGCAAAACCCGAAAAAACCCCCGCTGCCAAGCCCAGTGAGCACCTGGCTTTGGTACCGCCGCGCGCTGGCAAGGACAGCCAAACGATGGCCGATCATCCGGGCCCCTCAACGGGCACGGGTACGAGTGCCGAAACCAAAGCCGAGTTGACGCGCACAAAGGAAGCCTTGGCCAGTCGCGAGCAGGAAGCTGGCGAGCTGCGTTCGCGGGTCAAGCAACTTGAAGATCTGAACGGCAAGGATCAGCGCCTGTTGAGCTTGAAGGAATCCGAGATTGCGGATCTGCAGAACAAACTGAAACAACTGCAGGCGGCCAAACCTGCCGCCGCTACGACCACCCCGTCCGCGACGACTTCGCCGCCCCCCGTGGTGGCGACCAAGCCAGCCGATACGGCTGCCACAACGGCAACCAAGCCCACTGATCCGGCGCCAAAGCCTGCGGACGCGGGCACCAAGACCGAGCCGAAACTGACGGCGCAGGATATCTGGGGCGACATCAGCGCGAGTGGCAAGAACCCGGCAAAGCCGGGCACAGCAACAACGACGCCCGCTACCACGCCGACGACGACGCCGACTACGACCACAACCACAACCACAACACCGGCGACAAGCACGACGCCTGCCGCCGGCAGTTCGACAGCACCTTCCACCGCCTCGTCGACAACGGTGACGCCGCCGCCTTCGACGACGTCAGCGAGTACGACTGCGCCGGCGACGACACCCTCGACCACGACAACGACACCGATAGCGACGCCTGCCACCAGCGCACCCGTCAGCATTACTGCCACTCCAGCGCCGACAACGCCGGTGAAACCGGCGACGCCTGCGGCGATGCCGAAGCCGATCACGACGCCTCCGCTCGAACAGCCGTGGTATCAAAACAATACGGCGTTGCTCGCGGGCGGCGCGGGCCTGCTGTTGATCGGCCTGCTTGCGCTGATGCGTTTCATGCGCAAGCCCAAACCTGTGCTGATGCCGATCGGACCCGATGAGGCTGACGTTCATGCGATGTCCGGCGACGACGAGCATCACCTGCTCGATGCGCTGGCCCAACACCCCGGTGATCCGCACCTGTCCCTGGAATTGCTGAGTCTTTACTACGCACAGCACAATGCGGCGAAATTCGAAGCTGCCGCCGAAGCAATGTATGCGCATATCGCCGATCCCACCCAGCCTGAATGGCAGCAAGTGCGGGCGATGGGCGAACAGCTATGTCCACACAATCCGCTGTTCGGCGGCAGTGAGGATTTCGCGGCCGTCGCCGCGCATGGCCGCGATGATCATGGCGGTTTCGGCCATCTGGCCGACGGTCATGCACATGATGACTCGTTTGATTTGGGCCATGGCGCGCATGCTACGGACCTCCCGGCCGAGGACAACTTCGACTTTGATCTGACCGACCACGCCGCTGCCGCCACCGTGATTCCGGCGCACGAGATGGATTTCTCGCAGCAGACAATTGTCGGGCACCCGACGCCACCGCCGCCGCCGCAGCCCGCGTTCCAGGCGCCGCCAGCACGCGTGGCTCCCGTGCCAGCACCAGCGCCGGTAGCGGCGAAGCCCGCGGAGGATTTCTTCGCTGGCGAAGATGCGATCGGCACCAAGCTCGACCTGGCCAAGGCCTATCTGGACATGGGTGACCCCGAAGGCGCGCGCTCGATGCTCGATGAAGTCATGGCCGAGGGCAACGATGCGCAAAAGGGTGAAGCGCGCAAGTTGCTCGCCGAAATACGTTAGAGCGTTCTCTCCGAAGCAGTTATGGCCGGGCGCAAGCCCGGCCTTTTTTTGGTAGTGTCGCCATCCCCAAGGCGAACGGAAAGTATGCGCATTGCGCTCGGCATCGAATACGACGGCACCGATTTTTTCGGCTGGCAGCGTCTGCGCGACGGAAATTCGATCCAGTCGGTAGTGGAGACCGCGCTGTCGTTCGTTGCCGATGAGTCGATCGAAGTCGTTTGCGCCGGCCGAACCGATGCAGGCGTGCATGCGGTGTGCCAGGTCATCCACTTTGATACCCAAGCGCTGCGCAGCGAACGTGGTTGGACCCTTGGCGCCAATTCGCGCCTGCCCGCAAGCATCGCCGTGCGCTGGGCCAAACCGGTGTCCGGGGATTTCCATGCGCGCTTTGGAGCACGCGGGCGCCGTTACCGCTACCGCATCCTGAATCGCCCGGTGCGGCCAGCCTTGCAGGCGCGCTACGTCACCTGGGAGCGCCAGCCGCTGGATGCCACTTTGATGCATCGCGCTGCGCAAGCATTGATTGGCGAACACGATTTCAGCGCCTTTCGCACGGTTGCCTGTCAGGCGCGCACACCAACTCGATGCGTGCGCGAAATTTCCGTCGCCCGCGATGGCGAGGACGTTGTGATCGATATCCAGGCGAATGCGTTCTTGCATCATATGGTGCGAAATATCGTCGGCAGCCTGCTGCCGATTGGCCGCGGCGACGAGCCGGCGGCTTGGATTGCACAACTGCTAGGCGGACGCGATCGGGCCCTTGCCGGACCGACGGCACCGGCGTCAGGCCTGACCTTCCTCGGGCCGCTGTTTCCCCAAGAAAGCGGCCTGCCGGGCGAAGTGACCTTGCCATGACGCGGACGCGCATCAAGTTTTGTGGAATTACCCGGATGCAGGACGCGCAGGCCGCGGCGGCGCTTGGTGTCGATGCAATCGGCCTCGTGCTGACACGCAAGAGTCCTCGATTCGTGGATGTGGCTCGGGCACGCGAAATTCGCCGCTCGCTACCGCCGTTTGTCGCTGCGGTGGCGCTGTTCATGGATGACGAGCCGGCCTGGATCGCCCAAGCCATCGATGCCATTGCGCCGGATTTACTCCAGTTCCATGGCGCTGAGACGGCCGCCGATTGCGTCCGCTACGGCCGCCGTTACCTCAAGGCGATGCCGATGGGCGATGGCGAAGATGTACACGATAGGGTCGCGGCACACCCGGCTGCGACGGGGTTCCTGCTCGACGGCCACGTGACAGGCGAGCAGGGCGGACGCGGGAAACCGTTCGATTGGTCGCGCGTTCCGACGACCTTGCAGCGCCCCGTGCTGCTCGCGGGCGGCCTGACCTGCGATAATGTCGCTTCCGCCATCTGCGCGGCTCGGCCCTATGCCGTGGATGTATCCAGCGGCATCGAATCGGTGCCCGGTGTGAAAGATCCGGACAAGATGCGGCGCTTCGTCGAAGAGGTTCAACGTGCTTGCAGCAAAAGCTAAAAGTGAACAAATGATCGACTTCAACGCGTGGCCCGACGCGCACGGGCGCTTTGGCCCCTACGGCGGCAGCTACGTCGCGGAAACGCTGATGGCGCCGCTGGCCGAACTGACCGACGCGTACCTGCGCTTGCGCAAAGACCCGCAGTTTATCGCCGAGCTCGAACGCGATCTGAAACACTACGTCGGCCGGCCGAGTCCGATTTATCACGCCGAGCGCCTGTCGAAAAAAATCGGTGGCGCGCAGATCCTGGTCAAGCGCGAAGACCTTCACCACACCGGCGCGCACAAGATCAACAACCCGGTCGGCCAGGCGCTCGTCGCCAGCCGCATGGGCAAGAGCCGCATCATCGCCGAAACCGGTGCCGGCCAGCATGGCGTCGCCAGCGCGACAGTGGCAGCGCGCCTGGGCCTGGAATGTGTCGTCTACATGGGCGCAGTGG
>JBBRTT010000047.1:0-31092 GCA_038244165.1 Lysobacterales bacterium | reverse complement strand
GCATTGATTTTTTCCACCTTGGTGCGGATATCCGGTTCGCCGTAGTGCAGCAAGACGGCACCGCGCAACGTCGGCACCGCGCCGTCCGTTTCCGGGGCAGCATGCACCGGCACCGTATTCATGCGCGTGCGGCGCCGGTCGAACAGGCGCAGATGGGTGTTGGTCCACGACCAGGCATGCTGGAACGTCCAGAACATCTGCTCGCGGCGCGGCAGCCGAAAGCCTGCTACTTTTGGATTCTCCAGCGCGCGTTCGATCACCGGTCGCGCTGCAGCGGTCAGTTCTTCATCGGCGTCGAGCAACAGCACCCAGGCGTGCGCGGCCTTGTCGATTGCCGACTGCTTCTGCGCCGCGTAGCCCTTGAACGGCTCGGTGAAGATGCGTGCTTTGTACTTTGCGGCAATTTCCACAGTTTCATCGGTGCTGGCGGAATCCAGAACGACCAGATCGTCGACGAAGGCGACACTGGCAAGACAGCGCTGCAGCGTCGCCGCGTTGTTGAATGTGGTGACGACGGCGGAGAGCGGCTCACGTGCCATCGCGATCTTCCTCGGCGCCAAGTGCGGAGCAGTACAAGGCCAGCAGCCACCAGAACAGCAGGCCCCACCAGGCCGAATAGAACGCCAGATGCGTGTTCAGCGGAAAGCACATCGCGACCAGGGCCAGGCCCGGGGCGAACGCGCGCTCGCGCGCGCGTGCGCCGGCGCGGCGCCACGCGCGGATTGCAGTGATCACGCCGGCAATCCAAAAACCCAGGCCGATGACACCGGTTTCGCTGAGCACTTCCAGCGCGACCTGGTGCGCGTGCGCTGCACCGTCACCTGTTGCCGGATCAACGAACGCGTCGCCGGGTCGTGCAAACACGGGATATGCATAGCGGAATCCGCGTACGCCGACACCGGCGATGGGATGCGCGGCGATCATGCGCACCGCCGTGCCCCAGATGCGTAAGCGGCCGGCACCGGCTTCGTCCAGCGCCTGCTCGGAACCTTGTAGCGCGAGCAGGCTGCGCGCCAGGCGCGCATCGAAGGCGGTGGAATCATGCAGCGCCACCACAACGGCAGCGGCTACCAGGCATGCGGCGCCGGCGCTCCACGCGACGAAACGCAAAGGCGCACGCGTTTGCTGCCATGCAAAGACGAGCGTGACCAGCGCAAACATGAGCCATGCCGAACGCGAGCCGGCGAACAGGATTGGCGTGAGTTGAAACACGAATGCCACCACGAGTCCGCGCCAGCCGAAACGCGCACGCGCCGCGGCAAACACGAACGGCGACAGCACGGCCAGCACCGGCCCGAGCTTGAGATTATCCGCACCGAAGATGCCGGATAAACGGCTGCCATCGGTCGCGCCGGCGAGGCTATATCCGGTGAATATCTGCACCCAGGCGTCCAGCAGCCAGAGCACCACGACCATGGCGATGCCGGCGATGATGCGCGGCCAGACGGCTGCATCGCGCAATGTCAGGCAGGCAAACAGCACAAAAGGTAAAAAGCGCAAAAGTACCGCGACGGTGCTCCACGACTTTTCCGGCGCAATCGCAAGTGGCGCGGAAATCAGTGCTGCCGACCAGTAGCAGGCGAATGCAACTGTTGCCAGGCGCACGCCGGGATTTCGCCACAACGTTTCGCGCTCGCGCCACGCCAGGAAAAGCCCGACCACTGCACCGACGGCAATCCCCGCCTCGGAACTGCGCCCGACCGGCAACAGCGCAAGCACCAGCAGCAACACCAGCGCCTTCCAGAATTCCGGCGTCGAAAATAGTGCGAACGAGTTCCGATCCACGCGCGGTTCCGCCAGAAAGCTGCGCGGATTGTAGCGCGGGGCGACGCGGATTTATTTCTGCGCGAGCTCGCCGTAAACCGCCAGCGTCGCCGCCTGCATGTCGGCCAACCGATAGCGCGACAAAGGGGCTATCGCCGGGGAGACGCGCAGCAACTCAGCAGCGCGCTCGACCAGGCGCGTGGCTTCACCCGGCGGCACGCGGCCTTCCGGGTAGAGTTCTGCGAGCAATTCACCGACGCCGCCGTGGGCATAGCCGAGCACCGGCCGGCACAGCGCGAGGGCTTCGATCACGGTGCGGCCAAACGCTTCGGGTTGCGTAGACAGCTGCAGGACCAGGGTGGAAATCGCATAGATCTCGCGCACGTCGTTGCGCGGAACGCTGATCGCAACACGTGCGGCGACGCCGCGCTGAGCGGCCAGCGCCTCCAGCTCGGCGATGTATTCCTCGCGTCCGGGTTCGCGCGCGCCGAGCAGCAGCAGGTGCGCATCGAAACCACGCGCGACCAATTCGGCGAGCAAAACGATGGCATCGGCATGCCCTTTCAGGCGCGTACCGCGACCAGGCAAAGTCAGCAGCACGCCACCTTCCAGTTGCGGGAAATCCATGAAAAAACCGCGCTGCCAGGCTTCGTCGGGCTGGTAGCCGAACGGAAATTCTTCCGGATCCACGCCGCGCGGAATCACGGTCAGGCGCGTCGGATCCGTCCGCGAATAGTGCTTGAGCACATAGTCGCGCACCGCATTGGAAACGCAGATCACGCGTTCGCCGCGGGTCAGGATCGAACTGTAGAAGCTCGGCGAATTGAGGCCGTGCACCGTGGTGACGAAATGTGGCTTTGGCGAACGCATGCCGCGCAAGGCCAGGCGCGCCAGCCACGCGGGCAGGCGCGAGCGCGCATGCACGATGTCGGGGTGCAGCTTGGAAAACAGGCGCCGCAGCGTGCCGATGTGACGTACCGTCGCCAGCGACTTGCGGCCGATATCCAGGGTGATGTGCTCGGTGCCCTGTGCAGTGAGCTTATCGAGCAGGCGGCCGCCGCTGGAAATGACGATCGAGCGATGCCCGGCGGCGACCAGGGCACGGCCTATTTCAAGCACCGAGCGCTCGACACCCCCTGCGTTCAGCGCCGGCAGCAACTGCACGACGGTGAGACGTTGCTCCGGCATGTCCGCTCAATCCTTCAACGTGAACTGTGCTCCGCAATACGGGCACTTGGCGCTACCGGTTGCCTCCACCGCCAAATACACCTTGGGGTGGGAATTCCACAGCGCCATTGCCGGCATCGGACACGACAGCGGCAGATCCGCATGGGTGACCGCGTACTGGTTTTCTGCGTTTGCCGGAATGAGCCGGGTGGCGGCGGGATCGTTGCGTGATGAAGCGGCGTCGTACATGAGCTTGCAACCTGATCGTGTAAGGCTTGGCCCAAGCATGGCCGGCTGCGAAGTCTAGCAAGTTGCGCGCCATCCTGCGTTGAGTACTGCTCGAAACCGGTCCACAAGGACCTTGCTCGCATAGCCGCTTGCCCCGCGAAGCGGGTAAGATTCGGCGTCGTCAAGTCCTGGGAGGGAGTGCTACGTGGATATCACCAAGCTGATTGCGCGCATCAAGAACATTCTGCTGGCGCCGAAAACCGAATGGCCGGTGATTGCGGCCGAGCCCGAAACGGTTGCCGGGTTGTACAAGAATTACATCTTCATCGTCGCGGCGCTGACGCCGATCGCGACCTTCATCGGCACCGTGCTTTTCGGCATACATATTCCATTTCTCGGTACGATCCATGTCGGGTTTGGCGTCGCGTTGACCCAGCTGATCCTCGGCTATGCCGTGTCGCTCGGAATGACCTTCGTGATGGCGCTGATCATCAACGCGCTGGCGCCAAGTTTCGGCGGTGTCGCCAATCAGGTACAAGCGCTCAAGGCAGCTGCTTACGCGTATACAGCAGTCTGGGTGGCGGGTGTGTTCTACATCCTGCCCGGCGTCGGCGCGCTGATTTTTCTGCTGGTGCTGGCCGCTGCGATCTACACGATCTACCTGCTCTACCTGGGCCTGCACCACACCATGCAAAGCCCGCAGGACAAGACCGGCGGATACACGGCCGTCGTCGTCATCGTCGGCATCGTTGTCGGCTGGGTACTCGCCCTGGTGGTCGGTATTGCCAGCGGCGTCTCGGGCTACACCAGCGGCGCAATGCATGGGGCGCCGTTCGGCACCTCCTCAAACTTCACGCCGGACCGCGATAGCCCGTTAGGCGCCTTGGCTGCCATCGGCAAGAATGCCGAAGAGGCCAGCAAGAAGATGGAAGCGGCGAAGAAATCCGGCGATCCGAACGCGCAGGCGCAGGCGGCCAGCGCGATGCTCGGCGCCGTGCTCGGTGGCGGCGACAGCGTCGAAGCGCTGGCTCCCGAGGCGCTCAAGCCGTTTCTGCCAGACACTCTGGCCGGCATGCCGCGCACCAGCTACGAAGCGTCGCGCAATGCACCGATCGGCATCCAGGTGAGCAATGCGAAGGCGACCTACCGCAATCCTCAAGGTGGACCTGAGCTGCAACTGGAAGTCACCGATACCGGCGGAGCCAAGGGCATCATGGCGCTGGCCGGATTCGCCGGATTGGAAGAAGACAAGCAGAGCGATCAAGGCTACGAAAAGACCTATCACCAGAATGGCCGCATGATCCATGAGCAATGGAACAACAGCGGCAGCGGCGAATACACGATCATTCTCGGCGACCGCTTCGTGGTCGCGGTGCACGGTTCGGGCGTGGCCAATATCGACGCGATCAAGGCGGCGGCGACCGCAGTGAATCTGGCCGGTCTGGAAGCTCTGAAGGGCCAGGGGGTAAAGCGTAACTGATCGAAAGCGACATGCGCCTTCCCAACCGGGAAGGCGCATGCGTTTGACAGTTACTTGGCTACATTGGACGACAGCGTGATGTGTACCTTGATGTCGTCGCTGACGTTGGGTACGCCGTAGCTGATGCCGAAATCAGAACGCTTGAGGGTGACGTCGGCATCGAAGCCTGCCGACTTGGTTTTCATCATTGCGTTGTCGCCGATCTTGTTGATTTTCACATTGAGCGTCACCGGCTTGGTCACGCCGTGCATGCTCAGATCGCCGGTCAGCTTGAGCGCTTCGGCGCCGGACTTTTCCACTTTGGTACTTTTGAACGTGATGTTCGGATATTTGGCGGCATCGAAGAACTCGCCGGTCTTCAGATGGTCATCAAGTTTGGACACACCCGTATGCAGGCCGTCCAGCGGCATCGTCACCTCGACGCTGGACTTGGTCAGATCGGCGGTGTCCAGTTGAAACGTGCCGGTGATTTTTTCCAGATTGCCGCTATTGTTGGAAAAACCCAGATGATTCCAGCCGAACGTGATCTGGGTGTGGCCGGTATCGATATCGTATTTCTCAACGGCGGCCATGGCTGGCAGGCTGACCGCGGCGAGCAGGGATGACAACAGAATGCGACGCAACATGACGTTCTCCTTGTGGGGTCAAACAATGCGGCACGCCTCGTCGAAGGCGTAACGCTCCTCGCGTGGACGAATAACGGCGGGATTGCCGTAACCGATATTGATCAGAAAATTGGATTTGACGGCGCTACCGGCAAAAAACAAGTCGTCGACGCCTGCATTGTGGAATCCGGACATGGGCCCGCAATCCAGGCCCAGCGCCCGCGCCGCGATGATGAGGTAAGCCCCCTGCAGCGACGCGTTGCGGAATGCGGTCGCCGCTATGACCTCGGGTTTGCCGGCAAACCAGCTGCGCGCTTCGGGCGACTCCTTGTACAGGCGTGGCAGGGCGTCGTAGAACGCATGATCGCTGCCGACGATGGCGGTGACCGGTGCGGCCATCGTCTGCTCGATGTTGTCGACACCAAGAGTGGCTTTTAGCTTTTCCTTGGCCGCAGCTGACCTGACGAAGACGATGCGCGCAGGCGAACAGTTCGCGCTGGTCGGCCCGAGTTTGGCCAAGTCATAAATTGCACGGATCTGCTCGTCCGTTACGGACTTTGGCAGCCAGGCATCGGCCGAACGCCGGTAGGTACGGGCGCTACGGAAGATCTGGTCGAGTGCGGCGTCGGACAGCGGGGAGTGCATTCGAAGGATTCTCCGGGATTTGAATGACGGGAAATTGAACCGCGGCTCAGGCCACAATAGCGGCTGGCGTTGCAATTCTGCCAGTATAGCGACCGCCTCAGGTCCCAAGAGCTTACGCCGACCCGTGACTGGCCAAAACGCACCTGCGAACGAAAGCGCCGACGCACCCGCGCGCGGCTCGGCGCGTGCCTGGCTGATAGACGACGGCATCGCCGGCAACCAGCGTCAGGTGCAGGCGCTGGCCAGTGCCATGGGTCTGGTCGCGAGCGTGCGCCGCATCGACCTGCGCGCGCCTTGGCGCTGGTTCGCGCCGCGCCTGGTGCACGGCGCACGCTTGGCCTTGCCGACGGCGCAGCAAGACGCACTCACGCCACCCTGGCCTGAATTCGCGATCGGCTGCGGCCGCCAGTCGGCTCTGGTCACGCGCTCGCTGCGCGCTTTGAGCGGCGGCGCGATATTCACTGTTCAGATACTTGATCCACGTGTCGACCCGGCCCTGTTCAACATTGTGATCGCTCCGCAACACGACCAGCTGACTGGCGCCAATGTCGTGCAGACGCTCGGCGCACTCAATCCAGTGGACGACGCCTGGCTCGCGCGCGGCGCTGCTGAATTTTCCACTTTGCAGCAATTACCACAACCGCGCACGGCGCTGCTGGTTGGCGGGCCAAGCCGCGAACTGGACTTGGGCGGCGCATGGCTCGATGGCCTGGTCAAACGCCTGAAAGATCTACTCGGCGAAGGCGGCAGCCTGATGATCACGCCGTCGCGACGCACACCGGCGGCGTGGATCGCGCACCTGCATGGCGCGTTCGACAATGGCTGCGTGCATTTCTGGGGCGGCGCGCGCGACGGCGCCAATCCCTATGCGGGTTATCTTGCGCACGCCGAGCGCATTGTGGTCACACCGGATTCCGTCAACATGCTTTCCGAAGCGTGCGCCACCGGCAAACCGGTATTGAGCTATCTGCCACGGGCCGCGCACGGCAAGATCGCCACCCTGCACGCGGTGTTGCGCGCGCAGGGGCATCTGCAAGATCTGCACGATGCGAATATTTCCACTTTGTCTCCTATTCCACCTTTGCGCGAAACGACGGCCGTCGCTGCCGAAGTATGGCGGCGCTATCGCCAGAGCCGAGCGCAGGCCAATCCACGGCCAGCCGCCTAGGCAAGCGGCATCGGCGCTTCAAAATCAAGGCCCAGCGCGCGCGCAACGCGCAACACATCCGCGCTGTGCGCTGCCAATTCGGCATTGCGCGGAATCAGCCTGGGCCGCGCATCCAGGGTGCAGGTCAGCGATCCCTGCAGCAAGGCTGCATGCGCTTGCGCCACGGCACGTGCCTGCTCGGAGGAAAACAGGGCGCTGCGTTCGGCGGCGGCGATCAGTGCCGCGCTGTTGCCGTCGGCGAGCAGTAGCGGGTGCGTGCGCGCCTGCACCAGCACCAGGGTTTGCAGGATGAACTCAATGTCGAGCAGGGTGCCTGCGCCCTGCTTGAGGTCCAGCAACGCTGCGCTCGAGCGATCGCGTTCGCTGCGCCAGCGAGCGCGCATCGAGGTCACCTGCGCGCGTACTTCGTCGGCGTCGCGCTCGCGCGTCAGCAGTTGCGCGCGCAGTGCGCCAAACGCCTGCATCGTCGCGGCGTCACCGGCAATCGGCCGCGCGCGCACCAAAGCCTGCTGCTCCCAGATCCAGGCGCGCTCGCGCTGGTAGTCGGCGAACGCATCCAGGCTGGTGACCAACAATCCCTTGCCGCCATCCGGACGCAGGCGAATATCCACCTCGTACAGACGCCCCGCATGGGTTTGCGTGGTCAGCCAATGCACGACGCGCTGGGCGACGCGGGCGAAATAGCGGCCGCCTTCCAGCGGCCTTGCGCCGTCGCTTTCACATTGCGGCAAATTACCATCGTATACAAATACCAGATCCAGGTCGGAGGCAAATCCAAGCTCCGCACCACCCAGGCTGCCGTAGCCCACAATCGCTATACCCGCCGCGGCAAGGTGGCCGTGCTGGCGGGCGACATCGCGCTGCGCAAGATTGAGCACATGCGCCAGGATCACATCGGCGGTGTCACTCAGCCCGTGGGCGGCGTCGCGGGCATCCAGACTGCCATCGCGATAGGCCAGGCCCAAGCGGAACGTTGCGCTCTGCTTTTGTTCCTGCAGCAATTCGATCTCGGCCTCGGCATCCCCGGCATCGAGCTGCGCAATCTTGCGCGCGATCTCCGCGTCGAGCACTGCGCGCTGTGGTAAGGCCAATTCAACCCGCGAATCGAAGATATCGTCCAGCAACAAGGGGTGCGCAATCACGCGTTCGGCGAGCAGCGCACAATCGGCACACAAAGCAACCAGGCGGTCACGCGCCGCCGGATGCTCTTCCAGAAGTGCCAGATAGGCCGGACGGCGCAGCACGCCATGCACCAGTCGCAGCAGCCGCTCAAGGCATGCATCCGGCGCGATGCTGGCTGCGGCGGACTCGAGCAGCGGTGGCATCAGGCGATCCAGGCAGGCAGCGGCACGCACCGACAGCGCGCGCGTTGCGGAGCTGGCGAGCAAGGCGGTCAGCTGCGCGTGCAAAGTTTCCGCCGCGGTAAATCCCAGCGCGCCAAGTTCAGCGACATTCGCATTGCCTTGCTTCAGGCTGCGCCAATACACGTCAACCGCGTCGGTGCTCGTTGCACTCCTGCTGGCAGCCACCGGCCGCAACAACAAAGCGTATTCCTCGCTCACCGCGGCGCGCGCGCGCGCTACCTCGGCCGCGAGCGCCGGCCAGTCCGCGTAGTCGAGCGTCGCGGCAAGGCGCGCACGCGTCGGCTCATCCTGCGGCAGTTCGTGCGTCTGCTCGTCGCGCAGCATCTGTACGCGGTTCTCCACGCGGCGCAGAAAGCGATAGGCTTCGCGCAAGCGGCGCGCACTCGCTGCGTGCAGTGCGCCAAGTTGTTCGCATGCCGCCAGCGCCGGCAACAGACCGCATTGGCGCAACGATGGCTCGCGTCCGCCGCGGATCAGCTGCAGCAACTGCACGATGAACTCGATCTCGCGGATGCCGCCGGGGCCGAGCTTGAGGTGCTGCGCCAAATCCTTGCGCGCGACTTCCGCGTCGATCAACGCCTTCATCTCGCGCAATCCCGCGAAGGCGGTGTAGTCGTGATAGCGCCGATAGACGAACGGCCGCAGGCTGGTGATCAAGCGCTTGCCCGCTGCGACGTCGCCCGCGACCACGCGCGCCTTGATCCAGGCGTAGCGTTCCCAATCCCGACCCTCGCGCTGGTAATACTGTTCCATTGCCGCAAAGCTCAGGGCAACGCGCCCGGCGCTGCCGAACGGACGCAGGCGCAAATCCACGCGATACACGTAGCCGTCTGCGCTGATCTGCGCGAGCAGTTTCACCAGTAGCTGACCCTGCCTTGCAAAATAGGTTTCGTTCGGCAAGGCACGCGCGCCATCGCTATGACCGTTCTCCGGATACGCCAGAATCAAGTCGATGTCGGACGAAAAATTCAACTCGCCGCCGCCAAGCTTGCCCAGCGCCAATACGACGATGCGCTGCTGGGTGCCGTCATCGCTGCGAGCCACGCCGTGGCGTTCGGCAAACTCAGCCTCGGCATACTGCAACGCAGCGGCGAGGCAACTTTCCGCAAGCGCGCTGGAACCGGCCAGGGTGTCTTCGACACTGTCGAAACCGTTAACGTCGCGCCAGATCAAGCGCAAGGCTTCGCGCCGGCGATACTGGCGCAAGGCGCGCATTCCGCCAGCCTCGTCGCTACGCGGCGGCAGCTGCAAGGGGCGCGCGTCGGCGTGCCGCGGATCGGACATCAACGCGATCAGGCCCGGGCCCAGCAGTTCGGGCTCGCGCAGGAAACTTTCGTAGGCAAAATCGCTCGCGACCAATACCCGCTGCACGTGCTCGGCCACGCCCGCATCGTCGTAAAACGGCACGCCGGCCTCGCGGCAGCGGGCAATCAGGCGCGCATAGCGCACCTCGGCGAATTCGCTCAATTGGGTCTACACCACCATGCGCGGGATTTAACGCAGAAACCGCGGGATTTGGAAACGGCTGCCGCAAAAGAAAAGACCCGCCGCGATTACTCGCGGCGGGCCGCCCTCCCCCACAGTCTGATCTGTGTTCGCCTGCACTTGTAAGCCAAATCGATATTTTTGCCACGTCGCGGCGCAGCAATTGAGCGTTTTATGGCGAAATGGCGCCCCCATGACCCAGCGCACGGCAGCCGCGGCCAGGGGTGAGTACAATCGACCCCGGAGATCAACGTTGTGAATTCTGCCTCCCCTGACCCCATGCCGAACCCGGACACGCCCACGGCGCAATCGGCCGATGCGATGTTCGATGCGGTCTATGCCCGCCTGAAAGCCATGGCCGGCCATCAACTGGCGCGGCGCGAACGCGGCACCCTGGACACGACCGCCCTGGTGCACGAACTTTACGTGCGTATCAGCGCGCAACGCGAACTTGAATTTGAACACCCGGCACAATTCTTCGCCTACGCCGCCAGGGCGATGCGCCATTTGCTCAGTGATCACGCGCGCGACCGGCTGCGCCAGCGTGCCGGCGGCGATTGGCAACGGATCACGTTAACCGGGGGCGACGAGCGCCTGGCCATCGATAGTGCCGAACAGGCGCTGGCGCTCAACACCGCGTTGCAACAACTGGAACACAGCGACGAGCGGGCGGCGCGCGTGGTCGAGCTGCGCTACTTTGCAGGATTGGACCTTGAGCAAATCGCCGGCATGTTGGCAGTGACACGCCGCACCGTCGACCGCGATTGGCGCTTCGCGCGCGCCTTCCTGCACGATCAATTGGGATGACGTTGCGGGTGCCCCGTTGTCGCACCGGCGCACGATCTGGGGTTTATCAGGCTCAACAGGCACAACCACGCCATGCGCAACGATAGTTCGACCAAAGTCAGCGATACGAGTGTGCGTTTGCGTAGCGCATTCGACGCGCTGATTGAACTGCCGGCGCCACAACACCAGGCATGGCTGGACGCCAACGTGCCCGACCGTGAGGAACAGGTAGCGGTACTGCGCCTGCTGGCAGCCGACGACCGCGGCGGATTTCTCGACACGCCCGCGGTCCAGCATGCAGCGCGTTTGACCGCGGAAGAAATTCGTAGCGACGGCTTGATCGGTCAGCAAATCGGTTCATTCCGAGTGCTGCGCGCGCTCGGCCAGGGCGGCATGGCTGCGGTGTTCCTCGGTGAACGCGTCGGCGCCGACTTCAATCAGCAGGTGGCGATCAAGCTATTGCGCCGCGGCCTGTATTCGGAACTGGAGCAACGCTTGTTCCTGCGCGAGCGCCAGGTGCTGGCGGGGCTCAACCACCCGAACATCGCGCGCCTGATCGATGGCGGCGTGACCGAAGCAGGCATTCCGTATCTGGTGCTCGAGTTCGTCGACGGTGTGCCGATCACCCGTTATGTGCAGGACCACGCGCTGGATCTGCGCGGTCGGCTGGAAATATTCCTGACCGTGTGCCGCGCGGTTTCGGCGGCGCATCGCAGCCTGATCGTGCATCGCGACATCAAGCCCTCCAATATCATGGTCAGCAACGACGGCGTGGTGAAGCTGTTGGACTTCGGGATCGCAAAATTGATTGAGGAGGAAGGGGCCGCCGACGCCACGCACACGATCGGCGTATTCACTCCCGACTATGCCGCGCCGGAACAAATCGCCGGCCAAGCCATCACCACCGCCACCGATGTCTACGGACTCGGCGTACTGCTGCATGAACTGCTGCTCGGCATTCGTCCGACCGGCGCGCCAACGCGGCGGCCGTCGTCGTTGATTCCAACGCGCACGGCCACCGTGATCCGCGGCGAAGATACCGGCATCGTTTATCCGATGGCGCCGGCGCGGCTGCGCAGCCTGCTGCGCGGCGACCTCGACAACGTGCTGATGAAGGCGCTCGCGACCGAACCGGCGCAGCGCTATGCGACCGCTAACGCGTTCGGCGACGACATCGAACGCTATCTGCGTCGTCAGCCGGTGGTCGCGCACCCGCCGTCGAGGCTGTATCGCGCACGCAAGTTCGTGCAGCGCCATCGCGGCGGCGTGGTCATCACCGCACTGTTCCTGCTCGGCATCATCGCTTCGCTCGGCCTGGCGCTGTGGCAGGCCACCGTTGCGCGCGAACAGACGCGCGTGGCGCGCAGTGAAGCACAGCGCGCGAATGCGACGCGCGATTTCATGGTCGATCTGTTCCAGAGCGCCAGCGCCGATCTGCCGCGCGATCAGCGGCCGACACCGCAGCAACTGGTCGAACAGGCCGCCAAGAGTGCGCGCGAGGACAGCGACCTTGACGCACCGGTGCGTGCGCAGCTGTTGGCGACGCTTGGCGGCGTCGCGCTCGCCAACGGCGAATACGCGCAGGCCGAAACGATGCTCGACGATGCGATCGAACGCGAGCGCGCGCTCGGCATAGCGCAGACTTCGCCTGAGTGGATTGATCTGCTCGTGCAGAAGGGCAACCTGCTGCACCGGACCAACCGCAATAGCGAAGCGGATCGCCTGATGGAGGATCTCAAGCCGGTGATGCTGCAACAGGATTCGGAAAGTGCAATGTCCGGTTTGATGCTGCTCGGCGCGACACGTGCCTATTCAGGACACGCCGACGAAGCGGTTGCGATCGCACAGCAGGTGGCGCGCAAGGCCGATCGCGTGTTCGGCACGGATTCGATCAATGGCGTGGAAACGCAGACCTATCTCGGCCAGCTCTGCGTGCAGGTGCGTCGCTACCGCGAGAGCATCAGCCTGCTGGAACCGGCGATCGCGCGCTGGCGCAAACTCAAGTTGCCCGAGGACGAGCAGTTCGCGCGCACGCTGCTGCATCTGGCCAACGCCAAGGAACACGTCGGCGAGCGCGCCGCCGTCGAACCGATTTATCGGGAGGCTATCGCATTGATGCGTCGCGTGTTCGACCGGCCGCACGACCGCCTGGCGACTGCGCTCGGTGGCCTGGCGCTTTTTCTCACGCAGGAAGAACGCTTCGAGGAGGCACAAGCAGCGCTCGATGAAGCGCTTGCGATCGATCGCAAGGTGGTGGGCACGGAAGATGCGCGCACTGCCATGCTGCTGGATGCGCAGGCAGCGCTCGACCTGGCCCGTCACGACGATGCAGCCGCGGAGCGTGCCGCGCGCGAAGCGGTGCGCGTGCTCGCAGCACATGCGCAGGAGGCGGGCTATACGCCGGAATTGGCGCAGGCGCGCAGGCACTTCGCCGAAATATCGATCAATCTGAATCACCTGGATACCGCGACAGAACAACTGGCACAGGCGGGTACGGAGCCGAACCAAGCATTTGGCGAAAACAGTGTCGAGGCTGCCGACAAACTGCGCGTCGATGCGCGCCTTGCACTCAAGCGCGGCGATGCCGAAGCGGCGCTGGCAGCTGCTGAGCGCGGGCTGGCGATGATTGCAAGTCTCGACCCTCCGGCACCGCGGGTGCGCATCGCACTCCTGCGCCAGCGCGCAGAGGCGCTGGCCGCGCTGGGTCGCCGCGACGAGGCGCTAGCCGACGCGGCGCGCGCGCTGAACTTGCTGCACGATAGCAATCCCAATGCGCATGCGCAGCAGGCCGCATTGTTGGCCACACGGGCACGCATTGAACGAGCGCAGGGAAACAACACAGCGGCTGCCGCAACCGTTGCGCAAGCGCGCGCGCTGGCCGTGCCGGCCTCGGTATTGTCGGCGCAAGATGCCGCGACACTGCAGCCAGCCGGGCCCTAGCAAGCCGGCAACCGCTTCCAGACAGCCGACTCCGTCGATTGGTCTGGAGGCGGGGGAGCCGCGCGCGCATATGTCGCACTTCCCGCGCAAGCAGCGTTTCTCGATGTAGGTCCGGATCCATCGGATCGGGGAGCCCAGCCGGATAGCTCAATACCGGAAGGGACTGCGTGTAAATCGCAGGGGGAGGAGATCAATCATGAAACGAACCTCGCAACTTCTGCCGCGCGCCATCGCGCTCGCAATCACGTCGTGGTGCTGTGCCAGCGATTTCGCCATGGCCAGATCCGGCAACGACGGGCTGACCGGAATAAATGCTGCCGGCGTCGTCAGCACGTTCACCGCCAGTGGCAGCATCGATACAACGAATCCGTTTTTCCAGAGCCTGGGAACGAACGGCCGCGCCTGCGGGACCTGCCACGGCGTGAAGCAGGCATGGACGATCACGCCGGCGGACCTGCAATTGCGTTTCGCACTGAGCGGCGGCACCGATCCGGTGTTCCGCACCAACGACGGCGCAAATTCACCGTTGGCGAATGTGTCCAGTGTCGATGCGCGACGACATGCGTATAGCATGCTGTTGAACAAGGGCGTGATCCGCGTCGGCATCGGCATTCCAGCGAACGCAGAATTCACCTTGATCGGCGTGGACGATCCGTATTCCTTCGCCAGCGCAACCGAGTTGTCATTGTTTCGGCGCCCGTTGCCGGCGACCAACCTGCGTTTCGTCACCGGAGTGATGTGGGATGGACGCGAGACGCACGCACCGTTCCTGCCGCCGATGGATGCCGGCGCCGCGATGGCCGACTTGTTGGCGAGCTTGAAACATCAGGTCACCGATGCAACCCTGGGTCACGCGCAGGCTGCAGCACCGCCCAGCGATGCACAGGTGCAGAAGATCGTCGATTTCGAACTGGGACTGACCACCGCGCAAAGCTATGATTTCAACGCCGGCCGTCTCAATGACGACGACGCGATCGGCGGTCCACGCATCCTTGCCGGTCTGCAATCCTACGTCGGCATCAACGATGTGCTTGGCGCCGATCCGGCTGGCGCGGCATTCAACGCCTCGGCGATCACACTGTTCGACGCGTGGAAATCGCCAAACGGCAACGGCGGCGGCGCACGCGGCGCAATTGCCCGCGGCGAGCAGTTGTTCAATACCAAACCGATCGCGATCACCAACGTCGGCGGACTCAACGACGCGCTCGGCCTGCCGGTCATCGCAGGCACCTGCACGACCTGTCATGACGCACCGAATGTCGGCAACCATTCAGCGGCTTTGGCGATCAACATTGGTACTGCCGATGCAACACGACGCACGCCGGACATGCCTTTGTATACGTTGCGCAACAACGCGACCGGTGCAGTCGTGCAAACCACTGACCCCGGCAAAGCGATGATCAGCGGCAAGTGGGCGGACATCGGCAAGTTCAAGGGACCGGTGCTGCGAGGCCTGGCAGCACGGCCACCGTACTTCCACAACGGCATGGCCGCGTCGCTCGCAGACGCGGTGAATTTTTACGACACGCGCTTCAACGTCGGTCTCACGGCGCAGGAAAAACGCGACCTGGTTGCCTTCCTCAACGCCCTGTGACCGATGCTTTGTGATCTGCCGCAACACGCGGCAGATCACGACTCCCGGTCTTGCAGGACCCTAGTGATCAAGCTCGCGCGCATTCCGGATGAGCTGTTCTACCTGGGGTTTCCAAGGCCGACAGCGGCGCGGGGCCTTCTGGCTTCCACCCTGGCTTCGTCGTATAAGGAAAAAGCAATTCATGAGCGAGTGCATGGAAATCACGCCCGCAAATAAGGAGTCGGCTTCCGCGCAGGACATGTTTGCCGAGGTCTATGCGCGCCTCAAAGCCATGGCTGCCCGACAATTGGGCAAGGGCTCGGCTGGCGCGACGTTGGAAACCACAGCATTGGTCCATGAGTTGTACCTGCGCATGTGCGCGAACCGCGAACTGGCTTTCGCCCACGAAGCGCAATTTTTTTCCTACGCCGCGCGCGCGATGCGCCATCTGCTGGCCGACCGAGCGCGCGACCGCCTGCGCCAGCGCGCCGGCGGCGACTGGATACGCATCACGCTGACCGGCGGCAATCAGCAATTCGCTATCGAAAGTGCCGAGCAGGCCCTAGCGCTCGACGCGGCATTGCAACATCTCGAAGAGACCGACGCGCGCGCGTCCCAGGTTCTGGAGCTTCACTACTTCGCTGGATTGACGGTCGAGCAAATCGCGGCGACGCTCGACCTCAGCCGCAGCAGCGTCGACCGCGACTGGCGCTTTGCGCGCGCGTTCCTGAAATCCGAGATTGCATCATGATGTGTCGCGCCATGATGCGTTGTGCCGCGCAACGGCGTTATCTGCTCTGACACTTGGGACAGGATCCAGGCGTGCAGTCTCCTTCATTGCGTGAATTGTTCGACACGGCCGTTGACCTGCCGTCATCGGCGCGTGCCGCGTTTCTTGTCGAGAACTGCAGCGACGCACAACTGCGTGCTGCCGTTGAACGTCTTCTGCAAGCCGACGCCCGCGACAACTCGCTGTTCTCCGGTGGCGCCGCCGCGGTTGCGCAAGCGATCGGTGACGTCGACCTGACGCAGAACTTCGCGGCCGGAACCAGACTCGGTCCGTTCGAGCTGATCGCGTTTCTTGGCGAAGGCGGCTCGTCGACGGTCTTTCACGCACGCCGCGAAGTCGAAGGCGTGCGCCAGGACGTCGCACTCAAGATCCTGCGCCGCGGCCTGTATTCGCCCGAGGCGCAACGCCAGTTCCGGCGCGAACGTCAGGCACTGACGCAACTCAAGCATCCGAGCATCGCGCGCCTGATCGAGGGCGGCGTCAGCGCGGGCGGCACCGCGTACATCGCACTTGACCTGATCGAAGGCAAGCCAATCACCGACTACGTGCACGAGCTCAAGCTCGATCTGCGCCAACGGCTGCAACTGTTCGTGCAGGTATGCCGCGCCGTGGATGCGGCGCATCGCGCACTGATCGTGCATCGCGACCTGAAGCCTTCCAACGTGCTCGTGACCGATGACGGCCAGGTCAAGTTGCTGGATTTCGGTATTGCCAAACTGCTGGATGCGGACGAGGAAACGCAGACCAAGCTGCCGGCGTTCACTCCGGCGTATGCCGCTCCCGAACAGCGCAGCGGTGCGCCAATTACCACAGCGACCGACGTCTATGCACTCGGTATCCTGCTCGGCGAATTGATTACTGGCCGACGTCTGACCGGCAATACGGGTCAGACGCCTTCCTCGCAAGTCGACAAGGACAGCGGACCCGGAGTGCTGCCAGCACCGCCGCAGGTCACGCGCCGCGCGCTGCACGGCGATCTGGATAATATCGTGCTCAAGGCAATCGACGCCGAACCGGAGCGCCGCTACGTCTCCGCAGGCGCGCTCGCTGACGATATCGATCGCTACATCGATCGTCGGCCGGTGCTGGCGCATCCGCCTTCGGCCTGGTATCGCGCGCAGAAATTTGTTGCGCGCCATCGCGGTGGCGTCGCGACGACGCTGATCTTTCTGCTGGCGATCCTCGCCGCGCTCGGCATTGCGGTCTGGCAGGCTGGCGTGGCCAGACAACAGGCGCGCAACGCGCAGCAACAAGCTTCGCGCGCCAATGCGACCAAGGATTTTCTGATCCGCGTATTCCGCGCCAGCGATCCGCGCATCGCGCAGGACAAGCCACGCGGACAGGTCACTGCCAAGGAATTGCTCGACCTGAATACGCCCGCGATCGAACGCGACTTCGCTGGCGACCCGGAAACCGAAATCGACCTGCTCGGCATAGCTGCGTCGATCTATCGGGAACTGGATGACCAGCCGCGTTACCAGGGGTTGCACACGAAGCAGGTTGAACTGGCACGGCGGCTTTACGGCGAACTGCATCCGGCGATTATCCAGGGCCTTCTGGACGACGCGGATCACGCGAACAATCGCAACGACTATGCGCAAGCGCTGAAATTGCTGGAACAAGCCGATCCGCTGATCCGGCAAGCGGCGCTTGATCGCTCTGCCATCCGCGCACGCTGGTTCCTGTTACGCAGCCACGTAATGGCAACCGACGATGCATCGGCGAACGCCAGCGGCGCAGCGCTGGACAGCGCCGTGAAACTCTACGCTGACGTCGCCCCGCACGATGCCGGCTATGTCAGCGCACTCACCAGCATGGGCTATCGGAACCAGCATGATGGCGGCGGCGCGGCGGCGGAACCGTGGTTTCGCCGCGCAATCGCCGCGGCCGAAACCAACAGCGATCGCGACGACGCCGACCTGCAGCAGCTCACCTATCCGGGACTGGCGGGGGCACTGGAGTTTCAAGGCAAGTTCGACGAGGCCGAACTAGCTTACGAGCACTCGGTTGAACTTGCCCGCAAGACGTATGGCGAGACACACAGCACCTACTGGGTGCCCGCCGCCGAGTTCGCCTCGCTGGTGCACCGGCAGGGAGATCGGCAACGTGCGCACGCGCTTTTCGACGAACTTTTCCGTGTGATCCCGCAGCCGTGGGATGCCGACTCATATGATGACTACGCACGCGAGTTCTACGCGGCGTGTCTGGTCGCCGAAGGTCGGGCACAGGAAGCAATCCCTCTACTGGAAGCTTCGCAGCAGACTTACATCGCCAAACCGAGCGTCGAGTATGAACTGCGCCGCATCCGGCTGATTCTCGGCGACGCCTACGACCAGGTCGGCCGCACCGACGAAGCGCGCGCGATGCTCAAGTCCACGCTGGACGAACGCATAGCCAAAGATCCGCCCGACGGCGGCACGGTGCGCGCGGCACGCGAACGCTGGGGCCGCTTCCTGTTTTCACATGGCGACGCAGCCGGCGCCGAGGAACAGTTTCGGCTGGTGATCGCGCAAGAGCACGGACGCAAGTTCGCAACCTTCGCTCTGGCCCACGGCGATCTGGCCAAGGTGTACCTCGAACACGGCGAACTCGCCAACGCTCTCATCGAAAGCCGTAGCGCAGTGGACAGTTTCGCGCAGGTCACTGGACGTCGTGACGTGCGCGTCGGACCTTACCTTTGGCTGATTCATGCCGAGGCGCTGCATCGCTCGGGCGACCCACGGGCTGCGCGCGACTGGGCGCAGCGCGCATTCGAGGCCAGCCGCAAATATGACGCGCCCGAATCCAATGCCATCGCTCGCGCCGAAGCAATATTGAGGCAGATGGCGCCATGAGGGTTTTCATCCCATGGTTTGCAGAAACGACATGATGTGATCGGCATTCAAACGGCGTTCTTCGGACATGCCCGCCATTCGGGCGATCCAAGGAGATTCCGTCATGTCCGCCGCCGCCTGCTTGCGTTCCCTGTTCCTGTTGCTCATCGCCTATCTTTCATTGGGCGCAGTCAATGCGCATGCCTGTACTGCCACCGCGCAGGATGTATTTCTCGTCGGCAACACAACGACCGACGCCGCATGCAACTACAACACGATCCAGGCCGCGATCAACGCCGCAACCTGCCCGGCCGGCACGCGCATCTACCTCACCAGTGAAGTCGCCTACACCGCACAGCATCTTGCGATCAGCAACAAGAATGTATCGCTCATCGGTCGCAAATCCGGCACCACGTGCGGCGCTCTGACCATCGCCTGCGGGCTGATGTTTCCGTGTCCGACCGCCCCGTTGGAAACAATCAGCGGCAGCGGCCACAGCGGCGACAGCGTGATCACGATCCGCGGCGCCAGCAACGTCACCATCCAGTACCTCACGGTCAGCGACGGCCACGACAGCAGCAGCGGCTCTGGCGGCGGTATCGACTACGACGGCACCGGCTCGCTGACGCTGGATACCTCCACGGTCAGCAACAACGTGGCCGGATACGGCGGAGGCATCAACGTGAAAGCCACCGGCGGCCCGGCCGAATTGCACATCAACCAGCGCACGTTGATCCTGAGCAATACAGCCAACACTTCGGGCGGCGGAATCCGCATCGAAGGTGATACGAAAATGACCATGAACGCTCCATTTACATGGGTCGCGCTGAATGAAGCCACGTCCGGGTACGGCGGCGGCGTCGAAGTCCTCAATAACGCCACCGCGAACATCGGTTCACCGGGCTACGTCAATGCAGCGGTCATATACGACAATACGGCCAAATACGGTGGCGGCATTGCAGTTACCGCTGACGCCTACCTGTACTTGTATACTACCGATCCGCTGCATCCGGTCGGGATCGACAACAACACTGCGCTCAATACCGGCGGCGGCATCTACATCTCTCCGCGCAGCCCGAGCGGAAGCGATATATGCGCCGATAATTTCCGCATCACCAACAACATCGCGCAGGAAGGCAGCGGCCTGTACGCCGACGTCGACAGCAACGGCGATGGAGCGCAGATCTCGCTGAACAGCAACAGCTTAGGCTGTGAAGACCGTCTGGCCACGCGAGGCAGCGTTGCCTGCGACGCATCCCAGCAGTGCAGCATCGTGCACGGAAATTACGCCATGGACGTGGGGAATGGCAACGCACCGACCAATGGCGCGGCACTGCTGCTGCAATCAGGAAACATCCTGTACGCTACGAAACTCGACGTTCGCGACAACCATGGCGGCTATGCACTGCGTGAGCTCGGCAACACGATCGAACCGGTTTTCTACACGACCGTGGCGCTTTCGAACTGTCTGTTTGCGGAGAACAGCGTGAGTCATGAACTGATTCTCTCCAGCGACGGCAATGCGCATTTGAATCTGTTTAACTGCACCTTCGCCCACGACAGTATCGGCGCCAGCCGTGTCATCGCCGCGAACGACGTCTTGGCACTCAACGACAGCATCATCGACGAAGGTACGACCGCGGCGCTGGTTTTTTCCGGCAGCGCGTCCAATCTGAGCAACCAGTACAACATCGCCGGCAACACGACAGGCCTTGCGCCCGGGCCGACGAATATTCAAACCACGCCGACGTATGTCGATCCGACTCATGGCGACTATCGTCTGTTCTACGGGCTTCAAGGCGGCACCTTGGTCAGATCGGCCGGTATCGACTATGCCCCGCCGCTGGGTGGCATCGATATCCGCGAGCTGCCGCGTGATCAGACTATCTCTGCGACACCGCTGTTCGGCAAGCGCGATATCGGTGCGTACGAAATGCAGGGCGTCGCGGATCGCATCTTCATCGACACCTTCGGCGATCAGGTGCTGCTGGCGCACTAGTCGTCCAATCCATCGCCAACACATGAAGACCGCATCCGCCGGCCAGCAAAGACGCATCAAAAAAGCCCCGCCGAAGCGGGGCTGTATACATCTTTCTTCAGCAGGACAGGATCAGAAATCTATACCGCCCATGCCACCCATGCCACCGCCGCCGCCACTACCGCCGTGGCCGTGCGCCTCTTCCTTCTTCGGCGCTTCGGCAACCATCGCTTCCGTGGTGATCATGAGTCCGGCGATCGAGGCTGCGTTCTGCAGCGCCGTGCGCGTAACCTTGGTCGGATCCAGGATGCCGAACTCGATCATGTCGCCATACTCACCAGTCTGCGCGTTGTAGCCGTAGTTGCCCTTGCCGGCGGCAACCTTGTTCAACACGACGCTCGGCTCTTCGCCGGCATTCGCGACGATCTCGCGCCGCGGGGCTTCCATCGCGCGCTTGGCGATCAGGATGTCGTGGTCCTGATCTTCGTTGTCGCCCTTGAGCTTCTTGATCGCTTCCAGCGAACGCACCAGGGCAACGGCGACTTTCACCTGAGCGCGGATTCGCCGGCAATCGACGTTGCGCCCGATGCGGGCGACGCTAACGATCTCGACAAACTGCCACGCCCACACGATCTTGCAAACGTGCCAAACCTTGACGGCAACCGCGACCTCGGCGCGTACGAGCGCCAGTTCGAATGCGCGGCCGACACGATTTTCTGCAGCGGCTTCGAACCGTAGCGCATCGGGGCACCATTACGATGCAAACTCTCGATCCGGTGCTGCTGGCCAATTAGAGCCTTGCAATTCC
Organism: Lysobacterales bacterium; assembly: GCA_038244165.1. Taxonomy (GTDB): domain Bacteria; phylum Pseudomonadota; class Gammaproteobacteria; order Xanthomonadales; family Rhodanobacteraceae; genus Rudaea. The sequence continues at coordinate 9,498 of JBBRTT010000047.1, read as the reverse complement.
GGCGCCGCCCGCGTCGAAAAGTCTACCAATTCAGCCCCCCCGACAGCCGAGTCGCAACGCGACTCGGCATCCGCTTGGCGGGCTTTTTCCGCATTCCGTGTATTGCCTGATATGCGCCCGTTGATGGCGCCGGCTTGCGCTACACGGAGATGCCATGAGATGCCGCTTCATAGCCGTGCTGGGACTGACCTGGGTCGTGCCTCTCGCGGCGCAATCGGGCGGGACGTTCCAACTCACCTGGTCGTCGATTGATGGCGGCGGTGGCCGTGCGACAGCGGGCGCCAGTTTCGTCCTCACCGGCAGTGTCGGCCAGCCCGACGCGACGCCAACCGCTGCTCTGACGGGCGGCGTTTTCCGGCTGGTGCCGGGCTTTATAGCCGTGCGCAATGACGATCGCATCTTCGCCGACGATTTCGAATAACCGTACTCATCGCATCGCATTGACCGGAGTTCCTCATGAATCGCGCATTGCTTTTTCTACTCCTGCTTGTATCCCTGGGCAACGCCGCTGCCGCCATACCTCAGGGTACGGCGTTCACCTACCAGGGACGCCTGGAACAGAGCGGCTCGCCGGCCGTGGGCAACTTCGATTTCACTTTCAAGCTATTCGATGCGCTCAGCGGCGGCGCCCAGGTCGGCGCGACCGTGACCAAGACCGCGGTCGCGGTGGACCAGGGATTGTTTACCGTGTCGCTGGATTTCGGCATTGTCGCCTTTAACGGCAATACGCGGTTTATACAAGTTCAGGTAGGAACGACCACGCTTTCGCCGCGCACGCAAATCACCAGCGCGCCGTACGCAAACGCCGCGCTGACTTCGCTGGATTCCGGCATGGCGCAATCCGTCGCACTGCGCGGCTCGACCAACAACCTGATCGTCTCGGAACTCGAAGTTGGTACTGGATCCGGCACGGTTCCTCCCACCTGGATGTCGGTTGCGATCAGCGCTGACGGCCTGCCGATCGTGGCGTACTACGCAGTCCCGGCACAGGATCTGCGCGTGGCGCTGTGCCACGACCCGGTTTGTGGCAGTGCCAGCGTTGTCACACTCGACAGCGCCGGCGACGTCGGCGATTTCAATGCGATCGCGATCGGCGCCGACGAGCGTCCGATGATCAGTTACTACGATCGAACCAATGGCGATCTGAAATTCGCACGCTGCGCCGATCCGCAATGCACCAGCGCGGTCACCAGTACGCTCGACACGCTCGGCGATACCGGTCAATTCACTTCAATCACCGCTACGAACGGCAACACATCGGGAATAGAGGCAAACAAGAATGGGCCCTTGATCGCCTACTACGATGCGACCAACAAGGATCTGCGCTACATCCAATGCCCGGATGTCGAATGTGCTTCACCCGTCGGTGCGGCGCTGGATACGGCCGGCGATGTCGGCCAATGGACCTCGATCGCCTGGGATGGGACGCGTCCGCAGATTGCCTACCAAGATGTGACCAACAAGCGCCTCAAGCTCGCCTTTTGCAACGGCGCGCCCTGCTCGACCGTTACCCTTCGCACGCTCGACAGCTCGGCCAATAGTGGCTTCAGCACTTCGCTCGCGATCACCCCGAGTGGCCGCGCACTGGTCGTCCACGACCGCTTCGACGGCACGAATACGAACGACCTCGCCGTCGTGCGCTGCAATGCAGGCGCAAGCACTACGACCTATTGCGACGCGCCCACCGTGCTGCCGGCCTTCATCAGTTTCTCGAGCGGCCAGCGCACACCACAATTGCTGCTGCACCATGGCACGACGCCGATGATCTGGGACGGTCAGTTCTCCGCGGTGAGCTGCGATGACGTGACCTGCGCGGCAATCAGTCCCAAACACTCGGTAACCGGAATCAACACGACCCAGGTCGTTTCGCGTTCGGCGGCAGTGATCGGCGCGGACGGCCTGCCGTTCCTGATCGTGCAGGGCGGCTCAATCGATGGCACGCCGCGCGGATTGAAAGGCATTCATTGTGCGTCGCCCACTTGCCGCAGCTATGGTCGCGAGCGCTGATGCTCGATATGTGAGTACCCTCGCTAGCTGGTGACTGGGCTTTCAGCGCATTTGGCTGGGGTACCGGTTACAGCCCGCCGATGGCGCGCGTGGTTTATGCTATGCCCTGACGTGCAGTAGGGGGCGGCATGAATCAGATCTGGACTCGACGCGGCGGCGGCTGAACACGGCATGGACAGCACCGCGCGTTCGCCTGCGTCCGACCTGCTATCCGGATGGATGCGCACGGGCGGCTTGCTGCAAAGTGTATTTGTACGCGACCTCATCGCCGGCGAAACGCTGGCGCTGGAACCCGGCACGCGGATCGGTGCGTGGCGCATCATCGACGAGATCGGCCGCGGCGGCATGGGCGTGGTGTTCCGCGCCGAACGCGCCGATGGCGCCTACCGCCAGGAGATCGCGCTCAAACTGATCGATGGCAAGGCAATACGCGACGAGCAGCGTGCCTTGTTCGTGCGCGAACGGCAGCTGCTCGCAGAACTTGAACACCCGAATATCGCGCGCCTGCTCGACGGCGGCGAACTGGACATCGGTCAGCCCTGGTTCGCGCTCGAGCTGGTGCGTGGCGAAGCGCTCGATCGCTACGCCGACGCGCGACACCTGTCTCTCGGCGCGCGCATCGATTTGCTGATCGACGTCGCTGCCGCCGTCGCCCATGCACATGGCCGCCTGATCATTCACCGCGACATCAAGCCGGGCAACGTGCTCGTCGACGCCAACGGCCGGATCAAGCTGCTGGACTTTGGCATTTCTGGTTTGGCTCGCGACGGCGACACCGCGGCGGCGGGCCTCGGCACGATGGCGTTCGCCAGTCCCGAACAGAAAGCCGGCGAGGCACCGAGTACCGGCGACGATGTTTATGCGCTGGGTCGCCTGCTCGAAATCGTTGCCGGTCCCGATCCGCCGGCCGATGTGCGCAGCATCATCGACAAGGCGACCGCTGCGAGCGCTGCGCGTTATCCGTCGGTCGCATCGCTGAGCGAGGATCTGCGCGCGTTCCGCGATGGAGCTGTGGTGTCGGCTCACAAAGGCGGCCTTGCCTATCGCCTGCGCAAACGCATCGCGCGCCATCCGCTGGCAAGCACGGGCGCGATACTCGCAATGTTGTTGATTGCAGGATTCATCGGCGCATTGATCGCCCAGCGCGGCGCAGCGCGGGCCGAGGCAGCGAAAGCCGAAGCCATCAACCGTTTTCTCAACGATGACGTGCTGACCAGCGCGAATCCGATGCTGTCCGGCGACGCCGGCTTGAGCATTCGTTCCGCGCTCGACCGCGCCGCCTCCGCAATCGGCACGCGTTTCACCGATGCGCCCGATGTCGCCGAGGCGATCGAGATGACGCTGGCGCGAAGTTACTCGGGCCTTGGCGTCTTCGACATCGCCGAGGTGCATGCAAAACGCGCCGCGGAACTCAATCGACAACGCGTCGGCGAACATGGCGCGGAAACCTGGGCGGTGCGCGGCCTGCTCGCCGACCTTGCCGGCGCACGCCTACCAGCAGATGAAGCCGACGCGTATTTCGCCGCGGTGCTCGACGAAATGGACAGCGCCGGCGCACTGGACATGCCACTGGCCGTGGATATCGCCTTCGATCGCGAGCGCATGCACGCACGCAATTCTCAGACCAACAAGGTCATCGCGGAAATGCAGACCCTGCTGCCGCGCGCACGCCACGTCTATGGCGACGACAGCCTGACCGTGATTGGAATGGAATCGTCGCTGGCCAATTCTTACGCATTCGCCAACCGCCTCGACGACGCCGAAAACCTGCTGCGCGCGCGCCTGGCCAAGCCGCTCGGCAGCGACCCCGCACTGCCGCTGGCCCGCCTGGACGTGCAGCAGAATCTGGCCTACGTGCTGCGTCAGCGCGGCAAGGCCGATGATGCGCTCGCGCTGGAAAAGGAAGTTGTGGAATCGTATACAAAGCTACTGGGGCGTACGCACCCGAACACGCTCAGTGCGCTGAACGAATACGCCGGCATGTTGCAGGACGCGAACCGGCTGGACGAATCGGGCAGCCTGTTCCGCGAAGTGCTCGAGGTGCGGCTCAAGCGCGAAGGCGAAGAAAACTACAAGACGCGCACGAGCATGAACAACCTCGGCATGCTGTTGTCGTCGCAGGGAAGCCTGGACGAAGCAGCGCAATGGCTGGCGCGCGTGCATGCGCTGGAACTGCGATTGAGCGGTGCGGACTCCGCCGAAACGCTCAAGGCCGCGCACAATCTGGCAGGAGTCAAACGCAAGCAGGGCGACATCGCCGCGGCCCTCGGCCTGCAGGAAGATGTGCTTGCACGCGCCGACAAGACGTTCGGCCCGAACGGTCCGGAGCCGGCGATGCTGCGTTACGGATACGCCCTGACCCTGATTGCCGGAAAACAATTCGACCGGGCCAAGGTGGAGCTTGCGCGAGCGCGCGACGACTTGATTCGCACGCTCGGCGCCGGCCACCAGCGCGTGAAAACGACGAACGAACGTCTGGCCGAACTTGAACGCGACCCGCTGGCGGCACGCGAGCGGGTGCTTCACGCGCCCCGCTGACGGCAGTGAATTGCGCAAAGAAGAATCGAACCGGAACCTGCGCATGAGTGCCGTGCCACCGCAGCAGATCACCGAACTGCTTGAAGCAGCGCGCGCTGGCGACGAGAGCGCCTATGCGCGCGTCGTGACTCTGCTCTATCAGGACTTGCGCGGCTTGGCGCGGGCGATCACCCGCGATCCCGCGGCGACGCTGAACCCGACCGCCCTGCTCCATGAGACCTATCTCAAATTGACAGCAGCGCCGGGCGCGCCGCCATTGAACCGCGTGCATTTCCTGGCGCTGGCCGCGCGCGCCATGCGCCAGGTGCTGTGCAACCATGCGCGCGAGCAGTTCGCGCAAAAGCGCGGCGGCGATGCCTTGCAGGTCACATTCGATCCCGAGGACGCCGCATTCTCTTTCCAGGCCGATCAATTGCTCGATATTGATCGGGCGCTCGAGACGATGGAACGCGAGGAACCGCACCTCGTACGGGTCGTCGAATGCCGCATGTTCGCCGGCATGACCGAAACCGAGACCGCCAAAGCCCTGGATTTGCCGCTACGCACCTTGCAACGCCAGCATGCCCACGCGCGTGAACGTTTGCGCTGGCAGCTGAGCAACGAACCGCGGGCGACCGCACCGAGCATCCGCAGCGATTGAGCTTTGCCTGCGGCTTCGCCGGGCGAAGCGGCATCTTGAGTGGCCCCCGTCAACGCTATTTCCCGTGGTGGATGGACAAGGGCGCCCTCCGCGCCGATCCCTGGAGCCACGGCGATGACATCCCGCAGCCTTTTCACATTTGCCGCCGCACTCATATTTCTGCAGACAAACCCGGCGCATGCAGCGTCCGGCGCAACCACCGATACGTTTGGTCCGGATCGGTCGAGCGGGGCGTTTTTGAACATCACCCGGCAACATCGCAAAAGCCATAACGCGCAAGCCATTGCCGTGGACGGCCAAAACCGCGTGCTGGTGTTGAACGAATGGTTTGATACGGGCAGCAGCAATCAGGATTGCGCAGTCAGCCGCCATCTGCGCAACGCCCGTCAGTTGGACATGGATTTTACCGGCACCGATGAACTCGAAGCGACCCGGCGCATTGCTCTTGATCTGGGCGGCAGTAACTACGACATCTGCACCGGCATGGCGACGGACACGGCCAATCGCGTCGTCGTGGTTGGCAATGCCGATACCGGCGGCGGCCTGACCGGATTCCTGGTGCGTCTGCGTGCGAGCGACGGCAGCTACGACAGTTTCTTCGGCAACGGCGGCAAACTGGCATTGAGCAATCTGGCACCCTTTGTGAGTGCCGCCACTTTTCTCAACGCAGTAACCACCATTGGCACCGGCAAGGTGCTGGCCTGCGGCTATGTGCAGCGCGGCACCGAGCGCAACATGCTGGCCGTTCAGTTCACCGCCCTCGGCAATCTGGACACCACGTTCAACGGCACCGGTTACAAGGAAATCGATTTCAACGGCGGCGGCAGCGACAACGACACATGCGCGAGCCTGCAGGTCTTGCCGAATGGTGATGTGGTACTGGCAGGCACCGCCGATGACAGTGCCGGTGATCCTGCACTTGCGGTGGTGCGCCTCACCGCCAATGGAGCCTTCGACACCAGTTTCAGCGGTGATGGCCGTCTGCTGATCGGCAACACTACCCAGATCGCCAGCTCTCTCAGTCTCAGCGATGTTGCCTACGATGCCGGCCGCAGCCGCTTGCTGCTTGGCTGCAATCTCAGCTACAGCAACAACACCTTTGCGCCCTCGGCTTGCGTAGTGGCCGTTGCCGGCAACGGTTCGTTGGACAACACGTTCGGCAGCAACGGGCGCCAGTTTTTCCGGTTTTCCGACTTCCATGGATCGATCGTCGTGCGCCAACAAGGTGGTGCCAAGCTGCGGCGCATGTTGATGCGCGACGACGGCAGTTTCTATCTACTGGGAACGCACATCAACAGCAGCGCCGATGCGCAGGTGCATGGCGACAGCGATGTGGCCTCGTTGCGCATGCAGGCCGATGGCAGCGTCATCACCACACAGGGCTACAGCGGCGATGGCGTCGCATTTCACGATTTCCCCGAGGTGCGCCATAAAAATCTGTGCCCCGACGGCAGCTCGTACTGCGACCAGGATGCCATCGACCGAAAAGTCGCCGATACGCTGGTGGACGCCACCTGGTATCGCGGCAACCTGTTGCTGCTGGCCAACCGCCCGCGTTACCCGAACAACATTTTTGATCACGATGGCGATGGCAATCTTGACGAACCCGGGCCGATTGCCCCGCTCGTTGCGAGCATCAATGCCGAGCATCTTTTCGCTGATGAATTTGAATTTGATGGCGTGGCGCCGGACGTCGCTCCGGTAACCATCGCGGTTCCCGCAGGGTTCGGCAACTATTGCTCCGTGCGCAACGCCAGCGACGGTGGTTTTGGTCTGTTACCCGGCGCAGCGGGCAGCGACCCGTGCCAGCAATTTCTGAATGGCAATCCGAATGTCATCGTCGAGCGCGCCGGACTGTATTCGTTGTCCGGGCTCAATCTGGTGATTGGCTATTGCGACGGCGGCTTCGTCACCTTGCGCAGCGGCAATGGCACGGCACCGTTCAACGCCGCGTTTGCCGACAGCAGTGGCCGCACTAATTGCATCTTTGCAGCCGCGCCGCAAAACCTGCCGATATTTTCGCTGCCCTATGTTGGCCCGCCGCCTGCGTACAACACGCAGTCGTTCAATCACGATGGTTACTACCTGCCGATCGACGTCACTGAATTCGGCCAGCCTCCGGGTGTCGGCGATGCCTGTGCAATCGACTTCAAGGGACGTCAGCACAGTTACGTCAGCGACAGGTGTCACCTGGACGATTCCGGTATCGACGAAACTGCCAACGACATCGGCATCAACAGCAGCAACGACGATGTGTCGGTCGCGGCGGGCCGTGTGCTGATGGCGGTGCCGCGTTTCCTCCCCACGTACACTCCGCCCGGCAACGATCCGTACCAGCGCGAGGTGTTCATTCGCCACAGCGTGGGCAGCGGCCGTTATGCGGAGATTTTCACAACCTACTACGCGCACATGCAGGACACCGGCGTGCGCCGTGGCGATATCGTGAGCGCCGGCACACGGCTCGGCAAAGTCGGCGAAACCGGCGCTGCCTCCGGCGAGCATCTGCACCTGGGCGTATTTCGCAATCGCAATCTGTCGTGGCGCAAGAGTTTCGAATTCAACTTCGTCGGCGGACGCTGGGACCGGGACAACACGGTCGCAGCGATCGATCCGTGGGGATGGCAGGCACCGACTGGAACCGATCCCTGGGCCTGGCGCTTTCGCTCGGCCAATGACGATCCGTTGCTGCATGACGCCGGCAGCTACAGCACCAATCTGTGGAAAGCCGGCGAAGCACCGCCGCTCAATTGACAACGACTGATTCACGCGAAGGAACAACGTCATGAAAATCCTGCATCCGCTCGCCCTGCTTGTTGCCGGTCGACACGCCGTACGTGCAATTGTCGAGAAGGACCTGCCATGAACTTGCGCCTGCCGATAGTTCTCATGTGCCTGATCGCCGCACTCGACGTACCTCACGTGTACGGCGCCAACACACCGATGAGCAAATATCTGAGCCTTGACCGCACCGACTATGCGGTTGCCGGCGTTGGCGGCATCGGCGCTCCGCTGCTGCAGGGCGGTGGCGAAGGGTCGGTGCATCTGGCCGGTGTATCCGGAACGGTCACGCTTGCGCTGCTGTACTGGAACGGCATCGACATTGAATATCCGGCGGCAGGACTGACCGGCGGCGATGCGGATTACGACCAGCCGCAGATGCGCTTCGACGGCAGCGACATCATCGGCACGCGCGTTGGCGGATCCGGCAGCAACGATTGCTGGCCTTCATCCAGCTCGACGCTTGCGCCGAGCGCGGCAACCTATCGCGCCGACGTGACCGAACAAGTGCGCACTCGCGGCAATGGCGACTATGCGTTCTCCGGTCTCGCGAGCAAGCCCGGGCACAGCGCCAATGGCATGTCGCTCATCGTCTACTTCGATGACGGCAATCCGGCGAATGATCTGCGCATCGCCCACTACGAAGGCTTGCAGAGCAATACCGAAAACGCGCTTTTCGCATTCGAAACGGACTACACCGGCGGCCCCATCGAGGCCGTCCTGCATGGATCGGATGGGCAAGACGCGCTGACCGACGGTTCGCTGCTCTGGAAAACGCTGCCGGGCCGCCCCGACCAGAACGTCGCGAACACGTTGAAATACGTGCGCCTGCACGACGGCCTCTACCTTTGGCCCGGCACCAGCGTTCCGTACCTTGGACACCAGCGCGACGCAAACCCGGCGACCTTGTGGGACATTCGTCGCATGGCGCTGACCCCGCTGTTTGGTCCCCCGCACCACTACACGACCTCGTTCGACTACCCAAAGTCAGGCCAGGATTGCATTTCGATCCATGTCGTGCAGATCATGCAACCGGCGGATTCGCAAGCGCCGATGCTGGCGCCGAACCCGTTTGATTTCGGTGACGTTGTCGCCGCCACAACCAGCCCCACTCAGCGTTTCACGTTCACCAACCTGATGCCTGGTCCGGTCGATATCCAGCAGGCGACGATTGCCGACCAGTTCTTCCACATCGTCGCGCAGACCTGCAGCGGCCAGACCTTGCCGGCTGGCGCCACCTGCACGCTGGATGTGAACTTTGCGCCGGTGGCCGCGCAACCCGCGTTTCCGCGCACGACTGCGCTGCTCGTTCCTTTCAAGGATGCCGCTTTCACGTCGCCCGACCCGGTCAAGCCCTATGTTGAACTGCACGGCACCGCCATTCCGTCCACACCGTTCTCCCGCCTGAGTTTCGAACCGCGCAGGTGCACGTTCAAGCCGACCGCGGTCGGCAGCACTTCGGCACCGATGCGCTTCTACGCACGCAGCAGTGGTTCATTGCCGCTCACGATCGACAGCGTCGCCGGTGGCGGAGT